>CADCIP010000010.1 GCA_902801485.1 uncultured Bacteroidales bacterium | reverse complement strand
TAACATACGCCTTAACCTTGCGCAAACCCAAATCGTAAGCTGTCTTTCCACAATCCTGAGCTGCCATCTGTGCAGCATAGGGAGTATTCTTCTTTGAACCGCGGAAACCCATCTTTCCAGCTGATGACCAGGAAATAACCTGACCCTCGCTATTAGCCAAAGATACAATAATATTATTGAACGAGCTATGAACGTGCAGCTGACCCATTGCGTCAACCTTTACGTTTCTCTTCTTTGCAGCAACTGTTTTCTTTGCCATATCATTTATTATTTAGTAGCCTTTTTCTTATTTGCAACAGTCTTCTTCTTACCCTTACGTGTACGAGCATTGTTCTTTGTACTCTGACCACGAACGGGCAAACCGTTACGATGACGAACACCACGATAGCAACCGATATCCATCAGACGCTTTATGTTCATTGTGACCTCTGAACGAAGATCACCTTCAACTTTGTATTCAGCGCCAATAATCTCACGAATCTTACCGGCCTCGTCATCAGTCCAATCAGAAACCTTCTTGTCCTTATCGACACCGGCTTTCTCCAAGATCTTGCCTGAGCTACTACGACCTATACCATAAATGTAGGTCAAAGCAATTTCACCTCTTTTATTCTGAGGTAAATCTACACCAACAATTCTAATTGCCATATACTAAAACTTTTTCTTTTTGCAATAATGATTAACCCTGACGCATTTTGTACTTGGGGTTTTTCTTGTTAATAACATACAAACGACCCTTGCGACGAACTATCTTACATTCTGGGGTACGTTTCTTTAAAGAAGCTCTTGTTTTCATATTGATGTTTTATTTATATCTAAATACAATGCGGCCCTTTGTCAAATCATAAGGTGACATTTCAACTTTTACCTTATCTCCAGGTAGTATCTTAATGTAATGCATTCTCATCTTTCCTGAGATATTGCAGATTATCTTCTGACCGATCTCCAGTTCAACGCGGAACATTGCGTTGGAGAGAGACTCAACAATTACACCGTCTTGTTCTATTACAGCCTGTTTTGCCATACTTAATTCTTATTCAATTCTCTTTCTATGTTTTCGAATGATGATAAAATATCAAACTTTCCGTTATGGATTGCAATTGTATGCTCGTAATGAGCTGCGAACTTTCCGTCACGCGTTTTTATGGTCCACCTGTCCGGCATCATATATACCGCTGGTTCTCCCATTGTTATCATGGGTTCGATGGCTATGCACATACCGTTCTTTATCATCGGGCCGTTACCTCTTCTGCCATAGTTTGGTACTGGAGGCTCCTCATGCATTTCCCTACCGATTCCGTGACCGACAAATTCTCTTACAACTCCATAGCCTGCCTTTGTGCAGTGCTCTTGTACCGAGGCACCTATGTCACCGATTCGCTTACCGGGTAAGGCGGCCTCTATTCCTTTATATAATGATTCTTTGGTTGTCTTCAGCAAGGCCTTCACCTCTTCCGACACCTCACCTACACAGAATGTGTAACATGAGTCACCATTAAATCCGTTCAATAAAGTCCCGCAATCAACCGAAACAATGTCACCCTCCTCCAGTGGTGTATCGTTAGGAACTCCATGCACTACAACATCATTTACTGATGTGCAGATTGCTGCAGGAAACGGTCCACCATGGGGATTGGGAAAACCCAGGAAGGTGGGCACTGCTCCGTGATCACGAATATACTCTTCTGCTACGCTGTTCATCTGCGCGGTTGTAACACCGGGCTTAATCATCTTAGCGATTTCAGCCAATGTGTCACCGACCAACAGGTTGGCAGCACGCATCAATTCTATCTCATCCTCTGTCTTTAGAAAGATCATTTATAAATCTTAATGACCAGAGATACCAGACCTGCCATGAATTCTACCAGAGCTCAAAAGACCATCATAATGTCTCATCAACAAATGGCTCTCAATCTGCTGGAGCGTATCCAATACAACACCAACCAGAATCAAGAGTGATGTACCTCCGAAGAACTGAGCAAACTCAGGCGTAACTTTCAACAAACCTGCAAACGCGGGCATACATGCAATAGCTGCCAGGAACAGAGAACCGGGCAGTGTGATGTGGTCCATAATTCTATCAATGTACTTAGCTGTATCGCTACCGGAACGGACACCGGGAATGAAGCCGTTGTTACGTCTCATATCCTCAGCCATCTGAGTAGGATTCAGCGTAATAGCAGTGTAGAAATAGGTAAAGGCGATAATCAGCAATGCAAATACCAGGTTATATGCCCAACTTGTATGGTCAGACAAAGCCATCAGAACAGGTGAAGCACTCTGTCCGTCAGACAGCAGTCCCAACAAAGTAATAGGAATGAACATAATAGCCTGTGCAAAGATGATAGGCATTACGTTAGCAGCAAACACCTTCAAAGGGATATACTGACGAACACCGCCTACCTGCTGACCGGCATACATACGCTTTGCATACTGTACGGGCACCTTGCGTGTTCCCTGAACCAACATGATAGCAGCCAGTACAACAACGAACAAGAGCATCAGCTCAATAATACCCATAACAAGACCACCACCAGCCATGTTGGACAGACGGTTTGTCACCTCTTGTCCGAATGCACCTGGCAAGCGAGCAATAATACCCAACATAATGATGAGAGAAACACCGTTACCGATACCCTTGTCGGTGATACGCTCA
Organism: uncultured Bacteroidales bacterium; assembly: GCA_902801485.1. Lineage (GTDB taxonomy): Bacteria > Bacteroidota > Bacteroidia > Bacteroidales > Bacteroidaceae > Physcousia. The sequence continues at coordinate 112,743 of CADCIP010000010.1, read as the reverse complement.
CCAATCCAGAGGATGAACATGCTACCTGCAGCAAGAATGATAGAACTTGACAGGATAAACAATGTCCAGTCCAAAGAAGGATTCAGGGCACCAGCAGACTGCATACGCAAGTTAATAAGATAGGAAGGAGCCTGGAAAAGCAGAATGATAATGGTCAGATAACGAGTGTACTGATTCATTTTTCTGCGCCCGCTCTCGCCCTCACGCTGTAACTTCTGGAAATAAGGTACAACGAAAGCAAACAACTGAATAACAATTGATGCAGAGATGTAAGGCATGATTCCCAATGCAAAGATAGAAGCATTGGAGAAAGCTCCTCCAGAGAACATATTCAACAGAGACATAAGTCCCGTATTGGTCTGCTCACGCAGTGCTGTTAAGGCCTCAGGGTTGATACCGGGCAACACAATGAATGAACCGAAACGGTACATTGCAGCAAAAGCAAGGGTGATGAGGATTCGAGTTCTCAAATCCTCAACACGCCATATGTTCTTAAGAGTTTCTATAAACTTCTTCATCAGAATTACAATTTAGTAGCGGTTCCACCTACAGCCTGAATAGCTGCCTCTGCAGACTTTGAGAAAGCATTTGCAACAACATCAACCTTAGCGGTCAGTTTGCCATTGCCCAAAATCTTAACCAAGCCCTTTGCATTTATCAGACCGGCAGCAGCTAATTCCTCAACACCGATCTTTGTAAGATTATTCTTCTCAGCCAAAGCCTGAATTGAAGAAAGGTTTACTGCCTGATATTCTATGCGATTGATATTCTTGAATCCGAACTTAGGCAGACGACGCTGCAAAGGCATCTGACCACCCTCAAAACCGATCTTTTTCTTATAACCAGAACGGGCCTTGGCTCCCTTGTGACCACGTGTAGAAGTACCGCCCAAACCAGAACCAGGTCCACGACCTAATCTTCTACGGCTATGAGTAGCACCAGCTGCGGGTTTCAAATTATTTAATTTCATAACTTAAATTCAATTAAATGTTGATTTCAAATTAGTCAATCACTTTTACCAAGTGATGAACAGTATTAATAAGACCACGGGTAGAAGGGGTATCCTCAACCTCGACAACCTGATTCATTTTTCTCAAACCAAGTGTATCAAGAGTGGCCTTCTGAGTACGAGGAGCATGAATTCTGCTTCTAACTTGTTTAACCTTAATAGTTGCCATAATTTATTTCCTCCTTATCCTCTAAATACTTTTTCAACACTAATGCCACGGTTAGCGGCAACTGTTTTAGCATCACGCATCTCACAAAGAGCTGCAATGGTTGCCTTAACCAAGTTATGGGGGTTAGAAGAACCCTTTGACTTAGCCAGACAGTCTGTTACACCCACACTGTCAAGAACGGCACGCATAGCACCACCGGCTACGACACCAGTACCGGTAGAAGCAGGCATAATCAGAACCTCAGCACCACCGAACTTAGCAGTTGCCTCATGGGGAACTGTACCCTTCAGGACAGGAACCTGAACCAAATTCTTCTTGGCAGACTCAACACCCTTGGCGATGGCTGCGGTAACTTCGCCGGCCTTACCAAGACCCCAACCGATAATACCATTCTCGTTACCAACAACTACGATGGCAGAGAAAGTGAAGGTACGACCACCCTTGGTGACCTTTGTTACACGATTGATAGCAACCAATCTGTCCTTCAACTCGATATCGCTATTTATCTTAACTTTTTTAATTGCCATAATCTTTAGAATTTAAGTCCACCGTTACGTGCTGCATCTGCAACTTCCTTAACTCTACCATGATACAGATAACCGTTACGATCAAATACTACAGAGGTAATACCAGCTTCCAAAGCCTTCTTGGCAGCCAACTCACCTACCTTGGCAGCCTGCTCCTTCTTAGGACATGTTTCCATACCAAGTGAAGATGCAGAAACCAGTGTAGTACCAGTCAAATCGTTAATAATCTGTACGTATATCTGCTTGTTGCTTCTGAAAACTGACATGCGAGGACGCTCAGCAGTACCAGAAATCTTATTACGTACTCTGTACTTAATCTTAATTCGTCTTTCTAATTTACTTGTCATGATCTTACAGTTTTAATGTTACTTAGCACCGGCAGACTTACCAGACTTTCTACGAATCTGCTCACCAACGAACAGAATACCCTTACCCTTATAAGGTTCAGGCTTACGGAAAGAACGAATTTTAGCACAAACCTGGCCTAACAATTGTTTGTCGCAAGACTCCAGAATGATAAGAGGATTCTGGTTTCTTTCAGACTTAGTCTCAACTTTGATTTCAGAAGGCAGCTGAATCAAAATGGGGTGAGTGTAACCCAGTGCAAATTCAAGCAGGTTGCCCTGATTGCTTACACGATAACCTACACCGACCAATTCCATTTCCTTCTTGTAACCCTGAGAAACACCAACAACCATGTTGTTAATCAGAGAGCGATACAAGCCATGGAAAGCCTGCTTCTGCTTTGTTTCAACGGTATCGTTTTTCTCATCAATCTCGAAAGTAATCTCGGCGTCAGAAAAGTTAATCTTGATAGAAGGATCAACAGTCTGGGTCATTTCGCCTTTTGGACCTTTTACGGTAACAACATTACCCTCGCCTACCTTTACGGTAACACCTGCGGGAATGTTAATGGGCAATTTACCTATTCTAGACATAAACTTATCCTCCCTACATTAATATACGTAGCAAAGAACCTCACCGCCAATCTTCAGGTCGGAAGCTTCCTTGTTCGTCATAACACCCTTGGAAGTGGATATAATTGCAATACCCAAACCATTAATAACTCTCGGCATATCCTTGTAACCTGTGTACTTACGCATACCAGGAGTGGATACTCTGATTAGCTTCTTGATAGCATTCACCTTGTTAGCGGCATCATACTTCAAGGCAATCTTAATTGAACCCTGAGGGCCATCCTCGACGAACTTATAGTTCAGGATATATCCCTTCTCGAAGAGGATCTTTGTGATTTCCTTCTTCAAATTTGACGCAGGCACATCAACAACTCTGTGCTTAGCCTGAATTGCGTTACGCAATCTCGTCAAATAATCTGCTATTGGATCTGTCATTTTAAAAATTGATTTAATTAATCGGGGCGCTCCCGACAATATTAAAAAATATAATTACCAGCTTGCTTTCTTTACGCCAGGAATCAAACCGGCTGAAGCCATCTCACGGAACTGAATACGTGAGAGACCGAACAGGCGGATATAACCCTTTGGACGACCAGTTATCTTGCAACGGTTGTGAAGACGGATGGGGTTAGCATTACGGGGAATAGCCTGTAACTTCTGAGCTGCCTCAAAAGCCTCAACAGGATCACCAGTGTTAACAATCTTCTTCAACGCTGCACGCTTTTCTGCATATTTAGCCACGAGTTTAGCTCTTTTAACCTCGCGGGCCTTCATTGATTCTTTTGCCATATCAATTAGTCGTTTTTAGCGTTCTTAAAAGGAAGACCGAACTCTTTGAGCAGAGCATAACCCTCCTCGTCAGTCTTAGCTGTGGTAACGAAAGTGATGTTCATACCCAGGATACGATCGATGGTATCGATGTTGATTTCAGGGAAGATAATCTGCTCCTGAATACCCAGGGTATAGTTACCACGTCCGTCAAGCTTACTCTCAATACCCTTGAAGTCACGGATACGGGGCAGAGCCACGCGAACCAACTTCTCCAGGAATTCGTACATTCTCTCACGACGCAGGGTTACCATTACACCGATAGGCATCTTCTTACGAAGTTTGAAGTTAGCCACGTCCTTCTTGGAAACGGTAGCTACTGCCTTTTGACCGGTAATGGCAGAAATCTCGTTAATAGCAACATCGATAATCTTCTTATCGGCGGTTGCCATACCAAGACCCTGATTAATAACAATCTTCTTCAGTACGGGGATCTGCATAGAAGAAGAATAATTGAATTGCTTCATCAATGCAGGAGCTATGCGCTCTGCATATTCTTTCTTAAGGCTTGCTGTATTTGCCATTGTTTAGATCTCCTTTATTTAACAGTTACCTTTCTAGCCTTACCATTAGAGCGAACGGCCTTGCCGTCAACAACTGGGTTCAGCTTTGAAACTTGAATGGGAGCCTCCATCTCAACAATTCCACCCTGAGGGTACTTGGCACTGGGCTTCTGGCTCTTCTTCACCTTATTAACACCCTCAACAATGGCGCGTTTCTCCTTTACGAGAACCTCCAACACTTTACCAGTCTGGCCTTTATTGTTGCCAGAGTTTACGTAAACTGTATCGCCTTTCTTAATGTGTAACGTATTCATTACTTTAACTCTTATTTTGATTAAAGAACCTCAGGTGCGAGTGATACCACCTTCATGTTGGCGGCACGCAACTCACGAGCTACAGGACCGAAAATACGACTACCGCGCAATTCGCCGGCATTGTTCAGAAGAACGCAGGCGTTATCATCAAAACGAATGTAGGAGCCATCAGCACGACGGACTTCCTTCTTAGTACGTACAATCAGGGCCTTAGATACTGCACCTTTCTTAATTTCGCTTGAAGGGATTACGCTCTTCACAGCGACAACAATCACATCACCTACAGACGCATAGCGACGGCGAGTACCACCGAGAACGCGAATACATGCACATTCCTTAGCACCGCTATTGTCTGCAACAACTAATCTAGATTCTGCCTGTATCATAATTACTTAGCTCTTTCTACGATTTCTACTACTCTCCATCTCTTAGTCTTGCTCAGAGGACGTGTTTCCATTATCAACACGGTATCACCCTTGTGACAATCGTTCTGCTCGTCATGAGCATGGTATTTCTTCGTCTTGCTAACGAACTTACCATAAATAGGGTGCTTCTCCTTGAACTTAGCAGCTACAACAATGGTCTTATCCATTTTTTCGCTTACTACGACACCCGTTCTAGTCTTTCTTAAATTTCTTGCTTCCATGTTCAAGACCATTTATTATTTGTTAAGTTCACTTTGGCGAAGTGCAGTCATAAGACGAGCAACATCACGACGTGCGGCCTTAATCTTAGAATTGTTCTCCAGCGGAGATACTGCATGGTTCAGCTTCATCTGCTGATAGTTAGCCTTCTCTGCCTCTATGCGCTCTGCCAAATCAGCAGCGCTCATATCCTTAATTTCAGCGTACTTCATAATTATGCGTTTTTGTCGTAATCACGTCTTACAATAAACTTCGTTGTTACGGGCAGCTTCTGAGCAGCCAGGCGTAAAGCCTCCTTGGCAATCTCGTATGAAACACCCTCAATCTCGAAAATAATACGTCCGGGGGTGATGGGGAATACATATCCTACAGGATCTCCCTTACCCTTACCCATACGTACATCGGCAGGCTTCTTTGTGATTGGCTTGTCAGGGAAGATACGAATCCAACTCTGACCTTCACGCTGCATGTAACGAGTCATAGCCACACGAGCTGCCTCAATCTGACGGGCTGTAATCCAGTGTGTATCAAGTGACTTGATACCAAAGGAGCCGAAAGCCAGTTGATTGCCGCGCATTGCGTTGCCTTTGGCACCGTTCTTTTGCGGTCTTCTATATTTAGTTCTTTTTGGTTGTAACATGATAATCTAATGTTTAGCGATTATTGTTATTCTTCTTACGACGGAAATTCTTTCCACCGTTACCACCGAAGTTGCCTCTGTTCTCCTTCTGCTGAGCGAAGTTAGGAGCAAGATCCTTCTTGCCATAAACCTCACCGCGGCAAATCCATACTTTGATACCCAGAATACCAACCTTGGTCAAAGCCTCTGCCTGGCAGAAATCGATATCTGCGCGAAGTGTATGCAGGGGAGTACGACCCTCCTTGAACATTTCGCTACGTGCCATTTCTGCACCGTTCAAACGACCACAGATCTGGACTTTGATACCTTCAGCACCGGCACGCATAGAGTTAGCAACAGCCATTTTGATAGCTCTACGGTAAGAAATCTTACCCTCTACCTGGCGAGCGATGTTGTTTGCTACGATTACAGCGTCCAACTCAGGTTTCTTAACCTCAAAGATATTAATCTGAATATCCTTGTCGGTCAACTTCTTCAACTCTTCCTTCAGGCCATCTACTTTTTCGCCACCCTTTCCGATGATCAGACCTGGACGAGCAGTACAAACGGTAATGGTTACCATTTTCAGTGTACGCTCAATGACAATTCTGGAAATGCTTGCGTCACCCAGACGAGCATTCAGATACTTACGGATTTTGCTATCCTCGAGAATAGAATCACCGAAGTTCTTGCCACCAAACCAATTGGAATCCCAACCGCGAATAATTCCCAAACGGTTGCTTATAGGATTAACTTTCTGTCCCATACTTTTACATTTAATCTTTCTTAGTGTCGACGAACAAAGTCACGTGGTTAGAACGTTTACGGATTCTATAACCACGACCCTGAGGAGCTGGTCTCATGCGCTTTAATGTAGCGCCTTCATTCACATAGATTTTGGTGATGAAAAGTTCACCATCTTCAGCCTTGCGCTCATTTTTCTGTTCCCAGTTAGCAATAGCAGAACGCAGAACCTTCTCTACATCTGCACTTGCAGCCTTTACACAGAACTTCAGTGTGCCAAGTGCTCTGTTTACCTCCATGCCGCGTACCAAATCAACCACGTATCTCATCTTGCGGGGAGAAGAGGGCACATTATTGAGCTTTGCAAAACTCTGGGCCTTGCGTGCTTCCTTTCTGGCGTCAGCAGCTAATTTCTTTCTTTTTCCCATTATATTATTACTCTAATATTGAACAAACTTTTGCCTGCTTACTTTTTCTTGTTACCAGCATGGCCACCGAACTTACGGGTAGGAGCGAACTCACCCAGCTTATGTCCAACCATATTCTCAGTAACATAAACAGGAATAAACTTATTTCCGTTGTGAACGGCCACCGTATGACCTACGAAGTCAGGTGAAATCATTGAAGCGCGAGACCAAGTCTTAACCACGTTCTTCTTTCCACTCTCATTCATAGCCAGGATCTTCTTCTCAAGACTAACCTCAATATACGGACCTTTCTTTAATGAACGACTCATAATTTACTCTAGCTAACTTTAAGGTTACTTATTACATCTCTCGATAATATACTTGTTGGACTGCTTCTTTGGAGCACGAGTCTTGAGACCCTTAGCGTACAAGCCCTTACGTGAACGAGGATGACCTCCAGACTGACGTCCTTCACCACCACCCATGGGATGATCATGAGGATTCATTACAACACCACGGTTGTGAGGACGACGACCCATCCAACGTGAACGACCTGCCTTGCCAGAGCTTTCCAGAGCATGATCTGAATTACCAACGCTACCTACAGTGGCCTTGCAGGCACTGAGGATCTGGCGGGTTTCGCCAGAAGGCAATTTGATAACACAGTAACGACCCTCACGAGAAGTCAACTGAGCAAAGTTACCAGCGGAACGAACAAGGAGAGCGCCCTGACCGGGACGAAGCTCGATGTTGTGTATTACAGTACCGACGGGGATGTTCTGCAGGGGCAGAGCATTACCAACTTCGGGAGCAGCCTCGGCACCGCTCATCACAGTGGTACCTACTGTCAAACCGTTGGGAGCAATAATATAACGTTTTTCACCATCAGCATAGTAAAGAAGTGCAATACGAGCTGAACGGTTAGGATCATACTCGATTGTCTTTACAATTGCTGGAACACCATCCTTCTCACGCTTGAAGTCAATGAAACGGAACTTCTTCTTGTGTCCGCCACCAATGTAGCGCATGGTCATCTTACCTACGTTGTTACGACCACCGCTGCTACGCTTACCGCAAACGAGAGACTTCTCAGGTACCGATGCAGTAATTTCCTCGAAGGTACCTATAATCTTGTGTCTTTGGCCCGGTGTAGTGGGCTTAAATTTACGTACTGCCATTTCTTATTAAATGTTGCTATAAAAATCAATTACATCGCCTTCCTTCAAGGTTACAATAGCCTTCTTAAAGGCGTTTGTACGACCCTTCAGCAGACCAGAACGGGTATAACGGCTCTTGTTCTTACCGGCGTAAATGCAGGTATTGACATCTGTTACGGTAACATTGTACTGAGCCTCAACCTCTTTCTTAATCTCAATCTTGTTAGCGTCAGGGCGTACAATGAAGCCGAACTTGTTCTGCTTCTCTGTGATACCGGTCATCTTCTCAGTGACCAATGGTTTAATAATGTATGCCATAGTTGTTCTGACTCCTTATTTGGTTAAGTTTGCGTCAATAACATTCAGTGCGCTTTCGGCTACAACCATCACGTCTGCATTCAGCACATTGTATGTGTTCAGTGCATTGGCTGCTGTAACATTAACGCGCTCCAGGTTACGGGCAGACAGATAAACTGTTTTATCAGCGCCTGGGGTAACGAAGAGACTCTTCTTGCCATTAACTTTAAGATTATTGATGATTTCAACCATTGACTTTGTCTTGGGAGCTTCCAGTGAGAAGTCCTCAACAACAACAATAGCATTCTCCTGTGCCTTGTAAGCCAAAGCAGACTTACGAGCCAACTGACGAACCTTCTTGTTCAGCTTGAAACCATAGTCACGGGGCTGGGGACCGAACACACGGGCACCACCTACCAATACGGGTGAGTTGATATCACCACGACGGGCACCGCCACCACCTTTCTGGCGACCCAGCTTACGAGTTGAACCACTTATTTCGCTTCTCTCCTTTGACTTTGCAGTACCCTGACGCTTGTTTGCCATCAGCAACTTAACGTCGAGATAGATTGCGTGATCGTTGGGTTCAATAGCGTAAATCGCATCGTTCAGAGAAACCTTACGACCAGTTTCCTGACCCTTAATATTCAATACACTAATTTCCATTACTTGATAACACTTACAATTGAACCTTTGTAACCTGGAACACTACCCTTAATCAAAAGGAGGTTGTGCTCAGGAATCACTTTTAACACCTGAAGGTTGTGAGTGGTAACTCTCTCGTTGCCCATCTGGCCACCCATACGCATACCCTTGAACACCTTTGCGGGGTATGAACAGGCACCAATTGAACCGGGCTTACGCAGACGGTCGTCCTGACCGTGGGTCACCTGACCAACACCGCCGAAACCGTGACGTTTTACAACACCCTGGAAACCTTTACCTTTACTTGTGGCGATCACATCAACAAAACTGCAGTCAGCGAACATCTCTACGGTGACTGTGTCACCCAGGTTCAGCTCCTGATCAAAATTTGTGAACTCGGCCAAGTGTCTCTTGGGAGTTACTCCGGCCTTCTTAAAGTGGCCCATCATAGGAGCAGTAGTATTCTTCTCCTTGGCATCTTCGAAACCAAGCTGAACAGCATTGTAGCCGTCCTTCTCTACGCTCTTAACCTGAGTAACAACACAAGGACCCAATTCGATAACAGTGCATGGTACATTCTTACCCTCGGCACTGAATACGGAAGTCATTCCGATTTTCTTTCCAATTAATCCTGGCATTTCTAATTAATAATATTAATAATGTATATATAACTATATTCTATTTTATACGCGCATAATGGGAACCCTTAAACTCCCTCTTAAAAGGGGCTAAAGCTTTCCATTTCAGCAAGTTGAATAGTCGAAACCAGCGCAACTTTGCCTTTTGCGACTGCAAAGTTAGACATTTTTATTTTTATACGCAAACATTTTTAACATTATTTATGATTAAAGGAGTGTTTTTCCTAGTTTATCTGGTTAATCTAGCTTATCTGGCCATTCTAGTAAAAAAAGCCGCCCCTCGGTTTTCAGACCAAGGCGCGGCGGATATATTAGAGAATTTGAGAGATTACACTTTAATCTCAACCTCAACACCACTGGGGAGCTCCAACTTCATCAAAGCATCAACAGTCTTCTCTGTAGAACTGTAAATGTCAATCAGACGCTTGAAAGAACTCAATTCAAACTGCTCACGGCTCTTCTTGTTTACAAAGGTAGAGCGGTTAACAGTAAAGATTCTCTTACGGGTGGGAAGGGGTATAGGACCGCTAACGATAGCGCCGGTAACCTTCACAGTCTTAACAATCTTCTCAGCTGACTTATCAACCAAGTTGTGGTCGTAAGACTTCAGTTTGATTCTAATTTTCTGACTCATTTTCTAATTTACGGTTTTTAAATTTACTATTTGTATTATTTACGCTGTCAAAGAGTCATTTGCTCGGCAGCGCTGTTTACTATTAGCTGGATGGGCTAGAATGTCTAGATTAACTAGATTGTCTGGATAAACCAGATAAACTGGTTACACCAGATCCACTCTTCCCTTGATCTCCTCCAGTACAGCCTTAGCAATACTGCTGCTTACGGGAGCGTGGTGATCGTAGGTCATTGAACTTGTTGCACGACCGGAGGTAATGGTACGAAGTGCGGTAACATAACCGAACATCTCTGCCAGAGGCACCATAGCCTTAACCAGACGGGCACCGGAACGAGTGGTATCCATACCCTCGACCTGACCGCGACGCTTGTTCAAGTCACCGATTACATCACCCATATTCTCCTCGGGTGTAACAACCTCCAGCTTCATGATGGGCTCCATCAGCACAGGCTTAGCCTTAGCGCAGCATGCCTTGTAAGCCATCTGGGCAGCCAGTTCGAATGAGAGCTGGTCAGAGTCAACGGGGTGGAAGCTACCATCCTGCAGTTCAACCTTCAGGCTATCCATGGGGAATCCGCCGAGTACACCATTCTTCATGGCAGCCTCGAAGCCCTTCTGTACAGAGGGGATGAATTCCTTAGGAATATTACCACCGGTTACACTGTTGATAAACTGCAGACCGCCTTCCTTGTAATCCTCGTCAACGGGACCCACATTAACGATAATATCTGCGAACTTACCACGACCACCAGACTGCTTCTTGTAAACCTCACGGTGGTTAACGGTTGTAGTAATAGCCTCCTTATAGTTAACCTGAGGCTTACCCTGATTACACTCAACCTTGAACTCACGCTTCAGACGGTCGATGATGATATCCAAGTGGAGCTCACCCATACCGCTGATTACGGTCTGACCGCTCTGTTCGTCAGTCTTAACGGTGAAGGTAGGATCCTCCTCGGCCAACTTAGCCAAGCCGTTAGACAGTTTATCCAGGTCTTTCTGGGTCTTGGGCTCTACAGCGATACCGATAACGGGATCGGGGAAGTCCATAGACTCCAGCTGCAGGGGATGTGCCTCATCGTCAACCAGTGTATCACCGGTACGGATATCCTTGAAGCCTACACCTGCACCGATATCACCTGCACCGATTTCCTCAACAGGATTCTGGTGGTTAGAGTGCATCTGGAAGATACGGCTGATACGTTCCTTCTTTCCGGAACGTACATTATATACATAAGAGCCGGCAGAAATCTTACCGGAATAAACGCGGAAGAAGGTCAGACGACCTACGTATGGGTCTGTTGCAATCTTGAATGCCAATGCAGCAGTGTGGTCATCCTCGCTGGGAGTACGATCTTCCTCTTCGCCAGTCTCAGGATTGGTACCCTTGATAACGGGAGTGTCCAGAGGAGAGGGAAGGAACATACAAACATAGTCGAGCAAGGTCTGCACACCTTTGTTCTTGAAAGAAGAACCGCAGGTCATAGGAGTCAGAGTCAGATTCAGTGTACCCTTACGGATAGCAGCGATAATCTCTTCCTCTGTGATGCTGTCGGGATCCTCGAAGAACTTCTCCATCAGGGCCTCATCCTGTTCAGCAGCCTGTTCAACCAACTTGCTACGCCATTCGTTGCACTCGTCAACCATGTCGGCTGGAATATCCTCCACATCATACTCAGCACCCATGGTCTCATCGTGCCACAGAATAGCCTTCATCTTCAGCAGGTCAACGATACCTTTGAAGTTCTCTTCTGCACCGATGGGCACTGCCAATACAGCAGGAGTAGCACCCAAGACTTCCCTCATCTGGCGGACAACCTCGAAGAAGTCAGCACCAGAGCGGTCCATCTTGTTTACATAACCCATACGGGGCACATTATACTTGTCGGCCTGACGCCATACGGTCTCGGACTGGGGCTCAACACCACCTACAGCACAGTAGGCGGCAACGGCACCGTCCAACACACGCAGAGAGCGCTCTACCTCAGCGGTAAAGTCCACGTGTCCCGGAGTGTCAATCAGGTTGAACTTATATTTGTTACCATTGTAGTTCCAGTAAGCAGTAGTAGCAGCAGATGTGATAGTAATACCACGCTCCTGCTCCTGCTCCATCCAGTCCATGGTAGCAGCACCTTCGTGCACCTCACCAATTTTATGTGTCTTACCCGTGTAGAACAGAATTCGCTCTGAAGTTGTTGTCTTGCCGGCATCGATGTGAGCCATGATACCGAAATTACGGGTCAAGTGAAGATCTTGTTTTGCCATCTTTGTTATCTTGAAATGAATCTTTAATGTTTAAAAGCGGAAGTGTGCAAATGCACGGTTAGCCTCAGCCATACGGTGCATATCCTCCTTACGCTTGAAAGCACCACCCTGTTCGTTATAAGCATCCATGATTTCTGCTGCCAGCTTGTCGGCCATGGTCTTACCGCCACGCTTACGAGCAAAGGCAATCATATTCTTCATAGAAACGCTCTCCTTACGGTCGGGACGGATTTCTGTCGGAACCTGGAATGTAGCACCACCGATACGACGGCTCTTAACCTCAACCTGAGGAGTAATCTTATCCAGTGCCTCTTTCCAAATTGTCAGGGCATCTTTCTCTTCACTGGCCATCTTGGTCTTAACAATCTCAAGTGCATTGTAGAAAATCTCGTAAGAGATAGTCTTCTTACCATCGTACATCAGATGGTTTACGAACTTAGACACCTTCACGTCACCGAACACGGGATCTGGAAGGATAATACGCTTTTTTGGTTTTGCTTTACGCATTGTTTTGTTTGTTTTGTGTTAGGGCTGCATTTACCTTGCGTTCTTCAACACCTCCTCCGAGGCATTTACTCAACCTTAGTTTACAAGCCAAAACGGATTAATACTTTCAGACTTTAGTTTAGAGTTTAGTGTTTAGAGTCTAGAGGCAGTTTTTAAGCTTTGAGTTTAACCAGTTTATAACTTCAGACTTTGAACTATCCACTATTTCAACTGACTTTCAACTCTACACTCTCAACTCTACACTTTAGTCTATTTTTACTTCTTAGCGGCCTTTGGACGCTTAGCACCGTACTTACTACGACGCTGGGTTCTGTTAGCAACACCGGCAGTATCCAATGTACCGCGGACGATGTGATAACGTACACCGGGGAGGTCCTTAACACGACCGCCACGCACCAGCACAATACTGTGCTCCTGCAGGTTGTGTCCCTCTCCGGGAATGTAACTGTTGACCTCATTAGAGTTGGTCAAACGAACACGAGCGACCTTACGCATCGCTGAATTAGGCTTCTTGGGGGTTGTGGTATAGACACGAACACACACACCACGACGCTGTGGACAACTGTCCAGTGCGGGGCTCTTGCTCTTGTCCTCCAAAACCACGCGGCCTTTTCTTACCAATTGTTGAATTGTAGGCATTTTGTTTTTGTTTTTATATTATATATTATGTATTATAGTCAAAAATAGTACGGACTGGACACATTAGTGCCAATCGGGGTGCAAAGATAGGAATTATTTTCCATAACACCTTATTACCTATCTAATAAAAGGGAAGAAAATGCCGAAAAACATACAACTTTAACAATATTTAGCATTCGATTTTGCACAAACAAGCACTAAAGTGCAAAAACCGACCGGTCGAAAACATCTGGCTAATCTGGAATATCTGGCTAATCATACAGGCTATCCAGAAACAGGGAGTCCTGCTCTGCTGCCAATGTGTCGGAAAGCATCACGTCATCCAGTGTAGCCACCGTGTCGATACACAGCGAATCCTCCTCAGCCACATCTGCCAAGGTTTGTTTACCGTTGCAGGAGAGGAGGAGAAGGGGAAGGCCTACCCCAAAAAAAACATTTATTCTTTTCATATTCTATCCAGCTTATCCAGTCTGTCTGGTTTATCCAGTCTGTCTGGTTTATCCAGTCTATATAGCCAATCTGGCCCCCTCTCCCCGGAGAGGGGCTGGGGGGTGAGGCTTTTTTATTCAAAGTTTCTGGAGGCGAAAGGCAGGGCCATTCTCAGTGCCAGATGCCAGTACTCCCAGTTGTGTACACCATTACGGATGCGCAGTTCATCCTTGATACGGGCATTACGCATCAGTTGGTGAAGCCGTACGCTCTGGTCGAAGAGGAAGTCATCGTCACCACAGTCAAAGAACCACTTCACCGTGCGAAGTTGCTTCTTAGTCTCATCGTCAGCCTGTTCCACAAAGCGCAGGGCGGAATGTTCCTTCACTGCTTCACTGACGTAGTAGCGTTTATCCTTCTCCTGCCCTACCCCGACATTATTATTTTGGTTGTCAAGCCAGGCGCTCATGGCATAGCAGCTGCTGAACATATCGGGGTGACGCTGGCAATAGACGGTACTACCGCCACCGCCCATAGAGAGACCCATCACAGCGCGGTGTCCTTTATCACCCACTGCATGGTATTTCATTTCTACGGCAGGAACAAACTCCTGGAAAAAGAAGTCCTCGTAGTTCCAGCCCGGCATATTGAAGTAGCCGTTCCAGGTATTATGCGTATCGGGTCCGCCGGCATTGGGCATCACGATGATCATCTCGCAAGCCTCGCCCGACTCAATCAGTTCGTCAGCCACATCCTGCATACGTCCTTTGTCACGCCAGGCGCGGTAGTCGTCACTAAGACCATGCAGCAGATATACTACAGGGTACAATTTGGAATTGCGATCAAAACCATTGGGCAGATAGATATTGTACAATACTTTCTCGCCCAACACCTTACTCTCTACCGAGTCTGTAATAATCCTGCCAGCCTGAGATGCCAGGCTTACTGCAAGCAATAATAAGGTAAAAACAGTTTTCATATTGTTCTTTTTTATAGGGCCTATGGGACCTATGGGACCTATGGGTTTTTCTACCGCAAAATTAAGGGAAATTCCTCAGTCGAGCAAATAATTAGCCAAAATGTTTGTCCTTTCACAGAAAATGTTTACCTTTGACGCAACAAACCATACATCAGATACAGAAGAACATGAACAGAAGAGAGTTTTTGACACTATCGGCCACAGGAATCGTCGGTCTCGGCATCAGTTCTGTCCCCTTGCCGGTATGGGCCAAGGGAAAGAAAGACAAGAAGTATTCCCTGATTATTCTGGGCGACACACACTTCGATGTTGACCCGTCCAGCGTGTATCATGCCGAATACCTGAAGAATACCGAAAAAATCAGCATGGCTCACCTGTCGGAGTTTGCCCGCAACGGATCCATGTGGAAGGACCGTTGCCCCCGCCTGCTCAAAAGGGCTGCCAGCCTGGCAGACAAGGACACCCGCATGGTGCTGCAGATGGGCGACCTCATCCAGGGCGACTGCGGAAACGGCGAAGTCCACAAGAAAATGCTCTCCGATGCACTTGAACGCATGAAAAGTGAGATGGGGAGCCTGCCCTTCGTCACGGTAGTGGGCAACCACGACATTCGTGGGACAGATGCCAAGAAAACCTACCACAGTTTCATGCCTGTCCGCATGTCAGAAGAGTTAGGCAAGCCCGTTACTAAGACCACCTTCGGTTTCAATATAGGTGATGACGCTTTTGTTGTCATAGATTTCAACGATCCGGACGATGAGGAAATTGACCGCATTCTGGACAACACCAAGGGAGCACGCCACACCTTTGTCATGACCCACGGCCCGGTCCTTCCGCCAGACATCACCAGTTGCCGTTGGTTCTTCCACGGAGGAGCGTCCGAGGCAAACACCCAGGCACGCCTTCATTTTCGTCAGGCTTTCGCCAGGCGTAACGCCATTGTGTTATGCGGACACACCCACTACACCGATTTCATGGATTGGGAGGGCGATGGAGGCCGTATCACACAAATGACCATGAGCAGCGTCTGGACTTCCGACAAGCAGAAGGAATACACTGTCCGTTCGGAAGGAGCAGAGAACTACGGAATGTTCCGCAAGAAGCTGATGGAGAAGCCAGACGGTGCGAAGCTCAAGGATGAGTCAGCCCTCTTCGATGAGTACCGTCCCGGTGTACGCCAGCACATCAACTCCACCTCCCAAGGATCATACAAGCTGAACATCAGCGACAAGCTCATCACCATCGACTTCTATGCAGGCGATTCCCAAGAGCTCTCGCACAAGTTTGTTATTAGATAACAGAACATATTCCAAAGAATATCAAAGCTTTCAAAAAGAAAAACCCCGCCCTTCGGGCTAAAAAACGACGTTTGAGACGTTAGAGTTCAGCGATTAACGTTCTCGTTTACGTTAAAAAGGTTTTTAAGGTTTTTGTATAAAAACATCTGTAGAAACAAATTTACAAATTATGAATAAACTTATTATTAGCAAGATCAACGCATCAGGCGTTACAGCGCAGGAGATCCCTGCCCTTCTGAGAGAGAACAAAATTCTTTACAACAGAGTGGAGAACATCAACTGGCCAAAGGAATTTCCATACTGCCCTAAGATGCAGTTTGGGATTGCCCACACCGGAGAAGAATTTCTGATTCACTACTGCGTAGAAGAACAGAGCGTAAGGGCTGTTGCACAGAAAGATAACGACAATGTATGGGAGGATTCCTGTGCAGAATTCTTTATCTCTCCCGCTGCCGACGGACTCTATTACAATATTGAGTGCAACTGTGCCGGAACCCTGCTTTTGGGTGTAGGAGAAGGGCGCAACAACCGCCAGCTGGCAACTCCGGAAATTACCCGACAGATTGACCGTTGGGCTTCCTTGGGCCGGACACCTTTCGACACCCGCAACCAGCCCACACGCTGGGAACTGGCTTTACGCATCCCCTATACAGTTTTCTTCCGTCACAACATCACGTCATTGGACGGGCTGACGCTCAAGGGTAATTTCTATAAGTGCGGCGACAAGCTGCCCGTCCCTCATTTCATCAGCTGGAATCCCATCGGCACCCCCACCCCAGATTTCCACTGTCCCCAGTTCTTTGGTAAACTGGAAATAATATAATTAAACTTAAACCCTCGCCCCCAGACCCTTGACCCTTGACCCCAGACCCTCGACTCCAGACTCTTGACCCTCGACCCTCCCAGAAAAAGGGCCAAGAATAAGGCTTTTAACGTCAAAAAAGGTGTTTCCCCCCCCCCCCCATTTATTGATTTATATCAAGAAAAAATTGCATTTTTAACATTTGTTTGCACGCATATACATTATTTTTAAAGAAAAATCCGTACCTTTGTCCTCATAAATGAGGATAAAACCTCAACAAAACTAAACGGAACGGACAAAACCGGCAAGAAATTGTTGGGCTAAACTTTATTTGAGAGAATTGAACTAAACATGACAAACAGACGACTGCTGACATATATAGGCAAGCACAAGCCCAAGGTTGGTCCCCGAATTTTGCTGGCGGGGTTTGCAACCGTCGTGTGTCTTCTCTTAGCAGTTCAGATAAATGCACGCCCACTTTTAGCGCCGCCAGCCCTTCCACAGACCCCTGCTTACATTGCTGACAGTACTTTCTACGGCCACTATCCCTTCATACGCTTTATCGACACCAAGGATGACCCGGCCTTAGTGCGGCTTTCCGACGAAGATTTTCTGGATAAAGCTGGAAAGGTGGTCTTCAAGGTCAACAAATACGATGTCTTTACCAACGACACCCTTTTGCGGTTGTTGGAAAAAGAGATTATACCCCGCATCAACAAGGATTCTCTGCGCTTGCGCCGTATTATCGTCCGTGGAGCTGCGTCACCTGAAGGTCCCGTGGCCAACAATCTCATGTTGGTACGCCGCCGTACGGAAACGCTGTCTCTTTTTTTACGCGCGCACCTGAGCATACCCGTTGACGAGGAAAGTTTCTCAACCGAAGTGGTTGCCGAGGATTACAATCTGTTGCTGGTGATGATGGAACGAGCCGAGGATCCTGCAGCAGGCATTGTACGCAGTCTGTGCGAGAAGTACCTGCCCAATGAAGAATACGACATTCTCAAGAGCAAACTGCAGAAGTTGCAAGGCGGTGTCCTGTGGAGGCATCTGCAGAAGGACTACTTCCCGGAACTCCGTGCTGCCCGCATGGTTCTGGTGTTTAACGACAAGCCAGAGCCGAAGGTTCAAGAAGTTCAAGAGGTTCAGGAGGTTCAGGAACCTGTTAAGCCTGCTCATACTCCCATATTCTATCAGCCGTACACCTATGTCACCGAGGAGCAGCCTTTGGGCAAGCTTCCCCGTCGTGAGTTTCTTTCAATTAAGACCAATCTGCTGCTCTACGGATTCTATCTGCCGGGCGGCTACAACCGTTGGTGTCCCATACCCAATGTGGCCATAGAATACTATCCGCGGCACGGGCATTTCACATACGGTGCATCCATAGATTTCCCATGGTGGCAGAACTATAACGAGTTTAAGTTCTTCGAGGTCCGCAACTATCAGTTAGAGGCACGCTACTATTTCCGTTCGGGCAACATAAAAAAGCGTATTCCCGGTGAGGGAGCTGCCTTCCGCGGCTGGTATCTGCAGGGCTATGCCGGTGTTGGACTTTTCGATATCTGTTTCGACAAAGATACAGGTTACGAGGGTGAGTACTTAGGTGCAGGCATCGGTGCAGGCTATGTCCTGCCGCTTACCAGAAAGGGCCACTGGCGTTTGGAGTTCCAGCTTCAGGCAGGCTTCGTGTACGGAAAACACGATCCCTACCAGTTCGAGAATCTGATAAACCCCGACTATCACGACAGGCTGTACTATTACCGCTGGACAGGAAAGGCATCCGACTTCAAGACGCGCCAATACCGTTTCAGTTGGATTGGTCCCACCCGTGTAGGAATAACCCTAACCTACGACCTTCTGTATCGCAGGATACAAAAGAAAGGCGTAAGCTTTAGAAGCTGGGAGAAGGCGGTTAAGAATTGAGATTAGAGATTAGAGATTAGAGATTAGAGAATTGAATAGTTATCGTTGACGTTATCGTTGACGTTGAGAAAAAAAATGAGAGCGATAAAGACCATACTAAAGAGCATCCAGCTTCCCTCCCTCACAGGGAGGGCCAGGGTGGGTCTTTGTCTCCTCGTTTTGTTCTTTACTTCCTGCTACCGTCAGCCGGAGCTTCACCTGTACGATTCGGCAGACACAGACTTTGACATACCCTTTGTCGATATAAATCTGGATGTGTATTGGGACTACGAGATAGGCTATAACGTCAAGTACGACTGGAAAACCGAGTGGTTCTACGGTTGGGACGAACAGGACAAGGAAATCTTTGGCGAGATTGGCTACAAAGAGCCACACGTCTTTAATATGCGTCGTTACTACACCTTGGATGAGCCAAGGGCTCCCCACACCCAGGTGCTGAGCAACACGCTCTACGAGCCTCATTTCCACGGAAAGTTCGACTGGGGTTATTGGGACATCCTCGTCTGGAACGAAGTATATACCCTAGACGGTGTGCAGAGCCTTCACTTCGACGAAGCTACCTCCTTGGATTACGTTACCGCTTATACCAACCCCTCCATGCACGCATCCCGTTATCAGGCACCTCGCTATACCAACTCGTTCTATGCTCCCGAGGCACTGTTTTCCGCTTACGAGCAAGCTGTTGAGATAAACAAGGACTTGGAAGGATTTATCTACGACAAGGAGCGCGGCATCTATATAAAGAAAGTAAATATGATATTCCAACCCATCACATACATCTATCTCACACAGGTTATCCTACACAACAACAGGGGCCGCATCACTTCTGTGGATGGTAATGCCAACCTCTCGGGTATGGCACGAAGCACAACCGTCAACACTGGTATGGCAGGAGAAGATGCTATTACCATATATTATAATACGCGCATGAAGAAAGATATGCCCCTCATACCCTACGACCCCAAGACAGCTGCTAACCCAGGTGCCTATGCCGACCCCTCGGTGGAGCGTGCCGACATTGTGGGGGGCCGTCTGCTCTCCTTCGGTCTTTGCAACCAGGCAGGAAACCGTGTTTCTCGTACCGAGGATCTGACAGACCAATACCACCACTACATGGATGTAACCATGCAGTTCAACAACGGTATGGACTCTACCTTTGTGTTCGATATTACCAAACAGGTACGCGAGCGTTATAAGGGCGGTGTTATAACGGTAGAGCTGGACGTAGATACGGTGCCCATACCCAAGCGTCCGGGAGGAAGCGGCTTCAATGCCGTAGTAAAGGATGTAGAAGACGGAGGAACGTACGAGTTTGAGATGTAAAAGCCCCAGTAGGGATAGTTGAGAGTTGAGAGTTTAAAGTCAGTTTAAAGAGTTGAGAGTTGAGAGTTTAGAGTCAGTTTAAAGAGTTTAAGAGTTTAAGAGTTTAAGAGTGAAATTTTAAACGGGAACGGGAACGATAACACCAGACAAAGTACTCCCCCGAGGGGGAGCGGAGAGGGGGCCAACGATAAAGATAAATGATAAAGAACATGAAATATAAACAAAAGGAAGAAGATAATAATAAAATATGTGAACCGATGGATATGACCTACGGTATGAGCGAACAGTTGGTAAACAGCGGATTGCTCACGCAGATACACGACTTGAGCACGGAGGACAAGCAATGTCTTTTACGTTACATCTCAGAGGAGGTGGAGCTGGAAAGTCTCGAAGAGGATGAGTGGGATCGGCAGGACACCAGCAACTTGGAGCCATACACCCTCGAAGAACTCTATGCCCGCATCGAAGAGTCGCATCAGCAATACCTACGAGGCGAGTACGTTACAGAAGCTGAAGTACGTGAGGAAATGAGAAAAGAATTCGCATGGCTACAGTAATTTGGACTGACAAAGCTAAAGCGGCTCGTAGAAAGCTTTATGTTGAGGGAGTCATTAATTTTGGTATCTTTACCGCGCTGAAGGTTGTCCGTAAGATTGAGTCAATAACTGACGAGTTGGAATACTTTCCTGAACTGGGATACCGAGAGCCATTACTAGAGGGGAAAAAACTTAAATACCGTGCCTGCCACATCAATAAACGGTTTAAAATTATATACTGGTTTGACAAGGTTAAAGACAAAGTCATTATCGAATACATTTGGGACGTGCACCGAGCGCCCCAGAACTTGAGAGGAAAAATGATGCAACAATAGAGATAAAACAAAAAATATTTATAACAAACAGAAAAATTACGATTATGAGAAACATTTATTTGATTACAGCAGCTTTGGCAAGCATGATACTTGCCAGTTGCGCAAACGAAGAAATCGTTGGAAACGAGGCCGGCACAGGAACCACCACCAACGGCGTCATTTCCTTCGGAGGCCTTGCTCCTGCCATGACACGTGCAGACCTTTATGGAGGTGATGCAGCAACAAAACTGGGCAATAAGTTTGTTGTGTATGGTACCAAGCACAAAACCGCAGAAGACAACACTGTCGATAACGACGAAGTTGTATTCAACAACTTCCAAGTTGCCTATACAGCTTCTACAGCAGGAACTACTGCTTCTAATACTAGCGATTGGGACTATGTCGGTCTCCCGGCTTACGATGCAGCTATAACATCTCAGGGTATCAAATATTGGGACTATAGTGCAGCTCAGGGACACACGTTCTACGCATTTTCAAGTCCTGATATCAGCTATCCAAAAGCAACCACAGACTTGGTTCAAGTGGAAAAAACTACTGCTGATGCTACTAGCCTCTACAACAAAGGTTATGCAGTAACAGTTAAACCTGGTGCAACTTTGAGCAATCTGTATTTTTCTGACCGTGTACCCGTTACTAAGGCTAATTACGACAAGACTGTTGACTTCACCTTCCGCAACATTGGTGCAAAGGTTCGCGTAGGTTTCTACGAGACCATTCCTGGCTACTCTGTAAAGATTGACAAATTCTACATCGATGAGGATGCAGATCCTGATGCCGCAACACCCACTGCTCCTGTGACTAATTTTGCCAACATGAAAGATGCTAAGACAGACGGATTCTATGCATCTTTACAAAACGTAAAGAAATCTGTTAATCAAACCTTAAACGTTACTTATTATGACAATAGCGATCCAACAATAGAAAACCGACCAAAAATGTCAAATCCTACTGCAGGATATGATTATTACCTAAAACTCGGTAATGGTACTGGAATTATTGATAAGACATTGGAGACGAGTTCTGCCGATCCAACATGGGTAGCAGGTACGGCTGCCGATAATTATTACATTCCTGTATTCCCATTCGAAGGCAACGCCAATCCTCTTCTCCTTAAACTTGACTTCACTATGACAGCTGACGATGGATCTGACGATGTAATTCATGTTCGTGGCGCTCGCGCTGTTGTTCCCGCTAAGTATGTTCAGTGGAAGAGCAATTTCGCTTATACATATATCTTTAAGATTTCTGATAAGACAAATGGTACTACTGGTGAGATTGACGAAAATGGTGATCCTACTGATCCCGAAGGCTTGAAGCCCATCACTTTCGATGCTATTGTAGTTGACATCACAGATGAGCTTCAGGAGACCATCACTTCTGTTACTACCAGAAGCATCACCACATACGCTGAAGGTGCTATTGTTGACGAATATAACGTTAACAAGCCTATTTACACAGTAATTTCAACAAAGACAACAGGAGGCGTCATCACTCCAACTGCTCTTGGTACAGCTGCAACAGAGGCTCAGGTATATTCTCTCGACAAGGCCGCTTCTGAGACAGAAGTATTTGCTCAGCTTACAGGTTCTCCAATGGGCATCACTATGACAGCCGTAACAGGTGCTTCAATCGCAACAAAGGTTCCCTTTGCGGACGGCACCGATAGAGATATTGACAATGTGAAATTTACTCCTTCTGCAGCTGGCTATTATGCTTATGTTTACACAACAACAGCTTATGTAGCTCCTACATACGAACTTCAGACTTCTGGCACATACGATTCCAGCAAGACATATTATATGAAGAGCGGAAGTGGAGCCTACTTTGCTGTTACAGTTCGCGACGAAGCAGCTTTCAATGCAAACAAGAGTAGTTTGTATCTGCAAACTGCAGCTGGCACACCAGGTGTTTATGACATTAAGGTAATCAAGGTACAATAATCCACTATACACCAGGCGGGGTTCGACTCCCCGCTTGGTGACAAAGAAACAGAAAATAAGGGCCGGTGCCCTACAAAAGAAGTTTAAAGAGTTTAAGAAATTTAAGAAGTGACAATATTTACTGCATAACTAAGGAAAAATATTTTCTTAACTAAGGAGAAAGTTTTTCATAACTATGGAGGAAATAAAGTCGGGAGATTATAAAGTTAAAAAACAAAAACAAAAACAACTGAGATAATGGGAACCAATTCCCAAATTCTCTAATTCTTGATTTAAATAAACAGAAATAATAATTTAACGCGTTACAATTATGAACATGAAGAACAAATTATTCCTTGCAACGGCAATATTAGCATTTGCCGCTTGCTCAGAGAACACCTACATGGGAGACCAAGAAGGGAATGTCACCGGTTCTGGTGCGATTACCTTTGGTTTCGACATGCAGAACGGTACCCGTGCAGGAAACCTTGTAGGTGAAAGTGCTGCTGAAAAGTTGCAGAACCAGTTCATCGTTTATGGTACAAAGCATACTTCTGCTGAGGCTGCAAATGCCACTAACGATATGGCTGTATTTACGAACTACAAAGTAGAATATACAGCAAACTCTGCAGGAACAAAATTGTCCAACACTCACAACTGGGATTACGTTGGCCTCACTCCTTATGTAGATGCAAAAGTATCTCCTGCTGCTACCTCACAAACAATTAAGTATTGGGACTACAGCGCAGCTGAGGGCTATACTTTTTATGGTATTGCCTCTAAGGCTGACATTGCAACCAACAACAAAGTTACTGTCACAAAAACCACTTCGGGTAGCACTGTCTATGACAAAGGCTATAGCGTTGTACTTAGTAGCGGCGCTAACCTAGACCAGTTGTTCGTTGCAGACCGCAAGCCTGTTGAAAAAGGAGACTTCAACAAGCCTGTTACTTTGACCTTCCGTAACTTCGGTGCTCGTGTTCGTGTCGGTTTCTATGAGACAATTCCAGGTTATTCTGTAAAGATTAATAAGTTCTATATTGATAGTGACG
This sequence comes from uncultured Bacteroidales bacterium, assembly GCA_902801485.1. Lineage (GTDB taxonomy): Bacteria > Bacteroidota > Bacteroidia > Bacteroidales > Bacteroidaceae > Physcousia. The sequence continues at coordinate 88,687 of CADCIP010000010.1, read as the reverse complement.
CAAGCACTACAGCTACTCCCGCAACAGCTCCTGTTACCTCTTTTAGTGCTATGGAAAATGAAAAAACTAATTTTGCAGCTTCTCTTCAGAACATCAACAAGAGTGCCGCAAGTAATACGCTAACCATTACATACAATGATGATGCAGTAGCTGATATTAAGAATCAGGTAAAAGTAACACCAACTACCGTTGATTATAATTATTCATTAGAACTTGGAAGTGGTGTGGTTAACACAACCTTGTCACAATCATCAGCTACGCCAACTTGGGATACTCCAAAGTCAGGTAGTCCATCAATAGGTGAATATACAACGGTTTATCCTTGTTCTGCAGTTTCCAACCCCATGTTAGTTAAGGTTGACTACACATTGACTGCTGAAGATGGTGGTGGTGAGGTTATACATGTGCTGGGCGCAAAAGTAGTAGTTCCCACTCAGTATGTACAGTGGAAGAGTAACTTTGCTTATACCTACATCTTCAAGATTGCTCCTAATACCAATGGTACTACTGATGGTACTGTACAGGGACTTTATCCAATTACCTTCGACGCTGTTGTAGTTGCTGTTGCTGATGATAAAACTCAAGAAACCATCACCAACTTTGAAGATTACTCAATTACAACCTATGCAAATGGCTCTGATGTTACAACTAACAATGAATACAAATCAGGCGAGACTATCTATGTCGTAAAGATGAACAATGCTGCTAATCCCGCAGTAGTAGCTGCTCCAACTGCTATTGGAGAGGCAACTAACAATGCACAGGTTTATAAAGCTACGACAACAGGCGATGCGATCTCAGAAGCTACTGTCAAGGCTCGTTTGACAGGTTCTCCCAACGGTATTACTTTGGCGGCTACTACAGATGGTGAGGTTGCAACTCTTGTTCAGAACGTTCCTGCCGCTGATGGAACAAACTTCGACTTTGGATCTAACGGTGCCGTTAAGTTCACACCTTCAACGACATCCGATGCCACTTATGTATATGTGTTTACTCGCACACCTTATACTGCTCCGACATATGCCGCTGTAGGAGAAGCTGCTTATAGTACTACTGCGACCTACTATTTCAAGACTTCTGAAAATGTTTATTATCCTGCAGCAGGTATCAACGAAGCAAATTTTGAAGCTAACAAGGCTAACCTGTATACGATGACAGCCGCTGGTACAGCAGGTGAATATGACATCAAGATAATCAAGGTTAAAGCAAATTCTTAACCCCCCCCTATACAAGCTCGTTGAGGTTCGACTCCTCAACGGGCTACCAAAAGAAAAAAGAAAAAAGAAAAATCGAGGCCGGTGCCTCGGAAGTGAGAAGAAATAATAAAATGTATAGGAATTGGAATGTAACCATTGTATAAATGGCACAGAGAAGGATATACATATTATATATATTGGCAACTGCAATAATGTTATTGACCGGTTGTGCTGATAACACCTATCTGGGTGACCAGGATGGGGCTGTTAAGGGCGCAAACGAAGCGATTGCATTCGACGGCAGCTTTAAGGCTGTTACAAGGGCCGAGAAAGTCGGCGCTGATGCAGCCGACATACTGGGCAACCAGTTCATCGTCAATGGGTTTAAGTTTGCCAACAACGTCAGACAGGATGTGTTCAAGGACTATACCGTAAACTGGACAGCGAACAGCGCAGGTACCACCCTGAGCAATACCGCCAACTGGGAGTATGTCGCTCAGACCCATTATTTTGCTCTTCCTTCTGAAGGGCAGACCATCAAGTACTGGGACTGGAGTCAGGATTACTACAACTTCGCCGCATTCTCCATCGGAAAAGGCAACACCCTGGCAGAAAAACCGGCTCCAAACGCATCAATCAACAATGATATTACAGACGTAGTAGACCCAGAAACGAATACCGTATTTGCCACTACCTTTAATTACGACAACGTAACAGGATGGCCTTATTTCCTTCGTGGCAGCAAAGACGATTTGGCAGAGTGCTACATTTCCGATATGACTACAGTTTCCAGGGCCGATTACGGTAAAGAAGTAGTGTTGAAGTTCCGATCACTTGCAGCTAAGGTTCGTGTAGCTTTCTACGAAACTATTCCGGGATACTCCATCAAGGATGTCATGTTCTACGAAAGCACGAATCCAACGGCTGGGCAAGATCCCGAAACAGATACCCATCCCTTTGCCACATTGTTTGCTACCAATGGCTTTGTCACCAAGGGAACCTTAAAAATATATTTCCCCACAATAGGAAGCGAGAATACAGGAAATCCTGATTATAACAGAGTGCATATTGGACATGAGGTTGGAGGTGCATCTGGACATGTCGTACGTGATTTCAAACAGTATTTCGGTCTGTTGAACTATACGTCAAAAGAACGCCGCGAGGCAGACGGAAACTTTTATCTGGGTCGTTCCTCCGCATCAGCCACTTTTGCTGGAAATACCGAAAACGACTATTACGTGAAAATGATTCCCTACGAGTCCGACAACAAGAACATGGAATTGCGTGTGGACTATACGCTGGTATCTACCGATGGCAGTGGTGAAACCATCAGGGTCTATGATGCACGTGCAATCATTCCTTCCATCTATACAAGATGGCAGCCCGGTTATGCTTACACCTACATCTTTAAGATTAGCGATAACCAAGTCGGTTGGACCAACCCCACTTTAACCGAACGCGCCGGCCTCTTTCCCATCACCTTCGATGCCGTTTCCGTCAGCGATGATGATACAGGTCAGCAGACCACCATCACTACTGTGGCTGCTCCCAGCATCACCACCTATCAGAAAGGTCATGAATATAATGCAACAAATACATATAAGGTACCGGTAACTGACGATGATGCCATCTACGTACAGGTAATGGATGTAGATACCAAGACACTGAAAACCGACTTGAACGGTATAGGGAAGAGCCGCTTCTACAGCCTCAGCAAGGCAGATGCTTCCGAGGCTGAAGTTATCGATGCGCTGAAAAGCAGTTCGCCGACTATAACCATGACAGAACAGAATTCTCAAATAAACAATAACATCACCACCATCCCTGGAGCAAGTGGCAATATCACTGTTAACCCAGGTGAAGCTGCAAAGCTGACGCCCGATGCTGCAGGAACTTATGCCTATGTCTATGACACGGGAATGTACTACCCTGCTGTCCTGGAAACCCAACCTGCAGGCTGGCCTACAGATTATTATACCAATGCAACATGTACCACTCCAGCAAGTAGCACATTCAGTTCTTCGGCAACATATTATCATAAAATAGACACCAATAAGGTTTATGGTGTGAAGGTGATTAAAGTTGACAACTAAGCAACTGACAAACAAATTTAACATAACGAATTTGGCAGGTTTAAATAAAAGAAGTAACTTTGCAATACAGAAAGGTTAGAGGTTAAGAGTTAAAGAAGAATGAGAGAGAGAGAGGAAGATTATAAGGCAAATGGGGCTATGAGGCTGATAGGGCTTGTGGGGCTTATAGGGCTTATGGGGCTTGTGGGGGCCTGCTCTTCCGATCACGTGCCGGAACCGCAGAAGCCGGAGCCTTTGCAGACGGTTATCGCCTTCTCTGCTAACCAGCAGGACGAGGAGGTGACGCGCGCCGGCAGCACTCCTCTGCAAAACACGGGTGTTACATCTTTCCGCGTTTGGGCCTTTAAAAACAACGGGCCTCAGGGAAATCCCTACTCTACCTACCAGACGGTTATGAACGAATACCGCGTAAGATATGCAGATAACAGCGCCGGCAGTTCGACTACCAACTCTAACAGTTGGGACTATATCCTTATCGCTTATCCCGACCAGACACCTAAATACTGGGACTGGTCTGCCAAGGCCTACCGCTTCTTTGCGGTAACAGGAACATCGGCAGATGCAACGGTGACCCAAAATACCACAGATGGCACCTACGAAACCTCTTTTACCGCCAATGCCCTGAATGAGTCCAGCACGCCATACTACAGCAAGCTATGGTTCTCGGACAACACAGGCACTAACCTTTTTGGTGAGGCGGTAACCCTGAAGTTTATAAAGCCTCTGGCTAAGGTAAGGTTTATAGTACGCGTTGTAAAGAATAGTGAAAATGAGTTAGACCCAACCTTAAAAGACTATAGCTTCCACCCCATGGCAGAGGGAAAGGACATCTACACCAATTGTACCTATACAGTAACCTACCCTATTACCGGAAATGTTACGGAGGAGAGTTGGGAAACAACAGAATTTGATGAGTTGACATCAATGGCAGAACTTTCAACTCCCTGGAAGGAGGGAGACAATAGCGTCACCCCAGCTATTCCTGCTGGCCCATGGTACACTGTAGTACCTAATCGCAATCAGGGAGCCTACGAGTTTTCATTAACCGTGAATGGTGAGGAAAAAGACTGTACGGTACCAGCACAATATATGGTTTGGCTGCCAAGCTACAGCTACACGTACATATTTAAAATAAATGAGAGTGGTGGTGTGGAACTGGATATGGTCCACACGGGTGTGATAAACTGGAATGATGGTGGTGAACAGAAATATGATTTGTATAATTGGTAGTTTTTGCACAGCAAAAAATGAAAAGTGAAAAGTGAAAAATTATAATTAGTTTACCGTTTACGGTTTACGGTTGAACAAATCCTAGTTAGAACTAGTGAGACTAGTTAAACTAGCTAGCCTAGCAAAAAAAAATGAGAAGAATAAAGACCATAATAAGCAAGCTTATAAAGCCCATGAGATCCATGAGCCTGAGCATATTATGCCTATTCTTCACTCTTCATTCTTCATTCTTGACCTTCGGTCGAGCCTGCTCACGTTCGGGAAAGCTCAAACTAGTTTGGCTCTCCTCTCTCTTAATCGCAGCCTTCATTTTCTCTTCCTGCTCCTCAGAGCAGGTTCCACCTGCTGAGGAGCAGGGTGCTCCCGTGCAGATAATGAGCTACTTGGCACCTTATGAGGATGTGGAGAGCACTGGGACACGTGCTGATGAATGGACACCACCTACTGGTTATTATGAACCTATAAAGCATTCTTCTATTGGCGCATTCTTTACCTATTCAACAACCGTCGAACAACGGCATATCTGGTATTATACTACCACCACTCCCAACAAATGGATTATTGATAAAGAGGCACCTGCTGGCATACAGTATCTCTATGGCTTCTCGCCAAATGAGGCGACAGGGGCATCCTCTGTTGCTCCTAACAGTTCATATGATAATGGTGCTATACTTACTCTCAATAATATGGGTAGCGTATCAGGTGAAGATATTTGCATTCTGGTGGGAGCGAAAGAGGGTAAATCGGCCACAGAAATCGCAGACGAAAAGACCCTAAGAAGAGGAGATTTCTCCTGTACCATATACAACGGAGCTGATACGCACAACTACCTCTTCATGCTCTTTGAGCACCTGTACGCTGCTATAGACTTCCAGTTCCATGTTGATGACACTTACGCAGCGCTGCGTAAAATAAAGTTGAAGAAATTGGAGTTGAGGGGATATTCGTCATACAATAGCGATGATGACAACACGCTTATGAAGCGAAAGGGAATTAACGCTACCGTAACGCTGACAGCTAACGATGATGCAACAGGTGGAACATCGCCCATCACGAGTATCACCTTCTCACAAAACGCTACTGGTGACCCTATGCCATTCATAACATTCTTTGATGGCGAGGTGGAGATTCCATCTGGAACGGTGGCAAACTCAGAGGAATTAAAATACACAGATAATGTGGATTACGCCTACGTAGTACCCAACATAAACAACTTCTATATGCTGCGCAGCACCTATGATGTCTATGACAGAAGTGATGAGCATCTGATCAGAAAGAATAGCATAGTGGAAAACAAAATAGATATGTATAGACTGTTTAACAGCATTCCATACCTGGACAGAGGTAAAAAATATACAATAAAACTGACCCTAAAACCCACCTACCTGTACCAGTTAGGAAATTGGGATCTGGATAATCCAACGGTGGAACTGAATTAATTAAAAGCCCCCTCCGGCTCCCCCTTGGGGGAGGGAAAGTTGATAGTTGATAGGTGATAGGTGACAGTTAAAAGGTTAAAGACTATAGACACTAGACTTTAGACTTTAGAAAGATTAAAAGAATAAAATAGTTATCGTTAACGTTAACGTTATCGTTGATAAAAAGAATGAGAAGAATAAAGACCATAATGAAGCAGCTTATAAGCCCCATAAAATCTATAGGGCTTAGGGGGCTTATGGCCTTTATCTTCATGTTCAATGTTCAATGTTCAATGTTCAATGTTTACGGTCAAATCCGTATTGGTGGTAATGTGTATGGTGGTGGTAACCAAGGTAATGTGGAAGGTAGCACCAAGGTTGAGGTTAAGGCTGGTGATATAGGATCGCGCTATACCAACAACGATAAGCAATTAGACAACCCAAGAGGTAAGGTATTTGGTGGTGCCCGTATGGCCAATGTGGGCGGTAACACATCTGTTAATGTAACGTGCAAGACCGCAAGTGACTATATTGTAGTTAACCAAGTCTTTGGTGGTAATGACATCTCCGGTAACATTGGCACAGCAAACCTACCCACGTGGTTAACCTCTGGAGATGCTACCGCAAAAGGTGTAGATAACACCTGGAACAGTTATGTTCATATTGGAACAACAAAAACCGATGCCGTTCACTATACACAGGCAGAATGCGATGAATACAACACAGCAAATAGTCTGCAAGAAGGCGATGAAGGATTTAGAACTACCAATGATATAAAGACAGAAGCACAAGAAGGCAAAATATACATTGGTCAGGTCTTTGCCGGTGGTAATGGTGAATATGATTATGAACAAAAACCTGACGGAAACGGAAAAATCATCCACACTATCAAGAATGTAGGTGAAAACACAGTTATCGCCACAAAGATTACAGAGCCTGGCGAAACCGGCTTTAACCGACCGGAGTTGCAGAAGACATTCTTGGATCTTGAGGGAGGCTCCATCGACTATGTTTACGGAGGCGGTAACAACGCTACCATAACAGAAGAAACTGTCATTCATTATGACAACCCCAGTGAGGTAGTAACCAGCATTAAGGATACAAGAATTACAAGCAAAAATGCTGGTGACGATGAGCATGCTGGTGAGTTGCTGATAGATGCACGTTTCAGGGACATGGGTATCAACCTTGCCTTATCTTATCCTTCCAGCGATGCCTTCCAGGTTGGTCGTATGTTTGGTGGAAACAATATGGCTGAAATGGCTATCCGTCCCAAATGGGACCTGCAGAGCGGTAAGGTCCGTAACCTGTACAGCGGTGGAAACAAGGGAGCCATGACCAGTCCCGTAGGTCTGCTGCTGGAAATACCAGAAACCTCAACCCTTAAAGTGGACAACGTCTTTGGCGGTTGCCGTATGGCTGATGTTGTACCATTGAAATCTGGAAAGCTGGAACCAGATGTTCCGGATGATACTTTTGAGCCCGACTATGTAGCTATTGAGGACATCAAGCTGGAGGACCCCAAATATAAGTTCCCGCCCGGTTTGTCGGCACGTTTGGTAATTGCTGGTGGAGACATCAACAACGTTTATGGTGGTAACGACATTACGGGTAAGGTAACGGGCGGTAATGCAGTGGGCATCAGAACCAGTATCCGTGGAGATGTTTATGGTGGTGGTAACGGTGCATACGCATATACAAACAACCCAGAACTAGCGAGCCACCCATACTTCAAAGACCTTTATTTTGAGCAGCCCTCGGGGGCTACGTCTATTATAGGAGCTCTTAACGATTTCCGCCCCAATGCAGAGCAGGTATCCATCCATTTGAGAGGGAAAAGTGCTCAGGAGCCCACCATCATCCGTGGTAAGGTTTTCTTAGGAGGAAACTGCGCTACGCTGAAATCCAGCATGGAGAGCCCTTTGGTAGAACTTAAAATGGGTTCCCATGTTATTGCCGAGAACGTATTCCTTGGCAACAACGGAGAGGGCATGGTTAAAGAGGACGTTTTGGAATTTTATGCCAAAGGCGTTGATAAAGATGGAAAAATCGGAAAAGTTGAAGACGGTTACACAGACTACTTTACCATTGATTTTAAACAGGACGCCTCCACATTTGCTGAATATATGGAAGGAGCCGCCTTGGATATGCAGCCCACCCTATCCTTCGAAAAAACTCCTGCCGACAAAGAGGATTACATACCATATTCCAGCTATATCGGTAGTTTCTTCTTAGGTGGAAATGTAGGCAGTATGACGTATAGTGGTGAAAACTCCATGACGTTGAATGCTCCCATTACCATCTACAACAAGTTTGTCGGTGGTTGTAACGATGCATACGTTCCTGAAGGCCCTTATAATGCAGCATATGATGGTGGAATTATTGGAAGTCTGGCTGAACGAGCAAACTCTGATGGATACACAGAGGGCAGTGGCGAAAACAAAAAGATTAAAGACCGTCTGGAGCTGAATTTCACGCCTTACGAAGGAAAAGGTATCCGGTTTGAACCCAAGAGGTTGACCGAAACCGGTACAACATTAGACAACGCATTGGAATGGAACACCGTTAAGTGGGAGGATTATACCGCTGTACCCAATGGTACTACATTAACGGAAGGTAAGAAGTATTACACGAAAGAAAGCAACAACAAATATACCGAATATACCGCTACAGGAAATGAAGCTGCCGACGGAAGCAATTACTATGAATGGACCAATGGCTTTGTAGAGACAACTTCTGGCTCAGGTACCGGTGATGCAACTGATGATGACATTGCCCGCCGTCTCTTAGGCGGTAACGTATATGGAGGCTGCTACCATAGCGGACATGTAAACGGCAATATCGTAATAAATCTGGAAAATGATTTGGTAAAGCGCGACGAAGTCTTTGCCGTTGTCAGCAACGATCCGGACCGCTCATTGTACGACCATCCAGAAGATTTCAAATATCACATTACCCAGCGTAACTCGGGTGTAATCCTCGACGAGCAGGGTATGGACGTTTTGGGTTCTGCCCTTAACGTCTTTGCTGGAGGCTATGGTAAAGACTCCGAGGTATGGGGCAGCACTACCATCAACGTTAAGAAGAGTTATACATTCCAAGTCTTTGGTGGTAGTGAGGAAGGTGTGATTGGTAAATCCACTGGCACAAGTAATGCAGCAGATGGAACTTATGACAAGACTACTGGCTACTACTCATTCAACGGCAAACGATACGAGTACAACCCCGCATACAGTACCACCATCAACTTGCATGGTACTGCAGACAAATACGGAACGCCACGTTCTGATGTTAACGGAAGAGAAGACATGGCAGATATCGAGTTTGCCTATGGTGGTGGTTTCCAAGGACCTGTTATAGGCGATACCCGCGTGTATCTGGGCAATGGACGTATCTTCAACTCCTGGGGCGGTGCATGTAATGCCGATGTGCTGGGTCATGCCGAGACGTACATCGGAAAAGGTCTGAATGCATCCGGACTAGAGGAAGGCGGTTACCCCTTCATTCGTGATTACACCTATGGCGCCAACGATTTGGGAGGTCGCATCCTGAACGCAGATAATTTTACAGTAAACCTTAATAATCAAAACAGGATTGCCACCACCTATACTCATTATGATCAAGGTTACGCCATTGGTATCTTTGGTGGCTGTTATGGCGACTATGACTACGAAGATCCCAAATACAAGAGCCGCGTAGGTGATTATATGCCATACAACCATAACGCTGTTGTCGATATCAGACCTGATGAGAACATCACGAACAGCGCTTTTGCCAGTTTTAACCATCTGTCCAAAGTCTTTGGTGGTGGCCAGGGTGCAGCAGGACTGGAAGGTGACAAGATGCAAGACCACAGCTACGTTCTTATAAATTTACCTTTCTATAACCTCCCAGGATATGATGAGGGTAAGACACCACAACCGTTCCGAGATACCGAGGTATTCGGTGCCGGCAGAAGAAACGGTATGGGTATGCGCTATAGCAAAAAAGAAACCTATGAAGAAGACTTCGTTTTGGATGAAGCTACAGCCACTATTGATTTGATGAGCGGTCAGATTGGTGCTGCATACGGTGGCAGTTATGAAGAAGGCGTTACATTGCGTACCGTAGTAAATGTTCCCGAAACATCTACCATCAAGATTGGTAGTATCTTTGGTGGCGCTTACGGATTGAACTATTGGACCCCATGTGATGTTTATGAGGCCAATGTGATATACAGTAGTAAAGACGCCCTACTCATTTACAACCCACCAAGAATAGATGAGGATACGAAACAACCTGTTGGAGATCCGTTACAGAGAGGTTCCATCTATGGTGGTAATAACAACGAGCGCCGTACCATCTATAGTAAGGTAAACATCAACTCGCCCGTCAATACAGAACATTGGAAATATGGTAGTAGTACCGGTTACATCTTTGGTGCCGGACTGGGTGCTGACACATGGTCGGAGTACACCGAGGTCAACCTGAACGATGGTGCTGAGGTTTGGGAGGTCTATGGTGGCGGCCAGGACGGAAAAGTGTATAATGCACAGAGTGTTCAAAAGTACATGAATGACTATGCACCCGACAGACCTGGTAAACAAGATGGAGATATTGTAATCCCCTACGAAGCATGGAGATTGTCTGGTACCTACTCAGATGGTTCTTTTTATTTTGATCCCCTTTCGGATGCACAAGGCTCACGCAATTACACAGCTAATAACTGGACGAATCTAAGCAATGATAGACTTGTCAGAACTGCCAATGAGATGGATGGCAGAACCAAAGAACTTTTGGGCAACACCGGCGGTAAATTCAACACCAATGTTATCATCAACGAAGGTGCCTACGTAGGTAACTATGCTTACGGTGGTGGCTTGGGTGAATATGCCAAGGTAGCCGGTACCACTTATATTGCATTGCTGGGTGGTAAGGTAAATAAGGATATCTATGCCGCTGGAACCTCTGGTGCCGTTCAGGATTCTGTAGAGTGCAAGAACTTTACGGCCAGTGCCAATGTTTACATCAAGGGTGGTACTTGTCGTAATGTCTATGGCGGCGGTTGGAATGGTGAAGTCGGCAAGCACGTAGGTGAATTTAGCGATGCACCAACAAATGACATTCCAGGCGAAACCAATGTGGTGATTGGTGACCTTTATGTTGAAGGCAACAATTTCACAAGTGGTATTCCCGCCGTTACACGTAACGTATATGGTGGAGGCGAGGGTGCTCCCATTTATGGTAATTCTAACGTAACCATTAACAATGGATATATTGGATATGAATATAATGCCGCTCTACAAGATGACCAAGAAACAGATCACGATGAACGTTATGTTGAGAAGATAGATGACGATACGCACAAAGATAAAGACGGCAATCATATTCCCAACTCTCGTCTTTATGAAGCCGGCTGCGTCTTTGGCGGTGGTTACGTGGACAACAGTAGCGTTGACAAGACCTTTGTAAATCTCTACGACGGCCATATCCGCAATAGTGTCTTTGGTGGAGGTGAGATTGCAGCTATTGGTCGTGGAAAAATGAGCGTATCTTCCACTGGAGGCAAGACTACCCGCACGCTAGTTGGTATTTACCGTCCCGGTAGAACTGATGTAGAAATGTTTGGTGGTCATGTACACAGAAATGTCTTTGGTGGCGGTCGTGGATACAACAACCTGAATGAACATGGTAAGCTTAACTGTGATGGTTACATCTTTGGTCAAACTGAGGTGCACATCCATGGTGGAGAGATTGGAACTACTGCAGGCACAGCCAATGGTGACGGCAACGTCTTTGGTGGTGGCGATATTGGATATGTGTACAGTGCTTACGAGTACGAAGAGGTAACTTCAGGAAACGAGAAGGTTGTTAAGTTTGGCCGAGGCGTGAAACCCGAAGGAAGTGAACGCTATAAAGATGATTATCAAGGTTATTACTACAAACACAAATGGTATGGCGACAACTCCACTGGTTCAAACATAGATTCTCAAGGTTTCATCACAGAAACCGTGACTACAGGCTCAACCAGTAAGGAAGAAAGAATGCTTACAGAGGACTGCAAGGTACTTATTGAGCCACAGTGTAAAGTTAAGACTGGCGAAACGGCCTCTTTCACAGGTATTCATTATGCAGTAGGCGAAAAAGTCGCCACAATAGACTTTAATTACCTGAAAGAGAATGATAGCTACAAAAACAAAATAGATATTTTTGGAAACGTAATTGACCCAGCCGGTATTACTTTCGATCGCACCTATTCTGCTGGCACTTATGTTCCTATTGCTGCCCTTAATACATTAAAGGCCAAAAACGACTCTGAAGATAAAGCCACATGGGGACAACTTGATGACTTTGGTATCATTATCCATAATGCTGTATTTGCTGGTGGTAACACCTCATCAGGTTCCACCACCAATGCCAATACCATCTCAGTATTTGGTAATGCCACCGCCTCTGTCCACGATATCTATCACCGCGATATGATCACACTGGGTACAGGTCATACCGGTGGTCTGTATGGTGATGGTAACCTGACACTGGTAGATGGCTACCGTGAGTTGAACATCACCAACTATGGTACCGATTACTATTCCATTAAAAAAGAAATTACAATCTCTGAGTACAAAGCCCTACCTGATCGTGAGGCTGCTTACTATGAGTTGAAATATAAGTGCAAGAAAACTTGTCAGGATAAAGAACATACTTGGTATTACGCCGAGGATGGAAACACTAAGGCGTCAACCATCACAGCAGATGACTTGCTGACTCTGTTCCTTGAATATAACGAGACAACAAAGAAATATGAATCTGTCAAAGATGGCACTACTGCTATTCTTAACTATAATGAAACAAATGAAGTTTGGGAACCCAATGATACCTATTGGGAAGAGAACGGAGTTTTGCCTGTTTATGCCGGCAGACTGATGAACAGTATCCAACGTGCTGATTTCTGTGGTGTCTTTGGTAGCCGTATGGTGATGCAGGGAGCACAGGACCGTGTACCAGAGATCATGGACTATACCAACTACACCATTAACCGTGTTCGTGAGGTCTCTCTGAACAAGAAGATTTCCACAGCAGGTGATGCAGTAGATACCGATGGCTATATGCATGGTAACTACTTTGGTATTTACAACATTGTAAACTACTTAGGCGCCCTGACTAGCGACGTGGACTTTGGCGGTGAAGATGGTGCCGGCGATATCAGAACAACAGATAACAATAACTCGATTTATAAAGAAGATGCAAAGATACAAACCGGAGTTGATAATGAAGATAACCCCACCTATACAAATTATGTGTATAATCAGCCCGGCACCGACTTCTACAAATGGAAAAAAGCCTTCCATCAGGAGCATAAGCGCAATAATGGAAACAGCCACAACAAGGTGGCCTTGGCATCCGGTGTATATTTGGAGTTGACCACAGAGGAGAGTACTGGAACTGATTTGAACGAAAAAGTTTGGGGCCCCATTACCGGTGTCATAGAGCTTGACCTTATTAATGTGCAGACCGGTATTGGTGGTGGATTCGTCTATGCCAAGAACGAACATGGCAAACGCAGCAAAACCAATCACAAAAATACTACGCTGACGGCATTGAACAATGGTGCCGTTACTAAGTGGGACTATCAATACGATACTAGTGATAATAACAAGTATGAATGGGAGACCTCAGGTAACTTTGTACACAGCACCCAGACTATTATTGATGACTGCTACAATGTCAGTGGTCGTTATCTAAGCACAGACTTTGTACCTGCCCATTACTGGTTCATCAAGGGTCAGATATATGTATACGACCAGTACATCTCAGCCTACACGGGTAATCCCAATGCTTTCAGTGAGACCATAGACATCCCATTGACCATTGCTGCTGCGTCACACGGAAAGATGCATTTAATTAATGTACAGCCTAACTACTATGCATACTATGCATCTCCCGGTGTAAAACTGGAAAGTGGCAAAAAAATTGTTATTAACGACAAGGTCTACTATCTGAACGATCCTATCAGCTATTGGGACTACAACCTGCTGAGTGCTTCTGAAAAAGAATTGTTTAAACCGGAAACTTACGTCAATTGCGTAGATGTTTGTATAGATGATGACCCTGTGGTTCATCCTGCCGGGACCATAGTTCTGACACCAAATGAGCTTGCAAATTACGGAACGCATACTTACAAAGATGTCGAAGGCAATACTATTCAGGATGCAAACAAGAAAAATGCGGATGAAGATTATATCTTCCGTTCATCTAATAATGTGAGTCACAACCGTGGTTATATCCTGACCTATAAGGTAAATAACCCTGAATTATGGAATACCTGGTATACAAAGATTACACCCACTGGAAACGAGGACAAGAAGATTTCTGTCTCTACATTCGAAACAAAATCTACCGAAGATAAGTTGCTCTATCACGACGGCCCCACCTACCATCTTAAATCTGGAACTGGTAGCGTTCTTGGACAGATTAGCTATAAGGTTGGTGAACTCATCTCTTCGGATGTCTATGACACGTATGTGAAGAATATCAATGAAGATGTCAACAACAATGGCACACTTGATTCGGGAGAGGATGTCAACAACAATAGTCAAATTGACAAAAAAGTAACTCCAGAGGATGGTGAACAAGCCAACTTCGAAGAAGCCTACATTGTAACTCAGCAGGTTAGCATTAAGGACGATGAGACTGGCGAAACCCACCATCAGAATATTGGTTCAACTATTTCTAAGACGAAAGCCACAACCAATACTGAATACGAAGGAAAGGCAGAACCTGCATACATCTGTACCAGTACCATCAAATTGAGTAAGGACGAATTCATCTACATGAACAGTAAGATGACTTACGGTGAGATGACCGGTTATGTTAACTCAGTTAAAGCTGACATGAATAAGATTATGGATGATGCCGGGGAGTTAACGCCAGAACAAATCAAGGCCTTAGAAATAGAAACTGATAAAAAGAAGTCACTGACATCGTTAGTGACTCTGAGAGAGGAAATAACAAAGAAGATTGTTCCCGCCTACTATTGTACCAAGGAAGGACTCTTTGGCGGAAACTACTATGAATCAGGTAAGAACTATCGTGGCTTGGAGGCTTGGAGTTCAATGTCTGAAACAGACCGTCAGAAGTTCGATTTCAACTATGATGCTCTTGACCTTCTCATTGACTCACTTTATAGCAAGGATGAAGAGGGTAACATAGTACACGAAGAGGGTCAAAAGTACCAGTATGACAGCGCAGCAGGTACTCCGGATGGAGCAGAAGCTAATCCTGCCACTTACTCTTTGGAAACTCCAATCGACTATACAGCCACATACAATAGCAACGAAACCAAGGAATTAGGATATGACATTAGCATCAAACGTGTAGAAAATAATGTGCCGACAATCGTAACCGATGATGAAATTAAAAAGGGAGACGAACTGAGCCGAGAAGTTTATGAGTCGTTGAACAATGAACAGCGTCACTATGCTGCTATTGATGTTAAAACAGCTGGCGAATATTACATCGTCAATAAAACCTTCCAGATAGGCAATACAGTTTATGCAGTAGGTACAACCATTGACAATGCAACGTTTGTCAGCCTACAGGAAACGGATGGTGAAATTGTGAAAAATCCGGAAGAAATAGATATTATTCCATTTAGTGAAACTGGAACTTATTATTATTGCCGAGAGAATTATACTATAGATAAGAATCCCGTTAGAGATCGTGAGGGTAAAAATTATTATAACGGCGATGAGGTCACTATAGGTACTATCATCAGTACCGCCGACATAAACGTCACAACCAAAGGCTACAATAATCTGACTGATGTTGAAAAATCGAATTATGAAACAATCCATGTGGAGGAAGCTGGCGACTACTATGTAGTCAACACTGCATTTGAAAACAAAAACGTTGGAGATAAAATTACTGAAGAGGCTTATAATAACCTGACAGACGAGGAGAAAGCTAAAGTTACTGTATTACATTTTGATAGTGAAGATGAAGGCAAAGACTACTATTATTGCAAAAATAGCTATAATATAGGAAATAATGACAATGCAGTAAAGAGTATCAAGGGTAGTAACAATAATAGTTATGGCGCAGGGGCAACTGTACCTGTAGGAGCAATCATTGGCACCGATGACACCGATCATGGCCTCACCTTCTATCGCTATTCAAATCTCCCCAACGACCAGAAGAATTTCACCATCCATGGCATATCTCCCACAGAGACCAGTACGTTCTATGTGGCCCGAAACTCTGATATCTATAATCTCTCTAAGGAGAAGATTATCACCGTAATTTACCAATACGACTATGAGGAGAGTGATGCTAGTGGTAATGTAACTCCTATCAGTGAACGTCATGTGGTTAATATCCACCTGCAGTTCAAGAGTGGTGTACCTACCGTAGAAGATATCATCCAGCCCAGCATGATTATACCAGGCGAATATATCAGTATGATGGAGCCTGACGTAACACCTGGTGCATACGAAATCACCGGTGGTGGATGGGAGTTGTTTGAGACACCTGGAGATGCAGAAAGTCACGTCAACGGTATCGACTACGACCCGCAGTACGACCCGCTCTACTGGTATCAGGATGATTGGTATGTGGCTTACTACGCAAAGACCTATCTGGGCCGTACCTACTCTAACCATGTGCCTGTAAGCGTGGCCAACTACCACGACTTGGCAGAGGTGATGTCTGATGCCAACAAGACACACCACATGCACATTGATAATAGTGGTGTAAAGCGTGAGCCTAAGATATACATCAATGATTACACAACCAACGATCCCCAAACCACAAAGAACGGTCTGGATGAGTTGAAGCGATTGTTTGATTTAAGCTTGATAGAACAAAAAGACGAAGACCATGATGGTAAACCTGATCCAATAGGCGGAACTGGCACTCTGGCAGGACACGTTCCAATGGAGAGTCGTGTGAAGGGAGCTAACAAGTTGCAATTCATCCTGCGTACGGATATTGACCATAGCAAGAAACTAAAAACAGCTGCTACAACCGAGAATCCAGCAGTATATGAAGATGACCCATGGACACCTATCGGCAAGAATGATGACGATGATAACCCTGCAAATGATATTTGCTTCGAAGGTACCTTGCATGGTGATGGTCACAAGATAACCGGCCTTACCAGTTCCCTCTTCAGCAAACTCTGTGGTAATGTATATAACTTAGGTGTTACAGGTTCATTCACAGGCGGTGGTGTTGCAGATTACGCAGATGAGGGTTATGCCGAGAACTGCTGGGTAATGACTACAGGAACGCCAGTTAACACCACTAAGGCTATTATTGGTCAAACAGTGGGCAGTGGTACACAGATTGAAAACTGCTACAGTCTAAATACCAATACGTATAAAGACACTGATGATGGTAGAGGTATTGCCCGCCCAATGCCTGCTCAGTCGTTCTTCAACGGTGAAGTAGCTTACAACCTGAACGGATTCTACTTGCGCAAGCGTTATTATGACAACAACAAGTCATGGACTGGAACTAAGGTAGAATATAACTACCTCCAGCCCAATGCTGATGGCACTCTGCCCGAAAAAATGAGCACAGGTGACTATCCCTATAATTACGCTTACTATCCCATTGGAACTGAAGATGTTGCAAGAAGACGTGGTTATGTAGAGCAGCGCTTCAAGGATGGTGACTACCGTTATGCCAACGGTACCATCCCCGATGAAACCGACATACGTATGAGGATTGTGACGGAGCAGGATGAAAACAACCAGGATATTGATGTTGTTTACTTCTCACCCATCTGGCCAGACGACTATCTGTACTTCGGTCAGGCACTGAACTACAACCAGGTTACGGGTCTCAGTCATCAGGAATTGCCTGCACCTATCATCCGTAGCAACAGCCGCTTGCTGACGAACGAATATGGTAACCGTGTATATCGTGCTCCGGCATACTTCCGCAGCAAAGATATGGGTGTAGCTTACTTTAACCCATACGCCATCTTTACACAAAGCGAGAAGTTGACAGCAGAACAGATAGCTGCCAATGTAACGGCCCACGATGCACATAAGGATATGACAGCCATTGACTTCTCTGGCTACAATGATATGTATGCCGCTAATGGGACCAAGAATGCTTATGAGTTAAAGTTCGGGCCAAACAATACCAGCACTAAGTTCTATGCTCCATTGCTGGACGATGATGGTCTGACTGGATTCAATAATATCGACCTGACAAAGAACCTGTTGGCATACACATTTGCCGATGGAAAGACCGCTACAACCGTGAGCGCCGCTCTTGCTGACCCAACTTACGCAGAAAGTACTGAGGGCTATCGCACCGTGGCAGCTAATATGTATGCTATACAAGGTCACTGGGTTCAGAAGATGGCAAATCCTGCGAACGACGGTATCAAGTATGAGTCTGTGAACGACCACCTCCTGGTAGATAAGAACGACTTTAATGCGCCTATCTCATACAAATTTGCCAGCGATAAGCGCATGTGGTACCAACGTACACCGGACGACGACGAGTTTGTAACCCTGACGCAGGATGCCCTGACGAAGGGCTGGCAAGGCATCAGTCTGCCGTTCGCCGCTGAACTGGTTACAACACAGCAGAAGGGTGAAATTTCGCACTTCTATAAGGGCAGTGACACAGGTCATGAATACTGGCTGCGTAAGTTAGAAAAAATCACGGATAAGGACGCAAACAATAATGTCAAGGTTGCCAACTTTACCTACCCAGATCCTGATAACAACAATAAGAAGGATGTAACGAATACTTTCCTGTGGGATTACTACTACAAGGGAATTCAAGGTGGTCATGACCAGAAAGATGCGAACACGGATTTGTATAGGACTTATTACGAGAAGAAACGTGAATACAACGGATACCCGTTGCTCACCCAGGCTACGCCATACCTGATTGGCTTCCCAGGTTCAACCTACTACGAGTTCGACCTAAGCGGTAGCTTCATACCTTTGAACACCGCAAAGGAGCCCGCGAAACTGGATAAGCAGACTATTACCTTCGCTTCTAATCCGGCTATCACTATCCGCGTGAGCGACGACGAAATCTTAGAGGCAGAGGCTGAAGCAACAAAGAACGGTTATATCTTCCGTCCCAGCTACATGAACCAGACGCTGGCTGCAGGTACAACAGCATGGGCGCTCAATGAAGATGGTGACAGGTATAATAAGGTACCTACTGAGGGTGATGCCGTTACCGTAGAGGCCTTCCGTCCGTACTTTACTACAGTACCATCCAATGGTGTAAGGGAGGTTAACTACATTGAGTTCAGTAATGTTGCCAGTGGTACCATTGAGCCTGACAAGGATCTGCAGAGCAGAGATACCGGTAGAATAGAGATTTACGCTCGTGGCAGAAGCATTGTTACCGTATCTGGCCTGAAGACGGCTAAGACCATCCACATTGTCAATGCTACAGGTGCATTGCTGGCATCTTACACGCTTGAGCCGGGTAAGACGGTCATCACACCTGTCACAGCACCAGGCACGTACATTGTTAATAAGAAGAAGTTGTATATTAAGTAAAAGAAGTTACCGCTTCGCTCCGAAGTTACTAGGCCTTTGGCCTTCCGAATAATTGCTGTAGATTGCTGGAGATTTTCTTGGAGCGAAGCGGAAAAGGAGAGTATAATATTTCTGGTATATCTGTAACGAATAGGTTAATTCCAAACAGAGATCAACTTGAAAAATTTTTTATTTAACTTGATTTTGAGCTGTAATTAAGTTGAAAAATGTGACCCTGTCACCTTTGCTTCATTCAGATAATCTCAATGAGTCATTCCCCTTATCTCCACAACTCATTCAGATAATCCCTTACCCCCCAAAGGGATTATCTCGATGACTCGTTAACCCTATCTGAACAACTCATTAACCCTATCTGAACAAATGGAGACGTCAGGCGACTCTCTTTTTCTTCTGTACTACTCCGCCGCTACGCTCCGAGAGAAATTAAACCAAATTTAAGAAATCCTTGCGGTGGGGTAACAGATGCTCAGGCGTACAGGCCCTGTACGCTAAGTAGGTTTACTTTCTTTTATCTTGAAAATACATTTTCAGAGTAAAAGACAGCAAGCACTACCACTGTCAGTGGCACAAATGCCGCTGCCTGAGAGCATCTGCTACCGCGTTAGTCTTATCCGTGTGATTCGTGAAATCCGTGTTCAAGAAGGTCTTTCGATGTTCTAATTTTGCTGAAGGGTATAGATAATGTTTTGGGGGTAAGAGCTTGTTTTTATGATAACCATCTCATTAGATGTAATCACTCTGAATAACCATAGTTCTTTTAAAGGGTGGTAGTTCACAAAAAGTGAATGGCGGTATTGCCAAATTTGCGTAACTTTGAACTACGTTCTAACTTACTTTCGCTCGGAAAAACCAAAAAAAACTTCCGTTTCTTTTGGTTATTCTCTCACTTATGCGTAACATTGAACTGCGTTCTAACTTACTTTCGCTCGGAAAAACAAAAAAAAATCTTCGATTTATTTTGTTATTCTCTCGCTTATACGTAACTTTGCTCCGCAAAGTGTTTAAAACAGAGCCATGACAAGCTATAAAGATAAAGAAATTAGACTAAACTACAACTCAGATAACCAATTATTACCCACTAACTGGAAAAATATTTTTTCCCACCTAGGAAAAATATGTTCTCTAACTAGCGCGCAAAATTTCCTTAGCAAAGCCCTCCTCTGCACCCTCCTCATGTTTATGGGTGTGAATGGTGTTTGGGGACAGGACTATTCGGGTGTGTATTATATTGGTACAAACGGCTATAATAAAAACAATACCACGACAAACTATTACCTGTGTCCCACAGAAGAGTGGTGCTACTACCTGGCTACCGATGACTTTACCGGCACCGACAATGACAATGGTATGCCGTTCATCACCACATATCAATGCAGGAATGGTGTTTATGATGCCCGAAAAGCCGTGTGGGTTGTAGAGAAGCATCCTACCGAGGAGTACTATTACATCAAGCGTGCCCTGGATGGCAAATACTTGGTATCCAATGGCACTATTAGGACGACTAATAATCCAGACCGTATGCGTGTGCATCTTGAAGCGATAGCACCAGGTGATCTCGACGACAAGGAATTGTTTACTATAGAACCATACAGCACCTATTTGGTCATCTCTCCTAAGGGTGTTGTTGGCGGAGCTGCTGACAGGAACTGGTTAACGGTCAATAGTGGCAATAAAAATTCATTGAAGGGAGAGTCAGGTAAAACAGGTGGACCAACAGGTTATGCAAACACGGCAGGTATCATCGGTGTGTACACGAAGAATGATGCTAATGCAAAGTTCTATCTCGAAAAGGCTACCATCGATCCCCCTACCATCACCAACAATTACGATGGTACTTTTACAATTACTTCTGAGGAGGGAGCGAGCATCTACTATACCATTGACGGCAGCACACCTACAACCTCTACCACGAATACACCCACCAGCGGTACTGGCACAACTTCTATTAACGTCCCCACCATCGATGAAACGTCAGACCGGCATACTATCAAAGCCATTGCAAAGAGTCCAAGTGATGACTTTCCGACGGCGGTAAGGACATACAATCTTCCTATCCTTGACAAGCCTGTCATCTCGGTTGTAGAGAATGTCATCACCATCACAGCAGAAGGCGGTGCAAACATCTATTATACCCTCGACAACACGGAGGCCACACCGTCAGCCACACCTTATTCCGGGGCGTTCAATATGGGAAGTGCAACAGTTGTCAGAGCCGTTGCTACAAAGCCAGGCTATTATAGGTCTTCTGAAGCTGTTTTCACACCTCCATTGACGGTTCATTCTTCGAGCGAAATGACAGAAATGAACCGCTCGTATATTCTGGCTGATGACTTCACGTTAACAGACTATATCGGAACGGCAAATGATCCTTTCAAGGGAACCATTGACGGCCAATTCAACCACTACACCTTTAATAAGCCGTTGGTATTATATGCCGACGGTGCAACTATCCGTAATATTATCCTGACCAATGCCACTCTAAGTAGTGGTAATGGTGATAACCACCTCGGTGCCATCGCCTGTACAGCTACAGGTGATACCCGCATCTACAATTGTGGTATCCTCGCAGGCGAATTAACTGAATCAGGACACGTGGGCGGCATCGTGGGACATCTTGACGGCAGATCACGTGTCATCAACTGCTATAGCTATGCTAATATTACTGGTGGTGGAGACGTTGGTGGTATTGTGGGTTACAATGCTTTTGCGTCAACTGCAGAAGATTGCCGTACCATGGTAATGAACTGTATGTTCTATGGTGACATTACCGGTGGCACAAATGTTTCTCCTGTATATGGTGGTCTGAACATCAGCAACGGTCATGGAGGTTTGAACACCTATAACTATTACGCTTATGATCAGGCTACGACCTTTGCTGCCCGCGCAGATAATAACACAAAAAAATATAATAACGCCCTTGCTGTTGAAGACATATACCTGAAGCGCTTTGAGATGTATCGCCTGTTGCTAAACAGCAACAAACGTTTAGCCGCCTTCTACGCCACGGGTGATATGGCAAATACAGACGAAATGGCGAAATGGGTTTTGGAAACGGCAGATAGAAGTATTACTAATCCCAAGCCATACCCGGTGCTAAAGGCTCAGGGGTATTATCCTTCTATCATTAATTATGATGTGAATAATGCGCCTACCTTAACATTGGAAAATGACAAGCCCAAAGAGGAAGACCGAAACAAAGGCGGCAAGTTGGGTAATAAAACACTGAATGTCCATATCAGCGGAACCGGCATCACATCGCGAACAATTGAGATAGCCCGCACCGACAAAGACTTCGAACGCTACAACTTCAACTACGACAAGATACAGCTACCCTATTACAACGATTACGGTACAGATAATTATAAGAACAACAAGGTTGTGACGGGCTGGAAGATTACCAATATCACCGCAATTGAAGGCGACCCCTATACGACTACCAACTATACCGCGCCAACCTCAGGTGTCAAGAACTATCCCGACTTTAATTTCGCCGACCGAAAAAGTTCCAATAAGGATAAATTCACTGTCAGCGGTCGCGTATTCTCGCAGGGTGCTTATTTCGACGTGCCCTATGGCGTTACCGATATCTGGATTGAGCCATATTGGGGAAATGCAGTCTACGTGGCTGATGAATATCTCGATGTGGTATACAATACTTCATATTCCGCTCAACAGGTAAGTGGCTTGGTTAAACAGTTCCCTGACGGAAAAATCACTATAAATGGCAGCGAACAGACGGTTTATACCTCCATCTCATCGGCGCTGAATAATCTCAAAGACGTTAATAATCCCACTGTGTATGACTATGCCGTGGTGCTAGTGGGCAACCTACATCAAAGTACGGTGCCTTCAAATGGTACCAAGCCATTTACCATTATGTCGGTAGATCTGGATAATGACCATGAGCCCGATTATAGTATGATTTACCACCATAGCAACCGTCAGTCGGTGTGTCCAATCCGTTTTGATTTCCTGAATATTCCCGGTACTGCTCAAGCCCAGAAGCCAAATGGCGCAAGCAACCTTTTGAATTTCACCATCTTCCTAATGAGAGGATGGTTTGAAACCACGAATACCAGCCTGATGTTCTCCAACCAGATAGAATATGAAAATACTGAGAAAATAACAGGAAATAGTAAGTCATACGCTCCGTTGATTCTGCAGGGCGGTTATTGGGACCAGTTCGTGTCCACACGTGCTAGTGCTGTCTCAGGAAAGACCTACTATATCCACGTGGGAGGCAATGCATATATCAATTCTTTTGGTGTCGGCACGCATAGTGACGGTAACAAAGCCACTCCACATGTACCAGTGTCCGTGACTGGTGGTGAATATAATGGCTTTTACCTCTCTGGAACCTATAACCCGAATGCAGAAACAAACGCCAATGATCACGCTGAGTGCTACATCAGCGGTGGCCATTTTATTGAAGCTGCAGGTGCAGCCCAAGAACAAATCGATGGCAATGTGCATTGGCAAATTTACAATGCCGATATTGACAATTTCTACGGCGGTGGCATAAACGACACCAAACCCATCAAGGGAACCATTACCACCGACATCTTTAACAGTTATGTGGGTACTTTCTGTGGTGGCCCGAAGTTTGGTAATATGCAAACCGGTAAGGGTGTCACCACAAATGCAGAGGGATGTACCTTCAACGAATATTTCGGTGCTGGCTATGGTGGTCTCTCCTATTCAAGGCAAAAGTATTATGACGAAACAAGTTATAACTTCAATACTTACAAGAATACCTATAACGGTGATTTTGGCAAATACTACAATGGTGCATCTACTAATGCTAATAGTAGTCATGCTGATTATGGTAAAAAAGGCAAAGGTGTCGCTACTGATTATGACTATGAATTTTTCGTATGGTCAACAGGCTTAGTAGGTGCCCGTTTCTTTGTGAAGTTTGCCACATTCTCTTTGGCGCAATGCGAGAATGTTGAATCCAATCTAAAGAATTGTATCATCAATAAGAACTTCTATGGTGGTGGCAAACTGGGAAATGTTTCAGATAAGGCGACCTCTGTACTTGATGGCTGTACTGTACATGGCAACGTATTTGGCGGTGGATATTCAGCCGACATACCAAAGATTCCCGTGAGGAAGAATTGGTTTGCAACAAATCCCAAGTTCAACCCGAATACGGGTATATTCGAGAAGGTAGATTTACCTGATCCCGTTAACTATGATTGGAAACACGTTGCCGACCTTCCCACTACTGAAGGAGCCCCTGGTACTGAAGACAACAAATATGTCTTAACCGACGTGAATCTGGATGCTCTTGGTAAAGTGGGCTATACCGACTTGACTATTAAGGGAAACACAAAGGTAGAAGGAAAAACATTTGATGCAAATGGTGATGTAATAGGCACTCCATCAGGCGGTGTATTCGGTGGCGGTGATATGTCTGCAGTAAACCATAATACAAAAGTAAAGATTGAAGCCACAGCAACAGAAGGAGTCCTAAATGTCTTTGGTGGTGGCAATACAGCCGATGTGGATGGCAATACAGAGGTGAGCATGACCAGCGGTACCGTCACTCAGGACGTCTATGGTGGTGGTAAGGGTGCCTCCACGGTGGTTGGCGGCAACGTGACCGTGAACCTTGGCACGAAGGGCGGCGAGTCTGCTCCCTTTACCTATACAGGAACCGGTACAGTGCAAGGTAATGTCTATGGCGGTAGTGCATTAGGTGCAGTGAATGCAAAGAAAGAAGGCAATAGCACACTGTACTCTGGTACAGACGCAGACCCAAAGACAACGAGTGTTAATATCTACTCAGGTACCATAAATGGGAATGTATTTGGTGGAGGTCTGGGACACGATGATACAGATAACACCAAGGACATCGTGGCAAAGAACTTCGGTAATACAACGGTGACCATAGAGAATAGCGATAATGCTAAGGCCCTCGTGAAAACCGCTGTCTATGGCGGTGCCAACGAGAATGGTGTGGTGAAGGCCAATACCGAAGTGACCATCACAGGTGGTACCATTGGTACAGCGCCCGAACCAGCTACAAACATTGTCAATACCGTATTCGGCGGAGGCTTCGGTCAGCCCACATTGGTGGAGGGTGATGTCACGGTGAATATCGGTACGAAGACCGACGGAGAGACTCCCGTCTATGCAGGTGCTGCCGTGATTTATGGTAGTGTCTATGGTGGTTCAGCGTTGGGAGGTGTGAACGTCAATGAAGCAGGTGATGACCAAACCGCTAAGGCTATCGCTGTTAATTTGTATGGCGGCATCATCAATGGAAATGTCTTTGGTGGTGGCCTAGGACAGAAGAACGGTGAGAATGGTGCCACCAGTGATATTGCAGCCCGTGTGGGCGGTGGTGTCAATGTATTGCTTGATGGTGCGAAGCTGGTGACCCAACACCTTGGTTCAAAGACAGATTCCAATGACGACCGCACGTTTGTGTCTGGTCAGATATTCGGTTGTAACAACCTGAATGGTTCGCCGAAGGGTCATGTAAAAGTCTGGGTAAAGCGTACAGTGGGTAGCGACAAGTCCTCAGAACAGGCACTTGCAAAGACACGTGAACAACGTACCACTTACGATGTAGCCGCTGTTTATGGCGGTGGTAATAAAGCTGACTATATACCTACAAATGCCACATTAGTAACAGACCCCAGCGCCGAAGGCTACGACGCAGGCAATCCTGCCAAGGTAGCTGCTGCTTGTGCAGAAGTGCTGGTTGAAGGTTGCGATCTGACAAGTATTGAATATGTTTATGGCGGTGGTAATGCTGCTGCTGTACCTGCTACCGATGTGACCATCATGGGATCCTATATCATCAATTATGTATTTGGCGGTGGTAATGGTAAGAGCACAACAGATGCCCCTAACAATCCTGGTGCAGATGTAGGCCTGATGCCTAAGACAGAAAACGGGACTGCTTATGCAGGCGACACGAGCAAAGAGGCATACGGCACAGGTAAAGCCGAAACCAAACTAGTGGGTGGTCATATCATGTATGTCTTTGGTGGTAGTAACACTAAGGGTAACGTGCGTGGTGGAACATCCGTGACGATGCCGGAGAAAAATCCCACCTATACCTCATTTGACTGTTGTAATGTCCGCGATATAAAGGAAATTTACGGAGCTGGTAATCAGGCAGAGCAAGATGGTGCTGTGACTATGATACTGGGGTGTGTCAATAACATGGACTATGTCTATGGTGGTGCCAGAGCGGCAAATGTAAAGGGCGGTGTTGACCTTGTTGTCACCAGTGGGCACTTCCTTGGAGTGTTCGGTGGTAACGATCAAAGCGGTACCATCCAAGGTCCCATCACGCTCACCATAGAGGAGACTGGTTGTGACCCGCTAGTCATTGACAACCTATATCTGGGCGGTAATCAGGCAGCCTACTCGGTGTTTGGTTATTATACGGACACAAATGATGAGAATAAAGTTAAGCCAAGAAGTTCACTTAGTGACCATACGGATAATGCTTTCGGAGCACCTACTACAAATTATTCAGAAACACAATGGTACCGGGATCCCATTCTGAACATTATTTCCTGCACCAGTATAGGCAATGCGTTTGGTGGTGGTTTAGGTTCGGGTGCTGTCATGTACGGTAATCCCACGGTAAATATCAACGAGGTTAAAGGTAATCAAGCTGGTCTAAATGAGACAGTTCAACTGCCGAAGGCGTATAAGAATATTCCCAACATTTCAGATCAGACCGATATTGATGCTAACACCATCGGTTGTAAGATTAAAGACGAAATAGGATCCATCGGTAATGTCTATGGTGGCGGTAGTGAAGCAGATGTTAAGGGTGACACCCATGTGAACATCTGTACAGAGTCCACCGTTACAATACGTTCCAATATGGGAGCACCTGTCACTAATGAACCCACCAATGTTCTGGGTGCAACCATTACAGGCAACGTGTTTGGTGCCGGTCTTGGTTTGGTAACGGAGGTTGACAATACTACGATAGATTTGGCCGGCGGTACAATAGCTAAGAGTGTCTATGGTGGTGGTGAGGAAGGTACTGTTAACGGCAATACCAACATCACCGTACGCGGTGGAAAGATTGGCGATATAAACACTGAGCATGGAGGAGCCGAGATAGGCAACGTCTATGGCGGCGGTAAGGGTAGTATTACAAAGACAAGTGACAACGACAACATTAATGCGGGGCTTGTAAAAGGAAATACCCATATATTAATTGAGAATACCATAGATGGTGAGACTGTAATAACACCAGAAATCTACCATAATATATATGGTGGTGGTGCCTATGGTTCTGTGGGTACTTTCGACTATGATGGAACAACAGGACTACCTACCGGACTTTCTTCTGGAAAAGAGAATACCGGTAAGGCTACGATTGAAATCACTGGCGGTAAGATTGGTATCAATGGCCACGAAAATGGTATAGTGTTCGGCTCTTCACGCGGTGATGTGGGTGCTCCTGATGAGATTCACGATAAAGTGGCATGGGTCTATGATACCGATGTTACAATAGGTTCTTCTTCATCCAACTCTAAAACATCTCCCCAGATTATGGGTTCCGTATATGGTGGTGGTGAGAACGGTCATACCAAGAACGATGCCAAAGTAACCATCCATAGCGGTATGATTGGTATTACAGAAGAGTTAACTGATGACCCAGAAGGTCAAAAAGGTGTAAAATACCCCTACCGAGGTAATGTATATGGTGGTGGTTGCGGTACAGATAAATATTGGGCTGATAGAAGTAAAGAGACCGGTCAAGGAGATGGTGATACCTATAACGCAAAGGCTGGTATTATTGAGGGAAAAACAACGGTACTGATTAATGGTGGTCTTGTAGTTCGTGATGTTTATGGTGCAGGTGCCATGGGTTCTGTTACTGGCAGCACCAATGTCACTATCAGTGGTGATGCTGTTATTGGTGCAGAAGATAATGATGCGGGTGGTTATGTATTTGCAGCGGCCCGAGGTGAGCAAAGTGAGCCTACAATGGCCACGGTAGGTAGTTCTAACCTGACCATCAGTGGTGGTACCGTATGGCGCGATGCATACGGCGGCGGCCAGAACGGTGCGGTCAAGGGTGCTGTGACAGTCAACCTGACTGGTGGAACCGTAAAACAGGATGTTTATGGCGGTGGTGCATTGGCCAACACCAACACAGATAACTGGGTAAACAATAGTCTCGTTTATGCTGACGATGCAGTAGAAGAAGTGACTACTGGCCTCACACCTAGTACCTCTCCTGTTGATGGCTATTTCACCCGTTCTGGCAACTCCTCTCCCTATACCTACACCCCAGCTTTGGGCAAGGCAAAATCAGGGGAAAAGTATTATAGAATACTGAAGGCAACCACGGTCAACCTCTCGGGTACAACCATCGTGGGCAACCTGTATGGTGGCGGTCTGGGACAGAAAAATGGAGAAAACGGTGCCACAAGTGATATTGTTGCCAATGTCTATGGCCCGTCAACAATAACCATCACGAGTGGTAATGCCAATAACGTATTTGGTTGTAACAACCTCAATGGTGCTCCGCACACAGCGGCAATGGTCTTTAATAACGGAGGTACCATTACACATGATATATACGGCGGTGGAAATAAAGCCGACTTTGGCGGTAGTACAATTGTGAAGATGAGCAACGGTCAGGCAGACCGCATCTTTGGTGGTGGTAACGAGGCAGATGTGGCAGGCGGCGTGAATGTTGTCATCTGCGGTGGTAAGGTTGTCGGTGATGTTTATGGCGGCGGTGCATTGGCTAAGACTAATACAGCGAACTGGGATTTCACTGCCGGAGACAAGACCGTCTATATTGTGGTGCTCGGACTTTCAAAAGAAAAATATGTTGAAAAGTTGGGCTTAGCAGTTGGCATATCTCCTGTTACTGGGCTATATACAAGGACGGGAGGAACCGGCACGGACAATGACCCCTATACTTATACCTCGGCAACAGGATTAGCTCAGGAAAACACCCACTATTATGAGTACATTCCTGCTTCATCGCTAAAAGGATTATATAGTGCACAGAACGAAAACTCTCTCATTACTACAGATGAAACGTATAATGGCACAGGCACATATTATGAGGCGAGAACTATACAGGGTGACTGGGCATCAAACATGAATACAGCATCGTCAGAAACAGTAACAGGCAGAGGGCCAACAACGGGTGGCACAAAGCACAAGACTCTTGTCACATTAACAGGTGGTGTTGTCGGCAATGTCTATGGCGGTGGTCTGGGACGTCTTGGAACAGAAGGTGTTGAGGCCGCAGATGCTACTTATTATACAGCAGAAGACGCACTAACACATAATGCAAATCTTGAGGGTGCTTTAAATAGCACAACTCACTTGACCGCAGAACAAGCTGCGGCATTGAATGCTGTTCCCGGAGTTTCAAAAACAGATTATGCAGAGGGTAATTCTCCTACAGAAGCAGATGCCAATTTGTATAATGCCACTTTATCAGGTGCTAAGAAAGTTGGCGATATAAAGACCCCAGCAATAGAAGCTGTTGCCGCAATTGAAGAAGTTAAAGCCAACGTTTATGGTGATGTAAGAGTAAGCATCAATCGTACTGATTCTATTAGCAAATATGGTGGTACCCGTGTTGCATTCTCAAATAATCCACAAGATGTGGTAACTACGAGTGGTACGTCTTACAGTTCAGTACCGCTTGAGGGTCGTGTGTTTGGCTGCAACAACCTCAATGGTTGTCCGATGGGCGATGTGCTTGTTGAGGTATATGGAACTCGACCAGAAGATGGCAGCAGTGGACATAAGAACTATGAGATACAAGCCGTCTATGGTGGTGGTGACCAGGCCGATTACTTGCCTAATGAAGGAAAGAAGACATATGTTGTCATTGATGGTTGCGGCGAAACCAGTATCTCCAGGATTTATGGTGGTGGCAACTCGGCTGCCGTACCATCCACGAATGTTACTATCTGGGGATCCTACGACATAGAATATGCGTTTGGCGGTGGTAACGGTAGTCAGCCCGTGAAGAAGTTTGGTAACTGGGAGGATAATACCGGTGCCGATGTCAATGGCGCAGCAAACATCACCTGTCACGGTGGAAAGATTGGTCAGGTGTTTGGCGGTAGCGATGCCAAGGGTAATTGCCGTAGCACGAATCCTACGCTGGAGCAGGCAGGTGGCTGTCCTCTGGTCATTACCAAGTTGTATGGTGCCGGCAGTGAGGCCGATGTTGACGGTGACGTGAACGTGGTTATTGCCGCTTGTACTGAAACGAACTCGCAGATAGAATACGTCTGCGGCGGTTCCTACAAGGCTCATATCAAAGGCGATGTCACCCTGACCATCACCAGTGGCTTTTTCAAGAATGTCTATGGAGGCAACGACATGCGTGGCGGTATTGGTGGTAACATAACCGTCAACATTGAAGAGACAGACCCCTGCGATAAACCCATTATCATAGAAAATCTGGTAGGTGGTGGCAACCGTGCCAAATATCCAGGTACCGACAAGGACGGCAATGCGTACGAAACTAAGACTCGTACCATCACCGTGAACGCCAAGTCAGCGACCCGCATCGAAAATGTCTATGGCGGTGGCTTTATTGAAGAGGCGACGGCCAACACGAAGGTGAACATCAACATGGTGAAAGGACTTAAGGCTGGCAATACGGTGCTCCTGCCTACTGATTACGAGCTATATAGTACAGAAAAAGGTGGTAGCGGTACCTATCACAATATTAGCGGTATTAGTACTACGTATGTTGTAGTTAATGGCCTAACAGTAGGCACATCAAGCGTTGCTGGCTACTATACCGATAATACAGGAACCACACTTGCATCAGGTGTGGCTCAATCCGGCGTTACCTATTACGAGAAGCGAGTAACTGGTCATATCGCTGACGCTATCGGTACCATCGGCAATGTGTTTGGTGGTGGCCAGCATGGTAAAGTGAATGGAGACGCGGAAGTCAATATCGGTACGGCAACCTCTGTTGGTATCATGCGACGTGATCCCAGCACTCATGCTCTTGTAGATGAGTCTGGTAACTCTATTTATGGTGCAGACGGAAAGATTACGACGATTTATTACGTTAATCAAGACGTTCGCGGCGCCCACATCACAGGCAATGTCTACGGCGGTGGTGAAGAGGCAAATGTAACAGGTAGCACAGAAGTTAACATCTGTACTGAGGAGACTGCCCCAGGAGAATATGCAGCTGTTACAGAAGGTGCAGAGAAGGTTACCATAGGCGGCACTGTATATGGTGGTGGCAGTAAGGCCGATGTGCTAACCAATACCACTGTAAGAATGTATAACGGCTATGTATTTAACGGTATCTTTGGTGGTGGTTACTCCGGTTCGGTAGGTACATTTACCAGAAAAACGGAAGAAGAATATACAGGAGTCTATGGTCATACGCCTCATACCGGATGTATTGGTAAGCCCGTTTCTTGCGCATCAGGTACCGGTTTATGTACGGTTGTTGTTAAAGGCGGCCAGATTGGTCCCGTTGAAGTTGCAACATTGGGTATGGAAAGACCGGATGCGGACGGTGGTCCTGTTGCAGAAGGCTGGGTATGGGGCGGAGGTTGCGGTATCATAGAGGATCCTGCAGTTGAACCTGACGCACACTTCAAGACTTACGTAGGAAGCACAAATGTGACTATTGGTGGCACAGCATTTATACTGGAATCCATCATTGGTGGTGGTGAGTTTGGACGTGTGCTTGGCAATACAAATGTAACAATTCAAGATCAGTGCCAGATTGGTGTAGGCAAGGGAAAGGCGGAGAACGGCAAGCCTATACGCTATACGGATGACCAATGGACTGCTGCAGCAACGGCAGTTACATCGGGTAATGCAACAGATATCAATAATGCTGCGGCATCAATGCCCGAATGTTCACATTTTCCATACGGTAACAGCAATAATGAATATTTGCCTTACGACCCGTACTATAAGGATTTTACCCAGTATGTTAGTGCTCACCCAGATTTAAGCCCTGCCAGCACTGATAATCCTTCTGACGGTAAGACTTGGATTGGCTGTGTGTTCGGTGGTGGATCTGGCTACATGCCCTATAAGATAAAAGAAGGCAATAATGCCGTCGGCTACGACTGGTGTCGTTCGGCTGGATGGGTAGAAGGTAATGCTAATTTGACCATTACCGGCGGTCATATCTTGACGAATGTATATGGCGGTAACGAATATACCGATGTAGGAACTCCCGGAGTAGCAAACACGGGTAAATGTACTGTTAAAATGTCTGGTGGTACCATTGGCGTACCACGTACGCTGCAACAGATTGCAGACCATCCTGTGACCTGTTACCTCTTTGGTGGCGGTAAGGGTGACGAGCGTACTCACTTTGATCAGTTTACCAATGTAAACAGCGTGGAGGTTGAAGTTTCAGGCGGCATCATTTATGGTTCCGTATTCGGTGGTGCTGAGGATGGCCATGTGCTGGGCGATGCAAAAGTTGTAATCAAGGACAATGCCAAGATTGGTACCTGGGGCACCAGCTATGTGGATGGTAACGTCTTCGGCGGTGGCCGTGGATTCAGCGGTAAAAACTTGATTGCCGGTGGTGTAGGAGGCAACACACAGATTAATATTACTGGCGGTACCATGCTGGGTAGTATCTATGGTGGTGGTCGTCTGGCTTCGGTTGGTATAGATTTAGACGAAAAAATAGGCAATGATTCTTATGGTCAGTTGATAGATGAAACAGGAAGTAACGGCGAGCATGGCCATATCACCATTGACATTCGTGGCGGCAAGATAGGCACTACGACAGAGGCAGGAACCAATCACCCTGTCGGTGGTAACGTCTTTGGCGGCTCAATGGGACGTACCACACTGCTTGACGGTTCGACGAATCCAATGTGGCCTAAGATGGCTGTAGCTAAACTAACAAAGGTGGACATCAGCGGTGGCGAAATAATGAACAATGTATATGGTGGAAGTGAGTACGGCATTGTACGTAACCGTGCCACTGTGAATATACTTCCTAACGCCACCCCTGCAAATAGTCCGGTCATCCATGGTCATGTCTTTGGCGGTGGCTATGGTAGTGACGAACGAGAGCCGACAACAATCAGAGCAGGTGGCTACTCATCTATTCCAACCAGCTATTACACCTTCACCCCAATGACATGGACTGGTTGCGTCTCTGGCGATACGAATGTGAATATCTCTGGCGGTAAAGTGGAGAAGAATGTCTATGGCGGTGGTGAATATGCTTCTGTAGGTCTTATTAACTTTAACAGTGAGGAGAACGGAACGTATAATTACATCACGAAGCACGAAAGCTTGACAGATGGATTTGGTTTGAGTTGGCCCTACAAATTCCAGTATATCAAAGCTGCACCGAACGATGCCGAGTCTGTTGGCGGTAACAACTTAGGTGGCAAGGCAACTGTGACCATCACGGGTGGTCATATCGGTAGTACCACCTGGGACGACCGTACTGGCTATGTGTTCGGTGGTAGTAAGGGACAAGTAGCCTTTAAGAAGAAAGTTAAGAATGACCAAAATGTTCTGGTTGAGGTAGATATCACCGATATTCACGAGCAGCGCTACACCGAGGCCTTCTGTGCCAATGTGCGTGAGACT
Organism: uncultured Bacteroidales bacterium; assembly: GCA_902801485.1. Taxonomy (GTDB): domain Bacteria; phylum Bacteroidota; class Bacteroidia; order Bacteroidales; family Bacteroidaceae; genus Physcousia. Next base: position 54,650 of record CADCIP010000010.1, on the reverse strand, counting down.
GCGGTGAACATCAACTATGGTTCTACACCAACAGGCAAGGATCCTACAAACATTGGGGGTGAGGATAATTGTATCATGGGTGCTGTATATGGCGGTGGTGAGGATGGTCACGTCTATGAGAATGCAGCTGTCAATATCACCAATGGTTTGATTGGTCTGAGCGTCTATGGTGCCGGTAAGGGAATCAGTACGTACCAGGGCTACCTTAAAGATGAAAGTACTGAAGAATATAAGAGTACTAAAGACAATCTCTATAGCTGGACAGCCGGAAAGGTATATGGCAACACACGCATCACCATGACAGGCGGTCATGTATTGAACAATGTCTATGGCGGCGGTTACCTTGGCTCTGTGGGTAAGGGTAACTATTCCGGAGGTGCCGACGACTATTATCCTGCGGGTTACGGTGAGACGCTCACAGGTAACCTTTGGGACAATGTCAGTGATAATAGTAAGGCCTTCCTCAGCAGCGGTAAGGCTACCGTCATCATTGAGGGAGGAACCGTAGGTACGCTGAATGGCACATACGGCAGTGTGGGCGGAGACAACAGTATGGCTACTCCTACGGGTATGGTCTTCGGTGGTAGCCGCGGACAAGCAGCGGAGGATATTATGCTCGATCCACGCTATGAATATGCGCCCAACTTCTACTTAGGCTATGTTAACGAGACTGAGGTTACCATTGGTACAGAATCCAATGGTGGGCCACGCTTATACGGTCAAGTCTTTGGCGGTGGTCGTGACGGACACGTACGTGGTAGTGCGCATGTCATTGTCAATGATGGAACTATTGGTCAGACCTATGCAGAGACAGCAGCAGCAGGCGGTAAAGATGCCGAATATCATCGCTACCATCGAGGTAATGTCTATGGTGCCGGCTCTGGTCTGGGTCTGTGGGCTACCGGAAAGCATGGTATGTCTTCTGGTTCTATAACTAACAAGACGACGGTGGACATCAATGGCGGTATCATATATAACAATGTATATGGCGGTGGAGCCTTGGCTTGTGTCGGTCCTCCGAAGATAAATCAGGATGACTATGCAACGGCATCATTGTCTAAGTGTACGGTCAATATCAATGGTGGTACTATTGGTGATCCTGCAGTTTACGATACGTATAAGTATGGTGGTAGCATCTATGGCGGTAGCCGTGGTGACCGTGGCGGTGACTTGGGAACAGGTGAATCCATTGAAAACTACGCTACTGTTCTGTGGACGGAGGTGAATATCAATCCTCATCCTTCTGACCATTCAAAGGATGCCAAAATCTACGGTAATGTCTATGGTGGTGCTAAGGGTGGTTTAGTAAAGAAAGACACCGAGGTGAACCTAAAGGGCGGACGTATTTATCACGATGTTTACGGCGGTGGTGAGGGAACCAGAGAATCTGGTGCCAATATGAATGGTATCGCTGCTGATGTAGAGGGCAATACTACTGTGGAACTGAATAAAGGTGTAGCCGACAATGCGAAGGGCTGTATCGTAGATAAAGTCTTTGGATGTAACGACTTGAACGGAACGCCCAAGGGACATGTCTTAGTACATGTATATGCTACACAGAATAGTGGCACAAATAATATTTCTCTTAAAATAGCGCCTCCCCCATATACCGCTTCTAAGGGCAATGATGAAGGTTATAAGACTTGGCTGACACGACTAAAGACAGAAGCAGCCCCTGCAAATGGAAATGCCGCAGTTGCGACAGCTATTTCTGCGGCCGAGACACTCTTGTCAGAATTGTCAACGACAGATGAGAATAATTTGAACGAGACGAACAAGACCAGTATAACCAATGCAGCAAATGCAATCATTAACGCATTGAAAGATATGCACAACTACGATGTGACGGCCGTCTATGGTGGTGGAGACTTAGCTGCATACGAGCCAACCAATGACCAAGATAAGACTGAGGTTATCATTGAAGGCTGTAATGTGACTAGTATCAAGCAGGTATATGGTGGTGGTAATGCGGCCTCGGTACCGGCAACAGACGTATTAGTGAAGTCTTGTGCTATCATCGACGAACTCTTTGGTGGTGGTAATGGTAAGGACAGCTATCAGTTTTCTGATGATAAGTGGTATGAGAATCCTGGCGCTAATGTGGGATATAAGAACTATACCCACCACAATACAAGTGACGCAGAGAAAGACGGCTCCGAAGAGGCAAAAGCCTATCCCGCTGTGGAAGATGCTACAACTCCCGAAGCCAGAGAGGCCTATAAATACGGAAAGGGCACTGCCCATTCAATTGTCAACGGCGGACATATCCATACAGTATATGGTGGTAGTAACATGAAGGGCAATATCAGTAATAATATAGAAATGCAGCTTCTGCAAGCCGGTACATGTACTTTGGTTACTGACGAGGCCTACGCAAGCAGTAAGTCTGCAGAGACTGATGCTGAATCGCGTCTGGTGCTCGATTGCGTGGAAGAAGGTGGTACTATATTCGGTGGATCTTATAATGCCAATCTTAACAGTGACGTTAATATCATCATCACTAATGGCCATTATGAAAAAGTCTTCGGTGGTAACAACCAAGCAGGTACTATCAATGGTAAAATTACGATTACTATCCAGGAGGCTGGCTGTACACCGATCACGATAGGTGAGTTGTATGGCGGAGGCTATTTGGCACCTTACTCTATCTATGGATACAAGACGGAGACGCAAAATGCAAAGGATAAAAATGGCAATGACATTGAAGGTGTTTATCAGAGAATCCCTTACATGCCTGGCGAAGCTGGTGCTTTGGCCACTCCGCGGTGGGATCCTCGTATCAATATTGTCTCAGCAACATCGATTGGTAAAATCTTTGGTGGTGGCTATGGTGCCGGTGCTACAATGATTGGCAGTCCGCACATCAACGTGAACATGGAGAAGGGTATGATTTTGGAGAAGTATGCCAAGGAAAAGGCAGGCTACTCTTCTTTACCTGCTGACCAAAAAGATGCTGCGGGCAACCAGATACTTTCCATCGGTACCATTGGTGATATCTATGGTGGCGGTGAACTGGCTGATGTGATTGGTAATACGTATGTAGAGATAGGTACGGGTCAGTGGATTTCGGAATGGGATGTCAATGGAAATCCTATATGGGAGACAACAAATACCAGTGGCGAAAAACTCTTGTACAAGTTAGAGACACCTGCTGTGACTTATACGCCGGAAGAATGTAATACTTATAATGCAACATTAACAGGTGCACTCTCATTGACTGATGTAGTCTATTCGTTTACCTCTTATGCAGACAATAGTGGTAATACACAGCATGGAAGCGGAATCGTGAAACAAGTTTCCCAAGCTGACGGATGGACTACTGTTCAGGTAGTGACTAATACAACTGTTGATGCGAATGCACCCAGTTTCGTTGGGCAACAATTCAAGGTTAATGCAACAAACTTAGATGCAAACACTTATTATCCATTATATACAACAGGAGAGACTGCGACTGCAACAGGTATTTATGTAAAAGTAACGAGTAGTTCTCCAGAGGCCTATAATGCGACATTGACTGGTGCCAGAAACACAAATGATATCAAGACGGCTGCTGTATGGGCTTGGTACGATGAACTTGGTGAATCGGCGGCGGCTCCTACAACCACCGGCCGTAACGCAGCTACAATTACAGGTAATGTGTTCGGTGGTGGTAAGGGTGAAACCAAAAACACTGGCGATGGCGCATTCAAGTGTGCTTCCGCTATGGTGGGCGCTGACGGTGACGGTTTGATTGATGCCAACGGTGGAACAAGTGTTACCATTGCTAATGGCACTGTGGGTACTCTTGAAGGCGAAAAACTGAAAGCAGGAACTGGTAATGTCTATGGCGGCGGTGAACTTGGTCGTGTGGAAAAGAACACGGTGGTGACCATCGGTGTCCAAGGCAATACAACGAACGAGGTGACTATCCGTGGCAACGTATTCGGTGCCGGAAAGGGAATCGCTACCCATGGCTACGCTGCTTTAGTACGTGGCAATAGTACGGTGACCATTCAGGGTAAGTCCAAAGTTGGCGGCAGCGTCTATGGTGGTGGCGAGATTGCTTCGGTAGGCCGATATAACGTGAATGCGACTACGGGATTGCCAGAGTCTTTGAAGAACGAGAAGAGTGGTAACTGTACTGTCATCGTTCGTGATGATGCTGAGATAGGACCTGATGACATGACGATGACTAAGGAGGGCGGTCCCGATAATAGCGGCCACGTCTTTGGTGCCGGTATGGGTGCTACGCCTGGTGTTTTTTCATCAGCACAACACATGACGCCAAACAATGAGCTGGTAACAGGATTTACGACGGAGGAAGATTACCTTACTTTTATTGAATCTTTGGGCTTGGCTACACAGACCAAAGTCACGATTGGTGGAAATGCCTTTGTGAAGGGTGATGTCTTTGGTGGTGCTGAGCAAGGATTCGTGCAGCACGATACGCATGTGATTATAGAAGGTGATTGCCAGATTGGTAATGGCTATGTGCAGATGGCTGATGACGGTACGTATCTGGCAAACCCACTCTCTGTCAATCGTCGCTATACAACGACTGAGTGGTCGCAAGGGAAGTTGATCATGGGCAATGATGATAGGCAGGCATTGAAAGATTTGGTTTCTACGACCAACTACACATCGTCTCTGCCTGAATGTGCAAGTTGGTTGTATGGACAGGCTTCTGGTACTGGCAAATATGCTGCCCATGATATATATGCGAATAGTTATGATTCCAAGGGTGGTAGTACTACAGGTGATAACGGCAGTACCTTCTATGGAAACGTATTCGGTGGTGGATCCGGCTATTTCCCCTATGCAGCAGGTACATGGCACTGGAAGGCTGGTGATGTAGGCGGCAATACCGTAGTAGATATCAAGGGTGGACATATCCTGACCAATGTCTATGGCGGTAACGAGTTGACAAATGTGGCGGGTAAGTGTACAGTCAATATGTCGGGCGGCACCATTGGTGTACCACGTACCTTGGGTCAGATTGCTGCTCACCCCGTGACTTGCTATCTCTTCGGTGGTGGTAAGGGTGACCCACGTGTATTGTTCAACAAGCAAACAAATGTGCAAGATGTTGAAGTCAACATTAATGGAGGATGGATCTACGGTTCAGCCTTTGGCGGTGGTGAAGATGGACACGTGATGCGTAATGTGACCATGAACATTAGTGGTAATGAAACCGACAAGACAACCTATGCTGAGGCGTATGCAGACCTATACGCAGGGAATGCCACAAAGATTGGCACATGGGGTACCAGCTATGTAGATGGTAACATCTTTGGTGGTGGTCGTGGATTCGCCGGTGATGCATACACTGCTGGTAACGTGGCTGGTAGCGTGACGATGAATATCTCTGGTGGTACAATGCTTGGCTCTGTCTATGGCGGTGGTCGTCTGGGCTCTGTGGGCTATGGACTCTATGATGCAGAAACAGATGGTAATCCTACACCTGGCTATGGTGAGATGCGTGATGACCATCTATTCGACGATGGCACAGCTGATGGAGGATTCTTTACGAAGGGACGCGGCCATGTGGAAATCAACATCACTGGCGGTACGATCGGTAATGATCTGGAGTATAAGTATTATACCTTCAATGTTGCCACCGATGGAAAGACAGTGGCGCAGATTGAAGCCGCTAAGAAGACGGCGGTGGATGGACTGAAGGCACAGCAGGTGACAGACCATATCCCCAACACTGAATTTGAAATCGCAGACTCTATTCAGACTGGTAATACCAGAACGTACACCTATCGCTTGTCTCATACCAAGGGTGGTAACGTCTTTGCCAGTAGCATGGGACGCCGCACTCAGTTGGATGGCACGTCCAAAATCACTGCTATTGACTGGATGAAGCTTGGTGCAGCTAAGAGCACCAAACTGACCATCACAGGAGGCGCTACCATTAAGAGTAATGTATATGGCGGTGGTGAGTTCGGAGCCATAAGATCTTATGTCAATGGTAAAAACGTGCAAGGCGGTACCACAACCATTGATATTCAGGGCGGTACTATCGGTACTGAGATTAAGGAGACTGTCACTGAAGGTGAAGAACCTAACACCACTACAACAGAGGTAACTCGCTACACCTTCGGTAGCGTATATGGTGGCGGATATGGAACTGAAGCAGAAATTGGAGAGATTACCACAAACGCTCAAGTTAATCAATTGGGTGCCCTCGTCGATGGTAATACCACTGTCAGCATGAGTGATGGTCATGTTTGGGCCAGCGTATTTGGCGGCGGTGAAGTGGCTGCTGTGGGTGGCGACACCGAAGTTACCATAAGCGGTGGTAAGATTGGTAAGGGTGAAGTAAAACCCAAGACAGATACAGATCCTGGATATGTGATGTTTGGAGGTGCCACAATGGGTAATGTATATGGTGGTGGTAAGGGTAACAAGACACATACCCTACTTGGCGTTGTTAAGGGTAACACCAATGTTACAATTAACGCAGGTTCCGAAGAGGGCGAGCCCTTCATTTACCATAATGTATATGGTGGTGGTGCCTTAGGCTCTGTGGGTACATTTACCTTCTCTGATGGAAAAACCGATGAGATGGCGAATATCCCCAAGGGATATCCTTTCCATTGGGAAGCTAACACGGGAGTTGCAACGGTCAACATCAAGGGAGGCACCATCGGTATCAGCGGACGGGACAACGGTATGGTTAATGGTTCTTCTCGCGGAGACATTGCGAAGCCAGTGCCTACGGAAATGTGGTCTATACCATCTCATTCTGTTGATAAAGACCCATACGACAAGATGGCTTGGGTGGAACAATCCATCGTCAACATTGGAGAAACTGGCAAAACAGGCCCGCATATCAAGGGCTCCGTATATGGCGGTGGTGAAAACGGTCATGTCTTTACTCACGCAACCGTCAATGTGAAGAGCGGTACCATAGGTATTGTGGATGAAACAGATCCCTGGTTTGACTTCGGTGATGATAAGATTAATGAAAAAGCCTGGATTACACGCGGCAATGTTTATGGTGCCGGATGCGGTACGGATACCTACTGGGATGACAAAAACAATAACAACAAAGTTGATTCAGGCGAAGAACTTCACAATACATGGGCTGGTTGTGTAATCGGCAACACCGATGTGAATATCTCAGGAGGTTTGATAGCTCAAAGTGTGTATGGCGGCGGTTCAATGGGTTCCGTAGGCAGAATATTGGAAGGACCAAATAATATCATTAAGCACGATAATGTGGATAATGGATTTGCACTCAGCTGGCCTGTCAAATTTACGTATCCAAATTTAACCGTAGAAGATCCTGTTGAAAAGACTTATTCGACCGGTAAGACAACCATCAACATCACTGGCGGACGCATCGGCACCACGGGTTCTGATAATGGTGATGTATTTGGCGGTACAAGAGGTGAAGCGGGCGACCGATACGAAATGGCTCAGTTTGCTAACGTGAGGAAGACAGAGGTGAACATTGATTACAAGGATGCCAATAATAATGCTTACACCCCAGGAGATGACAAGATAGAGATTTATGAAAAGATAGATGAGGATGACAATCAATTGGCCTTCTCTCTGAAACTTAATGATGAGGAGCCCGGTATTACCGGCTCAGTGTATGGTGGTGGTGAAAATGGCCATGTATATGAAAACACTCAGGTGAACATTAAGAATGGTTTCATTGGGCATGCTGTCTATGGCGGTGGTAAGGGTAAAGGTAAATACATCCCAAGTGGTGAGTCAAAGAAAGTCCACAGCATTACTGCCGGTAAGGTATATGGTAACACAGAGGTGAATATGACCGGTGGACGTGTATTACGCAATATCTATGGTGGTGGTAACCTGGGTTCTATTGGTAAGGGTAACTATGCCGGTGGTGCTGATGACTTCTATCCTGACGGTTATGGAGAGAAGATTACAGGCAACCTGTGGACAACAGAAACCACAAGTGCAAATCCTGATAATGCATGGCATTTCCTGAACAGTGGCATCGCCACAGTTAATATTATAGGTGGTATTGTAGGTTACATGCCTAACGATAATACAGTGGTTACCCCATGTGACGCACAAGGAAATCCTGGTACCTCTACCACATATAAATCTGCTATTGAAAGTGACGATGACGATGCAGACGACATGAAGGAGTTACTCTTTAATGTTCTCACGAAGGATGATATGCCTACGGGTAATGTCTTTGGCGGTTGTCGTGGTCAGGCTACTGCAGAACCAGGAAGTATGGTTCCGAACTCAGGAACTGTAGATTTCTTCTGTGGCTATGTGAACGAGACAAATGTAACCATTGGGCAAGAAGCAAAAGATGCTGTTGGTGAAGTAGGCGATAACAATTACGAACCAGCAGTTCCCGAATCGAGCCCACGCATCTACGGTTCTGTTTACGGTGGAGGTCAGGATGGACATGTACGCCGCAGCACAAACGTGTCTATTAAGAAGGGTGAGATAGGTATACCATATAATGATACTTACAGAACCCTGATAGGTACGAAAGATTTGACGCCTGAAAAAGAGCTTAATAACCTGAACTGGCTGCACCGTGGTAACATTTATGGAGGTGGATCTGGTATCGGAAAGTATGAGGACAGCGAGAAAAAAATGCATAATAGTAGCTCTGCCGGTTCCGTTACACATACAACTACCATTAACGTTGGCAATGGCATTACTGGTGTAGCAGGTACACAAGCAGCTCCAGGCAACGTCATTTACCGTAACGTATATGGCGGTGGTTCATTGGCCAGTGTTATTCCTCCCTCTCTACTATTCAGTAGTAGTACAAGTGAAGGTCCCTATGCTGACGATATCCATGGGAAGGGTATGATGGCTGTCAACACCGTAAACATTGCTGGTGCTGTGGGTGTAATAGAGGGATACAAAGAAGAATATGGTGGTGAGGTTTATGGCGCAGGCCGCGGTGATGAATCTGTAGAGCATCCCGAATGGTTCGCCCTCTCAGTATGGACAAAGGTTCATATCATGAACGGTGCCAACATCATGGGCAACGTCTTTGGCGGTGGTGATGCCGGTATTGTGAAGAAAGATACTGAAGTTATTGTTGGTGAATAAAGAAGCCCCTCTTCAACCCCCTACCCCCTCTTCCCCCAAATGGGAAGTGGGGGTTTTCTTTTAGAAAAAGAAACAAAACCTTTTTTCTTTTCTTCTTCCGTGGGAAAGAAGATAAAGAAACAAAAGAAGAAGCCAAAAACGTCCTGGCTCGGGGGCCGTCTGGCTGTTTCTTGGAAGGCTGAAATGAACTCGCTTTGCTCAGACAACATTTCAGCTCTTTCTTCCAAGAACCAACCTGCCTCTAAAGACCCCCTCGTGCGGAATGTTTTTCTTTTTTTGCGAATGTAATGAGCATTAAGCAATCATGGCTCACCCGAAGGGCGAAAGCTTGTGAGCCATACCAAAACCTTGACGGAGGCGGCGTATGCTGCCGTAGTCAATTAAGCCCCTTTATATGTAGAAAGGGGTTTGGGGAAAGTAGAATTTTCTTTGGCTCAGTTTCTTTTTGAAAAGAAATGAGCGTATGCCTTTTGGTTCTTTTACAAAAGAACAGAAGAAAGAAATGAACAAAAAGGGAGCTTTTTGAAAAATAATTGCCTATATATAATAGGTAATTGATTTTTTTTTCGTACCTTCGCACCCGCATTTGCGAAGTAGTCCCAAAGTGAGGGCGCTACTCGACAAACAAGTTTAACTAAAAACAATACAGAATTATGTATTTGGATTCAGCAAAAAAAGAAGAGATCTTCGGCAAGTTTGGTAAGGGTACTACCGACACTGGTAGCGCTGAGAGCCAGATTGCTTTGTTTTCATTCCGTATCAGCCATCTGACTGAGCACATGAAGCAGAACCGTAAGGACCACAGCACAGAGCGTGCCCTGACCGGTCTCGTAGGTAAGCGTCGTGCACTCCTCAACTACTTGAAGTCACGCGACATCAACCGCTATCGTGCTATCGTCAAGGCTCTGGGTCTGCGTAAGTAAAAAACGTGGCCCCCTCCCTGCTCCCCCTTTGGGGGAGAGTTAAGGGCGGTAACTTTTCTAAAAGTGAAATCCTATGAAGTGAGGAGTGCTCATCTAATGTTGCGCTTCTCACTTTCTTGTTCTTGAAGAATATAACGGTTATAGGTTATAGGTTAAAGGTTAAAGACAAAGAAAAAAAGTTATCGTTAACGTTAACGTTATCGTTGAAATAATGAATTATAAAAAGTTTCTTCCCGATGTACTGGCCATCCTGTTCTTTGTGGCCGTCAGTTTGGTTTACTTCTTAGGTCCTATCCGTGATGGTAAGGTGCTGGCCGGTCAGGACCATGATGCTGCCATTGGCAGCGGTATAGAAATGGAGCAGTACCGTGCTGCCCATAACGGAGAGCGTACCCGCTGGACCAATACCCTGTTCTCTGGTATGCCTACCTATCAGATGAGTCCCAGCTACCCCAGTACCGATAAGCTGAGCACGCTGGAGAGCATCTACCGTTTAGGACTGCCTACTGTGGCCTCTTACGTTTTCATGATGCTGCTGGGTTTCTATATCCTAATGCGTGCTTTTGACTTCCGCGTGTGGATGGCGGCCTTGGGTGCTATCTTATGGGCATTCAGCAGTTATTACTTCATTATCATTCAGGCCGGTCATATCTGGAAACTCCTGACCCTCTGCTTCATTCCGCCAACCATAGCCGGTATGGTGCTGTGCTATAGGGGGAAGTATATGCTGGGCATAGTCACAACCGGTATCTTTACCGCTTTGCAGATTCTGAGCAACCATGTGCAGATGACCTATTACTTCCTCTTTGTAATAGGATTCATGTCGCTGGCTTACCTGATTGATGCCATCCGCCAGAAGACCCTCAAACAGTGGTTCCGTGCAACAGCCTGTTTTGTCATAGGTGGTATCCTGGGCGTTTGCATCAACCTGAGCAACCTCTACCACACTTGGGAGTACAGTAAAGAGAGTATGCGCGGCAAGAGTGAGCTGACACAAAAGACCAAGGATCCTGCCGACCAGACCTCCGGAGGCTTGGAGCGCAGCTATATCACGGCATGGAGCTATGGTATTGGCGAGACCTGGACCCTGTTGGTTCCCAACACCAAGGGTGGTGCCAGTGTCCCGTTGGCATCCAACGAAGAAGCCATGAAACATGCAAACACGACCTTTGCTCCCATCTACCGTGCCTTCACACAATACTGGGGCGAACAGCCCGGTACCAGCGGACCTGTATATGTAGGTGCATTCGTGCTCTTCCTGTTTGTGTTGGGCTTGTTCATTGTAAAAGGTCCCATGAAGTGGTGCCTCTTGGCAGCTACCATCCTCAGCATCCTGCTCTCGTGGGGTAAGAACTTCATGCCCTTTACCGACTTCTTCCTGGATTACATTCCCATGTACGATAAGTTCCGCACCGTAGCCAGCATCCTGGTCATTGCGGAATTTACCATCCCCCTCTTAGCTATGTTGGCACTGAAGGAGATAATTGAAGATAAGGAGAATAACTCTCAACTCTCAACTCTCAACTCTCAACTTTTAATAGCTTTTGCTCTCACCGGCGGTATGTGCTTCCTTTTCTGGTTGATGCCCGATATGTTCTTTGGCAACTACATCTCTACTTCCGACCAGATGTACATGCAGCAATATGTCAATGCGGGCTATATTCCTCAGGACATGATGGGACAGATACTCGCAAACATGAGCGAGATGCGTCAGGCCATGTTCACGGCAGATGCCATGCGCAGCTTCATCATTATTGTGGTGGGCACCCTGATTCTGCTTGTTTACCGTTGGGGTAAGATCAAGACCGTTCCCATGGTGGCATGTGTTATCGTACTCTGCCTGGCAGATATGTGGGGTGTGAACAAGCGCTACCTCAACGACAGCATGTTCGTAACACCACGTACCAATGCACAGGCCTTCCCGCCCAGTCAGGCTGATGAGCTCATCCTTCAGGATCCTGACAAATACCACCGTGTGTTGAATATGACAGTAAGCACCTTTAACGACAACACTACCTCTTATTATCATAAGAGCATCGGCGGTTATCATGCCGCCAAGCTCCGTCGTTATCAGGAACTGATAGAGGAACATATATCTCCCGAGATGCAAGCATTACAGCAGGCAGCTGTTCAGACCAGCGGTTTGTTAGAAACCTGCAATGGCGACAGCCTGTTCCCTGTGCTTAATATGCTTAACATGAAATATGTTATCTTGGGCACAAAGGATTCCGGTAAGGTTCCCGTTATGAATCCTTGGGCCAATGGCAATGCATGGTTTGTAGATAAGGTGCAATATGTGGATGATGCTGACGCAGAATTAGCTTCCCTTCACGGATTGGCTACCAAACATGTGGCAGTGGCGGATAAGAAGTTCCAGCAGGTATTGGGCGATGAGGCACTGCAGTCAGACAGTACCGCTAAGGTTACGCTCACAGCGTACGAGGCAAACCGTCTGGCTTACGAGGTGAACGCCCAGAAGGGCGGTGTTGTGGTCTTCAGTGAAATTTACTATCCAGGCTGGACCTGTACCGTAGATGGACAGAATACTCCAATAGCCCGTGCCGACTATGTGCTCCGTGCCATCCGCATTCCTGCTGGCAAGCATACAGTTGTCATGACCTTCGATCCGCAGACCGTTCATCTGACAGAGACCATCGCCTACACCGCCTTAGCTATCTTAGCGCTATTGCTGATTGGGCTACTCCTAACCCACTTAAAGGGAAAGAAGAGGAAAGACGAACGTCTTTAATTGATAATTGATAATTGATAATTAAAAACGTTGACGTTGACGTTAACGTCTCCGTTTTCGTTCAATCATCAGCAGGGCCTGCTAATGGGGAGTCTGAAGACCTGCTGGATTTCCTTCACGGCCTGGGGAGTCATGCCCTCGGGTTCCTCACCCATGCTGCGGGCGGCAAGATAGATCTTGGCTGCTTTGCAGAGGACATCTGTCTGGTCGAAAGCATCCATGATATCGGTACCGACTGCAACCGTGCCGTGCTTCTCCCACAGCACCACATCGTGCCTCTTTATCTGTTCCAAGGTGGCATCTGCCAACTCTATTGAGCCGGGTATCTTATAAGGTACGACGCCAATGCCTAAGGGAGCAAAGGCGAGGGTTTCGGGAATCATAGACCAAAGGACGCGGGTCAGTTCGTCGCTATCTAAGAAACGACGGATATGCGACATGGCCACCAACTCGATGGGATGGGTATGGAGGGTTGCCTTATAGGTGCTACCCGTCAGCAGGAGATAGTTCTGCAGCGCCAGGTGGCTGGGCAGTTCGCTGGTGGGAAGGACAGGCTCGTCGGCAATAATCTCGTAGCTGGCACAATCGGGACAAATACGGATGATGGAACCGTTCTGCATGGGTTCGCGAGCCAGATCGCGCATGCGCTTGCCTGTTCCCTTGGCATAGAAGAACTTGCCTCTGAGCATAGGGAGTTCCTTGCCAATCTGTATGGCAGGTACAAGAGCCGGCATTGCGGCCATCTCTGCATCTGAAAACTCTGTGATATTTACGGTGATGTTACCGCCGTTGCGCTCGGCCCACCCGTTTTGCCAAAGGTAACCGGTAACTTCGGCTACCTGATCGATAACGGCTTTCAGGGCTGGGCGAAAAGAAAGAATACTATTCATTGTTTATAAGACTTATGGGGCTTATGGGACCTATAGGACCTATGGGGCTTATGGGTTAAACTAACTGTGGAATAAAGGAACTGAGGATGAGGATGGCTATGCCTATGAGCAGAACGGTGATGGTCTTACGACTGCAGCCCTTCCATTCCTTTAGTATGATGCCCCAGACATTACTGAACGTTACGTTCAATGCCATGAGGATGCAGAAGGAGAAGGTGATGAGCTCGGGTGACTCCCGCAGGAATCCCTGACCCAACGACAAGCCGAAGAACTGGCTGTACCACAGGGCACCGGCCAGGAGGCAGAACAGAATGTTGTTGCCCCAAACGGATTTATTGCTGTAATCCGACCATGTCCGGTTCTTATGGTTCTGGTATAGGCAATACACGGCATTGGTAACGAAACCGCCCATAGTTACGAGCAACGTGGCAGGGAGAGCACGGAACATGGGGTCGGTAAGCTCGCCGAAGTTGATATCGGCTCCAAAGGTCAGACCCACATTGAAACATCCGCTCATGAAGCCTGCCAAGAGTGCTATGCAGAGACCCTTGGGGAAATTGAAATCCCCTGCCCCTCCCTGGCCCTCCCCTTGAGGGAGGGAATTAGAAAGGGCCTTTGCTTTCATATTGCCGGCAATGCCGATGATGGCAATACCGATGAGCGTGACAGCCACACCGACAAGGACGGAGAAAGTAAGCTTGGAAAGCGGATCCTGCTCGGGGAAGAACCAACTGAGGAAGACAGGTCCCATGATGGTTCCAAGGGCAGCACAGGTTCCCAGGGCAATACTCTGTCCCAAGGCTACCCCCAAGTAGCGCATGCTCAAACCAAAAGTTAATCCGCCTATGCCCCAGAGAATACCGAACTGAATCGTCATACAAATATTAAAGCTATTCTCTGAGGTGAAGAGTTCACAGAGGCTATGTCCATCAGGGACAGCCAGTAACGCACCTAAGAATGGCAGGATGAGCCAGGCAAAGATGCCCTGAACCAACCAATAGCTTTCCCAACTCCAGGACTTGATCTTGTTGATGGGCACATAGCTACTGGACTGACAAAAAGCGCCTATGGCGATGATAAGTAATCCGATGAGTATCATTGAGAATTGAAAATTGAGAATTGAAAGGTTAGAGACTCTTCTTTTAAGTTTACTGTTTACGGTTTACGGTTTACTGTTTACTGTTTACCGTTTACCGTTTGCTGATTGTATCTGCAACATAATTATCTATATCCTTTATGAAGTCCTGACCTACGGGAACATTGTTGCGAAGGCAGAACTCATCGTAAACAGCCTGCCAGGGAAGGGCCTTTGCTTCCTCCAAGAGGGCAAGTACCTTATAGCCTTCGCCTGCCAACTCGTACCGGCTGATAGTCTGGGTGGGCTCTAACAAAGCGCGGAGCATACACTTCTGGGCACTGCGGGAACCAATAACATAAGCACCGATACGGTTAATGCTGCCATCGAAGAAGTCGAGGCCATAGTGAACACGGTTGAGGGCTCCGGCACGTACGATCTCGGAGAAGAGTTCCTGGGTGGGATCGTCCATGATGGTCACGTGGTCGGAATCCCAACGGATGGGACGGCTGACATGCAACATGAGCTCGGGAATGAAATCGAGAAGGGCACTGACCTTGTCGGCCGGACTCTCTGTAGGATGATAATGACCGGTATCGATAGTCTGGATTACATTGTTCTTGGAACAATAAGCTGTATAGAAGTCATGCGATCCGACGGTAAAACTCTCCAGACCGATACCGAAGACCTTACCTTCGAGACAATCCTTCATCATGGGCTGTTTCTTCTGGAAGATCTCATCGAGAGACTCCTTGAGGAAATGACGGTACATCATGTGGTTCACACTCTGGTCCTTACAGCCGTCGTGTACCCAAAGGTTCATGATACAGGGGTCATTCTGTGCCTCGCCCATGGCATTGGCAATGTCACGGCAACGCTTGGTGTGCTCGATCCAGAAATCGCGGATTCCCTTATCGGGATTGGCCAGCGTAAGGTTGCCGCTCTTGGGGTGCGAGAAGCTGGTGCTGTTGAAATCCAACTTGGTGTTGTTGGCCTTGGCCCAGTCGATCCAACTCTGGAAGAATTCTACGGTCACCTCGTCACGGTCAACAACCTTACCCTGGAAATCGCCATAGATTTCGTGAAGGTTCAGACGGTGATTACCGGGAATGAGGCTCATGGCCTTGAGGATATCCGAACGCAATTCGTCGATGTTACGAGCTGCACCAGGGAAATCGCCCGTACTCTGGATGCCACCACTGAGGGCACCGGCCTGTACTTCAAAGCCTTTCACATCGTCGGCCTGCCAGCAATGAAGGGAGAGGTGGAAGTCCTGCATCTGTTTCAATACTTTCTCGGTATCAACTCCGATTTCTGCGTAGCGCTGCTGGGCTACGGAATAAGCTTGGTTTAAAAGTTCTTTTTTCATATTTATATAGTTTATATAATTAGCTAGAGGAACTAGTTTAACTAGTAGGACTAGAACGGCTAGTGGGACTAGGATAACCTGGAATAGCCCTGGAATCTCTTATAGGCTTCTTCCCAAGAGTGGGTATCCTGGGGAAGATAGGTATGCAGATCGATACTGTCGGCTATGATGCGACGCATCTGGAAGATGTCGGTAACCAGACCTGCAGCTTTGGCCTGCAACATGATATTACCGATGGCAGTACCCTCGACAGGACCTGTGATGACAGGGATGCCAAGACAGTCGGCCGTCATCTGCATCAGGTAACGGTTGTGTGTTCCACCTCCTATGACATGCAATTTCTGTATGGGGAAGGGAGCCAGCTCGCGCAGATAGCCAATGACCTGACGGTAGCGAAGTGCAAGGCTTTCGAAGATGCAGCGAGCCAACTGACGGTATGTCTCGGGAACGGGTTGGTTTGTCTCGCGACAGTAATCCTGGATTGCTTTTACCATACTGGGGGGATTAGCAAAACGGGAATCATCGGGATTGATGAAACTGCGGAACGGCTCTGCCTCCATAGCATCAGCATTTACCTTATTAACATCAGACGGGGCATCGGTCCACTCCTGACGGCAACGCTCCAAGAGCCACATGCCACAGATGTTCTTCAGGAAACGGGTGGTACCTTCTATACCGCCTTCGTTGGTGAAGTTATACTGGTAACTCTTCTGATTGATGATGGCATCCTGCGTCTCGATACCCAAAAGACTCCAGGTTCCACAACTGAGATAAGCATAATTGGTGTCTTGGGCTGGAACGGCTGCTACGGCAGAAGCAGTATCGTGTCCGGCAACAGCTACAACAGGTACAGGGCCAAGGCCCGTCAACTGCTGCACTTCGGGCGTTAGCGTCCCTACCCTATCAGCTGGGTTGACATAACGGCCGAACTGACTTTCCTTCAGGCCGATAACATCCAACAACTCGGCATCAATCTTTTTGGTACGCGGATTCAGCATCTGGCTGGTGGAGAGAATCGTATATTCGCAAACCGCCTCTCCTGTTAGCATATAGGTCAGCGCATCCGGCATAAAAAGGATTTTACCGGCGGCATCCAGTGCCGAGTCGTTGTTTCTGCGCATGGCAGCCAACTGGAACAGCGAATTAAAGTTCATGAACTGAATGCCCGTCTTCTCGTAAACCTTCTCGCGAGAAATCAACTGGAAATAAGCATCCATCTCACCTACGGTATGAGGGTCGCGGTAGCTATAAGGATTACGCAGGAGTGCACCATCCCGACCTACGCAAACGAAATCCACACCCCATGTGTCGATACCGATGCTGGTAAGTTGTATTTTCTCTTCGGCCACAAGTTTCAGGCCCCGAATAATCTCGTTGTATAGGGCATAGATATCCCAATAGAAATGGCCACCCAACTGGATTATCTGATTGGGAAAGCGTGTAAGTTCGCGCTGGGTAAGTTTACCATTTTGGATTGAGCCTAAAATGGTTCGTCCACTGGTGGCACCCAAATCGACAGCAAAGAAATTTTCTTGGTCTTTCATTTCGTTTTTTAGGAGTATAAGGATTTGTTCGGTGCAAAATTAGTACTATTTTTTCTATTTGAAGTATGAATAAATGATATTTTAACATGAGAAAATGACATAAGTGGGCTTATGGGGCTTTTAGGCCCTATAATTCATTTTCTTGATTAAACCTTTGGGGAATTAACAGGTCTTATGATTGTATGCAAAGGTTATCGGCCCTTTTTCTTACGTTTATTCTGATGCTCTGGATTCCCATTATCGGAATCAAAGCCCAGCAAAACAAGCCAAGCACTCAAGTTACCAAGAACAGCGGAGTGGCTCGACTGAACGTGCGTGGAACGGTATTTGAGAATCAGACCCTGGAACCCTTGCAAGGTGCTACCGTTAAGCTTTTCAATGATAAGGACTCCATGATAACAGGTGCTATTACCACCGAGACAGGCCGGTTCCTGTTACCCAATATCCGTGCCGGGAAATATACCATTAAGGTTTCCTTTATGGGATACAAGGAACAAATCTTCGGTATCACCCTGCCCGAAAAAAGCGGAAACTTCAAGGTGAACGACATCATGATGCGAGAAGAAGCAACGCTGATGAAAGAAACCGTTATAGAAGGAAAAATGGCAGAGCTGACGGTGGTAGATGATACAGTAATGTACAATGCCGACGCATACAAGCTGGAAGAGGGAGCCATGGTGGAGGAACTGATAAAGAAACTGCCTGGCATTGTGGAAGACGGAAACGGAGGCTATACCTTCAACGGGAAGAACATCAGTCAAATCCTGGTGGACGGCAAGGAATTCTTCGGCAACAACCGAAACATGGTACTGCAGAACCTGCCGGCGGAAATTGTGGATAAGGTAAAAGCCTATGACAAGAAGAGTGACCGTGCCCGTATCACCGGTATAGATGACGGTAATGAGAGAACCGTACTGGACCTGACCATCAAGAAAAACAAAAAACGCGGTTTCTTCGGAAATCTGGACGGCGCCTACGGAACAAAAGACCGTTACAACGGACGTCTGAACTTTAATCGGTTCATAGGTGATCAGAAGTTCAGCGTAATTGGCAACGGGAACAATACCAGAGGTAACGGAATGACCGACAACCAGAGCGTTGGCGCAACCATGAACTGGCAAAACAAAGTAGTGGAACTGAACGGTAGCGTAAGTGGGGATTTCAATCAGCAAAGCAATGAGAGCCGCAGCAACAGCCAGAACTTTGAAATAAGAAACTCGGCATATACCAACAGCCATAACTGGAGCAGCGGCAACAACAAGAACTTTGGTTTCCAGTACAAAGTGGAATGGAAACCTGACTCGACCTGGAACATCCTGTTCCGTCCGGAATTCAGCTACGGAAAGAACCATAACAACAATGACAACGAGTCGGCTGCATTCAACGACGATCCCTATCTGTACTCTAAAGACCCATTGGCTGACTATGAAAAGTTCGCCAAAGAGATTGGTGTGAACCACAGAAGAGGCTCCAGTGTCAGTTCCTCACATAACATAAATGCTTCTGCTTCGCTTCAGGTGAACAAACAACTGGGAAAACGGGGCAGGAACATCACCCTGAATGTGAGAGGCGGATACGGCGACAGTAAGGGCGAGAGCGCCAACTACAGCCTTACAGACTATTATCAGATATTGGCGCATGACGGAGGAGACAGTGTGTACCACAAGGTGCAGTACAACAATAATCCGCAGAAGAACTACAACATAGAAACAAGCATCGGTTACAGTGAGCCCATAGCTTTCAATACCTACCTGCAGCTGAGCTACAGCTATGGTTACAACTTCAGGGATAACAGACGGGAAGTACGCTCTATCTTTGACCCCTACAATGAAATATTAGGTGTTGATGAATGGAATTACACAGAATTCTTTGATTCTCCCTACACCGTAAGGGACAAACAGCAGTGTAACTATACCATCAACCATTTCCATAATCATAATGCAAACGTGCAACTGCGTATCAACAGGACAAAATACGATTTGACCATAGGTGCGAACGTAAGACCACAGGTAAGCAAGATTGACTACCAGAAAGGTCGGATAGACACCATACTGACACGTACTGTGGCCAACTTCTCCCCGAACGTGTACTTCCGCTATAAGTTCAGCAGGCAGGAACAGCTGAACATCAGGTACAACGGCAGCACCTCGCAACCCAACATGACGGACATGATTCCAGACACCCTTTCGGATGCGAACCCACTGAACATACGCATCGGTAATGCCACGCTGAAGCCGTCCTTTACGCAGAACTTCAATCTGGACTACCGCAGAACAGTGGTGGAATACCAACGGACATCGTCGCTGAACATACAGTTCAGAACAACACGCAACGCTACTACCAACCGTACCGAATATAACGAGACAACGGGTGGACGTGTAACCATGCCGGTAAACGTGAACGGCAACTGGAACGCATCGGCCAACTTTAACTTCAATACAGCCTTAGGACCGAAAAAGTACTGGATAATAAATTCAGGAACATCTGTCAGCTATACGAATGCTGTCGGCTTCCTGTACAGGAGTGTCGATTCTACGACCGTGGAAAATACCACACGAAGCGGAAACTTCGGTCAGCGCCTGCGCCTTACCTACAGACGCGAATGGGAAAGCAAGTGGAGTGTGGAAGCCAGTCTGAACGGGAGTTTCAACTATAACCTGAGGCGCAGCACAAATGCCTCTGCCTCGAACCTGGACAACCACGGCTTCTCATTCGGAAGTGAGATTGTGATTAAGACACCTTGGAACATGACCATCAGATCTGACATTAACGAGAACTGCAGACGGGGCTACACGGATGACAACATGAACACCAGCCGACTAATCTGGAATGCCACTATCAGCCAAAGCCTGCTGCCACACAGAATTCTAACCTTGTCTCTTAGAGCTGTAGATATCCTGGGACAGCGTGACGACATTAACCGTTCCGTATCTGCCACCAGCAGAACAGATACACAGACTGAGATGGTACACAGCTACGTGCTGTTCTCGGCCAATCTGCGATTCGGCAGATTTGGCGGAAGAGGCATGAGAGGCAACAGAGGCGGTATGCAAGGTGAGAGAGGAGAAGGACGCGGAGGTGATAGAGGTGGCGGAGACCGCCCGTCAAGAGGCGGAGGAAGATTTTAAGGTTGGTATAGCGATTAGCGGTTAGAGGTTAGCGGTTAGCGATTAGCGATTAGCGGTTAGCGATTAGCGATTAGCGATTAGAGGTTAGCGATTAGCGGTTAGAGGTTAGCGGTTAGAGGTTAGCGGTTAGAGGTTAGCGGTAGGTTAGCGGCTAGAGGTTAGCGATTAGCGATTAGCGGCTAGCGATTAGCGGTTAGCGGAACTGTAAACGGTAAACGGTAAACTGTAAACCGTAAACTGTAAACCGTAAACTGTAAACGATAACCGGTTAAAAAGAATAACGATATTTTTGTGGGGGTGTGAAGATTTTTCAGGTAACAAAAAAGGCAAGGAGCATTACGCTTCTTGCCTTTATTAAACAAACGGAAACGATAACGAAAACGTTAACCCATAACCGTTAACCCCTATCAAAGAGCATTAGCTGTCAGAATCAGTACCAAAAGACCAAGGATGGCATAGAGTTCGGGGAACACAGCCAATACCATGGTAGTACCGAAAGCATTGTGACCAGCACCGATAGCACTGATACCGTTGGCACAAACCTTTGCCTGACGGACAGCAGAGAACAGGGCAACAAGACCCAGTGCCAAACCTACACCGAAGATAGCGCAGGCAGGACCCATAGCGATATCAGGAGTGACTTTGCTGTTCAGCATGAAGAAACCTACGAATCCGTACAGACCCTGAGAAGAGGGAAGTGCAGAAAGACCCATGTAAGAACCGCTGGCAGTAGGATTCTTCTTGAATGCGCCGATGGCAGCATTTCCACAGATGGTTACGCCATAAGCACTTCCAATACCTGAGAGGGCAACACAAAGGGCTACGCCCAAATAAGCTAATAAAATCTCCATAATTTTGTTTTTTTGTTTTTAATTCATAATCCATCATTCATCATTTATAATTTGGGCTTTGCCGAACCGGGCTTTGCAACCTTATTTATATAAAGAATTACTATTTTGGTTAGCCAGCTTCGTTACGAAAAACGAACGATGTCTTATGAGGGATTAATATTTATTTTGTTTACGGTTTACTGTTTACGGGTTAGCGGTTAGCGGTTAGCGATTAGCGGTTTCGTTATTCACTTTACCGTCCTGAACGGAGTGTACTCCTTGCCACCACCCTCGAAGTTAGCATTCTTGAAGAACTCCACGAAAGTGAGTCGCATGGGATGCACGAAAGCACTGATCATACTCAGGGCGAAGGTGATACCATGACCTGCCAGCAGGATGAGGACCATCGGCAGCCAACGGATAAACCAAGGCAAACTGCTGGTGAGGTCGAAAGCAAGTGAATTGAACACACCGCCCAACACACCACCTGTCAGTCCGAGCGCAAAGAGACGGATGTAACTGAGCAAGTCGCCCAACAAACCCGTTGACATATTATATGTAGCCCATACGCCGCCACCGATATTAAGCAACGGTCCGGTAATGGGGTTCTTGTATGCTGATGGATTATTGTACAGGAAGATACCAATGACACTGATGCCGATAATTCCCATGAGCACATACCGAACAGGTTCCGGCAAAACAACGTTACAGGCAGGCAAGCCATATAGGGCTATGAGCGAAAGCAGGGCAAATACCCAACTGAATGTACCGATGGAATAGCCGAAACCATAGTTTCTCCAGGCTTTGCAAGCCTTCAGCACCATACCAAGCAAAACCTGAACCAAACCGATGATTACAGATAATACCATCATGGGCGAGTAACCGAAGATGGGACCAATACCGTTATCGTTGATAAAGTATGGCTTGACAGGGGCCAACAATGCCCAATCCTGCTTCGTCAGGTCGATTCCGAATACGGTTCCGGTGAAGAGGCCACAGATGGTGGTTGCCAAACCTAGCCAGATACCCAGACGTCCATAGCTCTTCATATCATCTGAACCCTTCCATGCCAGATAAGCTCCACCCAGGAGAACCAGCAGGCCATAGCCGCCGTCGCCTAAGCACAAGCCAAAGAACAGCATGAAGAAAGGAGCAAAGAAGATTGAGGGGTCGATATCGTGGTAGTTGGGCAGAGAATACATACGCAAGATGGGCTCGAAGAGACTTGTGTAACTACCGTTTGTTATCTGAATGGGCACATCATCCTCGTATGCAGGGTCTTCCATCTCGTAATAAATCCTGTCCTTCTCGAGATACTCCACAAGGGCTTCTGTCTTGTCGGCACGTACCCAGCCCATCATCAGACGAACCATATCACCGGCAATACGCTCGTCGCTAAGATGAACCTTACTGAGAGAAATATCGTTCTGCACCTTTACAAGACCCTTCTCTAATTCGGGACGCAGGTTGGCATTGATATACAACAGTTCAGCACGAACGGCATTCAGTTTCTCCTCTTCTGCTTTGCGCTCGGCGATATAACCGCTTAATGTTCCTGCAGGAAGGAAAATCTGCTCAGCCTGTATGTCGGGCGTTTCCTCGCTGAAGGTGATGAAATATGTACTTTTGTCCTGCTCGTTGATAGGCGTAGCAAAATAGGCATCTACCCATTCGTGCTTGAAGAACTTGGTACTGCAACGGTAGAAATGAATCTGCTGGGCACTTGTATCGGAAAGGTGTTTCACACTGGCAGGGTCGAAGTCGCCCCAGGGCTCCAGCATACTGATATTCTTCTGCAACGCATCGATATTATGCAACAGATTCAACTCCTCGGCCTGCAAATCTTCGACATGCTTCAGTAATGCCTCGGGTAAGGCATTTTCCCGGATAGTCTGAGGAACTGTTATTTCCTTATAGGTCTTGGTATAAATCTCCAAAGCCTGAAGTACCGACTTGTAACGTTGCTCCAGCGCCATACCGTCTTGCAACTCCTCGCTGGTGGCACCTTTCTGTAACTGCTGAACATGTACTACACCCAGTTCACGCAGTGAGGCGATGAAAGAATCATATTCTTTTTCTGTCACCAAGAAGGTGAACTTTTTCATTTTCTCAATCATACGGCAACCTCCTTTTCTTCGTCCTCAGCACGGCGCTTTTCCTGCAAAGATTTCAGAATCTTCTGTGACGACTTAGACAAGTTCTCCTCGTCCTCCATGAAACGCTTGATCTTACGGACAGCCTCCTGGAAGCCCGGAATCTGCACCTTCTCGAAAAGGTTCACTTTCTGGGTTGTCTTCTTACGGGCATGCTCCAACAGGTGAAGCTTTGCGAAAACGAACTCCCGTTCAACAGCAGTCTTTGCCAGCCCCTGAAGGAGGTTGATTCCATCGAAATACCATTTGGGAGCGCTGAACAATCCGAAAGGACGAACCTCCAACTCGATGTTTTCGAGGATAGGAACACGTACACCCGCTATCTTCTTTACATTCAGTTGCACATCCTTCAGACTTACCAGCGAAGTATCGAACTCACCCCACAACGCATACATACGCTCATAGCCAGCGATCTGACTTTGCAGTTTTTGTTCAAGTTCATCGGCCTCCTCCTTGCATTTCTTCACCTCAAGACGCAAAGCCGTCTCCTTGCTTTTAATGATAGGCAAGGTACGCTGACGCATCTTCAGATTCTTCTCGATCTGCTGTAGAGAAGTCTTATTATATTGAAACTTTATTGCCATCTATTACTTTGAGTTAGCCTCTATTAATCAAATATCGGCACAAAAGTAGAAATATTTCGCCGAATTTCCAAAAAAAAGAACCAATCATACAGCAAAAAAGAGATTTCAGTAAAACAGATGCATGATTTTCTTTAAAAAGTCTGTACTTTTGTGCTATGAATGTTGAAAATACTCTGAAAGAGCGTACGGCAAAAGGACTTATCTGGGGAGGTTTGTCGAACGGAATCATGCAGTTGTTTAGCGCCATGTTCGGACTTATACTGATGTACGAACTTGACGCCGACGATTATGGCAAGTTTGCTGCGCTAAACATCTTTGCAGCCTTGGCAAACGCCCTTCAGGAGAGCGGTTTCATTGCTGCCCTCTGCAACAAGAAGGAACCTACGCACGAGGAATACAATGCCGTCTTCTGGTTCAACATACTGGTGAGCGCAACGCTCTACCTGATATTGTGGTTCTGTGCCCCGCTGATAGCAGACTTCTATAACGACCCTGACTATGTGGTACTGTCGAGAGTAATATTCCTGGGCTTTCTTTTCTCTGGTATAGGAACCGCCCAACGAGCCTATCTCTTTGGGCATCTGATGGTAAAGGAAACCAGCATCTGCAACATCTGCGGCGTTCTGATTTCCGGCATCATTGGCGTTACCTTAGCATGTAACGGATTCCACTATTGGGGTCTTGTCATCCAGGCCGTCAGTTTTGTAGTAGTAGTACAGACCATGGCATGGTACTTCTCGCCTTGGAGACCGACAGCCCCCTTCAGAACAGGTCGCCAGAAGCGACCTGGGTACTCACCCCATGGTTCCCAACTATCAACTATCAACTATCAACTATCAGCTATCCTTGCTCCTGCCTGGCAGATGTTCGGATTCAGCAGCAAGTTAATGATTACCAACATCTTTAACATTTTGAACAGGGAAGCGTTTTCCGTTTTACTGAAAAAGTATATCAGCAACCATGTTGCAGGTATCTATACACAAGCAAGGAAATGGGACGACATGGCTTCGAACACCATCAACGGTATGGTTACAAGCGTGGCCCAGCCCACTTTGGCCCAAGTAAACGAGGATACCGAACGATACAGAAGCGTATTCCGCAAGATGATGCGCTTCACCTGCTTCGTCACCTTCCCCGCCATGTTCGGATTGGCGATTATTGCACAGGACTTTATTCTGCTAGTGGGAAAGGAAAAGTGGGCTGAAAGCGGTCTCATATTAGCACTGCTGTGCATACACGGTGCCGTTGTTCCCATTACGACGCTGTACAGCAACCTCACCATCAGTCGTGGCAAGAGTAACATCAACCTGGCGTGCACCATCGGGCAATGTCTGGCCGTTTGGGCGGGTCTGATTCCTCTGTATCCCAAGGGACTGATGCCGATGGTACTCTACTTTATCGGGCTGAACGTTGCATGGCTGGGCATCTGGCAGTGGTGCGCAAAACGCCTGATAGGCTTACGATGGAGGGAAACACTGAAGGACATCCTGCCCTTCCTGGTGTTTACACTGGCCGTTCATTCCTTTACCTGGTGGGCAACAGGCGGAATACCCATCATGTGGCTAAGACTGCTGAGCAGGATTGTTATGGCAGCAACCTTGTATGCCGGTATTATGTGGATTAGCGGTGCCAAGATTATGAGAGAAAGCATAGAATATTTAGCCCCCTCCAACTTCCCCTTTAGGGGAGGGAAGAAATCCCACAAGAACAAACCAGATTCACAAGAATGAATGTAGCAACAGCAACAGAAAAAGAACTCCTCACCCAAAGGGCGACTGGGGTCTTCAGAGGAGCCACTGAGTGTGGCTCCGGCCCCACAAAGGTGAGCGAATCCCCATTCACGAAGGTGGTCAGGAAGGGAGGGGGCCTCCGGAACCACGCCTTTGACATCCTGTGCGGACTATGCATCCTGAGGATGGTAACGCTGCACGTTGTCTGCCAGACAGCACTCAGGCAGACCGACTGGTGGAAGGCAATTATGGAGTGGAGTTTCTACCTGATGAGTTTCTTTTTCTTCAAGGCAGGTTATTTCAACAAAGGGGTACAAGGTGATTCCAAGACTTACTGCTGGGACAAGTTCCGCCGGTTGATGATTCCCTATTTCTCGTGGGCTGCCATCAGCGCATGTGTATGTCTGTTCTTTATGTTGCTCTTCCCCGGGAGATTTCCCGGCACAGAACGCTCCTTCCAAAACTACAATATATGGGCGGGAGGCTTTACATGGGGCAATAGTCCGCTCTGGTTCCTCCCCTGTTTCTTTACCTCATATATTATAGTCCACTTTATAGAGAAAGTCCGGCACCTGCATCTGATAATCCTAGTCTTCCCCTTGCTGAGCTATTGGCTTTTCAAACAAGGTAATCCTCTCTATTTCATGATGGACAATGTTTTCTGCGGTGCCTTTTTCTTCTATTTAGGAAAAGTATGGCATATAACATTGGACAAGATAAAAGACAAGAAGGGGCTGATTGCCAGCATCATCCTGGTCGTAGCGTTTGTATGTGTGAACATCTACCTGCATGGTGAATACGAAATGAAGACCAACACCTTCATCGGACCGTTCTGGCGTGTGATGCTGAATACGATGCTGGCACTGACCGGACTGTCAGGAATCCTGCTGACCACACATGTAAGACGCATACCAGGCATCTGCTATATCGGGGAGCACAGCATGGTTTACTATATCGGGCACTACCCCCTGGTTATGTGCTATGTTTACATTTCGATGCTCATGGAGCACAACATCAAAAGGAGCATTCCTGACATGCTGGCAATGACCATCCTGGTCCTTGTCGTCTGCACGCTGTTGGTGCCATACATCGAAAGGGTATTCTGGCTGAGCGGAAAGAGCCTCCCCTTAGAGGGGAAGGTATGGAGAGGGTCTGTATATTTCTATCACACCCAAGATACGGCACGCATTGTCCGGGAATGGAAAGACGGAAAATTTCCTGCCCACTTTCTGTACGGTGCACTGCAACTGGAGCAATACGGCTATGAAGTTATCTGGCATGATCAGATTCATTTATACAAACGTGTACAGGATACACTGAAGGCCAGTTGGAAGATTCTTACTTGTCGTCAACAATACGACATTCTGTATGCAACACATACACGTGGAATTGAACCCATAATACTGTTGCATGCCATAGGTCTGTACCGGAAGAGGATTGTGGTATGGCATCACCAACCGATTGTAGAAGCCAAAAGTCGTTTACGCGAAACTTTGGCACGCCTATTCTACAAAGGAATGGACCACATGATTTTTTTCTCTGAAAAACTGATACAGGACAGTTTGAAATCGGAAAAAGCCGACCCGGCCCGCATGAGCATGGTTCATTGGGGAGCTGATCTGGCATTCTATGATAGCCTGCGACCCGACGGCAAGCACCCTTGCCCCTTTATCTCTACAGGAAAAGAGCTGAGGGACTATAAAACATTGACAGAGGCTTTTAATAATACGGGGCAGCCCCTTACTCTTTATACCCAGAAACAGCTGGAATGGATATTTGCTGACCTTGAGATAAAAGAGAATATCAACCTTCAATTTGGCGACAGACTCATGCCTTACGAAATTGCCTTACTGGTAGCACAGAGTCAGTGCGTATGTATCTGCTGCGAACAAAGCAACTATACCGTGGGACTAACCACCGTGGTAGAAGCTCTGGCTTTAGGGAAACCTATCCTCTGTACCCGTAATCCTCAGATGCCTATGGATCTGGAGGCTGAGGGATGCGGTATTTACCTGGAACCTTACGACAGAGAAGGTTGGGAACGAGCTATCCAATACATAGCAGCACATCCCGAAGAAGCCAAAGAGATGGGGCGCAAGGGACGACTCTTAGCGGAGAAATATTATAATGTAGAACAATGCGCGAAGGAGGTAAGCCCCCTCCTACTCCCCCTTGGGGGAGAGAAAGACGTTAGGCATTAGACGTTAGACCCTAGTTAAAAAGAAGAATGAAGAGTGAAGAATCAAAGCGTATAGAATGGCTGGATGCCATGCGAGGATTTACCATGATACTGGTGGTGGCGTATCATGTGGCACAGTTCGGGTTTGTAGAAAATGAGAAGACAAGTGCAGCCCTACCCTTTCTGGTGCTCTTCCGTATGCCCCTATTCTTTTTTGTGAGCGGATTCCTGGCATATAAGGCAAACTTCGTATGGAATCTGAAAAATACGATCCCTCTGGTACTTAAAAAATTGCATGTGCAGATTATACCAGCCCTTATATTCCTGAGTATATTTATCATCTTCAAATCCAAGTATGCTTTTTGGGAAGGTTTCCTGAATGCCCTAAAGAGTCCCACCAAGGATGGATATTGGTTTACCTGGGTTCTATTGCAGATGTTCCTCATTTACTACACCATCAGCATCATCGCCCATTACCTGAAAAAGATAAAGGAAAAAGTTTCAGGAAAAAACTCTCAACTCTCAACTTTCAACTTTCAACTTTCGATGGTCTTCTGGATTACCGTCTGGTTTCTCTCCATCGCCGCATACGAAACACTGTACCTTCCCAAGCTGTTCTCATACCACAAGGACCCGTTCTTTTCCTATACCAGTTTCGTTCAGACCATCCGCTTCACGCAGTTCTTCCTTTTGGGCAATATTGTACACAGGTATTGGGATAGAATACAAAAACTGTTTGACAGCGTTTGGTTCTTCCCCCTTGTGTCAACCTTGGCTGTAGTCTGCTGTGCCGACATTTTCAAATGGCACGCCCTGAAGTTTGCATGGACCAACCTGCCCCGCACCACAGCCATGTACACACTGTTACTTATCGTGGTAATGTTCTTCCGCTATAATAAAAAACGGTTTACCACAGAACATCCCGTAGGGAAAGCCCTTCAATATATTGGACAACGCACACTGGATGTTTATCTGTTGCATTTTCTGCTTATCCCCTCTATGCCCTTTATCGGTAAGTGGCTGAATGCGCACCATCCCAACTTCCTGATAGACGTTCTGCTGTCGGTCGGCGTTGCCCTACCCATCATAGCGGCCTGTCTGCTTATCAGTCACCTGCTACACACCAGCAAAGCCTTAGGGAAATTCCTTTTCGGTAAATAACACTTTCCCCTCCCTACCCTCCCCAAGGAGGGCTTGTTCTTTTCAAAAGAACAAAAACTTTTGTTCATTTCTTCTTCGGTGTCGAAGAAGAAACGGAACCGAAGAAGAAGCCAAAAACGTCCTGGCTCGGGGGCCGATGGGCTGATTGTTGAAATCACAAAATGGAACTCGCTACGCTCAGACACCATTTTGTTCTGATAGATTTCAACAATCCGTCCATCTCTAAAGACCCCCTCGTGCAGAATGTTTTGAGGGAGGGAAAAAAAACATGGCTCACCCGTAGGGCGAAAGCTTGTGAGCCATACCAAAACCTTGACGAAGGCGGCGTATGCTGCCGTAGTCAATTAAGCCTCCCCCGATGTCGGAAGGCGACTGGGGTCTTTAGAGTAGCCACTGAATGTGGCTACGGCCCCACAAAGGGGAACAACTACCCAGTTGTGATGGTGGGATGGCGGGTGGTTGTGAAAAAAACTTTTGGTTCTTTTTCAAAAAGAAAACCCCTCCCCCCGGGAGGGGAAGGGGTGGGGTTATTATTTCCAATAAATATCCGTGAATTCCTTCTTGATATTCACTTCCTCCAACTTGAAGTACTTGCGGAAAAGTCCCCAAGTAACATCCAGCATCTCCTCTGTGTTCAAGTTCACGTCGATTGCCAGCAGTTGGGTTGAGTAGTCCTTGGCAAAGGACAGACATCGGTTGTCGTAATCAGTAAGATCGAATCCGTTCTCCAGTTTTGTCTTCGCGTTTGCTGCATCGGCATACAGACGAATAGCAGCATTCATAACCTGAGAATGGTCCTTACGCGTCTTCTTACCAGCCACCAACTGCTTCAGACGAGACAGAGAGCGGAAAGGATCCACGATGACCTTACCTACATCGCTGTCGCGACGCAGATAGAGCTGGCCCTCAGTGATATAACCTGTATTATCGGGAACTGCATGTGTGATATCGCCACCGCTCAATGTTGTTACAGCAATAATGGTGATAGAACCACCGCCTACACTCTCGGGGAACTGAACAGCCTTCTCGTAAATCTTGGCCAAATCTGAATAAAGAGAACCGGGCATAGAATCCTTGGAAGGAATCTGATCCATACGATTGCTTACGATACTCAGAGAGTCGGCGTATGAAGTCATATCCGTCAACAATACCAATACGGTCTCGTGCTTCTCGACAGCAAAATACTCAGCTGCTGTCAGTGCCATATCAGGAATCAGCAGACGCTCTACGGCTGGGTCTTCGGTGGTGTTAATAAATGAGATGATACGGTCTAAAGCTCCGGCATTAGAGAACGTGTTGCGGAAGAAGTAATAGTCATCGTTGGTCATACCCATTCCGCCCAGGATAATCTTATCTGCCTTGGCACGCATGGCTACCAATGCCATTACCTCGTTGAAAGGCTGGTCGGGGTCGGCAAAGAAAGGAATCTTCTGACCAGACACCAGCGTATTGTTCATATCGATTCCGGCAATACCTGT
Organism: uncultured Bacteroidales bacterium; assembly: GCA_902801485.1. GTDB lineage: Bacteria > Bacteroidota > Bacteroidia > Bacteroidales > Bacteroidaceae > Physcousia. The sequence continues at coordinate 23,812 of CADCIP010000010.1, read as the reverse complement.
TGCAATCAACTCGCTGGGCTGCTTACGACGTACGGGGTTCACACTCGGACCGCCGATGGGAACTTCCTTACCCTCAATCTCAGGTCCGCCATCAATAGGCTGACCGTATGCATTGAAGAATCGTCCGGCCAGCTGATCGCTAACCTTCAACGAAGGAGACTTACCAAGGAATATTACCTCAGCATTGGTAGGGATACCGCCTGTTCCTTCAAACACCTGCAGGGTAACGTTGTCACCCATAATCTTAACCACCTGGGCCAGTTTGCCGTTGATGGTAGCCAGTTCATCGTAACCAACGCCCTTTGCTTTCAGTGAACAGGTTGCTTTGGTAATCTGGCTGATCTGTGTATATACTTTTTGAAATGCTTGTGCCATAATCTTTTAGTTGACAAGTTGACAAGTTGACAAGTTAACGAGTTGATGGTGTTATTCTGTGTGACAAGAAACTTTTGATTCTTAATGAAACAACTTGTCAACTCGTTTACATGTTTACTTGGCTACTTAATTTAACATTGCTTCTATTTGCTTGATGTATTCGTAGTACTGTTCGCTCTTGTACAATGAGTAGTTCATCTGCTTGCAGAGATTAATCATCTTCTTGAAGTAATCTACTACATCAAGGAAGGTCTCGAACTTAAAGTCATCCTTCTCACAGATTTTGGTCACCAGATTCAGAATCTCCTCCTGACGCTCCAAGGGAGTTACGGCATCCACTTCGTCGAAGGCATCCTGCTGGAGGATAACATAATCGATTACTTCAGACTTCCAGAATGTTATGTGGTAGTCAACTGGTACACCGTCATCTCCGAGGATGTTAATCTGCTCGGCAATTTCCTTACCACGCTGCATACGAGTCTTCAGATTCAGAATCTTAGGAATCCACTCGCCGTTGATATGACTATTTATATATTCTGCAAACTCGGGGTACTCCAGATACTTAGAGTATGAATCAATAGGATTCACTGCAGGATAACGCTTTTTATCAGCACGGTCTTGCTCCAAAGCATAGAAGCATCGGGCAACTTTCTTGGTATTCTCTGTTACAGGCTCCTTCAGGTTACCACCAGCAGGTGATACAGTACCCAGGAAAGTAACAGAACCTACTTCGCCATTCCTCAGGTAAACATATCCGGCGCGACCATAGAAGTTACTGATAAGGGCTCCCAAGTCCATCGGGAATGCATCTGGACCAGGCAACTCCTCCATGCGGTTTGACATCTCGCGCAATGCCTGTGCCCAACGGGAAGTGGAATCGGCCATCAACAGAACACGCAAACCCATGGAACGGTAATACTCGGCCATTGTCATGGCAGTATATACAGAAGCCTCACGGGCTGCAACAGGCATGTTTGAAGTGTTGGCAATGATGATAGTACGCTCCATCAACTTACGGCCAGTATGAGGGTCAATCAGCTCGGGGAACTCGGTAAAGATTTCCACAACCTCGTTGGCACGCTCACCACAGGCTGCGATAATAACGATATCAGCTTCGGCCTGCTTTGAAATAGCATGCTGGAGCACCGTCTTACCTGTACCGAAAGGACCGGGGATAAAACCAGTACCACCCTCGACAATAGGATTGAAAGTGTCTATGGTACGGACGCCAGTCTCCAACAGTTTGAAGGGACGTGGCTTCTCCTTATAGTTTGTCATGGCAAACTTAACGGGCCAATGCTGTACCATATCCACGTTGATATCATTACCCTGTTCGTCTGTCAGAGTAGCAATGGTATCGTGAATCTTGTACTTACCTGCATGAGCAATGTACTTAACAGTAGCAACACCCTTCAACTGGAAGGGGGCCATAATCTTCAGGGGCTGATGGTTCTCCTCGACACCACCGAGCCAGTCGCTCTCCTGAACCTTGTCTCCAACTTTTACTATGGGGGTGAAGTCCCATTCGCGGTCGGCATCCAAAGGTTCGGTGTACTGTCCACGCTTCAGGAAGACACCGTCCATCTTGTCGAGATCGTTCTGCAAACCATCGAAATTCTTACTTAACATACCGGGGCCCAACTGAATCTCCAGCATGTGGCCAGTGAACTCAGCTTCGGCACCGACCTTCAGGCCACGAGTTGACTCGAACACCTGAACGTACACATCCTGACCAATCACCTTAATGACCTCGGCCATCAGGCGGTCGCCTCCCGTTGTGATGTAGCATATCTCGCCCTGAAGCACAGGTCCGTCCACACGGAGTGTGACCATGTTGGCAACTACGCCACTTACTTTTCCTTTTGTCATATTGTATTATATTTTATTATTTCTGAATGAATTCTTCTGGTACCTTGGCTTCACCACGCAGGTTGTCGATAATCTGTTTAAAGGTCTCTTTGCCTGTTTCAGGGTCGAGTTTTGCCCAACGGTACTGCATCTCCAACTTACAGATGTAAGCATAGACGGCCTCGAGACTGAATGGGTTAAAGAAAGTCTTCTCATCCAACCACATCCACTTGAAGGCATCTATCATTTTTTCCTTCTTCACAGGATCTTCCTCATCCACAGTGCGTAAGATCAAAGTCCTTTGTCTTATTCTCACGAATCATCTCCTGCACCTCGCCGTCGCCTTTTATGAAATCGGCAACGCTCCATCCCTGCTTACGTGCCAACATGGCAGTCAGGATGTTGGTGATATCCAGATTCAAACTATTCCACTCACGTATAAACTTGTTGGGACAAGTCTCGATAGCATAGTTGTAGAATTGATACAGTATCTCATCCTCGGGGAAGTAGCCCTGGACATCCTTGTTGTATCTGTACTCTCGGGCAAAGATACTCATGAATGCAGGGTAACGGTGTACGTTGAAATTGAGTTCGGTAGCACTCGTTATAAGGTCACGCAACTGCTCCAACGAGAAATTTCCGAAAAAATCAATCTCCGCATCGGGGTCCTTGAGAAGACGTACCAGATTTTTGCAGTCCTGACGCAGGTAAAGGTAGCTACCCACCAACTTGGCATCACCGGGGGAGAGCTGTTCCTCGCACTGTTCGCGCAGTTCCTCGAAAGTTATGCCCGGCTGTGTATCAGCCAGATCAATATCCGGCAGGCCTGCCATCATGCAATAGTAATTTCCCATAATCTTTTTGGTTGACAAGTTAACAAGTTGGCTATTGTTACTTGAAACTCGCTTGCTTGTTTTTGTTTACCCGTTTACTTGTTTACTCAGAAAAGCATATCAACGAGTTGAGGACGCAGGAAGTTCTTGAAATAAGCCTCAAACTCCTCTTTACCGAAGTTAACCTTATAACTACCGTCTGCAGGAGAGATGGAAAGCATGGTATCCTTTCCGTTTACCTTATTGATGGTAACCCCTTTATCCAAAAGTTCCTTTGCCTGCTTGGAGAAATATTCCTTCAGGCTTTCTGCTTCGCTTGAAGACAGTACAATAGCCTCATTTCCAGCCCACTTGCTTGCCAACATTACGGCAAACTGACCCAAGAAATTCTTATCGGCAGCCAAACTTGCAGCAGCGTCCTTAGCTATCTTGTCGCTGAATACGTTGGCAATCTCGCTCTTCAACGCATTCAAAGCCTGACTGGTATAAAGCTTCAGCTCGCTCTTAGTATTCGCGTCTAACTCCGAAGCCTTTTTCTGAGCCTGAGCCTCTACAGCCTTAGCCTGTTCCCTGGCCTCTGCAATAATCTGTTCGGCCGTCTGCTTTGCTTCCTCAATTATACGTTCGGCCTCAGCCTGACCTTTCTCTACGCCTTCGCGATAGATCTTCTCGGTAAGTTCTTGAATTTTTTCCATCTTTTTATATGTTGATTTTTTTATACAATAAACATTAAAGCACCTTCTTTTTAGAAAGGCACTTATTCCGGCGCGAAGTTATAAAAAAAAAAGAATAGCAATGCAAAAAACGGGCACTTTTTTCTTTATCTTGCAAAGAGTCACAATTTTACGCACGAATGGAGAACTTGCGAGAGAATGTCTCACCACTCAGAAAAGACGCACGTATTACATATAGACCCGGCAAAAGAAAAGGCAGGCGAACCATTTTAGGAGGGCCGGACATTGACAACAAAGAACGGCCGTGGATATCAAACAGCTGCAAACTGCAGACCTCTTCGGTTGCACAGAGTTGATAGTCACCTTTGCTTCCCACCAATTGCAACGAAGCCGATTCATCAGCCTGAATCTGAAAGAGAGGGAGTTCATGATCATTGGCATGAAAATGCAGAGGCATCCACGTATATGGACCATTGGGTTTGGTGTCAGCAATACACTCGACAACATGAGAGGTTCCGTCTCCGTTAGTAACTTGTATGTTAAATGTCATAGCATTACCAAGCGGAGCGTTCTCCTGCCCAAGTTCTGACCAAGGGACAGCCATTTCAAAGGTATATACACTCGAAGTTCTTCTAAAAGCTAAATGCGAGGATGATTTCTCCTGCACTTCCCACGCAGCTCCGGTTCCCCGATACAAATGGAAAGTTGCATCGGGCGATATATCATAGCGGAACGACGTAAGTTGAGGTGTAGTATAGGGAGCAGATTCCGTTTCTATGCCAATGCTGACAATATCAGCATGTTCGCCAGAATATACCAGTTTTTTATCATATACGCGACAAATGACGTAAAGCGAATCTTCGTCATAAGCCAAATCGGCATACGTATATGTCTCTGTCTCGCTACCCATCAGGATCTGTTCAGCCTTAGAAGAAAAATAACCTTCTGATATAGTGCGCGTACCATCAACGGCGGGATGACCGTATGGTACTTCCAACTGATGCTTAGGGTAGCCCTTGACCATCTTAATACCACCGCTATAACCAGAAACAGCCACCACAACACCGGTATCTATCACTGCCAGCGAGTTCCACAACGCCTGTTGGTCCTGGGGAACAGGAAAAGGACTGCTCATAGCCTTGAAGTTACGGGCCGACGAGTTTCCCACATAGACATACATGTCTGGCTTACCGGAGTGATTGTAAGGCGACTGATGCGAAAGTACTGTCTCTCCGTTGGGCAGCACACGCAGATATGGTGCGCCACCTGTAGCTACCGGGCAATACTTATAATCGATAGCCTTTGTTCTGTAGGTACTTGAGGCTGGCACAAAAGAATTCCAATTACGAGACAGTGTCGTTCGCACGATAGTAGGAACAAAGTCGTTGTACCCCCATCCGTTATCCTCGATGGCTACAGCTATGGTTGTACTGTCGGACAGCAAGACAGGAACAGGCATTCCGTCGCGATACCCTGCACGATAAGAAACACAGGCAGGTGCTGACCATGTGAGCCCTTTATCGAAAGAGCGACAAATGGAGATTTGCTGGTCTGCATTCTTGTCGTATGGACTCTCGTCGGCAAAATACAACTGCAACTCACCGGAGGGGAGTTCCAGCAAGCAAGGCTCCCAACACCCTGTTTCGAATGTAGAACCACCATCATAAACAACTATCTCCTTACTCCAAGTACGTCCATTATCCGTACTGCGCTTCAAGCGAATACTGAATCGTCTGTCATCAGTATAGGGTGTAGAGGGGCGAGGATTATACGCTACAATAATCGTGCCGTCTCGCAGTTGAATCATATCCGGCACACAGTTGGGAACATTGTTTGTATTCGTAACAATGGTAGTAGGTTCCTTCCATGTCTGTCCTTTGTTAGAACTGAAGGATATTCGTATTCCCGACCATTCGCAGCAAGCCATCAGACGTCCGTCTTGCAGCTCGATAATACGGGCATACCCACCTCCGTTAAATACTACAATAGGAGAACGGGAGTCCCAGAAAATACGGGAACCGACATAAGGCTGTGTCTTAACAGCAAAAGAACACAACGTTGTGAGTAAAAATGCGGATAAAAGATTAAATCTTTTCATTATTAATTATTATCAGAGTTATCGCTTCGCTCCAACTATCAACTGTCAGAACTTTTCAAGTCCTTTTTGCAAGAAATCCAAATAGGCACTTATATCCTCGTTGTACGAATAGGATTTATTCAGAGGGTGACCTTCGTTATTGAGCAGCACATAGAAAGGCTGTGCATTGGCACCGAACTTACTGCGCTGCAGGTAACTCCAACGGTCTCCTACGGTGCGAAGTTTGCTTTCCTCACCGTTCTCCTTGACAATAATCGGTTCGGGCAGCGGTGTCTTCTCGTCAACATAGAGTGTGATGAGCACATACTTATTATTCATAATCTCCGCAACACGAGGGTCTGTCCAGACAGCAGCCTCCATCTTGCGGCAATTGACACATCCGTAGCCTGTAAAGTCAATCATAACAGGCATATTGTGTGCTTTTGCGTACGCCATGCCCTCGTCATAATCGGTAAACTTAGCCTTTACCTCGTTCTCGTACAGATTAAAGTCCTGCGTCTGCATGGGAGGAGCAAAGGCGCTGACAGCCTTGCAGGGAGCACCCCACAGACCAGGCACCATATATAGGGCAAAAGCGAAGGAAAGCATGGCGCCAAAGAAACGAGGAATGCCGGTACGATGGTTCACTATCACCTCGCCCATATCATTGTATTCATCCTCATCATGGGGAAAGCGAATCCAACCTATCAGATAAGCACCCAGCAAAGCAAACAATATAATCCACAGACAAAGGAAAGTCTCACGGTCTAGCAGATGCCAACCGTATGCCAAATCTGCCACACTAAGGAACTTCAGTGCAAAAGCCAGTTCCAGGAATCCCAGGCAAACCTTCACGCAATTCATCCAATTGCCACTCTTAGGAGCACTCTTGAGCCATGCGGGGAACATGGCAAAAAGAGTGAAGGGAAGAGCTAATGCAATGGCAAAGCCCAACATGCCTATGCTTGGAGCCAGCAGATTACCCGTTGTGCCTAACTCTACTAACAGAAAACCGATGATGGGACCTGTGCAGGAAAAGCTGACCAAACTGAGCGTAAAGGCCATCAGGAAAATGCTCAGGATACCTGTTGTAGTCTCCGACTTCTTATCAACAGCATTAGTAAACCTGCTGGGAAGGGTAATCTCAAACCCACCCAGAAAACTGGCTCCGAACACCAGCAACATCAGGAAAAAGAAGATATTGAAGACGGCATTGGTACTGAGCGCATTCAAGGCGCTGGCACCAAAGCACAGGGTAACAAGCAAGCCCAATGCAACATATATCACCACTATACATACACCGTATGTTACTGCTTCGCGAATGCCCTTGCTACGATCTTTGTTGCGTTTCAAGAAGAAACTTACCGTCATGGGAATGATGGGCCATACACAGGGAGTCAGCAATGCGACCAATCCTCCTAACATCCCTAAAAGGAAGATACCCAGAAGACTGGTGTCTTTAGCATCGGCACCATCTTCCAGCGCCTTCAGCTCGTCTATTACGGGAGCCCACAAATCGCCGGAGAAATCCTCGGCTGCGGTATCTACGTTTTGGACATCAGCGGCGAAGGTGTCTGATTCCGCAACTTGTTCCTCTGCTTTTTCTTCTACCTTTTCTTGCTCCGCAGGGGCGGGCTCCGGATCGGTAATTCCTGCGCCATCGAAGCTGAACTCTACATTCGTCGGGGGCATACAGTTCTGGTCGTTACACGCTCCATAGGTCAGATAACCAGCAACCTCATATTTTGGTCCTGTTATGATGAACTTCTGAGCGAACTTGACCGTCCCCTCCATATAGCTCACTTCCATTTCGAATAAGTCATCTACAGCGCGATGGACGGAACCTGTTGCACGGAGCGTCCCGTCGGGCTTCAGGCCGACCGTTTTTTCGAGTGTCAACTCAGCGCGTGTTGGACCGCCATCGGCAATATCAGTTCCATACACATGCCAACCGGCATCGGCCTTTCCTACAAACTCGACTTCAAGCGAATTATCTGACAACCTCTTCTGCTGAACGGAAAACCTTACAGGTGTCTGCATCTGTGCCATACAAGAGACTGTATAGTAAAAAGCAAACACAAAGAATATAATGTGCTTAATCATTTTTTGAGAATTTGTGTGCAAAGATACATCTTTTTTTTGATAACCCTATGACTTATCACCTTTTTAAGATTTTTTTGTTCTTGGATGTTTTATCCCACCCAATACATTATATAATATAGAGTAATGGAAGGAAGTCACAAACCACGCTTTTCTGCACAAAAAACGCAAAAATGTGCATTTTTGGTTAAGTTTTCATTAGATTTTGTTGCACATGTGAGCAAAATGTATTTACTTTGCACCCCGAAAAGTGAGAGATAACATTATTTAATTATATTAAAATTCAAAAATTATGTCTGAAATTGAAGCTAAAGTAAAAGAGATTATTGTGGACAAGTTGGGTGTTGACGAGGCTGATGTAACTCCCGAAGCATCTTTCACCAATGACCTGGGTGCAGATTCTCTGGACACCGTAGAACTGATTATGGAGTTCGAGAAAGCTTTCGAAATCACCATTCCCGATGATAAGGCTGAGAAGATTGCTACCGTAGCTGACGCTATCGCATTCATTGAGGCTAACAAGTAATTCTCATAATCATTACATGGAATTAAAAAGAGTTGTAGTGACAGGAATAGGCGCTGTCAGCCCCCTTGGCAACACAGCTGAGGAGACTTGGCAGAACATGGTGGCTGGCGTAAGCGGTGCTGCTCCCATCACACATTTCGATACCTCAAAATTCAAAACACAGTTTGCCTGCGAGGTAAAGAACTTTGACCCTTCCCAATTCATCGACCGCAAGGAGGTCCGAAAAATGGATCCTTATTGCCAGTTCGGTTTGTGTGCAGCCACCATGGCTGTAGATGACAGCGGACTTGACCTAGAGGCCATCAACAAGAACCGCGTAGGTGTTGTTCTGGGTGTTGGAATCGGAGGTATGAAGACCTTTGAGGAAGAAGCAGGAAACTATGCCAAGACCGGTGACACATTGGGTCCCAAGTTCAATCCATTCTTTGTCCCTAAGATGATTTCCGACATCTGTGCCGGTTACATCAGCATAAAGTACGGATTCCATGGGCCTAACTACATCACCTCCAGTGCATGCGCATCATCTACCAATGCTATTGCAGATGCCTTTAACCTGATACGCTTAGGCAAGGCTGACATAATGGTAAGCGGTGGTGCAGAAGCAGCTATCATTCCCAGTGGTGTAGGAGGTTTCAATGCCATGCATGCGCTGAGCACCCGTAACGATGATCCTGAGCACGCCAGTCGTCCATTCAGCGCCAGTCGTGACGGTTTCATCATGGGAGAAGGTGCAGCATGTCTGATTCTTGAAGAACTGGAGCATGCAAAGGCACGTGGGGCTAAGATTTATGCTGAGATGGCTGGAGCCGGCATGAGTGCCGATGCTCATCACATCACAGCCTCTCACCCCGAGGGTCTGGGCGCAAAACTCGTAATGGAGAATGCATTGGAAGATGCTGAGATGAAGCCTGAAGATATTGACTACATCAATGTTCACGGCACATCAACACACGTCGGTGATATCTCTGAGGTAAAAGCCATAAAGGATGTTTTTGGAGACTATGCCTACAAGTTGAACATCAGCAGCACGAAGTCTATGACTGGTCACCTGTTGGGTGCAGCAGGTGCCATAGAAGCAATGGCCAGCGTTTTGGCAGTAAAGAACGATATCGTACCTCCCACCATCAATCACGAAGATGGCGATGAGGATCCCGAAATCGACTACAAATTGAATTTCACATTCAACAAAGCTGAACGCCGTACGGTACGTGCAGCTTTGAGTAACACGTTCGGTTTCGGAGGCCACAACGCTTGTGCTATCTTTAAGAAATACGCTGAATAAAACAGTGTATACAGCAAACTTTATAGATGCGATAAAGTTACCTTTCCGTAAGGAAAAAGGGCTTTATCGCTCTTTTTATTCCATCTTGGGATTCTATCCCCACAACATCATGTACTATCAGGAGGCACTCATGCACAGATCCATGTCGGCAACAAACAAAACAGGGAAGCCTGTAAACAATGAAAGGCTAGAGTTCCTGGGCGATGCCATCTTGGATGCCGTTGTGGGAGAAATTGTATTCCATCACTTTCAACGTAAACGCGAAGGTTTTCTCACTACGGCAAGAAGCAAGATTGTACAGAGAGAAACACTGGGGCAGGTGGCTGTACAAATAGGATTGGATAAACTCATTCACTTCAACAGCACCACACATACCCATAACAGTTATATGGCAGGCAATGCTTTCGAGGCGCTGATAGGGGCCATCTATCTGGACCGCGGCTACGACTATTGCATGCAATTCATGCAAAAGAGGATTTTAGGGAACATCATCAACATCGATAAAATCGCATACAAAGAGTGCAACTTCAAAAGCAAGCTCTTGGAATGGTGCCAAAAAAACAAGGTGGAGATGAGTTTTGAACAGGAAGAGAGCCGGAGCGAGGACGGCTCGCCTTTGTTCCGCAGCAAAGTACTTGTAGCAGGTATGGAGATGGGGAAAGGCAGAGGCTACTCTAAGAAGGAAAGCCAGCAAAATGCATGCAAGAATGCCTTACACAGATTAAAGAAAGGAAACAAAGTGTATGACACACTAATACAGAACAAATCCATCACACCTGAATAAATCTTACCATGAGTCTTACAAAAATCATACGCCCCATTTTTACCCCACGAATGCACGATTTAGACCGTTATGCCACACAGGGACAGCAGCTACAGCTTAATGTCCTGAAAAGGCTTGTCGGCAAAGCTGCTGATACTCAATGGGGACATCAACATGGATACAACCAATCCTTAAGCTACGAACAGTTTTCGAAGCAGACTCCCGTTAACACTTATGAGGAGCTCAAGGGATATATAGACGAAATGCGTCAGGGAAAAACTGACATTCTCTGGCCAGGGAGAGTTAAATGGTATGCCAAATCCAGCGGCACCACCAACGACAAAAGCAAATTCATACCAGTCAGCAAAGAAGGAATCCACGACACACACTATGCCGGTGGAACGGATTGTGTGGTGCTGTATTTGAGAAACCACCCCAAAAGCAGACTCTTTGATGGTAAAGCACTGATTCTGGGTGGAAGCCACGCACCCAACTACAACCAGAAGAACAGTCTGGTTGGCGATCTCAGCGCCATCCTTATAGAAAACATCAATCCTCTGCTCAATTTGGTTCGCATTCCTAAAAAAGAGATTGCATTGCTCAGCGATTTCGAGATAAAACGCGAACGCATTGCCCGTGAAGCCATTAAGCAAAACGTAAGCAACCTAAGCGGAGTTCCATCCTGGATGATGTCGGTTCTGAACAGAGTACTGGAGATTTCCGGTGCAGGCAATCTATGTGAAGTCTGGCCCAATCTGGAAGTATTCTTTCACGGTGGTGTAGCTTTCACCCCATACAGGGCACAATACCAACACATGATTCCTTCTGAAATTATGCATTATATGGAAACATACAATGCCTCCGAAGGATTCTTTGGCCTGCAAGATGATCCCACGGATTCCGCCATGAGCCTGATGATAGACTATGGCATATTCTATGAATTCATTCCCATGGATGAACTGAATAATGAACATCCCAGCGTACTACCGCTTTGGGACATTGAGGTTGAAAAGAACTATGCAATGGTCATTAGCACGACCTGCGGTCTTTGGAGATACTTGATTGGCGATACCATCATGTTCACCCAAAAGAATCCCTATAAATTTATAATTACAGGGCGGACCAAATTCTTTATCAATGCTTTTGGCGAAGAACTGATTGTGGATAATGCGGAAAAAGGGCTTGCAGTAGCCTGTGCCCGGACCGGAGCTCAGATACTGGAATACACAGCAGCACCCGTCTTTATGGATGAAAACGGAAAATGTCGCCATCAGTGGCTTATAGAATTCAATAAGGAGCCAGAAGATATCGATGACTTTGCACATATCCTAGACCAGGCATTGCAGAAAATCAATTCCGACTACGAAGCCAAACGCTACAAGGATATCACCCTACAGCCTTTGGAAATCATTAAGGCACGAAACGGCGTCTTTAACGATTGGCTGAAACAAAAAGGCAAACTGGGCGGACAACACAAGATTCCCCGCCTGAGTAATAAACGCGAATACATAGATCAGATATTAGCACTGAACAAATGAAAGAGTGGAAACCCCTTCTGTATAGCATCCTGACCCTGCTGGTAGTTGCCTGCGCCAGCATCGCACAGCCAGATGGCGGAGAATACGATGAGATTCCGCCCAAAGTGGTGTCTGCATTCCCCGCAGAACGTGCTACAGGCGTGCAAACCAGAAAGGCCCGCATTAATTTCGATGAATACATAAAACTGCAGAACGCCAGCGAGAAAGTTATCGTCTCTCCCCCGCAGATAGAACCGGCAAACATCAGGGCTGATGGTAAACGTATCAAGATAGACTTCAACGACTCCCTAATGCCGAATACCACCTATACCGTTGATTTCGGTGATGCCATAGAGGATAACAACGAGGGGAATCCTATGGGAAACTATACCTACTCATTCAGTACGGGTGATGACATAGATACCATGGAGGTTTCGGGCACCGTTTTGAATGCTGAAGATTTGGAACCCGTGAAAGGAATGCTGGTGGGTCTGTACCCACTCGATTCCAATCTTACAGACAGTATTCTTCGGACCACGCCTTTCAGCCGCGTCTCCCGTACCAACGGATCTGGCCGTTTTACCATCAAAGGTGTAAAACCCGGGAAATACAGAGCCTACGCTTTGGATGACAAAGATGCTAACTTTGTTTTCAGTCAGAAGAGTGAGAAGATTGCCTTCGATTCCGTCATCTTTGAAACATCATGCAAGAGAGACGTCAGAATGGATACCATCTGGCGCGATACCATAGAATATGATTCTATACGCGTGGTACCCTACACACATTTTCTGCCCGACGACCTTGTATTGCTATCCTTCCTGGAAGACGGACAAGATCAGCACCTGCTGAAGAATGAACGTACAGATCCTGAAGTCTTCCGTTTATACTTCACAGCACCGGCAGACACATTACCCGTTATAAAAGGTCTGAACTTCGACGAGAGTTGCCTGGTTTGTGAAGCATCCGAAAAAAACGACACCCTAACCTATTGGATTACAGACACAACATACTATAGGCAACAAGACACACTGAAGTTTGAATTATCTTTTATGGCTACCGACACCACAGGTGTTCTGAGTCCATATACAGAAAAACTGGAGATCGTTCCCAAAAATACCTGGGCAAAGAAATGGAAAGAGCAAAGCAAGAAAATTGAGGAGTGGAACAAGGAACGCGAAAAGAAGATAAAGAAAGCCAAGAAGCCACTTCCCCATGAGGAAAATCCGTACACGAAAACATTTCTGGAAGTTTCCTGCAAACCTACAGGTGCTTTAGACCCTAACCAGAATCCCCGCTTTACAGCCAAGGAACCATTAGCTAAGGTTGACACGACCAAAATACATTTTTATATTAAACAGGATTCCGATTGGATTCCCGCTCCATTTCTGTTCCTTCCCAGCAATAACGACAAGAAGGTTTACACATTGTATGCCGAGTGGGATTCAAAAGAAAAATACAAATTCTCAGCGGATTCATGCGCATTCACCAGCGTAATGGGCAACTCTACCAAACCTATGAGATATGAGTTCAGTGTAAAGCCAGATGAAGATTACGGTTCCATATTCATTCACATTCTGGCTCCAGACAGCAACATTATTGTGCAGCTGCTGAACCGTTCAGACAAACCCGTCGCTACGCAGAAGGCTGATAAAGACGGACATGCCGACTTTTTCTACACAAAGCCCGGTGACTACTATGTACGCTGTTTCATAGATGCCAACCAGAACGGAATATGGGATACAGGTAATTACGACGAGGGACGCAGGCCTGAGGAAGTGTTCTACTTTCCACAGAAATTATCGCTGAAAGCCAACTGGGATTTGGAACAGGATTGGGCCATCAGAAGTATTGACAGGAGTAAGCAAAAACCGACGGATATTACAAAGCAGAAGGCCGACAAACAGAAAACCATCAAACAACGTAATCTACAACGTAAGATGGAGAAGAGCAAAAAATGACAACTCCGGTTCGCAAAAGAGCAACAAAAGCAATCTAACTACGTTAAGAAAGTAAAAAAAAGAACTGTAGATTTCATCATTTCAGAGGAAAGCAGTACCTTTGTGCGTGAAAAAAGAGCAAGACTCTTTTAGGTAAAAAGCAATAAAAAAGATAACATCAATTTATACATTAATCATTCATTAAAAATGGCAAATTTAGATTTGACTAAGTATGGCATCACCGGTTCTACCGTGATTGCTCACAACCCATCTTACGAGTTCCTCTTCGAAGAGGAGACAAAGGCTGGTCTGACTGGTTTCGACAAGGGTCAGAACACCGAGTTGAACGCTGTTAACGTAATGACTGGTATTTACACTGGTCGTTCTCCTAAGGACAAGTACATTGTAAAGGATTCACAGAGCCAGGATAAGGTTTGGTGGACAACCGAGGAGTACAAGAACGACAACCACCCCATGAGCGAGGAGGTTTGGGCAAAGGTTAAGGATATTGCCATCAAGGAACTCTGCAACAAGGAGCTTTATGTTGTTGATGCTTTCTGCGGTGCAAACGAGGCAACACGTCTGGCTGTTCGTTTCATCGTTGAGGTAGCATGGCAGGCACATTTCGTAAAGAACATGTTCATCCAGCCCACAGCAGAGGAACTGGAGAAGTTCGAGCCCAACTTCGTTATCTATAACGCTTCTAAGGCTAAGGTTGAGAACTACAAGGAACTGGGCCTGAACTCAGAGACTTGCGTAGCTTTCAATACAACAAGCCGTGAGCAGTGCATCATCAACACATGGTACGGTGGTGAGATGAAGAAGGGTATGTTCTCTATGCAGAACTACTATCTGCCTCTTCAGGGTATTGCTTCTATGCACTGCTCTGCAAACACCGACATGGAGGGTAAGAACACAGCTATCTTCTTCGGTCTGTCTGGTACAGGTAAGACCACTCTTTCTACAGACCCCAAGCGTCTGCTGATTGGTGACGATGAGCACGGATGGGACGACGAGGGTGTATTCAACCTCGAAGGTGGTTGCTACGCTAAGGTTATCAACCTGAGCAAGGAGAACGAGCCCGACATCTACGGTGCTATCAAGCGTAACGCTCTTCTGGAGAACGTTACTGTTGCTGCTGACGGCAAGATTGACTTTGCTGACAAGAGCGTAACCGAAAACACCCGTGTATCATATCCTATCGACCATATCGAGAAGATTGCCCAAAAGGTAAATGGCAAGAGTGCAGGTCCAGACGCAAAGAACGTTATATTCCTGAGTGCTGATGCATTCGGTGTACTGCCTCCCGTATCTATCCTTACTCCCGAGCAGACCAAGTACTACTTCCTCTCTGGTTTTACAGCTAAGCTGGCTGGTACAGAGCGTGGTATTACTGAGCCCACTCCTACTTTCAGTGCTTGCTTCGGCCAGGCATTCCTGGAGTTGCACCCCACAAAATATGCTGAGGAGCTGGTAAAGAAGATGGAGAAGAGCGGTGCCAAGGCTTATCTCGTTAACACAGGTTGGAACGGTACTGGCAAGCGTATCTCAATACCCGATACACGTGGTATCATCGATGCTATTCTGGATGGCAGCATCCTGAAGGCTGAAACCAAGAAGATTCCTTTCTTCGACTTCGAGGTTCCCACAGCTCTGCCCAACGTAAATCCTGCTATTCTTGATCCTCGCGACACCTACGCAAGTGCTTCAGAATGGGAAGAGAAGGCTAAGGATTTGGCTGCTCGTTTCATCAAGAACTTCAAGAAGTACGAGGGTAACGAGGCTGGTAAGGCATTGGTCGCTGCAGGACCAAAACTCTAATGTAGACTTTAGACGATAGAGTTTAACAATAATGCAAGGGCTCACATCAAATGTGGGTCCTTCTTTTTGTATTTACCAGTCACCGCATTGAAATCAGTTTGATTGGTCGGGAGAATAGACTATGCCATCAAGAGCCTTACGCCCATCCAGTCGTGTCAGCACGAAAGTGAACATCCATTTGTTCAGGCGGACCCCGGGAACTGCAACATAAGGCAGTTTCAGGAGAACCTTGTTCCATCCCTTACGGAGCCGTACTCTGACGGGGCGGCGAGCCGCAAAGTTCTCGTTTCGGAGTTCCGTTTCTGCGTTGATGCTCCTATCAGCATTAGTCCATACGGGTGGCATTATCTCTTCGTCGTTCAGCCATACACGTGAGCCTTTACGGTCCCATTTTCCCATGTCGGGTGCACAATCATTCTCGCTGCGTCCGTAGTTCTGGAACTCGATAAGTGCACCACAGGTCTGTGCCTTGGGTGAATACACATAAGTCCAGGCGTAGGCCGTGGTATTCAGCTGGGGGTTACTGAAGAAGGCGGGAACGGTAGCGCCCCAAGTGTGACGCAAGTAGATGCCGGCACCGGTAACACGACGGGAACCATAAGTCTGTCCGTCGAAAGTAAAAGCGGTTGGAAAGACGTCCTCCCTAACAGTTTCAGGTGGAAAAACTGCAGCGGAATTGCCGTTATTGGGGAAGGCATCGGTAATAAGCCAGTGCACGTCAGTTTGCTTAACGTATGGAATGGACTCGGCGCTGAGCCACATATCCTTATAATACAGGAAGCGTCGCTCCCAGTCGGCGAACTCATCATATTCAGTTCCGCTTTCTGGCAGCGTTGTGCCTCCGGCCTCTATATACTGGCTTCCGCCGCCCATCCAACCGCGTTCGGCAGTTGCCAGAACATTGGCGTATAGGTTGTTCTGGCAGATGATATCCTGCTCCGTGGGTGTCTTTCGATCGTTCCACAGAGCGGTGATAGCACCAGCGAGTTCTTTGCTGCCCTGCTGTGCATAGTAGATATTGCTCTTGTAGATGCCCACCAGGTCGGCAAAGACATCGAAGTGATTCACGTAGTTGTAGCGACAGTCGATGTTGGGGATACCACTGATTTTCCGGCCTGCAGTACTCCACATCTCCGTCATGTCGATATATGGCAAAGCAGCAGAGCTTATACTGACACCGCTGATAGGATTCCAGACAATGCAATGGCGAGAGAGTGTTTCCTTGATATACTGCGACATCTCGTTGACAAAAGAAACAGTGGTGCCCGCTTCATCGGCACCCATGTGGATGTAAGGAGCCAAGGGAAAGGCCGCAGCCAACTCTGTGAGCAGTTGCTTCAACGCAATACGTCCCTGCTCGCTTTGCATAGTGTAGCCCATAGCTGTGGTGAAAGCAGCAGAGTGACCAGGCATATCGATTTCAGGTATGACGATCAGGCCACGCTCAGCAGCGTAGGTCTCCAGCTCGGTACACTGCGCCTGGGTGTAATACCGGCCAGAAAAGCGGGTCATAGATGCAGGGCTGTTCAGCTGAGGATAGTACATCGACTCGAAACGGAAACCCTGGTTATCCGTCAGATGCCAGTGGAAGACATTAACCTTAAAACGTGCCAGCAGGTCGATTTGCTTCTTTAATTCATCAAAGCTGATGAATGAACGACCTACGTCGTGCATGAAGCCGCGAAGCTTGAAGGCAGGATAGTCGGTAATCTCCACTCCAGGAATGTAGGCTCCGTCCGTAGCAGCTAACAATTGCATAAGCGTTTGTGCAGCTCGGATAACGCCTGTTCTGGAGGCTGCAGTAACGGTGATGGCATCGGTGGTGACACTTATCTTATAGCCCTCGTTGGGGAAACCGGCCAAAGCATAGTCGAAAGTACCGAGGATCGCATCATCTACCAGACAAACCTTGACTGTAGCAGAGGCTTTTCCTGAAGTTCTGAAAAGCGATGCCAGCAATGTACAGCCTGAGGGATCGGTCAGCTGCACCGGACGACGCATCCTAAAGCGGTCTCCGTTCTCCTGCAGTATCTTAGGCTTCGGCAGAAGGCAATGCGCAGGGTCAACTTCTGAGCGGGCAGAAGCTGTTGCCGCAATAAGAATGAACAGAGCAGAAAGGAAAAGCCGAAGAACTCTCATAGAATAATACACACATTACCAGAGGTCTTCGGGTTCTTCCGGATTATCGTAAACCTCCTTGGGACAGAGTTCCATGTAATCCATATAGAGTTCCTTCTTGTCTGAGTCTAAGACACTCTTGAAACGTACATAATATGTTTGATTGGGATCCATGGTGCCACGCCAGATGATACGACGGGAACAAACAATGTTCCCACGCTCCCATTTATATGCTCCGCTGGATACCGACTGACTGGCCTTCATGAAGCCGTTATTACGCATCTTCTTGTCTATTTCGGCATTATAATCCTGATCTTCGGTATCTGCAATGGTGGCCGTCTGTCCCCAAAGGTCTTGCACACTCTTAGTCAAATCGACGGGAATTCCTGCCACAGGAAGGTTATGAGGGTCGCTGCCGACATACATCTGTACTACGCCACGAGCCGATGTTGCCAGCACCTTATAACGCAACTCATAAGTACCACGCTTGGGAACAGGCGGAAGGGTGAACATTACATCGTATCGGCCTAGCCACTTGTCCTCGTCGCCATCGTAATTCTCCCACGAGACATTATAACCGTTAAAGTGAATGAAATGCGTATCATCGCTCATGATGCTCATGTTATTGAAGTAACGGTAATACTTATCGGTGGGAATATATACATGATTGAACTTGTCCTGTGACGAATCTGCACGGCGGATTCCGTTGGTCATACTCTCAGGGAACAGGGCGAAGCAGTCGAAGCGCAAGCGCTCTTTGCCCAAATTATCACGCGTAGCAACATTGTAAGCCAATGGAGCATCGATAGGATAGATGATGGCATTTACCATATCGCTGGTCACCGCATCCTCGCTTTCTTTCTGCACCAGACAACCGCGTTTGTTGCGGTCGCAAGAGTTTTCGTGTCCGTCGCCGGTTCGTTCTTTGTTCAGATTAGGAAAACGGTTCAGAAAGACGCCCTGACTCTCCTTGCTCTCGAAGATTTTCAGCAAACGACGCTTGCCCAATGTTGCATACCACTCCATTACGGGGATAGTGGGCATCTTATTGCTACGTGAATAGCCCGTTTCGTTCCAGTGATAGACCAACTTGTTAGCCTCGATACGCATGGGCAGGATATGATAGGTTGCCCATTGGTTCAGAACATTATCGGGATTACGGAAATCGCCATCTGCTGTATAAGGCTCATCAGAAAGGAACATATTGTTATCCAAAACCCATTGCTGCATCAGTTCAGGAACGTTGGGAGCAAGAGGGTCGATGCCTTGCGAGCGCCAGAAAGCATCGGGCTCGGCAAAAATAGTGAAGCCATACTTGCGATGTTCGGGAGAAAGCGCATGGGAGGAGCTGTTGCCAGATGCATCCGTAAAGCCGTGATTCATATAATTTTTCAGGTCAGGGATCTTGCCTTCCTGATACAAGGTCTCGTACACTTCATCGCGTATAGCCGAAAGAGTATCGAACAGTCCGCAGGCTTTCAGGCACTTGGCTAATACCAAGTAGCCTTCCTTGTCCTTCTCTATCAGGAAGCCTAGGTATCGTGCCGCTGTAATATCATCTGGGGCTATCACCTTATGCACCTGATGGATCACGCCATTTATGACAGGAATATCATAGTTGCGTGGATCCATCGGGCAATCGCCGTTTATTAGGATTGTATCGTTTCCCTTGACATTACTTACACTAATCTTATGATCCAGCATGTTGGGAAGGGACAGCTCGCCATTATTTACCTCTGGAAATTTGTTAGTGTAATAAATCTGTTCCGACAAATCCTCTCCGTCAATCACGCTATTATGGACGATGACTTTGCGTAAGGAGTCCAATCGGGCACTGTCCGTAATAGATTCCCACGATGGAGCAGGAATAACATCCTCGTCAGCCAGCTTCTGCAGGAACTTGTCTATGGCATCATTTGTAGGTGCAAAGACCGTATAATTACCGCGAGCCGAAAGCAATTGGTACATGGTGGTCCGACTTCTCCGGCTTACAGGAACCTGATTAAGAAGAGCCACAAATTGGCTGTACACGGGATGCGTTTCCAAGTAACTTACTACGGTATGTTCTTTAAATACATAGCGTGAAGATGTATCTATGCTTTCAGTACAGGAAGCAAAACACATTAAAATAGATAGGACAAGAAAAGTGGATTTGGATATTTTCATTTGATTATTATCTTTTGGCTATTATCTATTCCCGTTGGCAAAACCAACGGGGGCTGTAACACTTTATCTTTTTCAGACTTTTACTTTTCAATCTTTTTTTCCCCCTTCCCTTTGGGAGGGGCCGGGGGTAGGCCCACTCTTCACCTAATTTATTACCCACCGGTCCATTTCAGCATCTTCCGAAGCAGGTGCAGTTTCCTGACCAGGGAGGGGTTGCACCTTTCCGGGTTCCTTCAGAGCCTGTTCCTGGAACATCTTGGGAGTTACCTTAACCGGTTCTTTCATGAACTCAGGACGGCTCCAGCTGAAAACCGACAAGAGGAAGAACTCCGGGTCTTTCTGGGGTATCAGGAAAGGTTTGTGTACACGACCGTTTTTATCGAAGTACGCCAGATAGTCGCGGGTATAATTACCGTCGTCACGGCGACTCTCAAAGAGAATCCACCTGTCGTTACTGGAGAACGAAGGATAGCTCTCGGCTCTATTACTGTTGATGACCTTTGTATCAACAAGTTTGCCCGTCTGCTGGTCTAAGATCTCAATCTCAGCCGAAGGGTGCCAGATATGGAAAAGACCGTTGGGACCTTCTGCAAAAAGAACATATCGGTTATCGCTGGTCACACGCTGCTCCACAGCACTGCGACCCTTGCTTACTGCATCATAGATCAGTTCCGGTTCGCCCAACGTGCGGGTTTCCATATCAAACGGTGCACGATACAGATTATACTGCAACTGCCTGTAATGGTTGAGTGTCTCGTTCATACCATTGTTCAGCGCTTCGAACTCGTAACGGGCAGAACAGAAGTACAGCCATTTGCCGTCCGGACTCCAAGAGGGAAAGAGTTCCAACTCGATACTATCGGCCAAAACAGTCTGCATGGTATTCTTTTCCACATCATAGAATACAATATCGCTGGCCGACTCCATCACCTCGACCTTAGTAATATCACGCGTGTGAAACGACTGCATGGTGCGGTCTGTACTGAAAGCTATCAGCGGAAGTGTTGGATGCCAGTTAGGATAAACGGCAACAGAAATCATCTCGGGTGTTTTCAGGCGGATATTCTTAAGCTTGCCGTCATGGACTATCATAGTAGCATCGTGACTGATGCGGATATGAAACATCATATTATCTGTCCTATAGTTCTGATAGCTATGGCAATTAATACAGGAACCTTCTTTCTCTGTACTAATCTGACGGGTGTTGAAGATATCGTTCTCGCTGAAATTCTCCAGACAACGTTGCCTGATGGCCAGATGTTCAAAACCAACATACGTAGGAGACAGGGCGCGATAAGAGATATAGGGGTCGATACTGTCGGCAGCCACTTCGATAGAAAATGGTTCATACCTGCTCCATTGATCATTCTTTTTACAATAGACATCTACTGTCATCCTACCATCCTTAGCAGAAGCCAATAGTTTCTTCCACTCCTTTTGGGGAATGATAACCTTGTTACCCTTACCATAATTATAGGCGATGTCTCCTGCCTGAATGCGGGCCACGACCTTATCTGCCTGCTCAACGAGAAAATTGAGCGGTGCAATATTAACAGGGACCGTCACATCGGTATAGTCTGGATAGATATCTGGTTTCTCGCTCTCCTGTGTATAATCCTGTGGTAACGACGGATGCCTGTTGCACCCGCTTAGTAGCAGCAGAAGAATCAAAAAAAATTGAAAATTGAAGATTGATAATTGAAAATTATTCATTGAGCATTCCACTTTAATATAATTAGCACACACCCAAAGGAGGAGCCGTTTTTTTTAATAAGACTGAATATCCCTAAGCACACAATAGTCCCACCAATATGTATCGCCAAACTCTGGCTGAAGCGATGCTCCTATCTGGTCTTCTTTCATCCCATTTTGGGCATACTCCTTCATACGGCTGATGAAAACATTATATCGCTCTGCTATCTGCGGGTCAATGTTGTACTCCGAGATATCAGCCGGCCCCGACTTCAACTCGTTATGGTAAAGCAACATAGCCTCTTGGATATAGCGATGGAACGGCTTGTCGGGATTTATGTTATGATACTGCCAAACCTGCGCCCAGAAGCACTTCAGATCCTTACTCTGGAGACAGTATGCCAAGGCCAGATCCAGAATCTCGGGATTGTCCGTGGCTGTATGGGCCAGTTTGTGAATAATCGTTGGCTCAACATAATAGTCATCGCTGCCCACCATAGAAGAACCGCCGTTGTACAGTCGTTTAACCAAGCCGAACCTTGGACTGGATGCAATAAGTGTCGTATCTTCCAAGTAAGGACGTAATTCCCTTGCCCACTCTTTATGGAAGGTAGAATGTTCCAACAGGCGCAGGTATTTTCGCACATTATCATACTCTCCGTTAATCAGCGCACAACGGGCCAGCACACGCAGGGTGTAATACGAGAAACCGTAGTGCATGCAGCGTTCTATAGCCCTGCGTATGCCAAAACAGGTTTCCCCAAAGTTGTAATAGATGAAATCACCCGTAGTATCACAGAGACGTACCACAATGGAATCGCTCATGACGGTAGGGTTAGCCGGACGGTTGTTATATTGGTAACGGCTCAACAGTTCACCTTTATTCAGAAGAGCAATATCACGGTACATTACCATCATTCTGGAAGGGTTCCCTCTGGCTACGCAAAACTCAGAGAGCACATCGTCCCAACGCTGCTCATCCACGGCACGTAACATCTTAAGTTCTGCATGATAGTTGGAATCGGTGAAATTACGGTCACTGACCTCTTTGTATGAACCAAAAGCGAGTACCAACATCAGCAGTTGGCTGATTACCAAACCCTTCGGTCCAAAACTCCCGTCCTTTTTCTTCCCTAACAGCGGAATGAGCAATGAAGAGCCGATAAGCCAAACTAATGGAGCCTCTAACCCATAATCACGCACGGGACCTATTTCAAATCGTTTAAAGCCGAAGAGCCAAGGCTGATCCGGTCGCATTAATGTGGTTCCATAGGTTTCCAAGAGAGGAACAATTCCCAGCAAGGCAAACATCAGAATGAAAGCTTTCCAATCATCACGCCAATTATCCTTAAACATACGGAAGCCGATAAGCACCGTTGCCAGCAATGCATAAACGCCCAAAGGAAAATAGAAAAGTACAGGCACAAGAATCATCTGAATATAGCCACCGTACTTCAACTTCCTGAAATAATCAACAGACAACAGCAGGGCTAAAAAGTAGCCCAAACTGTGATAGAAGCTGTAATCTATATCCTTCATGAAATAGGCCCAATAGCCCAGATGTACTTCTGTACAAAGCAAAGCCACCAAAGGAATAAAGAGCAGGAAAGTCAGCTCCAGACGCACATGAAAAGACCTCCACGCGACACAGAAGCTAAGCATCCATAGCAAGATAAGTATGGCTGCTCCGTAAGCCGGATAATAGAAGTACTGCGTCAGATACGAGCCTGCCCACGAGAGGAAACCGCCCGGCATTCGCATACAATGGTCGAAGTACACCATCGAGTCGTTCCAACACCCGCGGTCTTGCATAAAAAACAGGGTGTCGGCATTCTTTCCCACAAGGAAAACCCATGCAAACAATACAAACATCACACTATATATTATAGGTAATAGCCACAGGGGGAAGTGGAACGCCCTCTCCTTCTTTTTCTGGTTCTCTACCTTTGGAGTCTGAACCAGCACATGTTTTTGTTTTGTTTTCTTGCTCATATCGGGGACAAAAATACATAAAAATTTTGTATTACGCTCACATAATCATAATTTTGAGGCTCTGCCTCGAAAATACTTGCGTTCGGGAATA
>CADCIP010000009.1 GCA_902801485.1 uncultured Bacteroidales bacterium | reverse complement strand
TTCGATGTTACAAACCCTAATGATATAATGATACAATGATATATTATGGTGTGTCATTGTCTTTTCCTATACTGAATATGTTTACTCTCCGAACTGAAATAGTTGACGCTTTCCCTAATAAGGTTGACTGTGCGCGGCTGGCACTTTTTTTCAATAGTTCAGAAAAATGTTCAAGGCTGAATGCTCAAAGTTCAATGATTTTTTGTATCTTTGAAACTTCGTCTTGGAAATACTCTCGCTCGTGATTATAAAAATTGGGAACTATATACCTGTTGCCCCCGATAATGTTCGGTGATAATTAAGACAACTATAAAGGGTTTGACCCAGTTAACTTGGAAATGCAGTTGGCAGGTTGCATTTATTCCTGTCATACTGGCTGCACCATTTTTTTAAATTTTTGCACTAATTGCTTGTAATTTCGGAATTTTTTTTTACCTTTGCAAAATATTAAAGAATATAATTTATAACGGTATCCATAAAAAACACTTACTGTATGAAACAGGAAGCACTATATCTTTTCGCTCTGCTGTGCATAGTAGTGCAGGATGACATCCGGGACTAATACCTTCACCTACGAAGAATACTATTGAGAGTTCGCTAAAGTTTAATCATTTTAAAAAAACATTATGAAGATTACAAAACTATTGTTATTTGCTATCGCATTTGTTTGCGGTACAAGCGTGTTTACATCTTGTAGTAAAGATGACAACCCTGCTGAGCATGAGCAGGGAGGAAAGAAGCGTCAGGAGTTCCTGACCCACACTAAGGCCAACTTGAAGGAAATGGCTGAGAATATGAATTTCGAATCCATGAAATTTGCCAGCACCATCAACCTGATGTTCAACAAGTATGTGCTTAATAATCCGGAGTTCGAAGCTCAGGTGCTTCCACTTTTCCGTCAGAAAGCACGTGAGTCTATGAAACCGGTTGAACCGGGTAGTGAGCTTGCAAACATGGGCTACGAGAATCAGGTTACCATCGACCTGACAGAATTCAACTATCGTTTTACGATGAAGGATGATAACTCTGGCTTCGATGTTGAAAAGGCAGAAGATTTCGAGATGATTGTGAACGGATGGAGCCCCGAAACCCAACAGGTGGAGAAAGGCATATTGAAACTTGTCCTGAAGTCTGGTGGCAGTAACTTCAAACAGCTGATTCCAAGTCTGAATGATCCTTCATTAGCCTGTGTCGCTATCGTGCCGACAGACTTTACGTTTGCCATTTCATGCAATACCTCCGGTTCATGGGTTACACTCTTTTCCGGTACTTTCAAGAACGATGTGAAACTGCTCGGAACATCAGAATACTTCGATCGTAAGACCGATGCCTATAATGTCTCCGGTACGCTGAATTCTTCTTTGCCTGCGGTTGAACAGCAGGGCTTGCCGGGTGATGCCACAACTACCCACTTTGCTATCGGCACGGATCCTTCTGTCAAGAAGGGTGGTATGATTTTCAGTTTCTCTCATAATGGCAAGAAGATGCTGGATGCAAAGACAGTTTTCACCGATTATACCAATTTCATCGATGTGTCTCAGATTGCCACTGGCGGCAGTCTCTTTGATATATTCGCTGCTTTAATGTCTGGCAGCAGTCTGGACGAGGGTTCGCTGACCCTGTTGGACGACCTGACAACCAATATGAAGATAAGCGACTGCCAGAAGGCAATGCTGATTCGCAATGAGATGATTTCTGCCCGTCGCAACTATGCCGACCAGCAGACTATCGAAGGCTATGTTAAGCAGCTGAACGGCCTCATTTCCGGTTCTATGAGCTGCAAAGACCTGAACCAGACCATTCCCATGCAACTGCAGACTGTAAAGATTGGAGTTGACTTCCATAGTGTTCCTGCTCTCAAGTTTGCCGACGAGGAGAGCTATGTGCCTATCACAGAGCTGATTGATCAGGAGAGTATAGCCTATGGTATCAATATTGTTGACCACGCTATCGAACCCATGCAGCAAGCTATCATTGTGGTACGCCAACTCCTGCAGTTCATTGAATCTACAATCAGTAATGTCCGTAATGTGCGTCCACACAACGGAAGCATTGCCATGATTGTAAAGGAAGGCCAGATCGAGTACTTCCAGCAAATCGAGGATGCCTTCCGCGAGGCTTGCCGCGATAATGACATGATGGGCGATTACTTCTGCACTACCACCGAATATACATATCAGGAGCAGATAGCAGCAGTAAGGAAATTGGCTAATCGCCCGAACAACGACCTGAAGGGTATTATCTATGCCCCATGTAAGGGTTTGAACGGAGAAACTGCCGATGCTGAAGTGGCTGCCCTGGCCAAGCAACTCAACATCCCCGTTATCATCATCGATGCCCGCGTAGATGCTGACAGCCCGCTTGCAAGCTGTCCTTTCATCGGTACGGATGCCGTTGCCGCCGGTCAGCTTTTGGCCGAGAAGGTAACAGAACCTAAGGCGGCTGCCTTTGCTATATTGAACACCCCGGGTGTAGAGCGTGCCCTGGCATTCAAGGAGCAGAAATCAGATTCACAAATCTTCGTCACCACAAGAGATGATGCAAGGAGCGATGTAGAGACAGCCTTTAACGAATTCGACAGCTTCGTATTCTTTAATGGCAGTGCACTGGAACCGGCTTTCGATTTGTTCAAGGAGAGCAACAAGGCTGTCTATACGATCGACGTATATGAGACGTTCCTTCAGGATCTGTTGACAGGCGGCAATGTTATAAAGGGTATTTTTGCTCAGAATACATTCGAGATGGGCAAGAAAGCTGTAGAGGCAGTAATCAATAACTCTACCACAGACGAACTGATTGCTCCTATCTATATTACCAAGGACAATCTGACGGACGATGCCGTTCTTCCATTCCTGAGTTTCTATCAGAGGAAGAACCAGCGTCCCGGACCACGTCCGTAATCCGAAGAATAACAGATATTATCCGATGGCGGGTGTAAATATCCTGTAGCCAGATCACGACACCCACAACGGTACCTTCTGAGAAGCCGCTGTTGCGACAAAGCAACAGCGGCTATTTCGTCAACCTTCTTCCTAGGTCAACATAATCTTTATTCCCATGACGGAGAATAGTCGGGAACAAAAAAAATTGCACTAATTGCTTGTAATTTCGGAATTTCTTTCTAACTTTGCGGAAAATACTCTTCAAATTCTTAGTTATAACTATTTGTTAAACAAACTATGTAGCAGAAGTAATTAGTCTGTTTTTTGGAAAAATGAAAAAGGTTCTTTTAATGTTTGTGACAGTTCTCTGCATTGCAGCAGATTGTATGGCAGACCCTGTTTCTTATAGTTCTGCCCGACAGATAGCAGCGACATTTTTGCAGAGCAAAGGTGCTGTAGTGAAGGATGATGCCATCACGCCAAATGGCCGTGCTACCAGTAGGCGTGCTGTAGCAGAGAAGACTCCTTATTACGTGTTTAATGCCACTGCCGGGCAGGGCTTCGTCATTGTGAGCGGCGACGACTGCGTGGGTGATAATCTTGTGCTGGGTTATACCGACAGGGGAAGCTTCGATGCCGGGTCGGTTCCCGATAACATGAAGTGGTGGCTGGAACAGACGGCAAGTCAGATTACCGAACTGAGCCGAAGCGGTGCGAAGGCGACAGCAGTAGCCACTCATGCCGACATACCATACTTCATAAAATCCCTATGGTCGCAGGGCAGCAATAAATACGATCCGCAAAAACCGTATAATGCCTTCTGTCCGGAAGTTGACGGGAAACTGTGTCCCGCTGGCTGCATGGCAACAGCAATGGCTCAGGTGATGTACTATTACCGATGGCCACAGGAATCCATTGTCGGAGAATTGCCTGCATACGAGACCATAGACGGACTTTCCGTCGATGCACTCCCTCCAACATCATTCGACTGGGCCAATATGGTGGATGACTACACACAACCCACTACCAAGGAACAGCAGGATGCAGTTGCTTTGCTCATGCGCTACTGCGGACAGATGATACAGACGGAATATACACCAAAAGGCTCTGGCGCTATGGCTTATGATAGAGACATACTTGTCAACCAGTTTGGGTATGACCAGAATCTGTATTATGCAAGTTCGGTTAATTATACGGTGAGCGACTGGGACAACCTGCTCTATAACGAACTTAAAGAAGGCCGTCCCATAGTCTATACAGGATTCTCTGATTTTGCCGGGCATCAATTCATCTTGGACGGCTATGCAGTTCAGGACGGCAGCGGATACTATCACGTAAACTGGGGATGGGCAGGAGAAAACAACGGCTACTATAAGTTAAGCCTGCTTAATCCTAGCACGAAACAGTCTGGGAGGCATGACTTTTCTTATGACCCCTTTACCAGATGGCAGGATGCCCTCATCGGTCTGAAACCGGCAGAGAATCCGCCAAGCGACTATGGCCGTTACCTTATTCACTACTATTGGACCACAAACTTTGAGGATATGCCTTACCTGTTCGAAGCTCTCAACACATCCTACAAACCTGGTGTCTTTGAAGTTGCTATGGCCGAACTCAATGAAGACGGTATGCCTGACTTGCGCCAACTCTATGGAATGCAGAACGTGGAGGCAGACGGATATGATTATGCTATGCATCAGGTAGAGGGTACTGGAATTGCGGTGATAAATATACCTGAAAATGTAACTGAGAGTCTGACCCCGGGCAGTCACAAGATGGTTTTCGTAAACAGAGAGGCAGGAACAAACGCTGCCTGGCAACCGATCTTCGGCACTAATTGCTGCGTAGAATTCGTCATCGGTGACGACGGAATGCCAAAGGACACTCTTTATCACCCAATGCCACAACTGGCATGCCAGGATGAGTCCTTTAAGATTGAGGGATTATTTCAGTACAACCTCCGACTGAATGGTTCTGCAACCATTATCAACAGCAGCGACGATGACTACACCGGAGATTTAGACTGTGACATATATTATGTGGAAGACGAACAGCTGGTGTTTCTGGTCGAATACGAAAGGCTAGGTCTCATCATTGAAGGGAAGGGTACTTCAGATATCCGCTTCAATTTCTCTATTCCATGGGCTGGTAACTATGTTGTTCTTCTCTCTAAAGGCGGCGGCGATTTCTCTGGCACACCGCTGGCAGACATAAAAGATATTTACGGATATATTGCTCACAAGAACATTACCATAGAGGATCTGGAATTCTACTGCCAGGAACTAAGTTACGACAAACGGCTTGATGAGAACAACCAACCTGCCTATTATCTTGACGCCATTACAAGAAATAACACTCCATTAGATTATGATGCTGAGCTGAGAGCAAAAATTTATATCCCGGACGGCGAAGGCGGATTCGACCCATTAGAGTTCTGTGCA
Organism: uncultured Bacteroidales bacterium; assembly: GCA_902801485.1. Taxonomy (GTDB): domain Bacteria; phylum Bacteroidota; class Bacteroidia; order Bacteroidales; family Bacteroidaceae; genus Physcousia. The sequence goes on along the minus strand of CADCIP010000009.1, from coordinate 78,265 downwards.
GACTCCTTGTTAAAAGTACCGTTCCAACTTGCAGCAAACATGACAGAAACAGCATCTATCAGACTGCCAAGAGAGTTGGAGGCAGGTGATTACGACATTGACCTGTATATCAGCTACGATTTCAACAGTACAGATGACGGTGACTACTTCGTCTTTGCCAATTTCTCCCTTACCGTTCCGGAACCCACAGGCATAAAGGAGGTTCAGGGTTCAAGGTTCAAGGGTCAAGGTGATGGCGCTCCGTACAACCTAAGCGGTCAGCGTGTGACTGGTGGTTATAAGGGAATTGTGATTAAGAATGGAAAGAAGATCAGGCTTGAATAGATATTAACCTGTTATATGTACCAAAAAAGGGATTTGCGATTAACTCGTAAATCCCTTTTCTGTAGCGGGAGTGGGTCACGATCCCACGACCTCCGGATTATGAATCCGACGCTCTAACCAGCTGAGCTATCCCGCCATTTTGTGTTTGCGGTTGCAAAGGTATTGCTTTTTCTGCTATCTGCCAAACTTTTGGGCAGAAAAAAAGAGAAGTAATGGAAATTATTCCGCTATTCTGCCTACTTTGGAACCGTACCAGACGTTGCGTAAGTTGTTCAAACGCTCTCTTACTTCCTTGTCTGATAAACCGTCGCCTGTACGTTTGCCGTTAAGATAAAGGTTGGATGAATGTGACATGTGACTTATGGTGTCGCCATCGATAATGGGCATTACGGCGTATGACTGACGGGATCCTGAAACGTAGGGATTGATGGCCATGACATCATGGATTCGCGAGTGAGGGGTGCTCTTCTGCTGACCGCCACCAACCAATCCGCCTGCAAATTGACCGACAACGCTACCTGAACTGTAGCAACCCTCCATAACATAGGGGGCACGAACCTTGCCAACCAGTCCGCCGGCATAACTGTTGGAACTGTTCACATCTACTGCCGAATAGCAATTTCTTAGGACTGACTTGCTGCCAATATTACCGATAAGACCACCTACATAGCACTGACCGCTGATTTTACCTGTTGCATAACAGTTTTCCAAGACAGATACACCAGGGTATGCAGAGTGACCCAGATAACCGGCAACAGCACCTGCCCCATAACCGGAACAGTTAATGTTTACGTTCTCGAAGCCCACATTCTTGCACTCACCGCATAGCACGCCGAAGAAACTTCCATAATAACTTGTACGTGAAGTGGTGAGGTTACGGATAACATGTCCGTTACCATTCAGTGTTATCCAAAGGGAATATTCGTCTGCTCTGTCGTTTAGCGGAACCCATTCTATACCTTGAAGGTCGATATCACTGGTAAGACAGAAATATGTCATTTTGTAAGGTGTAAGAACTGACTTCATATTACACATCTGACGGACATTGCTTATGGCATAGGGGTGTTCTTTGCTTCCGTCACCGCTTGAGAATCTGGCAGTATCCGGTGCTGGAGTAAAGCGAGCTATAGCACATTCCGGGTCTATCTCTACCTGATAAAGACCTGCCTTAAGACCCTTGCTTACATTTAACTGGATAGTGTGACTGCCTGCACGGTCGCTTACAAGCTGTTCCAGCTCGGCATAGACAGAATGGGAAACGGAATTGTTCTTATATGTCTCCTGTGCCAGTTTAACTTCATCGCCGGAACGCGGTCTGCAATATGTGTTGCCGGTAACAGTATTGTAAACAAGTTCGTCTCCAGTCTCCATGTGAACTACTTTACCTGTCTTGTGATCTGTAAACTCTACTACTCCCTTATCCAGGGAAAGGATATCTTTCTGGCTGCCTTTTTCGCTAATCAGGAAGAATTCAGTTCCTAAAACACGAACCTGCTCCTTCTCTGTGGTAATCTGGAAGGGATGGCTGGCATCTGATGTAACCGTGAAATAAGCAGAGCCCTGGAATTTTATCGAACGGTTTCCACGGGCAAAATCACTGGCGACATACGTGAGTACGGAGTTTTCCTTTAGCATTACCTGAGTTCCATCCGGTAATTGTAGGGTAGTGGTTTCTCCGGCAACTGTAGATGCTACCATTTCTCCCTCTGACAGGCTGCTGAGATTATAATACATAATGGTGGTACAGGTCAGCAAAATCGGGAACAGAATGGCTGCTGCCCACAGCATGGCCTGACGGACACCTGAGCGGTGGCGTTGCATCCAAGTAGCATTAGGAACGATAGAACGTTTCAGCACACGTCTCTTGAAACGCAGAAATGCTGCCTCGCCATCGTAAGCATGTTCTATTATTGATGACCCCATCCATGCTTCTTTCATGCGGACAAATTGCCGGGCATTCTCTTCAGAGGCCATAACCCATTGGGCAAGAGCATCTGCATCCGCCTGAGAGATTTCTCCAGTAAGGTAATCAATGATATTTAGTGTAATATCCTGGTTTTCTTTCATTCGTTTATTTTTACTTATCCTCATAAGTATGACAAAATCTTTACCTTGTTGTGTTAATGGAGCATTATAAAAAATGTTAAAAAGCCAGATATTTAGAGAATCGCTTCTCAATCAACTTTAATGCTTGCTGAATGCGAACTTTTACGGTATTGGCACTAACACCGTCCTCGGCACCTATCTGGCGGTAGGTCATATCCTGGAAACGGCTCTTGATGAAAGTTGTCTTAACTGGTTCAGGGAGATTCTCTATGCAGTCATGCATCAAATCTTCCAGTTCGTTGTCGAGTAACTTTCCCTGAGGGGTAACTGTATCTGTACCAGCAAGTACGTTGCGTACATCCTGCTCGCCCAATGTGCTGAATGTCTGCACGGAACGCACCGTCTTGGAATTAAGCAAATTAAGACAATGATTGCGTGTGCTCATCATCAGGTAGCTTCTGAGGTTGGAATGAATAACAACCTCGCTTCGAACCTCGTAGAGATGGCTGATGACATCGGAAACCGCAGCCTGTGCCAGGAACTCGTCGGAAAGAATGCTCTCAGCCAGAATACACATAGGTCCATAGTATGTATTGAACACATACCTGTATGCATCCTCTGCTCCTTCAACAAGGCCGTGAATTATCGATTTCTCGTCAACTGCCATCAGTTTTTCAGTTCATAATTCATATTTAGCGGTTAGCGAACCTCTTAAACCTCTTAAACTCTTAAACCTCTTAAACTCTTAAACCTCTTAAACTCTTAAACTCTTTAACCTCTTAAACTCTTTAACCCCCTTAAACTATCTCTCAACTCTCAACTCTAAATCGGTTTCCCTCCTTCAACAAAAGGCCATCCGTCCTTGCCCCACTGGATGCGTGACATAAACATGGGGCGTTGTTCCGGGCGCTGGCTCTCGCGAACATGACAATGATAAAAGATGTATTCGTTTCCATCTGCTGCCGTAAAGATCTCGCCACAATGACCAGGGCCAAAGAAATTATCACCTTCGTCACTATGCAGCACAGGTGTGGCATATCCTTCCGTCATAGGTTTTCCCTCGCGGTTTACGAATTTACCTGTTAGTTTTTTGCTGCGTCCGACCTGCAGCTGATAGGTGTGATTTCCAAAGAACCCTGAACTAACAAACAGGTACCAGTACCCTTTGTGCCAGTGAAGGTAGGAGCCTTCAAAAACCTTTGAGCGGTCGGGACACTGATGAACTGTCAAACCTGCTACATGTTCATACTGGGCTCCTTCTTTTATGGAAAGCCCGTCTTTGTTCAATTCGATGCGGTGAATACCCCCTACAGATCCGAAGAACAGCCATACCTTTCCTGTTTTAGGGTCTGTAACAACCTCTGGGTCTATAGTATCTTCGATACCTGTCTCTTTTCCTTTGGTGATGATACCATTGAATTGGAACTGACAGGGTGCAACCTCTTGAAAGACGCCAATGTTACTGTCCTCAGCACTATTATACAAGGTGAGGTACATGAGATGCTTGCCATCAACCGTTGCAACATCGGGTGCCCAAAAATTACGTGAAATATCTGAGATGGTTTTCCAGGAAGTTTCATCAATAGGTGAGATATCTGATAATTGCCAGTTGAACAAATCCTCGCTAACAAGGCATCTGCGCGGATTGGTTGCTATACAGTAGTATCGTCCATTCTCTGCCTTCCAAACAGTCGGGTCGGGCCAATTACGCATCCAGACAGGATTCTTTACTTGCTGTGCACCGGCCAAAAGCGACATCAGGAAAACAGGTAAAAGAATGAGTCGGCGATAATATTGTAGGGTCATCGTTGTTTCTATGGTTTATTTCATTACAGAGGGCAAAGATACATAATTTTCTGTTTTTTATTAAAATTTGGAAGAAAAATGTGGCTCTTTAATAGAAAATATGTAATTTTGCAGCCCCATAAAGTAGCGCGTACGCACAAATTTACATTATATATGGCAGAAACAAGAAAAATCCAGCGAGCTCTGGTGTCTGTTTTTCACAAAGACGGATTAGAGGAGATTCTGCGCACCCTGAATGCGCAAGGTGTTGAACTGTTGAGCACCGGTGGTACTCAGACCTTTATCGAGAGTTTGGGTATTCCCTGTCAGAAGGTGGAGGATGTTACCACATACCCCAGCATCTTGGGTGGTAGAGTAAAAACCCTTCATCCCAAAGTATTCGGCGGCATACTGGGACGCAGGGAGCTGGAGAGTGACCGGCAACAGATGAAGCAGTATGAGATTCCTGCTATCGACTTGGTAATCGTTGACCTATACCCCTTCGAGGACACGGTGGCAAGCGGTGCCTGTCCTGCAGACATCATCGAGAAGATAGATATAGGTGGAATCAGCCTTATCCGTGCTGCAGCAAAGAACTTCCGCGATGTTATCATTGTTCCCTCTAAGGCTGAGTACAAACCTTTGCTGGACTTGTTGCAGAAGCAGGGTGCTCAGAGCGAGATAGAAGACCGCAAGTGGTTTGCTACCCGTGCCTTTGGCGTAAGCAGTCATTACGATACTGCCATACACAGTTGGTTTGAAAAATAACCCGCCTCCCGCTCTTGGAAGCGGGAAAGGAAAAGGGAGAAATAACAACGGTAAACCGTAAACTTTCAATTTTCAATTCAAATAAATGAAGTGGTTTTCGCTTAATAAAGAACTTGCAATGGACTTAGGTACCGCAAACACCATCATTATCAGTGATGGCAAAATTGTGGTGGATGAGCCCAGTGTTGTAGCTTTGGACCGTCGCAGCGAGCGTATGATTGCTGTAGGTGACAGAGCTAAGATGATGTATGAGAAAACAAATCCGGAAATACAAACCATTCGTCCTTTGCGTGATGGCGTGATAGCAAACTTTAATGCCTGCGAGCAGATGATGCGCGGCCTGATAAAAATGGTTCATTCCGGGAACCGTCTTTTCTCGCCCAGCATGAGAATGGTTATTGGCGTACCCAGTGGTAGTACTGAGGTTGAATTACGTGCAGTAAGGGACAGTGCTGAACATGCCGGTGGTAGGGAGGTATATCTGATTTATGAACCGATGGCAGCTGCTATTGGAATAGGACTTGACGTACTGGCTCCCGAAGGAAATATGATTGTGGACATAGGTGGTGGAAGTACCGAGATTGCTGTCATCAGCCTTGGCGGTATTGTTGCCGACAAGAGCTTACGTATTGCGGGTGATGTGCTGACCGCTGACATTCAGGAGTATATGGGTCGCCAGCATAACGTTAAGGTGAGTGAGCGCATGGCCGAGAGAATCAAAATCCATGTTGGTGCAGCTCTTGCCGATTTGGGTGATGATGCCCCTGAGGATTATGTAGTGCACGGGCCCAACCGTATCACTGCTCTACCCATGGAGGTTCCCGTATGTTATCAGGAAATTGCCCATTGTCTGGAAAAGACAATCGCCAAGATAGAAGCAGCTATCCTGAACGCACTGGAGGAGACACCGCCTGAATTGTATGCCGATATCGTTAAGAACGGTATTTATCTGGCAGGTGGAGGTGCTTTGCTACGTGGTTTGGCAAAGCGTCTGACCGACAAGATAAACATCCCCTTCCACGTTGCAGAGGATCCCTTGCATTGTGTAGCCAAGGGTACTGGTGTGGCACTGAAGAATATTCGTGAATTCCCCTTCTTGATGTAAATTGAGAGAACTACTTGATAGAATAACACAAAATGTCCACTGGGTCCTCTTCCTGCTTTTGGAAGTACTCAGTGGATTCATGCTTTTCAGATTCAACCACTATCAGGGTAGCGTGTGGTTTACGCAGGCCAATTCAGTAGCAGGAGCAGTTCTGGAATGGGAAGCCAAGGGATTGCAATATATTAATTTGGGCAAAGAGAATGCCTACCTTGTGCGTCAGAATACGTTACTCCAGAATAACCTGAATGTTCTGCGTCATGAACTGGCCGAACTGAAGAAGGATACGTCCATCACGCAACAGTACCAGTCGGATTTGCTGAAGGATATTGAGATGATTCCTGCACAAGTCATTTCCAATAGTGTCAGACAACGTGACAATTTGATTACCATCAATGTGGGAAGTAATGATGGTGTGGAACCTGAGATGGGGGTAGTAAGTGGAACGGGTGTTGTCGGAATTGTCAGTAAAGTTACGCCCCACTATGCCCTTGTATTGTCTGTCCTGAACAGCAAAAGCAGTATCAGTTGCAGGCTTAGGGGAACAGAGTATTTTGGCTACATGAAATGGAATGGGGGGAATCCTTTGCAGGTTTCAATGGATGATGTACCACGTCATGCAAAACCGCGTATAGGTGATATTGTGGAAACGAGTGGTTTCAGCAGTCTCTTCCCACCGGGTATCTTCCTGGGAAGAGTTGCGCAAGTACACAATAGCGAAGACGGACTGGCATATTCGCTGGAAATACAGATGGGAACCGACATCGCTCATGTCCGGCATGTATGTGTGCTGAAGCATTACATGAAAGAAGAATTAGATTCGCTTAGAAGGGAATGATAGTTACACAACTGAAAAGGTTTATTCTCATGCTGCTTTTAGTGGCATTTCAGGTGTTGATACTCAACCACTTGCAACTGTTTGGTTATGGCACCCCACTTATTCTTGCGGCTATATTGCTTTATATGCCCATGGGAAGTTTAAAAGCCGGTGTTCTGCTTTGGGGCTTCTTTACCGGGCTGCTGGCAGATATCTTTACCAATACACCCGGAGTAGCAAGTGGTGCTATGACTTTCGCTGCCCTTCTTCAACCGCCTTTGTTGAATGTGATGGCACCCAGAGATGCTGCCGATGATTTAATTCCTTCTATGCAGACCATGGGAAAATGGAACTATGTGAGGTACATGATGATTATTTTCTTTGTGCACCATTTGGTTTACTTTTGCCTGGAATGTTTCTCGCTATACCACATAACAGATGCCGCCTTACTTATGGTGGCAAGTTGGTTTAGCAGTGTCCTGCTGGCCCTTCTTCTTGAATCTTTCCGTAAAACGAAATAACGGACCCTCTCAATATGTCTGCCAATTACGACTTAGAAAAAAGGAAATACATATTGGGTGGTGTGGCATTCCTCATCATTCTGATTTATCTGATTCGTCTTTTTACACTACAGCTGTTAAGCGATGATTTCAAGAAGAATGCCGACAGCAATGCCTTCCTGCGTCGTATTCAGTACCCTGCACGCGGTGTTATTACCGATCGGAACGGAGAGCTGTTGGTGTACAACCAGCCGGCTTATGATGTGATGGTGATAATGAACGAGCAGGAAGGTGTTGATACAATTGATTTGTGCCAGAGCCTGCACATCAGCAGAGAATGGTATGAACGGCGAATGGAAGAGATTAAGGACCACAGGCGTAATCCCGGATATAGCAGATTCACACAGCAGCTCTTCATGAGCCAGCTCTCTACCGAGGAGTTCAGCCGTTTTCAGGAGAAGCTCTTCCGTTTCCCCGGGTTTTACATCCAGAAACGTAGCATCCGCCAATACCGTCATCCATACGCTGCCCATATTTTGGGAGATGTGGGCGAGGTGAATCCCCAGGATATCGAAAACGACAACTACTACCAAAGTGGCGACTACATTGGTAAACTGGGAGTAGAACGTAGTTATGAGAAGGATTTGCGAGGTGAGAAAGGAATGGAGATTCTGCTTAGGGATGCTCGCGGTCGTATCAAAGGACATTACCAGAATGGTAAGTTCGACCTTGCGCCTATTCCCGGACGCAACCTGAAATTAAGTATTGATTTCAAGTTGCAGGCTTTGGGAGAAAGACTGATGAAGGGCAAGTTGGGTAGTATTGTTGCCATAGAACCTTCCACGGGCGAGGTCCTTTGCATGGTGTCAAGTCCGTCCTTCGATCCCAAGATGATGGTGGGCCGTCAGCGAGGAAAAAGCCATAGACTCTTAAGCCAGGACCCGCATAAGCCTCTACTTAACCGTGCCATCATGGGACAATATCCACCAGGTTCCACTTTCAAAACCAGTCAGGCACTTACCTTCCTGCAGGAGGGTATAATAACTCCCGGGACAGCTTACTCGTGCAGTCACGGTTTCCATTTCAGAGGACTTACCGTTGGTTGTCATGGGCATGGGTCTCCCTTGCCGTTGATTCCTGCTATTGCCACATCATGTAACGGTTATTTCTGTTGGGGACTGTACCATATGTTCGGTAATCGGAAAAAATATCCAACCGTACAGGATGCCATGACCAAATGGAAAGATTATATGGTATCCATGGGATTCGGCTATACGTTGGGAATTGACCTGCCCGGCGAGAAACGAGGCATGATTCCCAATGCTCCTTACTACGATAAGGCTTATCGTGGTGACTGGAGCGGACTGACCGTTATCAGTATCTCTATCGGTCAGGGTGAAGTAAACCTTACCCCTTTGCAGATTGCCAATTTAGGTGCCACCATTGCCAACAGGGGTTATTACATTATTCCACATGTGGTGAAAGAAGTACAGGGACAACCGCTTGATACGACTTATACACGCAAGCATTATACGAAGGTGGATCGCCAGAACTATGAGTATGTGGTGCAGGGTATGCGCCAGGCTGTTCTGGGAGGAACCTGTCATACCGCTAACACCAGTATGTATGAGATATGCGGTAAAACCGGAACGGCGCAGAACCCTCATGGGCAGGACCATAGCGTATTCATGGGATTTGCTCCACGCGAGAATCCCCAGATTGCGATTTGTGTTTACGTAGAGAATGGAACTTGGGGTGCCACTTACGGCGTCCCTATTGGAGCGTTAATGATGGAACAGTATATCAACGGACATCTTTCGGAAAGCAGTTTGCAGAAAGCAAGTGTCTTTGAACATAAATATCTTTTTACTCCCACAACCTATGACGCGACGGAATCTGAATAGAAGAAACCAGGAACCGAGTTTGTTAGGCTCCATCGACTGGTTCACCATACTTATTTACCTGATGCTGCTGGCAATGGGATGGATGAGTGTATGCGGAGCAAGCTATGACCTGGATCAGGGAGGTAGTATCGTTGATTTCTCCACAAGAAGCGGCATGCAGATTGTCTGGATAGGAACATCACTGATTTTGGGAACACTGATACTAATGACCGATGACCGGCTGATAGAATCGCTGTCATACATTATATATTTAGGATTCTTGGTGCTATTGGCGGTTACTCCTTTCCTGGCGCATGATATAAAAGGCTCTATGTCTTGGATTAAAATCGGGAGTTTTAGTATCCAGCCTGCTGAATTTGCCAAGTTTGGAACAGCATTGTGTGTGGCCAAAGTGATGAGCACCTATGAGTTCGATGTGAGCAAGTGGAAGGATTTTGTTATAAGCGTTGCCCTTATAGTCACACCTATGGTACTTATAATCTTGCAGCGCGAGACGGGAAGTGCCCTTGTTTATAGTGCTTTCTTCCTGATGCTCTACCGTGAAGGAATGCCTGGTTGCATCCTTTTCTCGGGTATTGCTGCGGTGATATATTTTGTAGTAGGTGTGCGTTTTTCTGAAGAAGCATTGATGGGCATCCCACAGATGTCATTAGGACAGACACTTGTGCTCATACTTGTCCAGTTCTTTACAGTTGGAATGGTATGGGTATATACGAGGAAAAAGGCGGTAGGATGGTATATCCTGGGGTGGGGAACCCTTGTCATGATTCTGGCTTTTCTGTTTGCACGTTATATCATGCCGTGTAATGTTATTTGGGTCTTCCAAGGTGTCTGTGCTGCTTCTATTCTGTACTTGATGTACCGATTTGTGCGGGATAACATAATACGTTACTTCTACATTGCTATGTTTGCTTTGGGTAGTCTCGCTTTCTTCTATTCGGCTAATTTTGTATTGAATAATGTCATGAAGGCACACCAACAAACCCGTATCCGTGTTCTTTTGGGGCTTGAAGATGATCCTCGGGGTGCTGGTTATAACGTTATTCAAGCTAAGATTGCCATCGGTTCGGGCGGCTTGCAAGGAAAAGGTTTCCTGAACGGTACACAGACAAAGCTAAAATATGTGCCTGAACAGGATACCGATTTTATCTTCTGTACCGTAGGCGAAGAAGAAGGTTTTGTCGGGTGTGCGGCTGTACTGGTTCTTTTCCTGACATTAATACTCAGGCTTATTCATCTGGCAGAGCGACAACCCTACACCTTTGGTAGGGTATATGGCTATTGTGTCATGAGTGTCTTTCTTTTCCACGTCTTTATTAATGTGGGAATGGTATTGGGTCTGACACCTGTGATTGGTATTCCTCTACCGTTCTTCAGCTATGGCGGTTCTTCGCTTTGGGGCTTCACCATCCTTCTCTTTGTGTTCTTGAGAATTGACGCTGGGCGTAATAGAATGAAACGCTAACGAATGACGTGAATGCCTACATCCATAATACCAGGTATTGTCTCTCTGTGCATTAAGTGCCGGATTCTTAAATTGCCGGTTTGCCCTTTCTCCAAGGACAACGGTACTCCCTGCGTCTCGTACTGGAAATAGTTGATACCTTTTTCCGTAAATTCTCCTCTCTTATCGGTTAACATATACCTGACGGTATCTACTCTGTGTCTAAAAGGCTTCCGGTAGTTCTGCTCTATTTCCAGTATTAACATCTCATAGGGGAAATTGTCTGTAACTCGGAGTCCTATCAGTACATGACACCTGTCATTGTTGTCCAGAGTCGGAAGGGTGAAGGTCAGTGTATCTGACCTGTCCCAACATTTTTCCTTAAGTGGTTGGTAGGAATGCATTATAGTGCTGCTGTCGCAACATGTCAGCAGCCATACAGAAAACAAGAGAAGACAGATTTGCCTAAGCATCCTGAGGTTCTTTCCCGATAGCGTTAGGTTGCATATTGTCTTCACCATCGGTACGATGATGTGTTTTTTTCTTCTTTTTCTTCTTTTTCTTCTTGTCGAAGCGGTTCAAATCATCTTGAGTGGCAAGGTCAACCGGGCGCTCGGGTTCTTTCCGTCCGCCCAACTCAAGTGTGGCGGGTTTCTCGCCCTTCTGGTTCATGGCAAAGACTTCAAGGGCTCGCTCCGCAGAGATTGTTACCAAATTGGCAGCTAAACGTTTGTCGGTAGAATAGGTTACCATACCGCTCAACACATCAGCCTTAAAGAAGTAGTGTTCTCCTTCTTCACTGATTAGTATCACGTCACGCTGGGGCAGTTTCTGCCCTGCCTCGATGTATTGGTCAACCTCATAATTCATGCAGCATTTTAGTTTGGCACACTGACCGGCTAATTTCTGGGGGTTCAGGCTCAGATACTGAAAACGGGCTGAACCGGTTCCTACACTTATAAAGTTCTTCATCCAGGTAGCACAACAGAGTTCGCGTCCACACGGCCCGAAACCGCCGATGCGTCCAGCCTCTTGACGGGCTCCAATTTGCTTCATCTCGATGCGCACACGGAATTCTTCTGCCAGCACTTTGATGAGTTGGCGGAAATCTACTCTGCCATCGGCAATGTAATAGAAGATGGCTTTATTCCCGTCACCTTGGTATTCTACATCACCAATTTTCATCTCCAATCCCAAGTCTTTTGCTATCTGACGGCTTTTAATCATGGTTTCGTGCTCACGAGCCTTGGCAGCCTCATAACGTTCCAAATCATTTGGGCGTGCAATACGATAGATCCGTTTTATCTCCTCGTTGCTCCTCAGATTAGCTTTCTTAATCTGTAGAGCTACCAGTTTTCCCGTTAGGGTTACCGTTCCGATATCATGTCCGGCTGTTGCTTCTACAGCAACAAGGTCGCCATTTTGTAATGGCAGGTTATTGATGTTATGGAAGTACCCCTTTCGCGTATTTTTGAATTGGACCTCCACCAAATCTGTTACCTCTTGGTTGTCGGGAATGTCTGCCAGATAGTTGAAAGTATTCAACTGACCATAGTGACCTGTATTACTGCCTTTGGCGCAGAGACCACGTCCCCTGCATCCGCATTTATAGTTGTACTCCATTATTTCTTTAACAGTATTATCATTTTAAGGGCGAAATCAAAGAATACCATTTGCGCATTTACATTCTGCTCAATGTCGCGTTGTGCATCACTGAGTTCGTCCATTATTCCTATTACATTAGTCTCGTTTATGAAGGGAGCAAATTTCTGACCGAACTGTTCTTCTTCCTTTGTCATATAGCTCATTTCCTTGTTGTGGAAATTGTACATGAAATTCTCGCGTAACAGTCGCTGGAAATAATCCAGCATACGCTTCTGACGTTCACGTCCCAACTCTTTCACACTTTGCGTCCAAGCCTGCAGGTCCTTTAGGCTCCTCATATAACTGCTTCTCATCAGTTGTACAAAAAGATCAAAGAACAGTTGCTGCTCGTTTCCTGCTTCCAGACGTTTCAGGGCTTCTGTGAAATTACCACGTGATATGTGGGCAATATTTTGAGCCAAATCCTGGGGCACTGCATGCAAAGTTATCAGCGCATCGGTAATTTCATCTTCAGTAAGCGATGGCACGGTTATGCGCTGGACTCTGCTTTGTATGGTGCCAAGCACCATTTCCGGGTCCTCACTTACAAGCAGGAAGTAGGTATGTAAAGGTGGTTCCTCTATTAGTTTAAGTAGTTTGTTGGCTACCTCCTGACTCATTTTCTCGGGCAACCACATCAAAACCACCTTACGGCCTCCCTGACTGGATTTTAATGCCAGTTTCCTTTGCAATGCATCGCTCTCCTGTACATAGAATGTTATCTGCTGATTCTCTGCCTTGATATCATTCAACCACATCTCTGTATCAAAATACGGATTCGTCAGCAACTGATTACGCCAAGCCTCTAAGAAATCGTCTGACACAGGATGGTCTGATGATTTTCCCTTGAATACAGGGAAAGAGAAATGGAGGTCGGGATGAGCCCATTTGTCTAGCATATGGCATCCTGTACATTCACCGCAAGCATCGCTGTCTGTTGGCTCTGTACATAGCAGATATCGGGCAAAGGCCAGCGCAAGAGGCAACTTGCCTGACCCTTGAGGTCCACAGAACATCATGGCATGCGGCAACTGGTTCTCTCCTGCCATTTGTAGGAGATGTGCCTTTACGTCTTGCTGTGCTATTACCTGCTGAAATCCGAATGCCATATCTCTCTAATATATTTGTTTAGCAATCTGGGCAATGCTGTCCACTGCACTCACCGTATAGAAGTGCAGACTGGGGGCACCTTTCTGCATCAATTCCTTACATTGCTTAACACACCATTCTATGCCCACATGCTTTACCTCTTCGTCTGTCTTGCATTTAACAGCCTCGGTATAAAGTTCGGAAGGCAGGTCGCAATGGAATGTTTTGGGAATAACGGAAAGCTGGCTCATTTTAGCCAGGGGTTTTAAACCCGGAATGATAGGTATGTTGATATCTGCTTCGCGTGCCATCTCTACGAAACGGAAATATTTTTCGTTGTCATAGAAAAGCTGGGTTACCGCATACTGGGCTCCCATATCGGCTTTCAGTTTCAACACTTGAAGATCTGTTTCTAAGTTCGCGGCTTCTTCATGCTTCTCTGGATAACAGGCTACTCCGTACTGGAATGGCACCCCAGGTACTTTTATGGTAGAACCGTCCCAGAACTGTCCTGCATTGAACTTGTTTATTTGTTCTATCAGTTCGGTGGCGTGGGCTGGCCCGTCTCCTGTAGGTTGGAAACTGGCATCTTCCTTGGCTTTGTCGCCACGAAGTACCAGCAAATCATTCACACCCAGAAACTGTAAGTCCAACAGCATATATTCCAGATCTTCCCTGTTGTTGCCACTGCATACAATATGAGGCACAACATGCAGGCCATATTTCTGTTGAATGGATGCAGCGATGGCAATGGTGCCTGGTCTTCGACGGATACGCTGACGTTGCATCAGACCGTTGCCCATCTCATGGTACACATATTCGCTACGGTGCGTAGTGATGTTCACATACCGTGGGTCAAACTCCAGCAGTTGCTCTATCGTCCTGAAAAGATTCTGTGTCCCTGTTCCCTTCAGTGGCGGAAGCACCTCGAAAGAAAAGGCTGTTCCCTGCTTTTTATTGATAATGTCTATTACGTTCATGTAATGATTACAGGAATAACAGTTGAACAATGATGAAGATGGGCAGGCAGATGATGAGCGAGAACTTCAGCATATAGACAAAGAAGCTAGGCATACGGAATCCGTTCTGCTCTGCAATGCTCTTCACCATGAAGTTAGGGCCGTTGCCTATGTATGTCATAGAACCGAAGAATACAGCGCCCATGGATATGGCACGTAGCAAGGGCTCTGACACACCTGCCACCAGATTGGTTGCTGTGGGATCAGACAGCGTTGTGGCGGTAGCGTGGAACACCATTGCGGTGGGTGCATTATCCAGGAAAGCCGACAGTGCTCCTGTGCAATAAACAAACTGCCAGGGTTCTGTAATGGGCAACGGATGTTGCCGAAGGTACATCAATGCCGGAATCATGGTCGCAAAAATGCCACAGAATACACAAGCTACCTCCAGGATGGGTGCCCAGGCAAAGTTATTGTCGGTACGTACTTCCTTCTTTGTCGTAAGAACTGATAGAATGATAATCAGTATGAAAGCCCATTCCCTGAGTAGCTTCAGATAGAAGGGTGCATCAGGCTCACCCATAGCGGGGATGTAGGTACTGTTGATGAACATGGTGCTTAGTATCACACCTGCCAGCCATATCAGATTGATAAGTCCGGTAACGGTAATTTCCTCCTGTTCTGCCTCGTCGGCTTTCAGTCTCTCGTGAGCCTCTCGCTTGTAGAAGATACTGTCCATCACAAAGTAAACCAGCAGCATCAAGAGTCCTGTCGTCAGCCATTCGGGAGCTAAGCCCAGGAACCAGTCAAAGGGTGTGCCCTTTTGGAAGAGCAGGAACAATGGGGGGTCGCCTAACGGGGTAAGGATACCTCCGCAGTTAGCCACCATAGCTATGAAGAACAGTACCGTATGAGTGGTGTACTTGCGCTGACTGTTTGTCTGTAGCAGTAAGCGGATAAGCAGCATAGCTGCACCTGTTGTTCCCATAAAGGAAGCCAGCAGGAAACCTGTGCTCAGGATGGCGCAGTTCATCAGCGGGGTAGCCCTGAGGTCGCCCTTGATGCAGATGCCGCCTGTGGTCACGAACAATGCCATTAGCAGCAGGATAAAGGGCACGTAGTCATACACCATCTGATGCTCCAACTCATGTGTCATACCATGTGTACATAGCCAATATGCAACTGGTAGCCCAAGTAAAAAGGAAACAGACAGTTTATGCGTATTATTTTCCCACCAATGTTCAAACTTGGTAAGTGGGAAGACTGCAATACAAAGAAGCTGACAGACAAAAGGTATCAGCAACCATGTTGGTATAATATGCTCCATACTCTAAACTCTCAACTATTTATTCGCTCTTTTCCTCTCCAGATGATCCAGAATCACCTTGCGCATACGCATGCTCTTGGGGGTTACCTCTACATACTCATCTTCCTTGATGTATTCCAGTGCCTCTTCCAATGAAAAGATGGTGGCAGGTATAATATGTGCTTTCTCATCCGTTCCACTGGCTCGTACATTGGTCAGTTGCTTAGCTTTGCATACGTTTATCACAATATCGTTGTCGTGAACATGCTCTCCAACCACCTGGCCAGCATATACTTGATCTTGAGGCTCAATAAAGAAGCGCCCTCTGTCCTGAAGATGGTCTATAGCGTATGCATATGCGTTTCCACTCTCCAAGGCAATAAGTGATCCGTTCACACGTCGGGTTATTTCGCCTTTATATGGCTGATACTCCTTGAAGCGGTGTGCAATAATAGCTTCGCCCTGACTGGCTGTCAGCATATTGGTACGCAGACCGATGATGCCACGGCTGGGAATATTAAACTCAATGTTCACACGTTCACCCTGACTCTCCATACTGGTCATCTCACCCTTACGGCGGGTAACCATATCTATCATCTTGCTGGCAAATTCCTCAGGTACATTGATGGTCATCTCCTCTATGGGTTCGCACTTTATGCCTTCAATCTCCTTATAAATTACCTGAGGCTGCCCTACTTGCAGTTCATAGCCTTCGCGACGCATGGTTTCAATCAATACACTCAGGTGCAGCACACCACGGCCCGAAACTATCCAACGGTCGGTATATCCCTCTGGCGTTTCCACCCGGAGTGCCAGGTTCTTCTCCAGCTCTTTGGCCAGACGCTCGCCGATATGACGGCTGGTGCAATATTTACCTTCTTTGCCAAAGAACGGAGAGTCGTTAATGGTAAAGAGCATACTCATGGTGGGCTCATCAATGCTGATGGGTGGCAGCGGTTCTGGGTTTTCGAAATCGCAGATGGTATCTCCAATTTCAAAATTCTCCAAGCCGACAATGGCACAGATATCGCCACTTGATACTTCTGCGATTTTCTGGCGACCCATACCCGTGAAAGTATGCAGTTCCTTGATTTTTGTCTTTTCTTTACTGCCGTCGCGATGAACAATGGTAATATTCATTCCCTCCTTCAAAGTGCCACGGTGTACTCGTCCTACAGCAATACGACCTGTGTAATTGCTGTAATCCAGACTGGTGATGAGCATTTGGGGCGTACCCTCCAGCACTTCGGGTGCAGGGATGAATTCCAGTATACTGTCCAGCAGATAGGTAATGTTATCTGTCGGCTTGTTCCAGTCTTCACTCATCCATCCGTTCTTGGCTGAACCGTAGATAACAGGGAAGTCTAACTGGTCTTCCGTTGCATCCAAGTCACACATCAGGTCGAATACCATCTCGTAAACCTCTTCGGGCCGGCAATTGGGTTTGTCCACCTTGTTGATGACCACAACGGGCTTTAGACCGATCTGCAATGCCTTCTGCAGCACGAAACGCGTCTGAGGCATAGGACCCTCAAAGGCATCTACCAACAAGAGGCATCCGTCGGCCATATTCAGTACACGCTCTACTTCACCGCCAAAATCGCTATGGCCCGGAGTGTCAATGATGTTTATCTTGGTGTTCTTGTAATTAATACTAACGTTCTTAGAGAGGATGGTGATTCCGCGCTCACGCTCCAACTCGTTGTTATCCAACATCAATTCACCTGTCTGCTGGTTCTCGCGGAAAAGGTTACCGGCCAGCAACATCTTATCTACCAACGTAGTCTTTCCGTGATCTACGTGGGCAATGATTGCTATGTTTCTAATACTCTGCATATATGTTTATTGTTCTACCTTATAGCCGGCAATTTTGGCCATACCCGGAGCGATCTCTATGTTATCGATACGTCCCTGGAAAATCTCTGTGCCAGGACCGATAGCATAGATGGGTACATAGCCGTTTGAATGTCCGCCGCTGGCCCAACTGATCATAGCCACCTCGCTTAGGATGTGCTTAGTAGTTTCGCACAGGTCACCAATGCGGTCGTTCACTTTCTTATCTTCCTTTATAGCTTTCTCTATTTCCTTCCAACGGTTCTGAATACGTTCTTTCTGCTTGTCGTTCAGGTCGATACCTGCGCCAAAGCCCATCTCTTCCTTCAGCACCTTATCTACTGCTTCCCATGTAAACTTCTTGGGAGCCTTCTTGTACTGCTCTCTCAGCATCCACTTCAACTCATTGATGCTCTTACGCTGGTACTTCAATAGGTCGGTATGAATCTCATAAGGTCCAACACCCATTACCAGACCGCCAGTCTCGTGGTCGGCACTGATTACGATGATAGTCTCATCGGGGTGCTGCTCATAGAACTCATAAGCCACCTTAATGGCCTTATCAAAGTCAATAACCTCATTGATACAGTTACCGATATCGTTGCTGTGGCAAGCCCAGTCAATCATACCGCCTTCTACTTCGAAGAAGAAACCGTCGGTGTTCTTTGAGCTCAGGAAGTTGATACCGGCGCGTACAATCTCCTCTAGTGTCAGGTCATCCTTTGTCCGGTCCAGTGCATAAGGAATCTGGTCGCTGGCCAGCTTCTCGTTTGCCTTATCGCTCTGAAAGAGACAGAGTTTCTCTGCCTGACGACCCTTCTTCATATACTCCTTATAACCCTTAACAATGGTGTAGCCGGCAGCCTTAGCCTGCTCGTGCAGCGAGGGCTCACCCTCCTTGGTATAGGGGCGATGGAAATCGGAACCACCAAAGAAGTCGAATCCGCTCTTGCACAAGTCTTTACCCAATTCATAGTACATGTTACGGTCGGGCTGATGACCAAAGAAGGAGGCGGGGGTTGCATGGGTAACAGCTACCGAGGTAGCCACACCTACGGCCTTGCCAGAGTTCTTAGCCCACTGAGCAATGCTATAGCAGGGAGTCTGCAAATCCTTCAATACGCCAATGGCGCCGTTCTTGGTCTTCTTTCCGGTAGCTAAGGCTGTGCCACCGGCAGCTGAGTCGGTGACACCATTCGTTGCAGAATAGGTATTCACCATACCCACAACGGGGAGACTCGACATCAAGAGGGGTTCAAAACCTATCTTGCCCTTCAAGGCAGCCTGATAGGTTTCTGTAACGTTAATCTGGTTCACACCCATGCCATCGCCAATGAAGTAGAATACGTACTTCACTTCTGCCATAGCGCTAAGACTCATAAGAACTGCCAACAGGCAGCCGAGGATTCGCTGTTTCATAATAGTATCGTTTTTTATTTTATTTTTGATAAAAATTCTATTTGCGGCACAAATTTAGCACTTTTTCTGCATTTTTTGGCCGATTCTGAGAATAAAGTGGTAATTTTGTTGGCAAAATCGCATTTTCCTATGGAAAGGAGCCGTCAAATATACAAAGTTACGCTGGTTGGAGGCGTAGTAAACGTGGTTCTGCTGGTTTCCAAGTTTGTTGCCGGAATCATGGGCCACAGTGCTGCAATGGTGGCTGATGCCATCCATTCGCTCAGCGATTTTGTGACGGACGTCATTGTCATTTTCTTTGTTCATATCAGTGGAAAGCCTCAGGATAAGTCGCACGATTACGGCCATGGCAAATACGAGACGCTGGCCATGACTATCATTGGCATTGCCTTGTTGTTGGTGGCCATTGGCATTGTTTATGGAGGTGCCACAAAGGTTGTTGCTTGGGTCGGAGGGGCGCAGTTGCAGGCCCCCGGATTGTTAGCTTTGTGGGCGGCAGTGTTGTCAATTGTCCTCAAAGAGAGCACGTTCCGTTATTCTATGGTCGAGGCCCGAAAGCTTCACTCGCAGGCGATAGAAGCCAATGCATGGCATCACAGGAGCGATGCTCTTTCATCCGTCGGTACGGCCATTGGTATTGGCGGCGCCATATTCTTGGGACAAAAGTGGACGGTGCTCGACCCTATAGCATCCGTCATAGTGGGTCTGTTTATCATAAAGGTTGCCGTTTTTTTGTTACGCGACGGCATTGGCGATTTGATGGAACACTCCCTGCCCGATGAAGTGGAGAACGAGATTCTTCAGTTGACGGCTTCTGTCCAGGGTGTGGCTGAGCCGCACGACCTGCGTACACGCAGGATAGGCAACCACTATGCCATCGAGTTGCACATCCTTATGGATGGCAATATGCCGCTTCGTGAGGCGCATGATAAAGCTTCAGAGGTGGAGGACTTGCTACGCAGCCATTATGGCGAGGACACACACATTGCTGTGCATGTGGAACCAAAGGAAGTGAATAGTGAAAAATAAAAAAAATTATTTGTATAACCTTAAATATTAGCCTCCCTTTTAGTGGTGGGTTTTAGAGAAGATTTATGAAAAAAATACTGATTTTTTTGCTGGCTTTGGGATTCATGCCGGTGAGCGCACAGGATTTGGCGCATTACAAGAGAGTAATTAAGGAATTGAGTAGCACGAGGTATCAGGGACGAGGCTATGCCAAGGGTGGTGCCAACAAGGCAGGCAAATTCTTGCAAAAAGAATACCAAAAAGCAGGAGTAGATGAAGTCATATTACAACCTTTTAACTTGGACATCAACACGTTCAGCGGAAAAATGGAGATGGAAGGCCTCACCCGCAATCCCTCTCCCGGGAAAGAGGGAACAACTTGGAAAACACTCACTCCCGGAGTGGATTTTTCCATGCGAGAGTATTCTCCCGGTGTACATGGTGAGTTTCCCGTTTACCACGTAGATACGCTCAACTACGATGCCGACCGTATGTTTGCCGACCTTGCCAAACCTGAGTATGCCAACTGCCTGGTGGCTTGTGAGTTCTGGTTCACCTATCGTCACAGCAAGGATTTCCAGCGGCTTCAAAAAGCAGGCGAGTGCAACAATGCCGGACTCATCTACACATGGCCCGCACCCATTAAGTTCTTTAAGGCTTATGGTCATCGCGTAGTTGACAAGCCCATCATCTGGGTGACACCCGAGGCTGTCAAGGATGTTCAGCGTGTAAAACTGGATGTCGACAGTAAGTTCCTGAAGGATTACGAGTGCTTCAATGTCATTGCCAAAGTTGAGGGACAACGACACGATAGCTGCTATGTCTTTACTGCACACTACGATCATCTGGGGAACTTAGGCAAGAAAGTCTTTTATGCCGGTGCCAACGATAACGCTTCGGGTACCGCCTGCATCGTTACTCTGGCAGCCTACTACGCCAAACATAAACCTCAGTATGATATGTATTTCCTTTCCTTCTCGGGCGAGGATGCCAACCTGCGCGGTTCGGAGTTTTTCGCCAACAACCCCATAGTACCTCTTACGCAAATAAAGTACTTATTTAATATAGATATGATTGGCGACAACAATCCTGTACAGTATTGCGAGGTAAGCGACGAAGGTATGCGTGGCTATCAGCTGTTTAATCAGATAAACACCGAAAAGAAGCACTTCACCTCTCTCCATCGTGGCGATTTGGCCGCCAATAGCGACCATTACCCATTCGCTTTCCGTCACGTACCTTGTATATTCCTGGAGAACGAGAAAGGCGATGCTTTTCAATACTATCACACCATCTTTGACACTTACAAGACCGTAAAGTTCGACAGCTACGAACCAGTTTTCCGTTTGGTGACAGATTTCATAGAGAAATATTGAGATTTTTTTATTCCCGACGTCACCTTTTGTCTTTCCGACTTGTTATATGTGTAGAAACCGGTTCGGAAATTACAAAATGTTTAACTCATAAAGATAAAAGAAGATGGATCATAATTTAGTTCAAATCATCGTTCCCGTAGCATGTGGATGTATTCTTCCCATCGTAGGAATTTTAATGGGTGTTCGTCAGAAAATGAACGAGACCAACAAACAGACGGAAATTGTATTGGCTGCTATCGAAAAGAACCCCGAAATGGACATTGAGGAACTGATCAAGAAAATCTCTCCCAAGAAAAAGCTGTTGAAGGAGAAACTGCTCGAAAAGCTTTTAGGTGCATGTATCACCACATTCCTGGGCGTAGCTCTTTTAGCTGCAGCTATCTGGGTGGATTTTATGGGAGGAATGGAGGTAGATAACCTTCATCTACTATATATAGGAGGCTTCGTTCTTCTTGCTGTCGGCATTGCTTTCCTGATTAACTATAATGTAGGCAAAAAGATGCTGGTCAAGGAGATGGAAGCCGAAGAATTGCAGTTGAAGAACTAAGGCCTAGGGTCTAAAGTCTAGAGAAGTGACACGCGAAGTATTCATAACCTACGTAGAGCGCGAGCAAGAGGCACTGAGAAGTTTCCTGTTCGCCCTCTGCTGCGGGAACAAGGATGAAGCAGACGACCTGGCGCAGGACACTTTGGTCAAGGCCTATCTCTCCACGGACGGCTATCAGGACAAGGGTAAGTTCCGCTCTTGGCTCTTCAAGATTGCCCACAACACCTTTCTGAATCACCGTGCCTGCCTGCATTGTACAGAAAGTATTGATGACGAGAGCATTAAAATACTCCCACAGGGGGGGGACAGAGAGGAGACTTACGAGGACCTTTACCTGGCCCTTGGCACCCTGCCCCCAAAAGAACGCTCGGCCATTACATTGTTTTACCTGACTGGCTATAACATCAAGGAGATAGCTCAGATAACGGAAACCTCGGAAGATGCCGTTAAGAAGCAACTCTCGCGTGGAAGAGACAAACTTAAAGAGAAATTGACAAGATAAGGGCAATAAACTGGCTTTAAACTCTATAATGAGTATGATGGAAAAGGATAAAGAACTTGAGGAATTATTCCTCGCACAAAAACCTAAATTTGATGATAAGGCTCAATTCATGGAACGCCTTACCAAGCGTCTGGATGCTGTAGAGTACATAAAGCAGTATCAGGAGGTAACGCTCCGCCGTTATAAGATGGCTATTGCCGTAACTTTTGTGGTAGGTGTCATCAGTGGAGCAACTGCCATAGGCTTCCTACTCACTACGCCGGCCGATGTTCCCCTTTTCACCTTCAAAGTTCAGACCAGCTTCTTACTCTGGTTCGCCGAGAACTCACGCATCATTGTTACCACTGCCATGTCCTTGTTCGTAACGCTTGGAGTTATCAGTATCTACGATAATGTACTGGACATCCTAAGGATGCGGACCAACATGACCTGATTTTCGCTATAAAGTAGCATTATTTCTGTTTTTTTATCCCAATTTGATGGTGGGGAAATAAATTTTTTCTATTTTTGTGGCGTACATATATAGTATTATGTCTTTTGCCATGGAAATAGAAAAAATATAATTGAATAAAACAGATATGAAAAAAATTCTTTTCTTTATGTCGCTTTTCATGCTTGCCGCCTATTCACAGGCTCAGCGAAAAGTGGAAATAGCAGAACCCGTTCAGCAGAACCTTGCTGACCCAAATGCGCGAGTTATTAAACGTAAAGTGGCCATTGGACGCTTTAGTAACGAAACCCAATATGCCAAAGGTATCTTCTACGACAAGGAGAACGATCCTATGGGAAAGCAAGCTCTTGACATCCTTTCTGCCAAACTTGCTGCTTCAGGCAAATTCTTACTTTTGGAGCGTAGTGACCTTGCAGCACTCCTCGAGGAGGCCAAGAAGAGCGAGAATGGCCTCTCAACCATCGGTGCTGATTACATGATTATCGGCTCCATCACGGAGTTTGGCCGAAAGAATGTTGGTAAGTCGGGGGCTTTCACAAGTACCAAGTCGCAAGTGGTGGAAGCTGCTGTTTCCGTTCGCCTTGTTGAAGTTGCCACTGGACTCATCATCTATTCCGATGAGGGGAAAGGTATGGCTGAACTTACTACAAAGACAACGATGGGTGTAGGTGGTAGAGCAGATTACGATGCTACGCTCAGCGACAAGGCAATCTCGGAGGCTATAGGACAACTTGTCGAAAACATCATCAACAAGTGTACCGACAAGCCTTGGCGGACCTATTTCCTTTCTTACGACAACGATGCGCAACTCGTAGCAGGTGGGGCAAGCCAGGGCATCAAGGTAGGAGATACTTTTGCTGTTAAGACAAAGGGAAAGAAGGTTAAGAATCCGCAGACAGGCGTTATGATAGAGCTGCCTGGCAAACAGATAGGTTCTGTTACCGTATCGGCAACAGGGGGAGATACGCCCGAGACGGAATACTCTTTTGTTACCTTTACATCAACAGGAGGCAATGTGGATGCCAACCACCTGACAGACTATTACATTGAAGAAATCAAATAAATACTATATATCATGAAAACAAGAATCTTTTATCTGTTTATTGTACTTGCCGGCCTTCTGACAGCTTGTAAGGCTAACTATCCTGTTGCCCAGCAGAGCGGGAAAGAAGATATGGCATACCTGGTATTTGTAGGTCCCAAAGATACATACGGAAATGGTAAATATCCCGTTCACGTGGATATAGACGGCACTCGGTTTGATGCCAAAGTTGTCAAACCCAAGACTGCCAACCGTAAAGGCACACAGTATGGAGTAGCCACGGGTCGCAGAAATATCACAGTAACCTTTGAAGGGAAAACAATTTATCAGAAACAACTCTTTCTGTCAAGTCAGGAAACAAAAATCATTAATTTGCCATGAAAAAGATTATCTTTGCTGTCTTTGGCGTAATTGCTCTTGTCTCATGTCAGACACAGCAATCTCTGTACAGTTGGTACGATTCGGAAAACGCTACTTATGTCCATACGAAACGTGCTACCGATGAGACCCTCGAGAAGGCTATGGTACAGTACCAGAAGGTTATTGCCAAGCAGAATGGTTTACGCAAAACGGTTCCCCCTGGAGTTAATGCCGAATACGGTTATCTGCTTTGCAAGGCAGGCCGTAAGCAAGAAGGACTTACCTTGTTGCGAGCTGAGATTCAAGCTTATCCCGAGTCTGAGAAATTCATTTCACGAATCATTAATCAGTTGGAAAAATGAAGAAGTATATTATCCTTGGCCTCGTAGCACTGCTGATGTCATCGTGTGCCCAGCAAACTCTTGTTACACGTGAATCTCAGTATCCGCTTATGTATCAAGAAAGGCCGCTTGCCATTGCCATCATGCCGCCCATTAACCAAACCAATCATGTGGAGGCAAAAGACTTTTTTTATACTACATTATATGCTCCTCTTTGCGAAAAAGGCTATTATGTTTATTCTCCTATGATGACAATGGAAATGTTCCAGACAGAAAGCGCTTATGATGCAGAACGTTTCTTAGAGGCAGACCTCTCGCAGTTCCGTAATGTACTGGGTGCCGATGCAGCTATGTTTACAATCATTAAGTCATGGCAGAGAAGTCAGATAGGCAGCTCGTTGAAAGCTGGTGTCGAGTATATCCTGCGTTCTACAAAAACCGGGCAGACCCTCTATCATCGCGAAGGCTTGATTACTGTTGATACCAGCATCAATACAGGTGGTGGAGGATGGATAGGTGCTTTGGCTGACCTCGCTGCTTCAGCTATCAATACGGCAGCAACTGATAAGGTTGTTGCCGGTAGGAAATGTACCGTGTTTGTCCTCAGTGATATGCCGGAAGGAAAATATGGACCTCATTACGACAAGGATCAGAAATTCTCGGCTGGTAAAAGCTATGTCACTGCTACGGTAAGATAGAATTACCGTGCCGCTTTTGATACACCGAAAAAACATCATGAAAAACCTGATACTGACATTGGTGCTGGTCACCATCAACATTGTCGGAACTTGTGCCCAGACAATAAATCTGAGCGGTAAGTGGCATTTCCGTTCCGAACGAGAACAGGGAACTGTAAAGTTGCCAGGTTCTATGCTGACTAACAGCAAGGGAGACCCTGTGACTGTTGATACTAAATGGACTGGTTCGCTATATGATTCCAGTTTCTTCTTCAACCCATACATGGAGAAATACCGTGTAGAGGGAAAGATGAAGTTCCCATTCTTCCTGACACCTAATCGGCACTATGTCGGACATGCGTGGTACAGCCGGATAGTTAAGGTGCCAGAGGCATGGAGGGGGCGTCAAGTCACCCTCTTCCTTGAACGACCGCATATCGAAACCAGGGTAATGGTTAACGGACATGTGGTTGGGCATCAGATGTCATTGTCTGTCCCTCACCAGTTCGACCTTACACCTTATATAATATATGGTGGCCAGAACAAGTTGAATATTGAGGTTTATAATGGAATAGAGAATGTTTGCGTGGGACAGGATTCCCATTCTGTGACCGACCAGACTCAAGGCAATTGGAATGGTATTGTCGGCAAGATAGAACTCCAGTCCGGCCCGATTATCTGGCGTAAGCGTGTGATTCCGCATTGGGAGGATCATACCATCGACATTGTGGTGAATGACACGACTTTCCATCTTCCCTTAGGGGCAGATACTGTGCGGTGGGATGAGTTTTGCCCGCGGCTTTATACGCGTACTGTAATCTATAGGGGAACATCTGTCAGTGTAACCTTTGGCCTTCGCGATATACGTGTTGAGGGTAATAGAATACTCATCAACAATCGTCCGGTGTTCATACGTGGTACCGTGGGTAACTGTTGCTTTCCCGAGACAGGCTACCCACCTACAGACGAGGCAGAATGGGAGCGTGTGCTCAGTAAATGCAAAGAGTACGGTCTTAACCATATCCGTTTCCATTCTTATTGTCCACCGGAGGCTGCTTTTTGTGTTGCCGACCGGTTGGGACTCTACCTACAGCCCGAGGGTCCTTCATGGCCCAATCACGGTGTGAAACTGCGTAGGGGGATGCCCATTGATCAGTATCTGCTGGACGAAGGACGCCGTATGATAGATACCTACGGGCATCATCCCTCATTCTGCATGATGGCAGCAGGCAATGAGCCTGCCGGTGACTGGGTCCCATATTGTAGGGATTGGGTGAAGACAATGAAGGAGTATGACCCCAACCGGATTTATTGCGGAGCATCCGTCGGAGGCGGCTGGGCTTGGGATGAAGGTTCGGACTATCATGTTAAAGCCGGAGCCAGAGGGTTGGATTGGGATATGGTAGCGCCGCATAGCGATGATGACTATTACGAGCAGATACTGTATCCTCGCAACTATATGGGTAAGGAACCTAACAACGAACCTATCATTGCTCATGAACAAGGGCAGTGGTGTGCTTTTCCAGACTTTAGGGAAATCTCCCAGTATAAGGGGGCGTACAAGGCACGTAACTTTGAGGTTTTTCAGGACTTGTTACGCGACAATGGCATGTCATCACAGGCAAGGAAGTTCTTGATGGCCAGCGGACACTTACAGGTTTTGGCGTACAAATATGAGATAGAACGCAACCTGCGCACCAGGAATTATACAGGTTTTCAACTGTTAGGACTGAATGACTATAGTGGGCAGGGAACAGCTCTCGTAGGACCACTGAATATTCATTGGCGCGAGAAAGGTTATTGTACCCAGAAGGACTGGACTCAATTCTGCTCCCCCGTTGTCCCATTGGCCAGATTCCCCAAATTCGTTTATACGAACGACGAGATGCTACAGGTTCCCGTAGAAGTCTATAACGCTTCTGCCTGTGAACTGGTCAATACAAAAGTTGACTGGAGCATAGCAGATATTACAGGCTCTTTGCCTACAACGACAATCCCTATTGGCAAGAATACGGAGTTGGGTACAATAACTCTGCCTTTGGAAAGATTCCAGCAACCTGCCAAGTTGACTTTGACAGTCCAACTGGCTGACAATATCAGAAACCATTGGGACTTTTGGGTTTACCCAAAGACGATTGACTTTGGTTCTCTCGACTCTCGACTCTCGACTCTCAACTTTATTGAGACCGATTCATTAGATGATCGTGCTCTCAAAGTGCTGGAGCAAGGTGGTGACGTGTTGCTGACAGCGGGCGGAAAGGTACGCTATGGCAATGATGTGCAACACAACTATTTGCCCGTATTCTGGAATACATCGTGGTTTAAGATGCGTCCGCCACATACTACAGGAGCATATATCCAGAATACACATCCGGTGTTTCGCGACTTCCCTACAGACGACTGGCAGAACCTCAACTGGTGGGAACTTACCAACCGCACACAGGTAATCAACCTGGCAGAATTCCCTGCCGACTTCCAACCTATCGTTCAACCCATCGACACCTGGCATGTATCGCGCAAGCTGGGTATGCTGCTGGAGGTACGCGTACTCAACGGTTGCTTGTTGATGACTACGCTTCCCATCTCTCTCAACTCTCAACTCTCAACTCTCAACTCTCCTGTTGCCCGTCAGTTGCGTTATTCTGTCATAAGATACATGACCAGTAAGGACTTCCGGCCTTCCGCCAGGGTTGAGGTGGACGTTATCCGACATCTTTTTGAGCGTGAAGCGTCCAAAGTAAATATGTACACTAACGATTCGCCAGATGAGTTGAAACCCAAGATTGGCGGGTAGGCAAAAAAAAATTCAGAAATTGTGTAGTTTTTTGTAGCTTCTTGCGACATACGTGTAGAAAGAAGTTAAACAATTAAACATTTTACACAATGAAAAAGATTATGATTTGCTTGGCAGTGATGTTAACCTCAGTTTTAACCACAATGGCCGCCGTGAATGAGAATAACGTTAAGCACTACACCCTTTCAAATGGTGTTAACGTTCTTTTCAACCAAACAAATAACTGTACCGACAGTGTTACTATGTATGCCCTCAGTAATGGTGGTACATCTCTATATCCAGATGTTACGCCTGTCAACCTGAAAGTCGTTAACGAATGTCTGGCTTTAAGTGGAGTGGCTGGGTATAACCAACAGGAGTTGCAGAAGGCTATGAAAGAAAATGGAGTCAGCGTTATACCACATGTAGGACGTTACGAAGAATATATTACCTCTCATTCCTCTGCAAATGGTTTGGAGACTATGTTCAGGATGAACAACCTATATTTTTCCTCATTACGTAGCGACTTAAATGCTTTTAATACATGGCGCGACAGTATGTGTGCCGCAATCGACAAGAAGGATAAGAATGTCTCTCATGGTTTGAGTCCTGAAGACTTGTATGCTGTCAACTACGATTTGGTAATGCAGCTGGTTGCACAGCGCTTCAGTAATGTGGGTGACTTTACATTCGTCATCACCGGCAATGTAACAGAGTCTGAACTGATGCCGTTGCTGAACAAGTATATCGCGACACTCCATACCAACGGAAAATACGAGGTGCCCAACTACGATGGCAACAGCGGCAACAGTCTCAGTAAACATTAAGGCTAACCCTACATCTCGTACTTCATAAGACGCTCGTACTCCACCTCTTTGTCTAATATCTCAAGGAATTCGTTCAGGACGCTCTCATCTATGTCGCCCAGTTCGAATTCCTTGACGGCATCTTTGCGTATCTCGGCAATCCAGGCACGACGTGCGGTGATATAGTCTTCCATCACACGTTCTGCTATCTCGGACGTTATCTCACCTTCTATGCCGTAGTATTCACGAATAAGGCGGTAACTCCAGGCCCAACGGTATTCGGAGTAGTTTTTGTTGGCCTTTACAAATTCATTTCGGATGTCATCTATGGTATCCAACTCACCGTTTTTTATAGCCTCTTTGATGCGCTGCTCTTCGCTGACAGGAATCAGCAAACCACTCAGGTCGCTCCATTTCCCGGTTCCTACACTGGAACGGGGCACTTCCAGAATATGACGTTTCATAACGGCACCCATGTAGATGCGTAGGGCGATGTCGTAGTACTTGATTCCTTTCTTCAAGGAAGAGTTCTTGATAACGTAATCATGGAAGTTATATGTGGCTACATCGCCTGAAATCTCGCGCAATCCCTCCAGTGTCCGCTTAGCCACCATAATCCCGCCTACTGAGAAGGGTGAGAGCCAGTCAAAGTTGACAATAGAATTACGTGCTTCGTCAGGACGTTTGTCGCGCTTTGGCCACTTGCGGATATCTCTGTATAATCCTACCGTCGTCAGATTACGCCCGGGAACCAGGTACATCTCGTCTCCGTATGCTATCAGGTACGAGAAAGGGAGCTTAGTGGTATCAGGGTGATGCATCAGCTTACCGAAGCAGACACTAAAGGTGCCTATATGAGCTGGCATTAGGATATAACTGCCGCTTGCCGTCTTGGTTCCACGGTCTAAAATGCCCCAGTGCATGGGCCCCATCTTGTAGGCATGATTAGAAAAGTTGGTGGCTGATCCTGCATTATAGAAACTGAACATTCCGCCGATAAGCAATGAACTCTTGTGGTGGCTGGCAGAGAAGGGACCGCAGAAGGCTGCACAAGCTTCTCCGTTACTCATGTAGCAATTGGCAAAGAACAGACTGCTTTCAGCCGTGAATCCGTCAGTAATAGTACAGGCTTCGCCAACAAAGCAGTTTTCTAACTTTGCATTGTTCTGCACAGATGACCCGTTATAGATTACAGAATGTTCGCAGATAACGCCAACACCTATCTTGACTACTGCATCAGGCATACTCTTGAGGGTGCAGTCCTGAAGTCTTAGGGCTCCGTCTATTTGACAGCCGTCACTGATATGACAGTTTACGATAGCTGTGGTATGTGTGATGCGTACATCGTTTCCTATGATGGTAATAGGTTGAGTGGAAAGATCTATCCTTTTTTGTATGATGGAGCGAATGACTTGTGTAAACTCTTTGTCCTGCTCATATTTTACCATCAGGCTGGCCAGTTGTGCGTTTAGGCCATCGAAAATCATCACATTGCCATCGCCTACTTCATTCAGCACAGCTATGACCTGTCCTTGACCAAATGTGGCATCTGTTGTAGTGTTGATGATTCCCACATGCTCTATAAGGCAATCGTTACCGATGACTACATTACGCAATGTGGCATAACGGATACCCGAATGCTTGGTGAATCCGGGAGCTACCTCTACATCTTTCTGAAAGTAACCTAGGGTTACGTTGCCGTAAAACTCAACATTATTTATATACTGGGGACTGAATAGGTCAGCTACTTGTATATTCGACCAATCTTCAGCCGTACAACCCTGATTGGTAAGGGTTACAATCTCTTCTTTTCTTAAACTTCTCATATATGGTTAATTTTTTTCCTCGCCTCCTCAATCATGGAGTCAATTCCTTGTTTTGCTTTCTCTGTATCTAACGAGCAGGGTATGTCCGGAGCTATGCCGAACTCTATCTGCTGCTTTTGGGCATCAAAGCTTGGACTGGCGCTGAAACGGACGCTCCACCCAATGGGCAGTTCGCTGCTAAATGGGAGTCCCGATCCGCCGCCTGTATAGTCGCCCATAATGATAACTTGGGGCATTTCCTTCATGTCTCGTACAAAAGTATTGGTTGCACTATAGCACGATCGGTTTGTCAGGACTATGCAGGGTTTCTGCCAGCGTACTCCTTTACTGGGCGAGATATATTCGGCCTCCAGGGGCGAGAAATCATTATGCCCCGTTCCGGTCTTGTGTGAGCGATAGCCTACCAGCACCTTTTCGTTGGTAAAATGACTGGCCAACTTTTCTACATTATCCAGGTTTCCTCCGCCGTTGTTTCTGATATCCAGAATCATTCCGTTGCACATCCGCAAGGAAAGGAACATGTCATCCAGATTGCCTTCGCCTATGGCATCCTGGAAACTCTCATATACTACGTAGGCTATATTGTCGGGCAGAATACGGTACTTCAGGCCAGAGGCTAAGTTGTAATCGGTCTGCAGATACTCATTGCGAAGGCATTCGTCCAGATTCTGCGGATAGTCATCCTTCCAAGACCAGTTTCTTCCCAAATCCAAACTGGTGGAAATGTTCACATGCCCGTCCTTCAGTTCGCCCAACATCTGGCACAGCACCTCGAAGAGCTGTGTGCGCGACATCTTGGGATTCAGGCGGGCGCTGTATTTGATATAAATGTCTGCCCAGGAGATGCCCAACTCCTTCTCTTTATAATCCAGAAAGCAGTACTGTTGGTCTATGATAGTCCACAGGGCATTCAGATTAGCCTGAGGCGAATCATCATATTCCGTCTCTCCTTTCTGACAGGAGCATAAACCCAGCACAAGGACAAGAAGCAGTATCAGTTTATCTTTCATTACGCTTTAAAACCTTTAAGTACCTTACGTAACCAATCATAAAAGAATGGTTGATATCGTGCATACGGATGCTGTTGACATGACTCTGGCGTATATCTCCCATGTAGCCGAATCGAAGGGATGCTCGCTTGAACTCCAGGTCAAAAGTCAGCAATTGCCTGAAACAAAGCGCATTGCCCGGATGGGAGAAACAGACGTTATGGTCGCGGCTCCCTTGTGAAATGTCGTAATAGCTTTGCCCGAACTGAGGGCTGAACATACAACCTATAACCGGCAGATCGGCCTGATAGTTTATTTGTACGGGCAACTTCTTAATCTTGAACCTGTATTTGCCGCCTGCTGATGCTGATATATCCACTCCGAATCGTCCCTGAGCGGGGTTGTTGGAGTTGCGGGCAATATAGAGGAAGCCTAAATCGGCACCCACCAAGCCTCCAGCCTTCAAAGAAAGTCTGTCGGACAATTGCCAATGATAATGCCAACCGGCATCGTAAGCCAGCCTTCCACCCCATGCCGTTGCTGTATGGGCTGGATTCTTTGTATGAGAAAAGACACCTTGCAGCAGACTCTGGAAAGAGATGTTGCCGTCTGCCCAACGTGTCATACGCTCCCTCGATGCAAGGAAACTGAGTTGGAAACCCGAATACTCCATTGGCGAGAGATAGGTATCCAGCTGATTACTGAATCCGACACCGAAAAGCGTTGAAACTTGCAGAGGCCTGAGCACAGAGATGGTTTCACTCTTCTTTTCCTTCCCGTTTATCAGAGTGGAATAGTCCTGGGCCACAGCCATCAAAGCAAAGAGACACAGGTTAGAGAGAAGAATAATCCTTTTAATCATCAAATAAATGTAATTGCCCGTTCATCTCGTCTGCCACATCCTGCTGACTCTTACCCTCGAAGATATCCTCAGAATCCTGCTCTTCAGGAAGCTGCGGGTCTTCAGATTCATTCTCCTCGGGCTCTCCCTCCCCTTCATGGGGGAGGGTTGAGGAGGGGGTCCTTGTAGGCTCCAGTTCCTCCACCTTGGCCACATTATTGGTTGTCACACGTTTACCGCGTGCCTTGAAGCTCTTGACAGAAATAAACTCTTCGGCATCCACCTCGATGGGCTCGCGGAAACTGTCGTTGCCGCCCATTGTGACCAGCAGACGAGGGAAGGCGACGTCTGTAAGGATGAGCATCTGATTGTCTGGATTTTCGCCCAGGAAGTTCTGATGACGTGTTGTAGCCTCCATACCGAAACGCTTTACATAGAGGAAACCGCTCTGGTCCTTATCAAAGAGGGCAACTGTCCAGATCTTGTCGGCATTGTACTTCTCGATACGCAGAAGGTTATCCTCGAAGTGGTTGTTCAGATCGAAGTTCGTCAGGTAGAAATCACCGTTCTTCAGTATTAC
The DNA here is from genome assembly GCA_902801485.1 of uncultured Bacteroidales bacterium. GTDB lineage: Bacteria > Bacteroidota > Bacteroidia > Bacteroidales > Bacteroidaceae > Physcousia. Next base: position 45,206 of record CADCIP010000009.1, on the reverse strand, counting down.
CAGAATCTGGTCTCCGCTGTTGAACTCGCCTAAGTAATCACCCTGCTCGTCGTAATTCAGGCGTTTCACATCCGGGTCGTACCACACCTTGCGTCCTCCCAGTGTACTCATGCCGTGACTCTTCAGTGTAATGCGAGCCACATCCAGTTTAGTCAGCATGTTACCCATACTCTGCCGACCCTTAATGGCCAGTTCCGAGAAGTCCTTGTCAAAGAATACGCGCTTCAGTTTGGGGTTGGGTTTCAGGATGACCTTTATTACCTCGGCCTCGCCGTTCGGGTTGGCTGTGAAGTACAGAACCTTGCTGCCTGGCTTGCCTTGTGTCAGGTCGTACTCGCGGTCACGTGTCACGCTGGTCACATTAAAGCGCTTGATGTAGCAGATGCCGTTCTTGCCATCACGATATACTACATTATAGATAGTTCGGGAGTCGCTCTTACGGAAGATGGCCAGATGTATAACCTCTGCCTTCTTCTTCTCGGCCTTGCTGCGTTCTGTTTCGCCCACAAAGAGTTTCTCCGCAATACGTACCACCTTGTATGTTCCGTCTTTGTAGAAGACAATCACATCGTCAATGTCCGAGCAGTTGCATACGAACTCGTCTTTTTTGAGTGATGTTCCTATGAAGCCTTCCTCGCGGTTGATGTACAGCTTCTCGTTGGCCTCTACCACCTTGGCAGCACTGATATTGTCGAAGTTGCGGATCTCCGTCAGACGCGGATGGTCCTTGCCGTATTTCTCTTGTATGAATCGGAACCAGTCGCAGGTTACCTCTACCATATTGGCCAGTTCCTTGTCTATCTGCTTCACCTCGTCCTTGATGCGGGCGATGTTCTCCTCGGCCTTATCCTTGTTGAACTTCAGGATGCGGGCCATCTTGATGTCCATCAGACGCAGGATATCGTCCTTTGTCACCTCGCGCACCATCTTGGGGTACCAGGGAGTCAGACGCTCGTCAATCCATTCGCAAGCAGCATCCATCGTCTTGGCATTCTCAAATTGCTTGTCTTTATAGATGCGCTCTTCAATAAAGATCTGTTCCAAAGTGGCAAAATGAAGGGCCTCCATCAGTTCGCCCCTGCGGATCAGGCGTTCCTGCTTCAGCAGATTCAGTGTAGTATCTACGTTCCTGCACAGCACATCGCTGACAGAAAGGAAACAAGGCTTCTTCTCGTCGATGACACAGCAGTTGGGCGAGATGCTGATCTCACAGTCGGTACAGGCATACAGGGCATCTATGGTCTTGTCGCTGCTGGCTCCGGGAGTCAGATGGATAAGGATTTCTGCCTTGTCGGCTGTCAGGTCTTCTACATTTCTTATCTTAATCTTGCCCTTCTCATTGGCCTTCAGAATGCTCTCTATAAAGGTACTGGGCTTACTGGCCGTTCCTGTGGTCTTGCCGTAAGGAATCTCTGTGATGGCCAGCGTCTTGTTGTCGCGCTTCTCGATCTTGGCACGGACACGTACAACGCCGCCTCGCTGTCCGTCGTTGTAACGCGAGACATCTATACTGCCGCCTGTGGGGAAGTCGGGGTAGAGATGAAACTCCTCGCCATGCAGATACTGGATGGCTGCATCGCATATCTCGTTCAGGTTATGAGGCAGAATCTTACAGTTCAGGCCTACGGCAATACCCTCGGCTCCCTGTGCCAACAGCAAAGGAAATTTAACGGGCAGGGCTATAGGCTCCTTGTTGCGCCCGTCGTAAGAGAGTTTCCACTCGGTAGTCTTGGGATTGAATACCACATCCAAGGCAAACTTACTCAGACGTGCCTCGATATAACGGCCTGCTGCAGCATCATCGCCTGTGATGATGTTACCCCAGTTTCCCTGACAGTCAATCAGCAGGTCTTTCTGGCCCAACTGCACCAACGCATCCTTGATGCTGGCATCGCCGTGTGGGTGAAACTGCATCGTGTGACCAACAATATTGGCCACCTTGTTGTAACGACCGTCATCCATGCGCTTCATGGAGTGCATGATGCGTCGCTGTACGGGTTTAAAACCGTCACCGATATGGGGAACGGCTCGTTCCAGAATTACATACGAGGCGTAATCCAGGAACCAGCTTTGGTACATCTTGTTAAGGTGATGGGTAATCCCATCCATCATATTTTCGTTCTCTATCATCAGAAAATTTTTATTTTGCCGACAAATGTAGTAAAAAATCTTGATACTGCCAAATCGGGAAGGGAAAAAAGTAGCTCAGGCTTAGGTCATGTTTATAACCGGAAGGTACATGGGAGGAGCATGGGAGGAGCATCGGAGAAACATGGGAGGAACATCGGAGGCATTTAATCGTAATTTTGGCTGGGGCCAAAATCACTTCCGTTCGGAAAAGATAAGAAAAATTCGTTTTCCTTTTGCTTTTCACTCACTTAATCGTAACTTTGCACTCAAAAATATGTATAACCAAATGAAAAAAATTCTTTTTTTATGCCTAATGGTCATAGGTGCAACATCCTATGCGCAAGTTTCAAAACCTATCTATTTAGACGAGAGTAAAGACATTGAGGAACGCGTAGAAGATGCGCTGAAACGCATGACATTGGCCGAGAAGATCGGTGTGATTCATGCGCAGAGCAAATTCTCCAGCGCTGGTGTAAAACGCTTGGGATTTCCCGATTTCTGGACGGACGACGGTCCTCATGGCGTACGTCCGGATGTGCTGTGGGACGAGTGGGAACAGGCCGGTCAGACGAACGACTCCTGCGTGGCTTTCCCGGCGCTGACCTGTCTGGCAGCTACCTGGCATCCTACTTTCTCTTATATGTACGGTCATGCTTTGGGCGAGGAGGCACTCTATCGCGGCAAGAGCATGATTCTGGGACCCGGCATCAATATATACCGTACGCCATTAGGCGGACGTAACTTTGAGTATATGGGCGAGGATCCTTATCTTACCTCACAGATGGTAGTACCTTATGTTCAGGGTTTGCAGAGTGTGGGTGTAGCCAGTTGTGTAAAGCACTACTGCCTGAACAATGATGAAGAATACCGTCATCAGGTGAATGTGAAGATTTCCGACCGTGCCCTGCGTGAGATTTACCTGCCTGGCTTCGAGGCGGCTATCAAGGAAGGAAAGGCCTGGGGTATCATGGGAGCATATAATCTGTATAAGGATGAGCATAACTGCCATAACAGCATCACGCTGAACATGATTCTGAAACAGGAATGGGGTTTCGACGGTGTCGTAGTGAGTGACTGGGGCGGTGCGCACGACTTGGACCAGGCTGTCAGGAACGGGTTGGACATGGAGTTTGGTACCTGGACGGACGGCTTGACCATGGGTGCCACGAATGCTTATGATATGTATTACCTCTCTAAGCCTTACCAGAAGGCTATTCTGGAAGGTAAATATACCGAGAAGGAACTGGACGAGAAGGTTCGCCGTGTACTCCGTACGTTCTTCCGTACGACGATGAACCGTCAGAAACCTTATGGTTTCCTCTGTAATGAAGAACATTATGTTACAGCTCGTTTAGTGGCTACCGATGGCATCGTACTCCTGCAGAATGAAGGAAATGTGCTACCCATTGACCCGGTCGGCAAGAAGATTCTGGTAGTGGGAGAGAATGCCATCAAGATGATGACCGTAGGCGGCGGTTCCAGCTCGTTAAAAGTACAGCACGAGATCAGTCCCTTACAGGGCTTGCAGGAACGTCTGAAGGGTAGCAACTGCCAGATTGAATTTGCACGTGGCTATGTGGGTGATGTAACCGGCAACTACAATGGTGTGACAACAGGTCAGAACCTGAAGGACGACCGTTCACCCGAGTTGCTTATCGCTGAGGCAGTGGAGAAGGCAAAGAAGGCCGATTACGTGATTATATTCGGTGGTCTGAATAAGAGCGACTATCAGGATTGCGAGGGTCACGACCGTAAGACCATGGATTTGCCATACGGACAGGACAATCTGATTACAGCTCTGGCAGCTGCCAACAAAAATACCGTTTATGTAAACATCAGTGGTAATGCCGTCAGCATGCCTTGGAAGAAACAGGTGCCTGCTATTGTGCAGGGATGGTTCTTAGGTAGCGAAGCAGGTAAGGCATTGGCTGCCGTGTTGGTGGGCGATACGAATCCTGGCGGTAAATTACCATTTACATGGTACGAGAGCCTCAAACAGGTGGGAGCCCACTCTTTTGGTGAGGAGGCGTTCCCAGGCGTATGGCGTAACGGTGAGAAAAAGATTATCGACGAGGAGTACAAGGAAGGCATATATGTAGGATACCGTTGGACTGACAAGCAGAAGTTGAAACCTGCTTTTGCATTTGGTCATGGCTTGAGCTATACCACCTTCAAGGTGAGCAACCTCAGAGCAGCAAATACGTTTACTGCTGCCGGTATTATGACTTTCATGGTAGATGTTACCAATACGGGAAACAGAGCGGGAACTGATGTGGTACAGCTTTACATCAGCGATGTAAAATGCAGTGTGGATCGTCCTGTGAAGGAACTGAAAGCATTCCAAAAGGTTTCCCTGAAGCCCGGTGAAACGAGAACCATAACCCTGAAGACCGACAAGCGTGCCCTTTCGTTCTGGGATGAAGAGACCAACGACTGGAAGGCAGAGCCGGGCGAGTTTATCGCTCAGGCTGGTGATGCCTCGGATAATCTGACCTGTAAGCTGAAATTCACCTTAGTTGAGAATTGAACAGAATAAATGTAACTGACATAACTGCACCTGAGCTGGCGCCATACGCTACGCTGACAGAGGCACAGTTGCGTAACAGACTGGAGCCGGAAAAGGGTATATTCATCGCCGAAAGTCCAAAGGTGATAAAGGTGGCGCTGGAGGCGGGATATGTGCCGCAGTCGTTTTTGTGCGAAGAGAAACATATCGAGGGCGATGCCAAGGAGATTCTGGGAACCGTTTCTGAGGATACTCCTGTTTATACCGGATCGCGCGATCTGCTCGCCAGCCTGACTGGCTACACGCTGACGCGTGGTGTGCTCTGTGCCATGCACCGGCCGGCTCCACGTTCGCTTGCAGAAGTCCTGAAGGATGCCCGTAGGGTTGTGGTGGTGCATAGTGTGTGTGATACAACCAACATAGGAGCGATTTTCCGTGCAGCGGCTGCGCTGGGCATGGATGCTGTGCTAATGACCGAAGATGCCTGCGACCCATTGAACCGTCGTTCTGTCAGGGTTTCCATGGGAAGCGTCTTCTTGGTTCCCTGGACGTGGATCCCAACAGGAGTAGAAGGCTTGCAGCAATTGAATGACTTGGGTTTCAAGACAGCGGCGATGGCACTTAGGGACGACAATATAGATATCGATGATCCTAAGTTGAAGTCAACGGACCGCTTGGCCATCATCATGGGAACAGAGGGCGAGGGCTTGCCGCAAGCCACCATTGATGCCGCTGACTATGTGGTTCGCATCCCCATGTTTAACAATGTTGACTCGCTGAATGTGGCAGCAGCAGCGAGCATCGCGTTCTGGGAGCTGAAAAAAGTGGGAAGTGAATAATAATAACAGAGCCCGCCGTTTTTGTCGGCGGGAATCTCTTAACCTCTTAACCTACTAAGCCCATAAGCCATTAACCTGCAAACCTAAACAACTCATAAACGTATATAATGAAAATAGTAGAATTAGACGGGTATGCAGCCAACCCGGGCGATTTGTCATGGGACGGCCTGAAGCAGTTGGGCGAACTGACAGTTTATGACCGCACTGCTCCACAGGATGTATTGGAACGAGCCCGGGGAGCTCAGGTTATACTGACCAACAAGGTGCTTATCACCGGAGAGTTGATGGACCAGATGCCCGAGCTCCGTTATATTGGCGTTCTGGCAACGGGCTATAACGTAGTTGATATCCCTGCAGCCAGAAGGCATGGCATTGTGGTAACGAATATTCCTGCCTACAGTACCATGTCAGTTGCTCAGATGGTGATGGCTCATTTGCTGAACATCACCAATCGTGTGGCCCTGCACAGTGATGCCGTTAAGACAGGGGAGTGGCAGACATGTAAAGACTTCACTTTCTCACTCACACCACAGATAGAGTTGGATGGCAAAACCTTTGGCATTGTCGGCCTGGGAAATACGGGTTCGGCTACTGCACGCATTGCACAGAGTTTCGGTATGCATGTGCTGGCCTATAGCAGTAAGAGCCCTGAAGTATTAAAAGAGATGGGGATAGAAAAAGCTGAGAGTTACGAGCAGTTGTTCCGCCAGGCAGATGTGCTAAGCCTGCACTGTCCATTGACCGGCGAAACCCACTACCTTGTGAATGCCGAACGTCTGAGCCTGATGAAACCAACAGCTATTCTGATTAATACAGGCCGTGGTCCCTTGGTTGACGAGACCGCTTTGGCTCAAGCTTTAAATGAAGGACGTATCATGGCTGCAGGCGTTGATGTGCTGGAGGAGGAACCGCCACGCAAGGGCAGTCCCCTCATCGGAGCACAAAACTGCTTCATCACCCCCCATATTGCATGGGCAACCAAAGCAGCCAGGGAACGTCTTATGAACATTGCCGTAGCCAATGTGAAAGCGTTTCTAAATGGGACTCCACAGAATGTGGTTTCTTAAACGGTCTCTCATTTACCATTTACTCATTTACCATTTATTGTCAAGGGTCAAGAGTCAAGGGTCGAGAGTCAAGGGTCGAGAGTCAAGAGGGGGAGTTTATAGTTGAGAGTCAGTTTAATTGTCAAGAGTCTGGAGTCAAGAGTCTGGAGTCAAACGCAGGTCATTGTAAACGGTAAACTGTAAACCCAAACCTCACAACTATAAACTTCCCCCCTTCTTCTTCAGTTTCAGAATGCGGCGGACGCTCTGATTGATGCGGTCCTCGCTGATGGTTCCGTTCTTTACAGCTGCCATGACGGCATCGAAAGCTTCAGTAAAGTAACGGGGGCCAAGTACGATATCTACGCCAGCCTGTATGCTACCTACGGCTGCTTCGGCACTTGTGTATTGCTGGGTAATGGCTCCCATTTCCATACCGTCTGTGATGATGATGTTTTGGTAACCCAGTTCTCCGCGTAGCTTGTCTTGTAAGATGATGGGCGACATGGTACTTGGGATATCAGATCCTGTAACCTTTGGCGCACCGATATGTGCAGTCATAATGAGTTGGCAACCCCATTCGATGCCTGCCTTGAATGTTACCATTTCACATTTTTCCATCTCATCCCATGTTTTCAATGTCTGTGCGTAACCGAAATGTGTATCTGCCTTTGTGTCACCATGACCGGGAAAGTGCTTGATACAACCTGTTATGCCTGCATCCTTCAGACCTTGCAGATAGCTTGTAACCATAGGAGCAGCCACGGCTGGGTCACTGCTGAAAGCACGTGGTCCGATAATCACGTTTTCGGGGTTGGTGTTTACATCAGCCACTGGCGCAAAGTCAATATCGAAACCGTAGCGTTTCAGATAGGTGCCGATAGTGTTACCGCACTCGTAGGCGTTCTGTGGGTCACCCGTATTGCCGATGGACTCCATTGACTCGTATTTCTTTACGTTGAAATTCGGATTATTGGCAATACGTGATACACGACCTCCTTCCTCGTCAATACAGAGCAGGGGATTTCCGTTCAGTGCCCGAACTTGGGAAATAATTTGGGCCAGTTGTGTTTCGTCCTGGATGTTCCATGCATATAGAATAATACCACCAACGGGGTATTGTTTGTTTATCTTTTTCATATTCTCGGTCACCTCCAATATCTTCAATTGTGCTAGATCATCGTAGGTAGTCCATTCAATAGAGGGGTCGAGTGACTCTAATCGTACATAAAACAGTTGCCCCACTTTTTCACGGAGGGTCATCTTCTTCAGTTGTTCCTCTACATCGTCTGTCGGAACGACAGGGTCGTCGTTGTTCGAACAGGAAGTCATCACAAAGCCGGTAAAAAGGATGACGGCCAGCATCCATAAAGTGTTTCGTTTCATCGTTTATTAGTTTTTGTAAAAATCATAGTGCAAAGGTACAAATAATAAATGAAAGTATAAAGATTATAGTTGAATGTTTAATGTTAGGGTATCCTATTATTATGCGAGGAGAGGGATTTTATCACTTCTCCGAACAACGGATTACTTTCTAAAAGGGCGGGATTACCTATTAAAATAAGATGTTCCTGGGCTCTTGTCATGGCTACGTTCAATTTGCGGTCTATCAGTTTTCCGTCCTCCACGAACGTGTTGTTGGTAAGGAACCGCAGCTGGTAATGTTTCTGAATGGTAAATCCATAGATGATATAACGACGCTGACTGCCCTGATAGCGTTCTACAGTATCGATGGTGATGTCCATCACTTCTGGGATGCCCAATCGGGCAATGGTATTCCGAACAGTGGCTATCTGGTTGCGGTAGGGAACAATAATCCCTATGGTATCTTGGGCGCAGAAACGGTCTTTCTCTAAGTTGTAGATACGCTCTACCAGCGAGGCGATGATATCGGCTTCGGGTTGATTCACTTTGTCTGAGGGTGACTGCTTGGGCGTCTTGCTGGGCAGGAACATGACTCTGCGGGTAAGGAGCAAGTTTGTTAGCTCGTCATCTGTGCTGCCCTCATAGGGCAGTTGCGCTGTCTGGTGGGGTAGAGGAACTATCTCTAACTTTCCGTTATAGAAGAGTCGGTTAGGCAGGGCCATAATATCTTGGTGCATACGTCCCTGACAGGTAAGCATATAGGTAACGGAGGGGTCATCGCCATAGAGACTGAGGAGACGTTCAAAAAGCGAGAACCTGCAGTTGTTCAGTCCAATCTGATGGAGCAGGGGATCATGAACGGCCGACTCTTGTTCGGTCTGCTGCACAACAGCAGGAAGCTGTTTGTGGTCACCTATCATCACAAATCTCTTGATGGCTGGTTCCGATTTATGCTTGGCACTGAGTAAACCGATGATATGTGGTTCCAGAATTTGGGATGCCTCGTCTATAATGGCCAACGAGAACTGTTTGTATTTGAAGATGGCCTGTGCACTGCTCATAGACGTTACAGTGCCTACTATTACGTGTGTCTGAACAATCAGTTCCTGCAACTGTGACAAATCGCTACATGCCTTTACCTGATTGTCAAAAAGATAAGGCTGGTACTTCGCTTGGCAGGCCAATGTGTTGCCTATACGCAGGAAAGGAGTCTGTGCATCGACCAGCTTGCTGCAAATCTCATCGACAGCTCTGTTGGTATAGGAAAGGATCAGTACATCGGTATCGGGATGCCGCAATTCTTCCTGAAGGGTATTGAGCATTCCGAAGGAGGTCTTTCCACTACCTGGAGGCCCGATAATCAGGAACAGCTCACGGGCTTGTCTGACGCGTAGCGAGAGCTCGTCAAACTGTCCATACTTGCCTTTTATGGAAAGCGTTTCATCAACCTTCGGATGACGGGCTGCCATCAGCAGGTCACGTCGTTCGACGGGTGCAGAAAGGAAGGCATGAATACCTCTGTAAAGTGATGTGAAGGAGGATTCAAAGAAGTCGTGCTCTATGGCCCAGTAATTGTCTTTATGTCGTAGAAAGACGAAGGTGTCCACCTGTGTTTTACGCAGGTTCAATGTTATCCTCTCTGGTGTAATTCCAGCAATGCTGCAGCGGAACACCATGGTATTGCAGGCATCTGGAATACTATCGGGCTCGTAGGAATACAGAATGACGATGTCGCCAGGGCGGAAATTACTTATGTCGTTGGTTATCTTGTCATGGAAACGCAGAACAACCTGACTGACTTGTCCTTCATCATTTTCTGAAGGACTTTCTAATTGTAGTTGGTTGTAGATATTGCCGGCAGAGAGTTTTTCCTCCAGACTGTCTGTCCAGATGCTGGAAAAACCGGAATTCTCTTTCTGCTGGTTGCCTAATTTACTGAGTTGATGCTCCTTGGCTATGAAGGTGAGCATACGGTAGTAATAGGCCTTTTCTGTGGAGTTAGCCTGATAAATGGGTGCCAGCAGTTCTTCTATCTTGGGTCGTTGGTACGCTTCCCATAGTCGGTTTTGTATTCCGTTGCGGTTCAACTGTTCGGGTGTCAGGCTTCCCAATACGCTGAAGCCGCCTTCTGCCAGATGGAACTGATGCCATACCAGCTGATTGCGCAGGCGAAGGGCATGGAAGAGTAGCTCGGGTGCAAAGCCCAGTCCCAAGAGCGACTGCGGGTATTTCGAGTAGAGCAGGAAGGCATGCAGTTCCCTGTCATTCTGCTCATATTGCTGGCGGTAGTTATAACGCAGCAAAGCCATATACAATAGTAGCTGTACGTAATGTGTCCGTTGCGGTTTGGGTGTCGAGGGATCGGAATCTCCTGGCACAAAGGCTCCGCTGCCCGATTTCTGTTCCACCAAAACACGGAGGTCGAGTTGCAACATGTCCATACGTCCCTGCAAGCCCAACATGGGGGAGAAGAAGGAAGGTTCTACCATCACCTTTGTGGCATCGAAACTCCCTATCTGTGTGGGGAGGTCTTGTTTGATGGCTTTTCGGATATTCTGCAGTTGATTCTGTGCATTAACATGGAATTGGGCTGTGGGTGGGGTGGAGAGGAGACTCATGGCATTCTGCTCAAAAAATTGCCTGGCAGAGGTTGCATAGGAGCGCTCTCCGTTCTCTGTGTGAAGGGTTTCATCGAGGAGTTGTCCTGCCAGATTTCCTAACATGATGGCCTCCGATTCTGCAACCGGTTCTATCATGTGCAGCAGATAGACAAGGGGCGAGTCTGAATAGCTGTCCATACACTTGGCTATCTGGGATATATCTACCAGATAATCGGGTTCCAAAATGATTAGCTCGGGGTAGAGCGTACCTTCCTTATTGATTTGTGGCCGAATAAGATGCAACTGCATGCCGGGCTTCAAAAGTGGAGTCAGGTACGACCAGTCGAAGGGGTAGTTCTCATTTCCCTGGCTGTAGCATACACATGCTTCTTCCACGCCGTCGCTTTCTAACCGTCCCCAGATAAAATCCGCGTCCCATTTGTCCACAATCATGCGTACACATTCTGCCAGGAGGATTTGTCTGGACTGTCGTTGCCTTTTAGCTGGAAAGAGGGCAACGAGTCCCTCGGGAATGGGAATTCCATACAGATGCTGTACAAAAAGACTAAGGGCCTGTGTATCATCGGCGAGCATCCGGTTCTGTTCTTCTGCAGGGAGTTCCCTGTTCTTGAAGCGGTTCAGACGAACACGCAGGTCATTGACCATACGCCAGATTCGCTTGGGGACTTTGTACTTCTTCAGCAGGTAATCGGTCTTGGCAAACGGTCCCACCAGATGAATAGGCAGTTGTGCCGTATGCTCGTCCAACAGATGCAGGAACACACGGTTTAAACGCACGTATGCTTCGCTAACCGCCATCCGTTCAGATAGAATAGTGCGGATATCGGTATAAAACTCTGCTGCAAATGTCTTACTATAAACTATCAACTTTCAAACTGTCTTTAACCTCTAACCTATAACCATTTTGCAAAAATAGCTGAAAAAACTGGCTTATACAAGGGTATGTGAGGAAAAAGTCTTATCTTTGCGTGAGTTAAACAACTATGTGCCTATTATGAACAAGATTTTTTCGTTTATCATTTGCTACTTAGTTTGCTTGAACCTGACGGCTCAGGCTAATATGCCGACGACTTTAGACGGTTGGGCCGACCGTTTACAGAAGTTTGGCAAGAGTATCCCACAGGAACAGATTTTCATCCATACCGACAATACGTGTTACTTCTTGGGTGATACTTTGTTTTATAAGGCTTATGTGCGAAGAAGCGACGGGATTCCCAGCCGGGTAAGCAAGGTGCTGTATGTAGAGTTGCTCAATCAGGATGGCTATCTGGTTCAACGACAGCTGTTGGAACTGGAAAGAGGTGAGGCACATGGCGATTTTGTGTTGAACGACACGCTTTATGGTGGTTATTACGAGTTGAGAGCCTACACACGATGGCAGTTGAACTGGGGTGAGTTTGAGCATCCGCATACAGACTTTGCCGAGAAGTGGTTTTACAACAAAAAGATGGCTAAGGATTATTACCGGGATTACGAGAAGCTCTATAGTAAGGTATTCCCTGTTTTCGACAAGCCCAGGGAACCGGGCGCTTTCGATCATTTCATGACCCTTCGTCCCTTGCGCCGTCAGTTTAAAGCCGATAAAGAGATGCCCAAAGCTGTTGTCCGACTTTATCCTGAAGGAGGACATCTTGTGGCTGGTGTAAAGAATCGCGTAGCATTCGAGGCGAACGATGACGAAGGGATGCACATCGAGGGCACGCTGACTGTTGTGGACGCTTCGGGCAATAAGGTGGCAGAGGCAAAAACAGAACAGCGAGGTCGTGGTAGTGTGGAGTTGATACCTGTTGCCGGAACAAAATATACGGCTCAGTTTTCATGGAAGTTCACACAGGGTAAACAGGATCTGCCAAAGGTGGAGACCGATGGATGTGCCATTATGGTGACACAGGAAAACAGGGAGGTAAAGGTTGACCTTTCTCTGGTTGGAACTGCGGCCGGCGAACCTTTGGGCATGACGATTATGAACCAAGGCCAGGTGCTCGACTTTCAGGAACTGGAGAAAGGCAGTCAACTCTCTGTTACCCTTACAGCCGACAAACTCCAGACGGGTGTGTGCCAGGTTACAGTGTTCAATGCAGAGGGACGTATCTATGCCGACCGTCTTTTCTTTGTACGTAAGGACGACATACAACCCCAAAACATCACTTTTAGCGAGTTCAATGATGCACCCACACAACCTTTCGACCCTGTCAGCCTGCAGGTGAAAGCCAACAATCCCAACGGACATATCAGTATTGCTATCAGGGATGCTGCTCATACCGAATATATTTATGACTCTGGTAATATCCTTACCGAAATGCTGCTGTGCAGCCAGATTCGTGGTTTTGTGGAACAGCCTGAATACTACTTCGAAAAGGATGATGCCGAGCACCGGCGTGCCCTCGACCTCTTGCTGATGATTCAGGGCTGGCGCAGGTATGACTGGCATACAATGGCTACTCCTGGTGCTTTTGTGCTGAACCACATGCCGGAGATGACACCGCTGATGACGGGTGAAGTGAACAAGTATCATTCGGAACACGTCGAGGACTTATTTGCCGAGGGAGCCGAAAAGTCTGCTAATGCTGATCTCCCTGATGTTGAGGAGAAATCGGATGAAAATGAGCGTTTTTACAAGGAAACAGACATCACTGCACCTGATGACAAAAACGAGAAAGAGACATTACATGGTGGCTTCGGTCGATTCAACAAGAACGAGGGACCGCTGAAGAACGAGGTGCTGGTACATGCTAAATTTGTTAAACCCACAGAGGAAGGTTCCGACGGAGTAGTGGGTGAGGTGGTAACAAAAAAGGGACAGTTCAGCATTCAGAGTCCACGCTTCTTTGATGGGTGTATTATGGAATTGGCTGCTTCTGATACAACGAAGTGGAAAGATAATAAACATACATGGTTCGAGCCGGGGACGACTAAACATGGTGATATAAACTATCCTGAGTTTTATGTTCGCGTATGTCCCATTTACCCGCGATTCGTAAAACCATACGACTGGTATCAGGAACATCTGGCGCAGGCTCCTAAAGGAAGTGTTTTGGCAGATGACTGGCTGAACGATGGGTCGCGTACCCTTCAGGAGGTTACCATAGGTGCCAAGCATAATATGCTGCGTAAGTTTGATGCCAGTAAGCCTGCTTTTGTCATTGATGCCTATACGGCACTCAATGAGGCATCGGATGCCGGACTTTGTACGGGTTACTACATCGGACAACAGCGTTTCGTAGCCGATGTTTCCCGTACCTATATAGGCGATATGAATATGAACCGCCCGTACGATGTGATTATCCTTTTGAATACGAACCGATTAACTGAAAAATCAACATTCCAACAAGCAAAGGAGAAAACAAATGTGGAAGGTGGGGCAGTGCCTGAATGGACTTCGAATATCTCTACCCGGACTCAGGATTCGTTTAACAAATTTACTAATATAGATAAGGTATATATCTATACCGATTACAGCCCACGTAGAGAGGGTGATGTACATTTCGAAGGTAGCAACCAGCCTGAGGTGTCCATCGATTTGCGTACTTATACGGATGAAAGCAAGCGTCTCGTCAGACGCGACCGCTATTATATTCTGCCAGGTTTCTCTACACCCGATGATTTCTATCAGCCTAACTATAGCAGAAAACCGTTGCCTGAAACAAAGGACTACCGCCGCACACTTTATTGGAATCCCAATCTGCAACTTGATGCCTCAGGCTCAGCAAAGATACAGTTCTACAATAACTGTAAACCTACTCAGATTGCCATCAGTGCGGAGGGAATGGCTTCCGACGGTTCACTTCTGACGGGTAAAAGCATGCCGGAAGACAGATAGCTGCAGTGCCCGTCGATTTTATCGGCGGGAAACTCTTAAAATACTAAACTGATTAACTTAAAAAACATAAAAAACATGGATTTAAAAGACATTGTTGCAAAATTTGCCATTCGTGGCACCGTGAGTGAGATAAAGCCTTTGGGCGAAGGCCTGATTAATGATACCTATAAGGTAAAGACAGCAGAGGCTGACCAGCCCGACTATGTACTCCAACGGGTAAACGATGCTGTTTTCCCTGATGTGGATATGGTTATGCGTAATATTGCTGCCGTAACCAGTCATATCCGTAAAAAACTGGAAGAAAAAGGTGAGGACGATATAGACCGAAAGGTGCTGACCTTCATTCCCTTAAAGGACGACAGCAAGAAGTTGTACGCCCAGGTTGATGGAAAATTCTGGCGTATCATGATTTTCATTCCTGATGCCATTACCAAGCAAGCCGTGAATCCCGAAAGCAGTCGGGCTGCCGGAAAAGCCTTCGGTAACTTCCAGGCTATGTTGGCAGACATTCCCGTTCAGTTGGGCGAGACCATTAAGGATTTTCACAACATGGAGTTCCGTCTGCAGCAGTTACGCGAGGTGGTAGCTGCCGATCCTGTAGGACGTGTCAGCGAACCGCAAGTGCAGGTAATGCTGCGGCAGATAAAAGTCCGCGCCGAGGAAATGTGCAAGGCTGAGCGCATGGGACGTGAAGGCATCCTGCCCAAGCGAGTGTGCCACTGCGATACCAAGGTCAACAATATGATGTTCGACAAGGACGATAATGTGCTTTGTGTTATCGACCTGGATACGGTGATGCCCAACTTTATCTTCTCCGATTATGGCGATTTTCTGCGTACTGGTGCCAATGTGGTGGCTGAGGACTGTCCTGATATGGATAAGGTGCAGTTCAATATAGAGATCTTCAAGGCTTTTACAGAAGGTTACCTGAGCAGTGCCTCAAGTTTCCTGACTCGTGTGGAGATAGACAACCTGCCCTATGCCGTGAAGCTCTTCCCCTATATGCAGTGTGTTCGGTTCCTGTGGGATTACCTGAGTGGCGATAAGTATTGGAAATGCCAGTATCCGGAACACAATTTTGTCCGCGCCAACAACCAACTTCACCTCCTGCTTAGCATAGAGGCGCATGAGGAGGAAATGAACGCCTTTATTAAACGATAACGTTAACGTCAACGATAACCGAAGAACTTAGGCTATTGGCTATTGGCTCTTTAAACGTTAACGTTAACCCTAACCTTAACCCTAAAAGTTTTCGTTAACGTAACGTTAGCGTTTAAAGAAGTGGAACCAATCTACATCCACCCATCCTCCGCTCTGCTTGGTAGCATAGTTGAAGATAGCAAAGCGATTGCCTACGAAATGTTCCAGGTTGAAGACCATGTGGAAGCTGTTACCTAACTGCTTCCACTCTTTTCCATCCTGTGAAAAGAGGAAGATAGCATCATCAGTTGTAAAATCTGCATTGGCACGCAGATAAACAACGTCTGCATTGATGGCAATGCGGGCTTTTTCTTCTGTACGGTCGGTCATCAACAGATAGCGCTCACCGTTCTCCACTACAACCTCTATGGTTCCGGGTTGTGAGCAGTAGGTCGAGAGACCTGCGTGATCGCCTTCCTTCATTTGGCTGATGTCGATACGTATGCTGGCTTCCGATTTTGGACCGTAGGTTCTTTGGGTAAGTGTGTTACGTGCTTCAAAGATGTTGTTCACAACCTTACCGGTCTTCAGGCGGAGGAATCCCTTGCGTTCTGTGAGTGACCACAGGCTGTTATCGGGATTGTGATTCCATTCCCATACGATGTCAAGCTTTGCTTTTTTGAATTCATCACTTGCCGAAATACGTTCCTTGCATTTTTTGCCGCCACCTGGAATGCGCTGTACCTTGGCAATCTTTCCGTTCTCATCGCCCAACATGGGCCAACCGTCTTTCCACTGCAAAGGCATCAGGTAGGGAATGCGACCCACAGCATCGTGGTCCTGGAACATCATGCTCCACCATTCACCATTGGGTGTGTCAATAAAGTATCCTTGGGCAACACCGCGACCGCGTATCCCTGCATCGTCAGAAAGGATAACTTTCATGTTATTGGCATAGTCACCGTCAATCTTGTCGGCACGGAAGCATACTTGAGTGCGGATGCCGCCACGTGGCCACCAGATGCAGGTCAGGTAATATTTGCCGTCATGCTTATAGACGTGCGATCCTTCCAGCAGTCCCTTGGGTTCCCCATGTACCACCTCGCAGCTAACGCCGTCTTCCTTGAATCCGGGACGGAAGTCTGGATAGAATTCGCGCAGTTGAATGTGTGATGCGTTAAAAAAGAGAAAGGGCCTGTCGTCATCGTCAATGAAGAAGGCTGCATCGTGATAGTATGTGTCGCTTTGCCAGATAATCTCCCACTTCTTGCGTGGGTCTGCCGTGCTGTAGAGGAACGACCTGCTACCTGTGCCAAAGAAACAGTAGAACTTACCCTTGTGATATTTCAGCGAGGCAGCCCATTGGCCACGACCATACACATTACCGCCTTCCAGGTTGTTCTTCGGGCTGTCGTTCAGCGTATCGAAGATGTAGTTCACTGTTTCCCAGTGTACAAGGTCCTTAGAGTGCATAATGGGTGCTCCGGGCGAGAAATGCATGGTGGTCGAAACCATCCAATAATCATTACCTACGCGAACGGCATCCATGTCGGGTACATCAGACCATATAACTGGGTTCGTGAAGGTTTCCTGTCCCTTCATTGTTGTTGCAAAGATGAACAATGCAATAAGAGTCAAACTCCTGATAATTGTTTTCATGTATTATGGTATTCTTTATTTCTGATCGGGAACATCACTTGATTTATCATATACGCCTACAACTTCTAAAAGGAATAGCAGGGTACTGTAGGCAGGGATAACATCGTGTATTTCAGCCTTGTATGCCAGCTGCTGCGGAATATACACATACCACTTGTCGCCTTCCACCATATACTGTAGCGCTGTCTGGAAGCCTTCTATGCCTCCTCCTGCATACATTTGCATCGGTGTTGCCGTTGTAGGGTCGAATTCACCGTAATAGGATTGGCTGAAAACTACCATCTTGGTTTCTTTATCGCTGTTATTCTCTGAAATGTATTCAGAGGGCATCAGCCAGCCTCGGTAATGAAGGAGCACTTGACTGGTAAAATCTATCTCCTTTGTCCCTTGTCCCTTCCTTACTATCTTACAGACGATACTGTCTGTCAGCTTGCCCGGATAGTCTGTGCTGCGTTGCAGGCTTTTAAACATTCGCCACTGGCAGTGTACCTCCCAATCATTGCCGTATTGGGCTTTAGCCGCAGCAATAGCGGTACGGGCAGAGTCTGCCGCCTGCTCAAACCACAGGGCGTTTCTGCTTTGCCAACTGTAATAGGGATCCCACTCGTTGCTCTTCTCCGAGCAGGAAACAAAAATAAATCCTACCAGTCCTACTAGCACGGCCAGATTAACTGGAAATAACTTTTTACTCTTCACTCTTCACTTTTTTTCTCTTCACTTTTCATCTTCACATCCCCCCCCTCTTGACTCCAGACTCTTGACTCCAGACTCTCAACTATTAAACTCTCACCTAAACCTCTAACCTCTAACCCAACTTAAAGCAGTTTCTTCAACAGACTGGTGATGTTCACTTTGTCTTCTATAATGCCACGAAGTTCGCTGATGGCAACACGACGCTGTTCCATCGTATCGCGGTCACGCAGTGTTACGGTATTGTCCTCAAGTGTCTGTTGGTCAACAGTCACACAGTAGGGGCAGCCGATGGCATCCATACGGCGGTAGCGCTTGCCTATCTGGTCTTTCTCCTCGTATTTGCAGTTAAAGTGGAAACGCAGGTCGTTGATAATCTCCTGAGCCTTCTCAGGCATGCCGTCCTTCTTGGTCAGAGGGAATACAGCCAGCTTCACGGGAGCCAGGGCAGCGGGCAGGTGCAGTACAGTACGTGTCTGACCGTCGGGCAACTGCTGCTCCTCATAGCTGTGGCACATAATAGACAGGAACATGCGGTCCACACCGATAGATGTTTCTATTACGTATGGGGTGTAGCTCTCGTTGGTCTCGGGGTCGAAGTATTCAATCTTCTTGCCGCTGTACTTAGCATGCTGACTCAGGTCGAAGTTGGTACGCGAATGGATACCCTCTACCTCCTTGAAGCCGAAAGGCATGTGGAATTCGATATCTGTTGCGGCATTGGCGTAATGAGCCAGTTTGTCGTGGTCGTGAAAACGATAGTTCTCAGCACCGAAACCCAGATTCTGATGCCACTTCATACGTGTCTCCTTCCATTTGGCAAACCAGTCCAGCTCAGTACCGGGCTTAATAAAGAACTGCATCTCCATCTGTTCGAATTCGCGCATACGGAAGATAAACTGTCGGGCAACAATCTCGTTGCGGAAAGCCTTACCTATCTGGGCAATACCGAAGGGCAGCTTCATACGACCGGTTTTCTGTACATTCAGGTAGTTCACAAAGATACCCTGAGCTGTCTCGGGACGCAGGTAGATGGTGCTGGCACCATCGGCTGTGCTACCCATTTCGGTCTTGAACATCAGGTTGAACTGACGTACATCGGTCCAGTTGCGTGTCCCGCTGATGGGACAGACGATTCCCTCGTCCAGGATAATCTGCTTCATGCCCTCCAGATCAATGCCACCCTCAGCGTTCATCACCTCTTGGTAGCGCTTGTGCAACGCATCGAATTTCTCCTGGTTTTCCAAAACACGTGCATTGGTAGCACGGAACTGGGCCTCGTCAAAGGCATCACCGAAGCGCTTCTGGGCCTTCTCGATTTCTTTTTGGATTTTATCCTCATACTTTGCCAGCTGATCCTCGATGAGGACATCTGCACGATAGCGCTTTTTGGAGTCGCGGTTATCAATGAGGGGGTCATTGAAGGCGTCAACGTGACCCGAAGCCTTCCATGTGGTGGGATGCATAAAGATAGCGGCATCTATACCCACGATATTCTCGTGTAGCAGCACCATGCTCTGCCACCAGTATTGCTTAATATTGTTCTTCAGCTCCACACCGTTCTGACCGTAATCATATACAGCACCCAGTCCGTCATAAATGTCGCTGCTGGGGAAAACAAAACCATACTCCTTACAGTGTGAAACTATCTTTTTGAAAACATCTTCTTGCTGTGCCATAATATACCTTATTTATTTATATATAGTTAATTTTGCTGCAAAGTTACGAATAAGTGAGAGAAAAGCAAAAGAAAAGTATATTTTTCTTTTCTTTTCCGAACGGAAGTAGCTTAGAAATGCCAATCTCAAAGATAGTGCAAAATTTCGATTAAGCGAAGAATATGCAAATGAATTTGTATATTTGAGTGTGAGAAATTTATCTAAACCGAGCGAAATGGGGTAGGACAAGGGGATGGGTGGCTTCCCGTCCCCCTGTCAGTGTCGCGTTAGGTTTTGCCTAACGCCCCTCTGAACGGCAAAAAGTATAAGTTGACAAGTTAACGTTTTCTTAACTTAAGTCGTTTTTCCCATCAAAGAACATAATAGTATCATATAAAATGCTTATAATGAAAAAAAAGTGCAAAAAAAGTTTGTTGTTTTAAAAAAAAACTTAACTTTGCATATCAAATACCTAAGAACTGTTCAAAAACTTTAAAAAAAATATTATTTGAGAGCTAAAATACGCATAATTAAACAATTTTTGATTTTCAACAGAACTAATTAACCCATTGTTTAACTATACTTAAATTAAAACATGATCAGATGAAGAAGACAACGAAAAGTTATTTGCTAGGTATGCTGGTTATCTTATTCCTGCTACCTAATGTCGTGTTTGCCCAGAGTTTAACAGTGGAAGGAACTGTAAAAGACGAGACTGGGGAACCTCTCATCGGAGCGACTGTCAAGGTTCGCTCAAGCAGCGTAGGTGCCCTCACGGATCTTGACGGACACTTTGTCCTTCCATCGGTAGAACGTGGCGCAACTCTGGAAATCTCCTACATGGGTTACCAGACGCAGACACGTAAGGTTGATGGGAAACCATTAATCATTAGTTTGCTACCTGATCAGAAAGTTCTGGACGAGGTGGTGGTAATCGCTTATGGACAGCAGAAGAAGCTGACCCTTACCGGTGCTGTTTCTGCTGTGGGTGGTGAGGAACTGTTAAAGGCGCCTGTGGCAAATGTTGCCAATGCCTTGCAGGGAAGACTGCCGGGTATCTCGGTGGTACAGCCCTCTGGTATGCCTGGTGCCGACGAACCAACTATCCGAGTTCGTGGTATTGGTACGCTTAATAGTGCCGAACCGTTGGTACTCGTCGATGGTGTTGAACGTCCCTTCTCGCAAATCGACCCCAACGAAATTCAGGAAATTTCTGTCCTTAAGGATGCTTCGGCAACTGCTGTATTCGGTGTACGGGGTGCTAACGGCGTAATCCTGGTTACCACGAAACGTGGAGAGGTAGGAAAAGCCTCTGTTTCTGTTTCTGCAAGTGCTGCCGTACAGCAGGTTTCTAAATTCGTTGACTTCGCTGATTCTCATACATACGGAAAGATGTGGAACTATGCAGCTATCACAGATGCTTTACCAATGACCCAATGGCCCGGTACCACCAATATTCCCGATTATACGCCCTATGCAAACACCGGCATTCGATTCAACCAGGATGTAATGGAACATTTCCGCAAGGGTGACATGCCTGTTACATTCCCCAATACCAATTGGATTGACTATCTGATGAAGAATGCTGCATGGCAGGAACAGGTAAACGTGAATGTTAAAGGTGGCTCCGAGAGGGTGAGGTATTTCATCTCTGCCGGGTTTATGAACCAGAGCTCACTTATTAAGACTTTTTCTGCTAATAATGACGAGACCTTCCATTATAACAGGTTCAACTATCGTGCCAACTTGGATATCGACATCTCCAAGTATAGCCAATTGGCGCTCACCTTGGGAGGCCGTGTCCAGAACCGTACGGAAATGGGTAGCGGCGAAGGTTTCTTATTCCGCTATCTGCAGGGAGCTACCCCGTATGCCGGTATCGGAATCGACGAACAAGGCCGTCATGTCGTTGCGGATGCCAACATCGTTGGTCCTTACGACCGCGACGCGCTTTCTAACTTTTATGACTTAGGCTATACGAAAACAAGCACCAACGTATTGAACCTCGACCTTCAGTACAAACTCGATATGAGTTTCCTTACACCGGGTCTGGATTTCAGGATAAAGGGTTCTTATAATTCTGAATATTCGGCCCAGAAAAACCGTCAGAACGGATTTGGTACTGGCGTCACATACGTGGCAACAATCGTGGATGGACAGCAAGTGCTCCGCAAGGAGAATATTACTTGGCCTTTGCCTTACTCTGAGAGCCGGTGGGGAGGACGTAACTGGTATGCCGAGGCAAGCTTTAACTATGCTCGTAAGTTCGGCAATCACAATGTGGGCGCATTGTTCCTTTACAACCAGTCTAAGAGGTATTATCCCACTAGCTATACCGATATTCCCTCTGGTTATGTCGGACTCGTGGGCCGTGTTACCTACGACTATCTCTCACGCTACATGATCGATTTCAACATCGGTTATAATGGTTCCGAGAATTTTGCCGAGGGTAAGCGCTATGGTACATTCCCGTCTTTCTCTGTCGGTTGGATTCCATCCAGCGAAAAGTTCTGGGAGCCCGTGAAGGACGTTATCAGCTACCTGAAAATTCGTGGTTCATGGGGTAAGGTCGGTAACGACAATACCAATAGTGCCCGTTTCCTCTATCTGCCAGGTATGTGGCAGTTCTACCAGGGCTCGATGACTGTTAACCCGCAGGAAAGAGGCGCTAATTTCGGTACAAGTGGCAACTGGCTGCAGGCCGTGAAGGAGATGACAACCGGTAACCCGAACGTTACATGGGAGACCGCTTCTAAGTTCAATATTGGTCTGGATGCTTATTTCTTTAACGACAGATTGGGCATGAACCTCGACTTCTTCTGGGAGGATCGCAAGGATATTCTGGTGTCGAATGCAGCTCTTTTGCCTGCAGTAACCAGCCTTCCCGCAGGTGTTGTCAACGAGGGCCGTGTTAAGAATCATGGTTTCGAACTGACCCTCAAGTGGGCCGATAAAGTAGGTGACTTCCGATATAACATCAGTCCAAGCATTGCCTTTGCCAGAAACAAGGTGATCGATATGCTCGAGGTGCCACCCATGTATGATTATCTGAGCCGTACAGGGCTTCCTGTAGGACAGCGTTTTGGCTACGACCTCTTTGAATTCTATCAGGAAGGTACAGAAGACCGCTACCTGCAGAAATATGGCGTGAATATGCCTGACCAGAATATAGCATTAAAATATGGTGATGCTGTTTATGTTGACTTGAATGGCGACGGTTTAATCGATCAGAACGACCAGAAACCCCTTGGCTATACCGAAAATCCCGAGTTTACCTGGTCTGTCAATGCCAGCCTGAACTGGAAGGGACTCGATTTCTCAATGCTTTGGGTAGGTGCTACAAATACAAGCCGCGTGCTGAACGGATACTTCCGCGACCAGTTCGGATCTACAAATACTTCTGCACTGGCACAGTGGGTAGCCGACAATTCATGGACAGAGGATAATCCCGGGGCTATTTTGCCGCGTATCTCGTTCGAAAATCGCGTTCATAACAATCGTGATTCACGGGCATGGATTATCGATTCTAAGTACGCCCGTTTGAAGAATGTCGAGATTGGCTATACCTTCAACAATCCCAAGTGGGTACCATTGTTCAATTACGTGAGGTTCTATGTTTCTGGTCAGAATCTGCTGACGTTTGCGAACTTCAAAGGTAATGACCCCGAAGCTCCCGGATCAGGACTCGACTTCGGAATGCGTTATCCTATGACACGTGTGTTTAACTTTGGTGTACAAGTCAATTTCTAAAGTTTAAAGTGAATAGTGAAAGATTTGCTACCGCTATAAAAATGAAGAATATGAAAAAGTTACTTATTTATATACTGGCTATAGGGTTGACGACCGGCATTTTCACATCATGCGTTGACGAGGTCAACATTGGTAATGCCTTCTTGGAGAAAGCCCCTGGTGTTGACATAAATATCGACACGGTGTTCTCTAAGGCCGAATACACCCGCAATTTCCTTTGGAGTGCCTATGGGCAGCTCTATTGTACCTATACCTCCGGAAACATGATGAACGGAGCACCTATCGATGTCCTTTCCGACTCCTACCATTGTTATGTAAGTTGGGGTGGCCCTAAACAGAGCTATTATCCCGGCGGTCTGACCGAGGATGCCCAGGATACGGACAACGGTAATTATGTTGGTAAATTCTCTTATTCTACGAAGTCTCCGAGTTATGATGCCGACGGTCGTGTCTCTATCTATGAGACGGTGCGCAAGTGCTGGCAGATTATCGAGAATATTAAACGTGTGCCGGACATGAGCGAAAACGAGAAGAGTCGTTTGCGTGGCGAGGCTTATACGATTATGGCTAGCCGTTACTACGATGCGTTCCGTAATTTCGGCGGTCTGTGCCTTGTAAAGAAAGCATACGGCGTAGGCGAGAACTTCACAGGAGGTCGTTCCACTGCTTGGGAGACCGTACAGTTCATCGACTCGCTAATCCAGTGCGCTATCGACGAACCTGGATACATCTGGAACATTCCCGATGCCGATATAGGCCAATGGTCGGGTCGTCTTACCAAGGCTTCTGCTCGTGCCTTACGTG
This sequence comes from uncultured Bacteroidales bacterium, assembly GCA_902801485.1. GTDB lineage: Bacteria > Bacteroidota > Bacteroidia > Bacteroidales > Bacteroidaceae > Physcousia. The sequence goes on along the minus strand of CADCIP010000009.1, from coordinate 21,178 downwards.
CTAAGGTCTGGATGTTTGCCGCTTCACCGCTGTTCAATAATAAAGAACCTTATTTAAAGTACTCTAAGACTCCGACCGGACTGGAGACCGAAGAACACGTTTGGTTCGGCAAGGAGGATCCCACTCTTTGGAATCGCTGCTTGCAATATTGCAATGATTTCTTTACAGAGAACGAAGCCAATGGCAATTACTACCAATTGGTACAGCCTGTTACTCAGGACGAGGCTGGTTATCGTACAGCTTTCCGTCGTGCCTACCGCTATCGTAACAACGAGAATTATCACGAGAAAATTTTCGACGTGCATCCTACACAGTACCTGAGTGACGCAGTGGTAAATGGCCAGCGTCAGAACTCTTGGGGTTGGGGATGGGCTGGTTTCGCTCTGGACTGCTACCGTCAAGGTGGTGCCGTTCCCACAAACGAGTTGATGGAATGCTTCGGCATGCAGGATGGTCGTAATTTCCCGTACATGGACATTTATGGTCCGGGTAAGAATCCTACAGGCATAGATATCTTTGCCAATCGCGACCCCCGTCTTTATGAGACAATTCTGGTACCCAGACAGTCATTGCCCGCCGGTTTCGACTATAATGGCAGGAACTATGCCGATACTTGGGAACAGGGAGGTATGTTCTATAACAAGGATACATACGGAGATGCCGGATCGGATGATTGTGCCTCTCATTATAGGAAGTTCAAATGGATGTTAGACTACCAGGATAACAGAATGAATGATGAGTATATCGGTGTATCCTACATCCGTCTGGCAGAAATGTATCTCATACGTGCCGAAGCCAGGGCAGAAACTGGCGACTTCACCGGTGCACTGAACGACCTGGCTACGGTTCGCAGTCGCGTAGGACTGGGTCGCATTGAAGCCATGAACCCGCAGCTGAACCTGACCACCAATAAGGACAACCTGATTGATGAGATTCTCCGCGAACGTAACTGTGAGATTGGAGCCGAGTGTGGCGACCGTCTGTACGATATGGTACGTCGCAAGCGTCAGGATCTCTTCACCAAACCTCTTCATGAGATCCGCGTTTATCGTCTGGATGCTAACGGCAATCGCCTGACAGAAGGTGATCAATCCTGGGTGGCCGGTACACCATGGCCTAAGTTCGAGTACGAGAAACCTCAGATTGTAAACGGTGCCCGCCGTTGGTGGGATCCCGGTTACTGGACAAACAAGTGGTATCTCGACCCTGTTTCCCGTATCGAGATTCAGAAGGGATACGGACTAACACAGAACCCTGGATGGTAATTCTTTTAAAATAGAAATATTGAAGAATTGAAAAAATGAAGATTATGAAACTAAAAAACAGATTTATATATACCTTCGCGGTCCTCTGCGCTATTCCCACAGCGGTTAATGCTCAGGTGACTTTGAGCGACAAAGAGTCGCAGAAGGTAGATTTAGGCTATGGCGTTGAGCAGTCAGAATTCCTCACTACAGCGGCTGCAACAACTATTACAGCTGAAGAGCTTCGCCGCACATCGGCCATTAGTCTGGCAGATGCCCTTTATGGCAAGCTTCTTGGTCTTACTGCCATCCAGAACACCGGTTTTAAGGGCGAGGAAGGACGTGGCGCATCATTTAACATCCGTGGAATCCAGACTACCGGCGATACAGATATCCTGATTCTCGTCGATGGCTTGGAAAGACCTATCGACCGTCTTACTGTCGAGGAGGTCGAGAGTGTCACCGTGTTGAAGGATGCCGCTGCCGTAGCACTCTATGGACACGAGGGTGTCAATGGTGTGCTGTTGGTGAAAACCAAACGTGGCAATAAAGACTCGAAATTCAATTTCAAGGCTGGTGTTTCACACAAGTTCCAGTTCGACCCGAAAACAGCCGACATGGTAAGTGCCTACGACTATGCCAATGCGCTGAATCAGGCTCGACTGAACGACGGTGGCTCTCCCGCGTACTCCAATGCCGAATTGCAGAAGTTCCTGGACGGAAGCGATCCCTTCGTTTATCCTAACGTGGATTGGAAGAAGGAAGTGTTCAAGAACACGGCACACGAGACAAATGCCTTTCTTTCATTCTTCGGTGGAACAGACAAGCTCCAGTATTATACGAATATCGATTATACCGATGCTCGCGGACTGTATGCAAATCCTAAGCAGAAAGAATGGAACTCCCAGCTTAAATACTCTAAGGCTAATATCCGCGCTAATATCGATTTCGAGGTAAGCAAGACCACGAGGATAAGCACGAACATCCTGGGTATCCTGATGGAAACAAACGGTGTGCCCAACGTGAACTCGAACGATGCCTGGTGGCATCTGTATAAGGTGCCTGCTCTGGCATTCCCTATTTGGACAGCTCCTATCACGCAGAACGATGGGGCGGTATTAATCAAACCTAGTACATGGGGCGGTAGTCAGACCTATGGCGACTTCAACCTTCTGGCTAAGTCTCAAGGTACGGGCTTTATGAAGACCCACCAGCGTCAGATTTGGGCTAACATAACATTGGAGCAAGACCTTGACATCATTACCAAAGGGTTGAAATTCTACATCGGAGCTTCATACGACAATTGCTCCAATACCGTAGAAAACCGTGTAAAAGGATATCAGTATGGTTGGAACTACTATGATTACAGTAATCTCTATGATAATCATTATGATGTAGTATACATGGGTACGGTCGAGGATAAACTGAGATTTAACAATGCTGTTGAGTCACAATGGCGTATTGCTACTTTCAATGCTGGTTTCAAATATGGTATTCAGTTTAGGAACGGCGACAACCTCTCTGCCAATGCTAACTACAACATGAAGAAAGAGGTGCGCGACGGTCAGAACAATACATTCTATAGTGCAAACTGGCAACTGGCTATGCACTACGACCATGCCAACCGTTTCATGACCGATGTGGTGCTGGCGGCTAACGGATCAAATCGTTGCTATCCTGCTAAATGGGCTTTCTCGCCCACAATAGGTCTGGGCTATATCTATGCTAACAAGCCCGAGAACGATATTCTTAACTATGGTAAGGTTCGTCTCTCTGGTGGTATCCAGCATTCAGACTATGTTCCTGCTGCCGGTCTCTGGTTGGCCCGATGGAACAATAGCCACGGCCAGTTCTGGTATGGCAACAACTTCCAGAACTCTTGGGGTGCCTTCCTGACTCAGTTCCCTACCACCGATTTCGCACAGGAGAAGGCTTATAAGGTTAACCTCGGAACTGACGTAAGACTGTTCAAGTCGCTCGACGTAACGTTCGACCTCTTCTATCAGCAGCGTCGTAACATCTTGGTTAGTGCTGCCCAACTGAACTCCGACGTGGTTGGTATCCAGTCATCCTATGACGACAAGGGCCGTGTGGAAAGCATGGGCTTGGAATTGGGACTACGTTATGCTAAGACGTTCAGTAACGGTCTTAACGTAAACGCCGGTGCCACATTCTCAACCGTGAAGAGCAAGATCCTCGAATGGATCGAGACACCTGCTTATCCTAACCTCTCTGTTGTAGGCGGTCCTGCCGATTCCGAACGGGGTCTCATTGCCCTGGGCTTCTTCCAGAGTCAGGACGAGATCAATAACAGCCCTCTCCAGCAGTTCGGTCAGGTGAAGGTTGGTGATATCAAATATAAAGATGTAAATGGCGATAATGTCATCAACGAGAACGACTATGTTGCGCAGGATTATGGCACCAGCTTCCCTTCACTGAACTATGCTTTCAATATTGGACTGGAGTATAAGGGCTTCGGCTTTAACGCCACCTTCCAGGGGGCCGGTCATCAGGTAAAGAACCTGCGCTATGTTGACGGTGTCTGGGGAGCACTCTCCGACAACCGTAACCTCTCTCAGGAATACTATAACAATTGCTTCGACATGGCAGGAGCCGCTGCTCTTTATCCACGCCTCTCCACAGAGAATGTGGCTAACAACGCCCAGAACTCTACGATATGGTACCGCAATGTCAACTGGTTGAAGATGCGCGACATCGAGCTATACTATAAATTGCCGGAAAAGGTCATTAAGCCTATGAGGATGTCAGCTGCCAGGGTATTTGTACAGGGTCAGAACCTTCTTTCCTTCGACAATATCAGCGCGATGGATGGCGAGAATCTTAACACTGGTTATCCTGTGATGAAGGGTGTGAATATCGGTCTTTCTGTACAGTTTTAAGAAGTGATAAATGATAAGTATTAATCTGGAAAAAAGAAAAGTTATGAATATCAATCAGAAATACAGCAGGTCCACTCTCTTGCTCCTTGCTTCATGCTTCTTGTTTAGCACTTCCCTGTGTGGGCTCCTGTCTTCATGTGCCGATCTCGAGTACACAGAGGAGTCTGCCCGCGATGAGGAGTGGACATATGAATATTTCGAGAACGGAATAAAGAACCTTGTGTTCGATGTTTATGCGCAAGTGTATAATAACGAGTTTGCGGCCAACAGTCCTTACTTCTTTGCCGGAGCTACCGACGAAGCTCAGTATGCACTCGAAACGGGTGATGTCAACGGATTTGTTAATGGTGGCTGGAGCCCCGCTAACCCTTATTCTAATATCTGGACGAAGTCCTATACTGCCATTGCCGATGTCAATATGTATCTCGAGAAAATAGATCAGACCGACCTCTCCGAGTGGAAGTATAACGGCCAATACGAAAACTGGATGGCCCAGATGGAATTGTTCCCCTACGAGTTGCGATTCCTCCGCGCCTACTTCTACTTCGAATTGTTTAAGGCCTATGGTGATGTTCCTCTGGTAACGACTACACTTACCAATGCGCAGGCTAATAGCATTCACCGTACCCAGGCAGATTCTATCGTGAAGTTTATCGTTGACGAATGCGATGCCGTTGCACCTTATCTGCCTGTTACTTACATTACCGAGGTAGGTGCCGAAATAGGTCGTGCCACCCGTCTTGCCGCTTTTGCGCTCAAGGCTCGCACACTGCTCTATGCTGCATCACCGCTTCACAATCCTTCCAACGATAAGGCTAAGTGGGCCAAGGCTGCCGAGGCTTGTAAGTATATTCTCGACAATGCTTCCACATGGGATCTGAAACTCAGTTCTTACGGTGCATTGTGGGGAAACGATGCTTTCTTCAATCCTGAACTGATCTTCGGTATCGGACGTGGCGACGACGATAATAACGGTAACGTATTCGAGAAGGCTAACTATCCTATTGGCGTCGAGAACGGATCTTCGGGTAATTGTCCTACCCAAAGCCTCGTTGACCAGTACGAGTATCAGGATAATGGCGAGACCTTCGGACAACGCTATCCTAACAGTATCGACCTTAATTCTGTTGACCCCTACGAGGGTCTTGACCCGCGCTTTGCACTCACGGTGGTGAAGAACGGCGACGAATGGCCTACAAACGGTGCCCAGAAGAAGGTTATAGAGACTTTCTTCGGTGGATTCAATGCCGCTCCTAAGTATGGGGCTACACCCACAAGCTACTACCTCAGGAAGTACGTCGATGGCTCATGTGTTACTACAACGGATAACCAGACACGCCGTCGTCATACTTGGATAATCTTCCGCCTGGGAGAGTTTTATCTCGACTATGCCGAGGCTGTCTTTAATGCTACCGGTAGTGCTAACGATGCCACCTATGGTATGACTGCCAACGAGGCGGTTAATGTCTTGCGTAACCGAGCAGATATCCAGATGCCTAAGTTCACCGAAGAGGGCGATGCATGGGTTGCACGCTACGAACGTGAGCGTCTTGTCGAATTGGCTTTCGAGAACCACCGCTTCTGGGATGTACGTCGCTGGAAGAAGGGACCACAGTACTTCAAGACGATACAAGTGGCATCCATCGACAGCAATCTGAAGCTTACCCGTTCTACAGTAACACGCGAGTGGGATGATAAGTATTATCTCTTCCCCATTCCGCAGTCAGAACAAAGAAAGAATCCCAATCTTACACAAAACAAGGGATGGGAAAACAGTAACCAGTAAAATTTGAAGTGTTATGAAGAAAATATTCTGTTATTTCAGCGCGTTGCTTGCTGTTGTCTTTATAGCTATCACCTTCACAGCTTGTTCTGATGACCAGCTTGGCCCGGATAGTTTTAAGTTGGGCATCAAGACGTTCTTCCCTACGAAGGTGGTCACCAACCAGCCGATAACCATTAACGGTACAGGTCTTGGTGGAGTTCAGGAGATAGAGTTTCCCGGTGGCGTCAAGGTGACTGATTTCGAGATTGTCAGCAAAGACATGATTCGCGTCAATACACCGGCAGGCATTCCCGGGGAGGGTGGTAAGATTATCGTACGTTCATCTAATGATAAAGCCGAGTCGTCTGCTTCATTAACGCTTGGATATACCGAAGTGTCGGGTTTCTCTAAGCAACCTAACGATAGTGTTACAGGCGGAGAACTGATCGAAGTATATGGTAAGGATCTCGAGTTTATCAATGCTGTCGAACTGCTTGATGCAGATGGCGTTCCACAGAAGATCGACCAGAATGATTTCTATCGCAAGGGAACAAACAAACTCGTTTTCCGTGTTCCTGCGAAGAATATCTTCAAAGGTACTTTCGTGGGTCTCCTTCATACCTACGACGGGCAGGAAATCGAAATGCCTGAATTGTATTACGAACCGTCATCCAACGGTGGGCATTGGGAGAAACAAAGGACTACTATCTGGAAGAACAACGGCGAAAGGGGCGTTATCAACTGGGGTGATGTCAACTGCCGCTTCGGTCTCGAGGGTCACGATGGCAACAACGAATGTGTTGCTACCTTCCCGGCTGATGTATGGGAGAAGATGAAGACTGGTACCTTCTATATGCAGTTCAAACCTGAGTCCGACTCATATCAGATTCGTGTAACTACCGGTTGGTGGAGCGTTCAGTGGCTGGGTGCCGACAACGATATTGCTCCCTGGAATATGGCCGAGAGGATTATCGACAATGGCGACGGTACGTACTACATCGAGATTAACTTCGGAGACGATCCGATAGTTGCTTCTCTCGACGAACAGCATCTGCTCTTTACCGGTGCCGGCTACACACTACAGGAGATTTACTTCGAAGAGGATGTCTGGGTTGGCGGCGGACACTGGGAAACCGTCAAGACTTCTTTCTGGAAGCACGACGGCATAGGTGGTGTTGTTGACTGGGGCAACGAGAATTACCGCTTCGGTCTCGACGGTCACGATGGCAACAACGAGTGTGATGCAACCTTCCCGCAGGATGTTTGGGATAAACTGAAGACTGCTAAGTTCAAAGTGCTCCTCGAGGGCGAGAATCCTCAGATCCGCGTAACTACCGGATGGTGGAGTGTCAACCTGACCACTGATGATATCCAGCCTGGAAATGAACTCCTGACGGATAACGGAAACGGTAAGTGGATTCTTTCCGTTGATCTGACCACGAACCCCGATCTTGTTGCATTACTCGACGAGCAGCATCTGCTCTTTACCGGAGGCGGCTATACTCCGCTTGAAATCTACACCGAAGAAGAGGTTTGGGTAGAAGATAAAAACGAGGAAAAAGAAGTCACCTTCTGGCAATACGACGGCTCGGGTGGTGTTGTTGACTGGGGCAACGAGAATTACCGCTTCGGTCTCGACGGTCACGATGGCAACAACGAGTGCGATGCTACCTTCCCGCAGGATGTTTGGGATAAGCTGAAGTCAACGAAGTTCTATGTCCTCCTCGAGGGCGAGAATCCACAGATCCGTGTAACTACCGGATGGTGGAGTGTCAACCTGACCACTGGTGATATCCAGCCTGGAAATGAACTCCTGACGGATAACGGAGATGGTACGTGGACCCTCACCGTCGATCTGACCACCAACCCCGATCTTATTGCCTTGCTCGACGAGCAGCATCTGCTCTTTACCGGTGGTGGTTATACCCCTCTAAAACTCTATTTTAAATAGAAGAATAGAAAAGGCCTCACCCCACAGGGTGAGGCTCTTTTCCTTGTCAATGTTGCGTTAGGTTTTGCCTAACGCCCCTAAACTAAAAATAAAACAAACAATGAAAAAAATTATTATCATGTCTCTACTGGCTACTGCATGTACCACCAGCCAAGTTCGTCAACCCGCTATACCCCAAAACGCAGAGGTGGAAAAACAGGTTGAGCAGACCCTCTCGAACCTCTCGCTGGACGAGAAGATAGGACAGATGTGCGAACTGACCATCGATGTCATTACCGACATGCAAAGTCAAGACTTCCGCCTCAACGAAGAGGCTTTGAAGAATGTATTTGAGAAATACCATGTAGGTAGCATCCTGAATGTCCCCAAGGGGGTTGCACAGAAACCGGAGGTGTGGAGTGCTCTTATTCGCCGCCTCAATCAACTCTCCATGGAAACTTGTGCCGGCGTACCGCAAATCTATGGTGTCGATCAGATTCACGGCGCTTCCTATACTTGGGGAGCTACGCTGTTCCCGCAGGAGGTGGGACAGGCTGCTTCCTTCAACCGTAATATTCCGCGCCGCGTCAGCGAGATAGCTGCCTACGAGAGTCGCGCCTGCCTCATTCCCTGGGTTTATTCACCTGTGATGGACCTGGGACGACAGCCCCTCTGGAGCCGTATGTGGGAAAGCTATGGCGAGGATGTATATCTGAACTGCGAGATGGCTCGCCAGGCTGTGTTGGGTTATCAGGGCGACGACCCTAACCACATTCCTGCCAACCGTGTGGCTGCCTGTCTCAAACACTATATGGCCTATGGCGTTCCTGTCAGCGGAAAGGACCGCACACCCAGCAGCATTACCGACCGCGAGATGCGCGAGAAGTTCTTCCAGCCCTTCCGCGCTGCTATCCAGGCAGGTGCCTTGTCGCTGATGGTCAATTCGGGCGTTAACAATGGCGTACCCTTCCATGCCAATGCCAAGTATCTGAATACATGGCTGAAGGAGGAACTGCAATGGGACGGTATGATTGTTACGGACTGGGCGGACATTAATAATATATGTCTCCGCGACCATGTGGCTGCTACAAAGAAGGATGCCATCTGCATGGCTATCAATGCAGGTATCGATATGTCTATGGTACCCTACGAGGTGGAGTTCTGCGACTTGTTGCGTGAGCTGGTTGATGAAGGCCGTGTATCTAAGGCCCGCATCGACGATGCTGTCCGTCGCATCCTCCGCCTGAAAATCCGTCTGGGACTCCTGGATAAGGAAACCTGGGATAAAGATGTTCAGGAATTGGCAAAGGAATTCCCCGACTTCGCTGGCGATGGCTTTGCACAGGAGGCTGAGCAGATAGCTGAAGAGTGTATGGTGCTGCTGAAGAACGAGCAGTCAGTTCTGCCGCTGAACGAGGGTTCGCATATCCTTGTCTGCGGTCCTAACGCCGATAACTTGCGAGGCATGAACGGAGGTTGGAGCTATACATGGCAGGGCGACCGTACCAACGAGTTGGCTCCGCAGATGGGAGAGTATCCTACTTTCCAGCAGGCACTGAAGACTCGCTTCGGCGAAGCGAACGTGCAGTATCTGCAGGGCGTTCAGTGGGATGCCCATGACTTTAACCTCGACCGTCAGACTGACGACTGGAACCAGCTGACTGCTGCTGCACGGCGGGCTGATGTTGTCATTGCTTGTCTGGGCGAAAACAGCTACTGCGAGACACCGGGTAATATAAACGACCTGAACCTGAGCGATAACCAGAAGGAGATGGTTCGCATACTGGCACAGACTGGTAAACCCGTCGTACTCGTTTTGACTGAGGGCCGTCCGCGTATCATCCGCGACATCGAGCCGCTTTGCCAGGCTGTCGTACATACCTTCTTGCCCAGTAACTATGGTGGAATTGCCTTGGCACGTCTCTTGGCTGGCGATGCCGACTTCACTGGCCGTATGCCTTATACCTATCCTAAATATACAGGATCTCTTGTTACCTACGACTACAAGCCTTGCGAGAACATGGGACAGATGGAGGGCAACTACAACTACGATGCTGTAATGGACGTTCAGTGGCCCTTCGGATTCGGGTTACACTACACCACCGTTACCTATAGTAATATGAAGGTCGATAAGGAAACCTTCAGCGAAGGCGATGTTCTTACGGTCAGCATCAATGTAACGAATTCCGGTCAGCGGCCCACCAAGGAGAGTGTTCTGCTCTACAGTACCGACCTTGTCGCTTCTCTTACTCCCGACAACCGACGGCTGCGTGCTTTCGAAAAGGTGGACCTGCAGCCCGGTCAGACAACTACCGTAACCCTGCAACTTCCGGCCAAAGACCTGTCCTTCGTCAATCTTGACGGCCAGTGGGTACTGGAGCCAGGCGAATTCCGCCTCTTCATAGCCGACCAGCAGGTTGTAGTAAAATGCGAGTAACCCGTAAACGGTAAACAATAAAAACATCATGAAATCATATTTTAATCGGATATTATTTTTCGTTTTGGTATCGTTTGCCTTCAGTTGTAATAACGAGAACAAGGCCGATGAGCCCTCTGTTTCGGTTCAGCTGCGTTCACAGTCCATAACAGAGGGAGCTGAGGTAGATGCCAACACAACAACGGTACTCACGCTGAGTTACAACACACCCGTCAGGGTTACAGGCACTGGCGTCACGCTTAACGGAACGGCAGTAACTGCCAAGACGAATACCTCATCGTCGGTTTCTGTCGATATCCCCCTTGCCTTGGCAGAGGGGACAAGATATACCTTGCGTGTCGAAAAGGGTGCTGTTGTCTCTACAAAGGATGCAAACGCTTCGGCTCCCGAATTTACGCTGCATTTCACTACGAAGGCACCCGATAAGCCCGATAGCGGCCAGGAAGCTGCCTACATAACCAGGAAACTGGGGTGGGGGTGGAACCTCGGCAACCATTTCGATACCAGCTCGGGAAAGGATAATAATCCTAATCAGTGGGGGTATTGGGATGGTGCAACGCCTACTACAGCTCTCTACACGAACCTGAAAAGGGCAGGAGCAAGCACAGTGCGTATCTGTACCACTTGGGGCAACTATCAGACACCTGGCACTTGGACCATCGACGACAGTTATATGGCTGAAGTCAAAAAGAATGTGGAATGGGCAGGAGCTGCCGGTCTTAATGTCATCCTGAACCTGCACCACGATGAATACTGGCTCGATATCAAGGGGGCAGCCAACGACGAGACTACGAATACCAATATCAAGAAGCGTATCGAGGCTACCTGGAGACAGATTGCCGAGGTCTTCAAGGACAAGGGCAGCTTCCTCTTCTTCGAGTCGTTCAACGAGATCCAGGACGGCGGCTGGGGTTGGGGAGACAACCGTACGGACGGGGGCAAACAGTATCGGACACTCAATGAGTGGAACCAGCTGGTGGTAAACACCATCCGTGCTACGGGAGGCAACAACGCGACACGTTGGATTGGCATTCCGTGCTATGCCTCAAATCCGGCATTTGCTGTCGAGGAAAGTTTCGTATTGCCTACCGATCCTGCTAACCGACTCATGGTCAGCGTGCACTTCTACGACCCGAATACTTTTACGCTGACACCCGAGAATAGCGACGGTAAATCGGAATGGGGCCATACAGCTGCTGCGGGCAAGTTCCAGCCGGGCAGCAACGAGGAACATGTGGTGGAGACTTTCCGTAAACTGCAGCAGAAATATATCTCTAATAACATTCCTGTTTATATAGGTGAATACGGTTGTGTGAAGCATAAGACAAACCGCTCTAACTTCTTCCGCAATTACTATCTCGAGTATGTATGCCGTGCAGCATATACTTATGGTATGCCGGTCATTCTTTGGGACAACAACTCCCAGGGGGCAGGCAACGAGCATCACGGCTATTTCAGTCACACCGACGGTACCTACATCAATGCTTCAGAGCCTATTGTTCAAACCATGATCAAGGCTGCCACCAGCGATGATGCCACCTACACCCTCGAGTCAGTTTACAATAATGCTCCAAAGTAACTTACAACCAGGAGATTAGTGTTGCGTTAGGTTCTGCCTAACGCAACATTACTCTAATCTCTCAACTCTAAACTCCCCCCTTCCCCCCTCTAAACTCTAAACTCTCCTCGGAGAGGGACCAGGGGAGAGGCTGGGATGGTTAAATAGATAAGGCTTATGCTGAGAAATGTTTTGATTTGGCTGTTTGCAGCTTGTATGGCGGCTTCTGTTATGGCGCAGGAGAAGTTTGAGTTGGGGAAACCCGGTAACGATGACTACCGGTACCTGGACGAGTATATGGCCCTCAAGGACTATATTAACAGTTCCAAGTACCCGAACTTTAAGCTTGGTGCCGGAACAACGGTCAGTGACTATCTGAATAAGCCGTTGGTCAGAAACATGATTAACAAGAACTTCACGGAAACTGTTGCCGGTAATGCCATGAAGATGGGGAGCTGCGTGGATGGCAACGGCAACATGAACTTCACTACCGTGAAAAACTATGTAGAGGTTGCAACCCATGCCGGACTGAACGTATATGGGCACACCCTTGCCTGGCACTCGCAACAACCGAAAAGCTGGCTGCTGAAACTCCTTGCCGACAAACCAGACCCTAGCGGCGGCGGTGAAGCTCTGACGGTAATTGCCCAGAAGGACTTCAGAACGGATAAAAAAGTAGGATGGAAATCGGATGAGTCGAAATTCGGATACTCGCTGTCATTCGATGCCACAAACGGCCTTACCATACATACGACAAAGATATGTCCGAACTCGTGGGATGTGCAGTTTCTGGCAATGGAGAATATTATCGCCGAGGTAGGAAAGACCTACAAAATGACGATGACAGTACGCGGTTCAAAGGCAGGCGCCCTACACAGCAAGTTAGGCGACTGGGACAACGGAGATTACCCCAATATTCCCTTCACTACGGAATGGAAGGAGGTGACGGTAGATTATAAGGCAGTAGTGTCGGGCAACTTCTTCATGCTACAGTGCGGCGACTTCGTGGGCGACATCTATATTAAGAACATCAAGTTCGAGGGCTATATGGGTAAGACCATCCCACTGACACAGCAAGAACGCCATGACACCCTGGTCTATGCTATGGATAAGTGGATAAAAGGAATGATGGAAGCATGTGCCGGAAAGGTAAAAGCCTGGGACCTGGTGAACGAAGCCATCTCGGGAGGTGGTGATGACGGCTCAGGCAACTATGTACTGCAAGGGTACAACCCGAACGGCAATCCCGATGCCACATGGGATGTGGGCGGCGAGAACTTCTTCTGGCAGGACTACATGGGTTCTCTGGAATACGTCCGACAGGCCTGCCGTCTGGCGCGTAAGTACGGTCCTGAGGACATGGTACTCTTCATCAACGACTATAACCTGGAATCAGACTGGGATCAGAACAAGAAGTTAAAGTCGCTCATCAACTGGATAAAGAAATGGGAGGCCGACGGCGTTACGAGAATCGACGGTATCGGCACCCAGATGCACATCTCGTATTACGAGAACAGCTATACCCAGAACAGCAAGAAAAACGCCATCAGCAATATGTTCCGACTGATGGCTGCCACAGGCAAATGGGTACGTGTAAGCGAGATGGATATGGGCTATAATGATGCCAGCGGAAAGGCTGTCCCGACAAATAAGATGACAGAAACGCAGCATAAGAACATGGCCGACTTCTACGAGTGGATCATCAAGGAGTATTTCCGTCTGGTTCCTCCTGCCCAGCAATGGGGCATCTGCCAGTGGTGCACGAACGATTCGCCCTCGGGCAGCAGCTGGCGTGCGGACACGCCTGTCGGTATCTGGGATATCAATAACTACCGGAAGCATGTCTATGCGGGCTTTGTTCGCGGACTTTTTGGCGAAGAGCCCACAGAAACGGGCATTGATGGCGTTTCCGATTCAAACACCACCGATGTCTCAAAGGGTATCTACGACCTTTCAGGTCGAAAGCTCAATGTCCGATGTTTAAAGAAGGGCCTCTACATCGTAAACGGAACCCTCTTTTACAATTGAGAATTGAAAGTTTACGGTTTACCGTTGAGAGGTTATCGGTTATGTGGTTCCCTCTTACATCATACATCTTACATCATACATCTTTAGGCTTTATTTTTTAGCGATAGCGGGGTTTTTCTTCTGGTTGGGTTGAAATCTCGAAAGAGATTGATGGTGTGGCTGCGTGCTTTTTGCTGGGTGCTTGCACACAAGGAAAAGGACGCAGACATAACATCAAAGACGAAGTCTCAACCTGAGCAGAAGGGTTTTCCTGGTTTTCTTTTATCAACAAAATTGAAGAAGAACCTTTACTGTTTACCGTTTTTCGTCTATAACCGATAACAATAACCGATAACCTTTACAAACTGCCTCTCAACTATAAACTATTATCTATTATCTCTAAACTAACTCCCTCATACTCCACGCTAACAGCTCCATCCTCGCTACCGAAGGGCTTCGGACTGTCAGGACTTACAAACACAACCCGGAAGGTACGCTTTGCAGCCATACCGGGGAACTCACCCTGTCGTTCCCCGATGGTCAGGGTTCCTGTCCCTTCGTCCCAGGAGAGTGGGATAGTAGCGAACTTCCCGTTCTCGTAGGCGTAGGTGGTACCGTCGTCCTCATAAAGCGTGAAGCGGGCATCCTTTCCCGTATATACGTAGATTGTCAGCGGAGCGTTGGGCTGTTCGGCAGCATATTGTACGTCAGGACCAACAGGTATTATGCTGCCTGCAGGCACGAAGAGCGGAATGCGCTCGTATGGGGCAGCTGCTTCTTGTCTGCCACAGCCTACTGCACTTCCTGTATAGAAATCATACCAGCCACAGCCTTCGGGAAGATAGACGCTACGGCTGCGGGCACCGTATGTATAGACGGGTGCTGCCATCAGAGCCGGACCCAGAAGGAACTGGTCGCTGATATTACGTGCCTCGCGGTCCGAGGTGAAGTCCATCACCAACGGACGCATCAGCGTGTAGTCCTCGTGGCACGCCATTCCTGCCAACGAGTACAGATAAGGCATCAGACGGTAGCGAAGGCGCAGGTAATAGACAATGGATTCGTAGGCAGGATGCTTTTCGGGAGCTATGTTCCACGGCTCACGGCAGGGATATTGTCCGTGTGCCCTGAAGAGCGGACAGAAAGCTCCGAACTGGTACCAGCGTGTGTTCAGCTCGCGCCATTCGCGCAGGTCGCTGTTCTCGTGTCCTGTGCGGTTGAATTCTTCCTGTGCCGCATAGTAGCGTCCCTCTACCGAGAACCCGCCGATGTCCATCGTCCAGAAGGGGATACCGCTGACCGAGAAGTTCAGTCCGGCGGAAATCTGTGCCTTCATGTCTTCCCATCGGGTACCGATGTCACCGCTCCATGTGGCTGTGGAGTAACGTTGCAGACCGGCAAAGCCCGAACGTGTCAGCAGGAATACACGGCGGTCAGAATCAGCCTCGCGCTGACCTTCATAAATCGCCTTCGCATTCATGAGTGCGTAGGTGTTGAAGTATTGCTTCGACGGACCGAGTGCCGTGGGGCCGCAAAGCTCCTGCCGGTATTCAAAGTCGGTACAGTCGGCAATATTCGGTTCGCTGGCATCCATCCACCAGGCATCGATACCCAAGGGATACAGGTGTTCGTACATCTGCTTCCAGAAGAGTTTGCGGGCATCTGCGCTGTAGGCATCGTAGAAGGAACCGATATAGCCCGGTCCTACCCAGTCTCGTATGCTGTCGCGGATGGCCTGACGGTACATCCAGCCGTTTTTGTCGAATTCCTTGAAGTGCTCGGTGTTGGCATAGAATTTAGGCCATACGGAAATCATCAGATGGGCATTCAGGGCATGTATACTATCCACCATCGTCTTGGGGTCGGGGAACCGTTCGGGATCGAACTCGTGGCTGCCCCATTGGTTCTCTCTCCAGTAGAACCAGTCCAGCACGATGTTGTCGATGGGAATTTGTCTGCTGCGGAACTCGCCGAGGGTACTCAGCAGCTCCTCCTGTGTCTTGTATCGCTCGCGGCTCTGCCAGAAACCCATCGCCCATTTGGGCATCACGGGTGCCTTGCCTGTCAGGGTTCGGTAACCGCTGATTACCTCGTCCATTGTCTCGCCGGCCACAAAGTAGTAATCCATCTGGTCTTGCATCTCGCTCCACCACGTCATCTGCCTGTCCTGTTCCTCCGATACGGGATTCATGGCTCGTAAGCCTAAGAAGGATTTGTCTCCGTCCGGCTTCCATTCGATGCGCAGACGCATCTTCTGTCCTGCCTCCATCCGGGTCTGGAACTTCCAGCTGTTGGGGTTCCAGGCAGCACGCCACCGTTCGGGTACCACCAGTTGATTGTCTAAATATACCTTCACATAGCCTGCGTAGTAGAGCAGGAAGCGATGCAGGCCGTCGTTCTTGGCTGTCAGTTCTCCTTCGTAGGTCACGTTGCTGCCCCCGAAACGGAAGTTCTCCGGCAGGTTCACCGTACGCTGCAGGTGTGCGGAACGGTCGTTGCATTCAAAATAGAGCGAATCCTCACGCCGCACCAGCGTCTCGCCCTGGACTGGCACATAGGTACCTGTCAAGGCTCCCTCCTTGCCGGATTTGTCATTCAGACCGAAGACATCGCCCAGCTGCAGATAGGGCAGGGGAGCACCGAAACGGCAGAACGAATAGCTGTCCCATAGCACGCCGTAACCTTCGGTAGAGACGATGAACGGTACGCTTACCTTTGTATTGTATTGGAAAAGTTCCTCGTTCTTACCTTTATAGTTGAATTCGTCGGACTGATGTTGTCCCAATCCGTATAGTCCTTCATCGTCGGCTGCGGAACGGAACACCTGCTGAACGGCATACCCTCGTGTACCCTCTGCTTCTGTAGGTTGGAACGTACGTCCCTGTTCCTCTTCTGCCAGCAGCAGTCGGCCGTTGGCATCGGCAAAGTGTACCACTCCCGTCTTTCTGCTGACGGATGCCGTCAGTTTTGTTGTCCTGACGAATACCGAGTCCGTACTTTCCTCAACGGTAAAATCGGTTTTCGTCTGCTGTGGCAGCACCACAAGGCTTTCTTTCTTCGAGAATTTACGTTCCGGAGTAGCCGATACATGAATCAGCTGTTCTCCCAGCACCTCCAGTGATACCTGTCGTGCCTGAGTCGGATCCTGAGTCTCAATTTGCACTATCACACCCTTCGGTGTACGCTCAACAGCAGAAGGACTGCAAGAAGCCATCAGGCATCCCGCAAGTAGAAAATAACAAATCCGCTTCATAAATGGTAAGATTTCCAGGTTATTTCTTGGTTATAATATTATTGTAGATAAATATGCGTATTACTTCCTGAAGAGCTCCGAATGAGAGCCTAATTTCGGAATTGGGTGCTGTATCTAATCTTCTTCATCGTCGAGAATAGAACTGATGAATGATTCTTTTGTCGAGATGTCGATAACACCGGCATATTTTCCCGAAAGGGTTTCTTTCATAGCACCTACAGTTGTCTCATTTGGAGTGAAGTAAAGCATATCAGACAGCATTGTTTCTACGAAGCTGTTTACGCTAACATTATTTCGTTTCGCTTCTATTTTCAAGCGCTCCATTAATGCAGGCTGAAATCGGAAAGATGCTAGTGTACGAGAATGTTTAAAACTTGCTTCCATTGTAACCTAATTTCATTTCTCGGGTCAAAGGTACGATTAAGTGAGCGGAATACAAAATAAATCCAAATTTATTTTTATTCCCGAACGAGAGTACCTTCGGCGACAGCCAAAGGTACGAATAAGCGAGAGAAATGCAAAAGAAAAGCCTGTTTTTCTTTTCATTTCCGAGCGAAAGTAACTTCGGCGACAGCCAAAGTTACGAATAAGTGAGAGAAAAACCAAATTTATTTGAGTTTTTCCGAACCGAATGAGCAGCGAGAGCCAAAGAAAGTATGCTTTCATTTGGCCAAGTCGCGATTGAGGTGGACGAAGTCAACGAGAGTACCTTCAGCGAGAGCCAAAGAAAGTATGCTTTCATTTGGCCAAGTCGCGATTGAGGTCGACGAATTAAACGGTAAACTGTAAACCGTAAACTCTCTAAACTTTAAACTTCTTAAACTTCTTAAACTCTTTAAACTTCTTAAACTCTTTAAACTTCTTAAACTCTTTAAACTGCCTCTCAACTCTAAACTCTCAACTCTAAACTATTATCCCTTCTTTATCCTCCTCCCTAACCACGTCAGCCTCCCCTGCCTGTCTTTCACCAGCGAAGTAATGATAAACGACACAAAATAATGCAGTTTGGCTGTAATCGGAGCAAGAGGTCGCGTCCAGAATATATCCGTCGGATGGTGCAAAACATCCAGCGCGATAGGCTTCAGGAACGTATAAGACGCATAGTTGTTACCCTCGCTTCGCTTATATCCGGTAATGTAGTATCCGTTTTTCAGGTGCCACCTTACCGACCAGACAGCAGGAATCCCCGTTGCCTCGGCAAGGAATCTGTATCCCGCCTTACGGAACCGTTCCACCTCAGCCTCCAGCATACGCGTACCTATCCCCTCATGCTTTGCGGCAGGAGAGACCGCCAGGTTAGCACCTGATGCACGATGTTTCTTTTTATTCAGGCGGAAAGTGTGCATAGCCAGCAGCTCACCCGTCTTGGCGTCGTGTGCCACAAAGACAGCCTTGCCTACAAGATAGCGTGCAAGCGTCTGAACGGGACAATTCGTCACCGATGTAGTCAGTCCCGCCTCTTTCCATTGTTCAAAGGAAGACTTGCGCAGAGCATGGAGAGCCTCTGCAGGCACCTCAACCTCTCTCGTTGTTCTGATCAAAATCTCTCGCATAACGCCTAAAGTCTATAATTATCCTTCTTAAATGCTCTTGAATCAGGATTTGTGAGACATGAGAAAATGTCTATCACAAGAATCACTTTATCCCTAATCTGATATTCAATGCCAAAGTTATCCACAAATAGAATCCTGATACCAGGAAAATTAGTTAAACTACCAATCTCCGGCATCGTTGTCAAAAGCCGGATTTGTCGGTGAATCATCTTTATAAGTTTCTTGCTATACTTGTCGCTACCGTTCCTTTCATCATAGAACGACAGAATAGATTCCAAGTTGTCGGCAAATTGCGGAGAGTAGGAGATTTTTAGAGCCATTTCTCAAATCGCTGTTTAAACTCTTCTTCAGAGAGGCACTTCCCTTGTTCATAGTCGCGTTCAGCTTTGGCTACAGCTTCCCTCATTTGTGAACTAAGAGTAACTCTTCCTAACTCGTCTGTTTGAATCAAATTCACCACTTGTTTACCCCACCCAGTTCTTCTTGTGCTGCTTAGAACGGCGACTGCAGGCTCAGCAGCAGTCAATGGTTCATCCTCAGTTATTGTGTATTTTTTACTCTTCATTTTCTTTTATCGTTTCTGACACAAAGGTACGTACTATTAACGATACCACCAAACATTTTTACGTTCTTTCATCAAAAGAATAAAATAAATAACAAGATTAAGCCTGCGACCCCTCCTTCTTGTGAATGTAGCAGGCTATAGGTCTAAAAAAACTTAAACCACTTAATTATTGCTCATCAGAATCTATTCCACACAAAAAGGTAACACCTCACCTGCCAAGCGTTAAACCGCAATGGTTATCGGTGTTAGGCGGTGTTACCTGTTTGTCCAACAGGTAACTAACAGGTAACACAACACCTAATCCCATGCAATTATGATGTTGAAATTATAATGAGTTACCTGTTAGTGAGGTGTTAGTTACCTGTTGAGCAAACAGGTAACATCAATTGCAAACGATAACCATCGGATCTTGACGTTCAGCAGGTGAGGTGTTGCATAAATTTTCAAACGCTAACGTTAACGATAACCCTTTTTAAACGATAACGCTATCGTTAACGATAACCATTATTTGAACTGAGAATTTATAATTTACAAAAAATAACTTTGACAAACCGATAATCGGGTAAAATATCAAAGGATGTTGTTTAGCATAAGAATTTTTACTGCCTAACGTGGCGGCAAAAATTTCTTAGTTAGCCAGTAAGTTTTTTCTAACAGGCCAGAAAAAGGAGAAGAAAAAAGGCGATTGGAAAAATATTTACATCTTGAGCCCAAGCCAAAAATGCCCCTAAATGCATGTATTAATAAAAACAATTACTACTATTAATGGAAATTTTTGCGCCCCTTAATAGTAGCAATATCAGCCCTTAATGCACAAAGTTAATAACATCTGTAAGAAACTTGACAAAACGAGCCCAAGGATGAAAAAATCTTTTAGCCAAGGGACAAGGGCCAAAGTGTTTAAAGGTTATTGGTTATAGGTTATTGGTTATTGAAACTCTCGACCCATGGCTCTCGCCCCTTGGCTAAAAGGGTTCAAAAGGTTCAAGAGTTCAAGGAGTTTAAGACTTTGGTTATTGGCCGTTGGCTCTTAGTTCTTCCCTCTTCCTTCTTCCCTCTTGGCTCTTGACCCATGATGTTCACTCCAATTGGCATTGGACGGTGAAGGTTTTGTATTTGGATTTAATGCGCAGAGTTACCTTTCCTTTTTCTCGTCCTGCCCGGAGGATGACCATCGTATGTCCGTTCCATAAATGGTGCACCGCATCCTGAGGAGGCGCGCCGGACCTTCCACCTCGAAGCTCAGTTCGTCGTCAGCCTTCAATACGCGTCGTCCTTTCTTGTCAAGAGCAAAAATATCGATATGCTGAAGGTCCATACCGTCGGCCTTCCAATGGCTGTTGTCTGTTTCGGCAACCAGACGTACTGCCTCGCCGGTTGTCTCTAACTGATGGCGGGCAACTATCTTGCCGTTATTGTATGCGAGGGCTTCAATCTTCCCTTCCTGGTAAGGAACCTTTTCCCATAGTATCCGGTTCCGTTGCTTAGGTTCCGTAGGATTTTCTTTTCTGCCCTGCGAATGTCCGTTGATAAGGAGTTCCACTTCTTCGGCATTGGTATAGGTATAGAGCGAAACCGTAGAACCCGGCTCGCGGTTCCAGTTCTCGGACTGTTGCAGGCTAATCTGCCACCTCTCGTCCTTGATATTCTCGACAACGGCAATATGTACTGTCGGTTCATCAGAGAAAAGACTCTTCAGCAGATAGGCTTTCGGCTTGGGCTGTAAGGCGATGTCATAGACACCCTGCGTCCAGCCTTTGGCCGGCCACTTGGTTGATTCTCCCAGATAGTCGACAGTTCCCCAATAGGCAAGCCCGACAACCTTGTTAAGGTCCATCTCGAAGAAGTTGGGCCCCATGTTACTGGAATTTGCCTCACTCTGGTAGAAGGTCATCCAGGGAAAGCGTCTTCCGTCACCGGGGAAATACATATAACGGTAGTTGTACGACTGAATGTCCGTTTTCAG
>CADCIP010000008.1 GCA_902801485.1 uncultured Bacteroidales bacterium | reverse complement strand
GAAATTTTACTTTATATTATAATATAAAGTAATTATAATTATTATAAATTATTATAAATTATCTCTCTCCTCTGCTATGTAATCCATTTTCCTCATTCTATCTTATCCTTTGTCAAAATTGAAAAACCTAAATGTCAAAAGTGAGTAAGTTGTAAGTGAGTAAGTTCCCCGAAAATAAAACCTATTTTGTTTTGTATTCCGCTCACTTATTTGTACTTTTGCAGTGAAAATAGTAAAACAAGAAGTATTATGGAAGCAATTACTTTTAGTCCGGCTCAGGTTCATGTGTTCAATCTGGTGTCACACATAAAGTCTGCTCTCGGATTGGAAAAACTGAGAGAACAGCTTGCTGCCTTCTACGCCAAACAAGTGGATGAGGAGATAGATGCCCTATGGGAGAGCGGCCAGTTTGATGAGAAAAAGATGAAGGAACTTCGCGGTTCCCACTTCCGTACTCCATATAACAAGTAGCCGATGAATCCTGTAGTCATTGATACCAACTGTCTACTTCAGATTATCGCCCGTAAGAGTCCATACCGTCCTATTTGGGAAGCTTTCCTTGGGGGGCGCTTTGACCTTTGTGTGTCCAACGAAATTCTGGAAGAATATCAGGAGATTCTTTCACAACAGATTACCCCAACCGTTGCCGAGAACGTTGTGCTACTCATTCTTAACCAGAAGAACGTTCAACTTGTTGACCCTCACTTCCGTATGAACGTTATAACCGTTGACCCTGATGACAATAAGTTTGTAGATTGCGCTTTTGCCGCAGGAGCCGACTATTTGGTATCAGAGGATAACCACTTCAATGTATTGCGTACAACACCATTTCCCAAACTTAATCTTGTTACATTAGACGAGTTTATGCAGTCTCGTATAATCAAATAATATGCTCTGCTCAGGCGGATTTTGATGGCAACTGCTCCTTCCCCTACAAGGGGGCGACTGAGGTGTGTCTTTTCCTGATATCGCTCAAACTGTGTAGGCGCTTTTTCATGGTCTATTCAAATTCGGTAAACAGTGTTTACCCAATTCAGATTCTGCTAATAATGTCGATGCCAGTGCGGAAGTTCGTTCAATCCGTGTTCGCTAAAACAGTTTTCGTTGACGTTAAATTATCTCAATAACCAATAACCAATAACCGTTATCAATAACCAATAACCGTTAAATATTGATGCTATCAAAATTTTAGTTGTCGTTTTTAGCCGTACAACCCCAATTTTTTCGGGTCTGACAGCAATTTTTTGCTATTTTTTTGCACCACTTTTTTCAATTTTTCATATATTTGTCGCCAAGTATGAGGTGCAGGTAAACTAACAACCAGGATGGGAGAAAAAATCTTATATAAGTACCTAGATGCAGAAGGTGGTGCAGGAATGCTATTCAATCACAATCTGATGTTCACCAACGCTACGCAGTTGAACGATCCGTTCGAGTGCCACCAAAGGCTTATTGATTATTCTAAAGCCCCCTCAGATGTGATCGGCCCTTGGGATCAGAAGACAATAGAAGGACTTGAGGTTAATCGTGCAGAGCGACTAAGAGATAAAACATGGATTTGCAGCCTATCTAAGGTGTATAACTCCCTTCTGATGTGGACTTTTTATGCGAAAAATCATCAAGGGATTTGTATTGGAATTGATATGGACAAGGCAAAGAAATACCTTGACCGCATGTTAGGTCTTTTTGTAGGTTGTCCGGAAATTGAGGTTCAATACAAAAGCATCGTTGAAAAGCCTGATGGTATTCCTAATATCGAAGTGAAGGCTTTTTATGACATTCTAAAATCTGTAGCAGAGCAATATGGTTTCGTGAATGATTACACAGAAGAACAATATATTGCACTCGCAAAAGACGTGAAAGAAGTCGTTGATGATAAGACTCAATATATTGACTGGGATAAGAAAGCAGATATAAAGGCACAGCTGAAGGTGCAGATAATCCTCACACTTGCCAAGCATAAGTATCCACCAGCAACCCGTGATGATGTGTTCAAGGCAATATTCGAGCAAGCAGAGAACTTCAAGAAGAATAGAAATGTTGTTCCCCAAAAGCTGGAGAATGTAGAGGATGACCGTGATGTTCGCAACCTCATTTTTAGCCGTCTGCAATTTAATCCTGATACATCCGATGGTGATTTGCAGGTGGAGTGTATGAAGGAGTTTGGAGAGCGCTATCCTGATATGAAGATCTTTGACTGGCTACGCATAGTTAGAGATTATACTCCGCTTGTAAGAGAAGCCGCAAAGCGTTCAACATCTAAGGTTATACCTCTACGCCAGAGTCCTTATGCTAATGCAGCCGATGAGGAAGATGAATTCAATAAGGGAAAGAAATCAGAAGATTGATAATACCTAAATCCTACAATATCGAAAATGAAACAGCTAACAGATAAGCAATTTACCTGGATTCCATTTTATAAAGAGTTCTCACAGAAACTTTTGCAGTTCAGAAACGACAGGAAGCCATTAGTTAATTGGATATATGGAAATATCGATGGAAGTCTAATTAAACACTTCAAAGACGACAGCAATGGTAAACGAGTGCCAGATACAGATCCGTTTACCGTTATGGCCATTATCAATAGAGGCATAACATGGGATAAAAAGATTACTCTTTGCAAGCAGTTCAAAAGTTTCCTGAATATTTCAGCACCTGTTCCTCAGGACTTTTCTGGTGTGCCAGAAATGAATAGTCAAAGGTCGAACTTCATGGGATTTGAGGAGAATAGAAAAGAAGGTGATATTGAGAGGCTATGGTATCTTTTTGAATGCGCTGTCCTTAATAAAGATATAAGGGAATCCTATAATGCTCTTAATGGCCAATACCTTATAAAGTATAATATTACAATGGGTCTATTCTGGATACGGCCCGATAAATATTTGGCTTTAGATGGTAATAATAAAGCAAAGTTGACTTCATTAGGAATTGCATCATTCAAAGGCAGTAAATTTGTTCCATATAAAGATTATAAGGCTATAATGGAACGCCTTGACGCCAAGATGGAATCAGGTGAGCTTAACTGTAAGAGTTATGCGGAGTTTTCACATGAGGCTTATGTACAGAATGATGGCGCAAGTACAAGAGATACTGCTAATAACAAAGGGAATATCCCCACAACAAGTATTAAAACAAATTCTCAGATGAGTATAAATCAAGAATATATAGATTTGCTTGAAGAGACTCGCAACCTGGTTCTTACCGGTGCTCCGGGTACAGGTAAAACTTACTTGGCTAAGGAAATTGCCAAGGCTATGGATGCAGAATGTGATTTTGTTCAGTTCCATCCATCTTATGACTATACCGATTTTGTTGAAGGTCTGAGGCCAATACAAAAGGCAAGTGGAGAGGTCGGATTTGAAAGAAAAGACGGGGTGTTTAAAGAGTTCTGCAAGAAGGCCTTGAGGAACTGGGAAGATAGCAATAAGACTGCTGATGAAATCTTAGAGGAAAAGTCCTTTGAAGAAAAGTATAAAGAGCTCTTACAAAGAATAGAAGATGGAGAATTGAATGAATTCCAGCTACGTACCAGAGATAAAAAAATGGAAATAGTGAATATCTCTGATTACGATAATATTATTCTCCGAGCACCGGCTACGGAAAGCGATAGAACATATACCGTATCTTTTAATCGCATAGCAAAATTGGCAAAGGTGTTCCCTACGTTATCTTCTTTGAATAGCATATCGAATATAAGCCAAGAGATAAGAGTTGCAATAGGAGGATGTAATGCTTCGGCATATTGGGCTGTTCTCAGGGAGATTTATACACAAGGAGAATCCAAGTATAAAGAACAGGTTAGTATGTACAGAGATTATAATGTGAGTTTTGCTGATGACTTCTCGGTGGCACCTCGCAATAACCATACAGCAATAGTTAAAAGGAAGAAATACATCTTTATTATAGACGAGATTAACCGTGGTGAGATTTCAAAGATCTTTGGTGAGCTATTCTTCTCGATTGATCCTGGTTATAGGGGTGTTAAAGGGCGTGTGAAAACACAGTACCAGAACCTGATAGATGAAGATGATGTATTCTACGATGGTTTCTATGTTCCAGAGAACGTGTATATCTTAGCAACTATGAATGATATTGACCGTTCAGTAGAAAGCATGGATTTTGCCATGCGCAGACGTTTTACGTGGAAAGAAGTTACTCCGTCTGACACAGAATCAATGCTAAACAATTTATCTTGTGTAGTAAAAGCTAAGGCTTCTATGAAACGCCTGAACAAAGCCATCGAAGAAACAGAAGGCTTGGGAGCTGCTTATATGATAGGTCCTTCCTATTTCCTTAAGCTAGGGGAAAATGGCGGAGATTTCAATAAGCTTTGGAAATTGAATATAGAACCATTGCTAAAAGAATATCTTCGTGGCTTCCGTAAGTCAAATGAATGCCTGAAGAAGTTTGAAGCGGCCTACTATGATAATATAGCAATTTCAGAAACAGAGGAAGCAGGATTGCTGGATGAGGATTAATCTGACAGATAATTACAACCGAGAAGATAATGCTAAAACGTATCTAAGTAAAGATATAGAAGCATTATATCCCATCTCAGACAAGTCGATTTATGATTTATGTAAGGAGAATGAAGGCCTCCTTGTATTCCCGGAAAACATCGATTCGTCTGAGGACAAGATAGGATTGTCACCTATTTTGAAAATCCAGACAACAGCTAATCATGAAAAGGTCCGCATTGTCACAGGAAACATAATGGGCTTCATCGGTGTAGGTAATCTGCAGATAAAAATCCAATCGCGTTTTGATAAGGGAAGAGATGACTATTTCTTGCATTATATGTTACAGAAGGTGTTGTCGTTCAATCTGTTCGATTTGAATCACAACAGCGAGCAGGAAGATATATTCGATTTCATAATGTTTATGTTCCCTTATTTCCTGAAAGCAGCATTAAGGCAAGGTGTTTACCGTGAGTATAGGAACTTTAGGCATAACGATGCAAACCTTAGGGGGACTATTGATATCGGAAGACATATAGCGCGGAATATACCTTTCTCTGGGAATGTAGCATATTCAACTCGCGAATATAGCCGTGATAATAATATGACAGAGCTTATCAGGCATACCATCGAGTTTATGAAGACCAAAAGGTATGGTCAGGCAGCTCTTGACATAGATAGAGAAACTAAAGAGAATGTAGAAACCATTATTGAAAATACGCCCTCATATAATAAGAATGAACGAAGAAATATTGTAAATAAGAATCTTCGTTCTAAGGTACATCCCTATTATACAGAATACAGGCCGCTTCAATTGCTCTGCCTACAAATTCTAAGAATGGAAGAGGTGAAGTATGGAGAAAGTGAAGATGAAATTTATGGTATCCTGTTTGATGGCGCTTGGTTGTGGGAAGAATATGTGAACACCATCTTGGAGGAGTATGGATTTATACATTCACGGAATAAGCAAGGTAAAGGCCGAATCTATCTCTTTGACGACCATAGCGGGGTACGTTATCCGGATTTCTACAAAGATGACATCGTCCTGGATGCAAAATATAAAAGGCTGGAAAGCTATGAGAAAGTGTCAAAGGTTGGTCGTGACGATGTTCATCAGGTAATAGCATACATGAACAATCGTAAGGCGACTAAGGGAGGCTTTATTGCACCATTAGCACAAAAACAGGTGACAGTTCCAACTTCACGTCTAAAAGATAGTGCCTCTACGATGTCCATATATGGTATTGAAATAAGTAAAAAGGCATCTTCGTATGCTGATTTCTGTGATGAGATGAAAATAATGGAAGCAACATTTATTAATTCATTGAATCTGTGATTGCAGCAGAACAGAGTCAAGGGGACAGAACTTATGGTTCAAGATTCACGATATCTGAGGGCTGAAGTCTGAGGGCTGAAGAGGTGACAAGGTCAGTCACTGTCACATTTGGTAAATAAATTAATAGCTTATGTGGATAATAATTGCTGTAATAGTACAAATTATGGTTCATGGTTAAGGGTTAAGGGTTCACGGTTCAGAGGATGAACAGGCATATTGGGATGAAGAATTAGATGATGTCTGATGTAAGAGGGCTGATGTATGATGGCTGAGGGCTGATGTATGATGGCTGAGGGATGATGTCTGATGGCTGCGGGAAGACACTCTCTCCCCTATGATGAGCCGCCGATATCCGATGATGATGGATACCGGCGGCTCTTTTACCGTATTTTCTTGATTTATGTCAACAAATAGCATTATATACAACACAAAATGCAAGTAAAATTTGTCTAATACTTGCAAAATGTAATACCTTTGCACCGAAATCATTGCAATGTGACAATAAGGACGCTCATTTATTAAACATTAAGGTATGAAAAAGATTGAAGCAATTATCCGAAAGACAAAGTTTGAGGATGTGAAAGAAGCGTTGCTCAGTTCGGACATCGACTGGTTCGAGTATCACGACGTACACGGAATCGGTCAGAGCCGACAGGAACGCATCTACCGTGGCGTGCAGTATTCGACTGATGTCATCGAGCGTGTAGCAATAACCATCGTCTGCCGCGACCAGCTCTTGGAGCCTACCATCAAGGTAATTACAGAAACGGCACACACAGGCGAAGTCGGCGACGGGCGCATCTTCGTGAGCGAAATGATTGACACATGGAGCATCCGAACCGGCGAGCATGGCGATACTGTTTTGAGGGATAAGAAATAGGAAGCCCCCTCCCAACCTCCCCCTTTGGGTGAGGAGATGTATAAGGAATAACAAACAAAAGACCCGTGCCCCTGTAATGGTCTTCCCCCTAAAGGGGGGATAAGAGGGGGGGCTATATTATGGATACTTTATCATTATCATTAGATACTGTTTGGATGTTATTGGCCGCTATGCTGGTATTCTTTATGCAGCCGGGGTTTGCGCTGTGCGAGGCAGGTTTCACGCGCAGCAAGAACACCGCCAACATCCTGTTCAAGAACTTTGTTGATTTTATGTTCGGCTCGCTGCTGTTCTGGCTGGTAGGCTTTGGCCTTATGTTCGGAAGCGACACGCTGGGCGGTTTTATCGGTCTGCCCAACTGGGGCGACCTGAGTTTTTATAGTGGCGAGTTACCCGTAGAGGGCTTTCTGATTTTCGAAACCGTATTCTGCGCTACAGCTGCTACGATTGTAAGTGGTGCGATGGCCGAACGCACCAAGTTCTCGATGTACGTTATTTACAGCGCTATCATCTCGCTGCTAATCTACCCCATCGAGGGCCACTGGACTTGGGGTGGCGGATGGCTTTGCAACGATGCTGCCGACGGATTTATGATGCAGACCTTTGGCGCTGTGTTCCACGACTTTGCCGGATCTGCCATCGTACATAGCGTGGGCGGCGTTCTGGCACTGATTGGCGCTATCGCATTAGGTCCCCGTCGCGGAAAATACGGAAAGGACGGTAAGAGCCGTGCCATCCCCGGCCACTCTCTGACATTGGCCGCCTTGGGTGTATTCATCCTATGGATGGGATGGTTCGGATTCAATCCCGGTTCTCAGTTGGCCGCCTCTGGCGCCGTTAACCGCACGGCAATCTGCCATGTATTCCTGACAACCAACCTGGCTGCTGCAGCCGGCGGCGTTGCCACCATGTTCCTTACATGGCTGAAATACAAGAAACCTTCATTCTCGCTAACCCTGAATGGCGTGCTGGCTGGCTTAGTTGGCATCACAGCCGGTTGCGACCTGGTTTCACCCGTAGGTGCCGTGATTATCGGTTTTATCTGTGGTACCGTTTTGGTATTCTCTATCGAGTTTATCGATCACGTCCTGCACATCGACGACCCCGTAGGTGCAAGCTCTGTTCATGGTGTATGCGGAATCCTGGGCACATTGCTTACAGGTCTGCTCTCTACCAGCAACGGCGCTCTGTATGGCCACGGATGGGGTTTCTTCGGAGCCGAGTGCTTTGGCATTCTGATGATTGACCTCTGGGCTGCCGCCTGCGGTATTATCCTGTTCTTCACTATCAAGAAGATTCACGGATTGCGTGTTCCTGCTCGCATCGAGGACGAGGGTCTGGATGTTTATGAGCACGGAGAGTTGTGCTATAATTAAGTGAAGAGTGATTTGTAAAGTTTAGAGTTGAGAGTTTAGAGTTGAGAGTCAGTTTAATAAGTTTAAGAGTTTAATAAGTTTAAGAGTTTAAGAGTTTATGAGTTTAAGAGTTTAAGAGTTTAAGAGTTTAAAGGGCCCACTAACCGCTAATAGGTTAAAAGGTTGTCGTTGACGTTATCGTTGACGTTCCAGCCATGGCTGGGCTCCTAACCGCTAACCCCCAAATTATTAATCATTTAAGTTTCTGAAGTAATAAGATGAAGTTAAATAGGGAGTTATGCGCTACGCGCAGGAAGTTAAGCCAACGAGTTGGCTGGACGATAGATTTGGATGCTGTCTGCCTATATGGTATTGTCCTTTTATAACTTCCTATTTAACTTCCTATTTAACTTCCTATTTAACTTCCTATTTAACTTCCTATTTAACTTCCTATTTAACTTCCTATTATATTTCTTATATTTCAGTTAATCATTTAAAAAAAAATCTTATGAAAGCTATATCTAAAGTAGGCTCTATTGCCATAAGGCTAGTGACCATATTATCCGTATCAACACCCATTTCCGCTCAGGATACTACTCCCCTCCCGGAAAGTGAGGGGCTGAAGCTGGGCCCAGTAACAGCAACCATTGGCATAGACTTCGTCAACCAATACATTTGGCGTGGTCAGGATTTGGGAAACGTAAGCCTGCAACCTACCCTTGGCGTTGAATGGAAGGGGCTTAGCCTCGCCGCCTGGGGAAGTGTAGGATTCCGCGCCGAGGACACCAAGGAACTGGATCTCACCCTCAGCTATAGCACAAAGGGCTTTACGGTCGGTCTGACGGACTATTGGTTTGGCAGAGGCAGCTACTTCCAGTACAAATCCGGAAAGACCACCCATCTCTGGGAAGGATTCATCGGCTACGACTTCGGTTTCCTCTCAGCTACCTGGTACACCAACTTTGCGGGCGACGATGGTCTGAACAACAGCCTGAATCGTGCTTACAGCAGCTACTTCGAACTGAAAGCCCCCTTCCGTCTGGCCAAGCTCGAATGGGAAGGTTCCGTCGGCATTTCCCCCTGGGCCACCACCACCTATGGCAACGGCTGCTTTGCCTGCACCAATGTGGGGTTAAAGGCCACTAAGGATTTCCTGATTAAGCAGAAGTATCATCTGCCCGTTTTCGTTGGCCTGAATGCCAACCCAGACAATGGAAAACTTTACATGCTTTGCGGACTGGGATTCCACATTTAAATTTCAACAAGGATAACACTTTGAAGGCAAGTTTGGGGTCAAGACCCCATGCTTGTCTTTGCTTTTTTGGTTATTTATCAAATATTTTGCATTTTACTTATCTTTTTGCATCGTTTTCTTTTGGTTATTTAACAAAAAGCTATACCTTTGCGGCAGTTTTAATCAAATTGTAATGAATAACACGGCAAGATAATGAAAACCAATTACATCTTTGTTACAGGCGGTGTTGTCTCTTCACTTGGTAAGGGCATAATTTCTGCCAGCATAGGCAAACTGTTGCAGGCACGCGGCTACAAAGTCACAATCCAGAAGTTCGACCCGTATATCAACATTGACCCGGGAACCCTGAACCCTTACGAGCACGGCGAATGCTACGTAACGGAGGATGGTTTCGAGACAGACTTGGATTTGGGACACTACGAGCGCTTTACGGGCATTCACACCACCCGCAACAACAGCATCACCACAGGGCGTATCTATAAAACGGTTATAGACCGCGAGCGCCACGGCGACTACCTGGGCAAGACCATTCAAGTGGTGCCTCATATTACGGACGAGATTAAGAGAAGGATGCTACGAGCCCCCCTCAATCCCCCCGAAGGAGGGAGGAATGGTTTTGATTCTCCCCTCCCCTTGGAGGGGTCGGGGGAGGCCTTCGACTTCGTTATCACCGAGGTGGGCGGTACCATCGGCGATATTGAGAGTGCACCCTTCATGGAGGCTATCCGACAATTACGGTGGGAACTGGGTCATAACGCTGTATGCGTGCACCTCACGTACGTACCATATTTAAAGGCGGCTGACGAATTGAAGACGAAGCCTACGCAGCACTCGGTGAAGGAATTGCAGGGGATGGGTATCCAGCCCGATATTCTTGTCCTCCGTACTGAACGCCACCTTGATGACAGCATGCGCATGAAGGTGGCTTCTTTCTGTAATGTGGACCTTGAGTGTGTGGTACAGAGCGAGGATATGCCCAGCATCTACGAGGTGCCTGTAAGCATGCAGCGCCAAGGATTGGATGCTGCCATCATGCGCAAGATAGGTATTCCCGTGGGTGAGACACCCGCCATGAAGCCTTGGCGTGACTTCCTAGACAAGCAGCGCAACGCTACTCGCGAGGTACACATCGGCTTGGTTGGCAAATACGATCTGCAGGATGCCTACAAGAGTATTCGCGAGAGTCTGAACCTGGCCGGTATCTATAATGATGTGAAAGCTAAAATCCACTTTATCAATAGCGAGGAGATTACCAAAGAAAATGTGGCAGAGAAGCTGGAAGGCCTGCAGGGGATCGTGGTATGTCCCGGCTTTGGACAGCGTGGCATAGAGGGTAAGATTATCGCTGCAGAATATACACGCAACAACGACATCCCAACCTTCGGCATCTGTCTGGGTATGCAGATGATGGTTAGCGCTGAGATGGATGGCAATACCCCGCACAATGTTATCGATATGATGGAGGAGCAGAAGAGTATTACGCAGATGGGCGGTACCATGCGTCTGGGAGCCTATGAGTGCGAACTGAAAGAAGGCAGCAGGGCGGCAGAAGCCTACAGACCCACCCCCTCCCGTAATGGAGGGGAGAAAAAAGCCCTCCCCATAAAGGGGGAGCGGGGAGAGGGTCTTCTCATAAGCGAACGTCACCGCCATCGTTATGAGTTTAACAACAAATACAGGGCAGAATACGAAGCAAACGGCATGAAATGTGTAGGCATTAATCCTGCTGCTGACTTGGTGGAGATTGTCGAGATTCCCGAGAAGAAATGGTACATCGGCACTCAGTTCCATCCCGAATACTCATCTACGGTACTGCACCCGCACCCTTTGTTTATGAGTTTTGTGAAAGCATGCTTGGAAAGTTGAAAATTATGTGCTAACAGTTTACGGTTTACGGTTTACCGTTTACAGTTTAGAGTTTAGAGTTTAGAGTTTAGAGGCAGTTTAATAAGTTTAAGAGTTTAATAGTTTAAGAGTTTAAGAGTTTAAAGGGTCCACTAACCGCTAATAGGTTAAAAGGTTGTCGTTGACGTTATCGTTGACGTTCCAGCCATGGCTGGGCTCCTAACCGCTAACCACTAACCGCTAACCACTAACCACTAACCACTAACCGCTAACCACTAACCGCTAACCACTAACCGCTAACCACTAACCGCTAAGAATTGAGATATGGAACAACTGAAACACGAGTGCGGTGTGGCACTGGTTCGCCTACTGAAACCGCAGAGTTACTATAATCAGAAATACGGCACACAATCCTATGGCCTGAACAAACTCTATCTGATGATGGAGAAACAGCACAACCGCGGTCAGGAAGGTGCGGGTATTGCCTGCGTTAACATGGACGCTGCCGCAGGAACGGAATACATGTTCCGCGAGAAAGCATTGGGCAAGGATGCCATCACGGAGATTTTCGACCGATTAGGGAATGGGAAGATGAAAGAAGATAATGATTCTTTTATGAAGAATTCTCAATTCTCAATCCTCAATTCTCAACTCTATATGGGTCACCTGCGCTACTCCACCACAGGCAAGAGCGGCCTGCAGTATGTCCACCCCTTCCTTCGCCGTAACAACTGGAGGGCC
Organism: uncultured Bacteroidales bacterium; assembly: GCA_902801485.1. Taxonomy (GTDB): domain Bacteria; phylum Bacteroidota; class Bacteroidia; order Bacteroidales; family Bacteroidaceae; genus Physcousia. The sequence continues at coordinate 108,794 of CADCIP010000008.1, read as the reverse complement.
AAGAACCTGTGTCTGTGCGGCAATTTCAACATGACCAACATCGACGAGATATTCGACAAGATTGTCCAGCAGGGCCAGTCACCACGTATCTATAGCGACTCGTATATCACACTGGAACTGATGGGCCACCGTCTGGACCGCGAGGTGGAACGCTGCTACACGGAGGCCAAAGAGAAAGGCTTGGAGAATACAGATATCACACGCTATATCGAGGATAATGTGCAGATAGCCAATGTACTGCGCACCACGATGGCCGACTACGACGGCGGCTATGTGATGTGCGGTATGACAGGTTCGGGCGAGATGTTTGCTATGCGCGACCCCTGGGGCATCCGTCCTGCATTCTTCTATAAAGACGACGAGGTGATTGCCGTTGCCAGCGAGCGTGCTGTGCTGCAAACCACTTTCGACCTGCAAGTGGAGGATGTCCAGGAACTTCCCGCAGGCAAAGCACTGATTATCCATAAGAACGGAACATCTTGTTTGGAGACCATCCTGGAAGCCAAGCAACAGGCCCGCTGCTCTTTCGAAAGGATTTATTTCAGTCGTGGTTCCGACCGTGACATCTACCGCGAGCGCAAGCAGTTGGGAGAGCAACTTACCGAACCCATCCTGAAAGCCATCGGCAACGACACCGAGCATACAGTTTTCTCTTTTATCCCCAATACTGCCGAGGTAGCCTTCTACGGCATGGTGGAAGGCCTGCGCAACAAAGGATTCAGCGTACGCAGCGAGAAGGTGGCGTGGAAGGATATCAAATTGCGTACCTTCATAACAGAGGCCGGATCGCGTAACGACCTCGCCTCGCATGTTTATGATATTACTTACGGTTCGCTACGCCCCTACGAAGACAACTTGGTCATAATCGATGACTCTATCGTTCGCGGCACTACCTTAAGGGAGAGCATCTTCAAGATTCTGGACCGTCTGCATCCCAAGAAGATTGTGATGGTAAGCAGCTCACCCCAGATTCGCTACCCCGACTATTATGGCATAGACATGGCACGCCTGGAGGAGTTCATTGCCTTCCGTGCTACCATTGCCCTGCTGACAGAACGCGGACTTTGGCAGTTGGTCAACGATACCTATGAGGCCTGCTATGCAGAACTGCGCAAGCCAAAGACAGAACAGCGCAATTGTGTCTGCGCCTTGTATAAACCTTTCACTGTGGAGGACATCAACCGCAAGATGGCAGAGATGCTGCGTCCGGTGGGAATGAAAGCTCCTGTGGAATTTGTTTTCCAGACCATCGAAGGCTTACATGCTGCCTGTCCCGACCATCAGGGCGACTGGTACTTTACCGGTCAGTACCCCACCCCAGGCGGCAACAAATTAGTGAACGAGGCCTTTGTAAATTACGTTGAACAGAATTTAAAGCTACAGAAATAAGATATGAAGAGAGAAGCAAGATTGATATTGGATAACGGAACAGTATTCTGCGGCTGGTCGTTCGGTGCCGACGTGAATACTGTTGGCGAGGTTGTTTTCAACACTGCCATGATGGGCTATCCCGAAAGCCTTACCGACCCCAGCTATGCGGGGCAGATACTGGTAACAACCTTTCCGCTAATAGGTAACTATGGCGTGCCAGGCCTCATCCCTAACCCAAGCCTCACTCCTAACCCCTCTCCTGTGGGCGAGGGGAACTTTGTGGTCGAGGGGAGTAACGGAAAAGCCGTTCTGCCCATTCTGGAAAGCGACAAGATACACGTAAAGGGCCTCATCGTTGCCGACTACAGCGAGGAGTACAGCCATTGGGACGCTAAAGAATCCCTCAGCAGTTGGCTGAAGCGCGAGGGTATTCCTGCCATCTCAGGCATAGATACCAGAAGACTTACCAAGCTGCTGCGTGAGCATGGTGTGATGAGAGGAAGGATAAGCCTCACCCCTAACCCCTCCCCCGTGAGGGAGGGGAACATCGTGAGCGAGGGGAGCGATAACCTGAATGAAGATTATGGAAGCATCAATTGGGTAGAGAAGGTGAGCTGCAAAGAGGTCATCACCTATAAACCCAGCAACTCTCAACTCTCAACTCTCAACTCTCAACTAAAGACGGTAGTCTTAGTGGATTGCGGCGTAAAGGCCAATATCATCCGTTGCTTGCTGAACAGAGGTGTGGAGGTTGTCCGCGTGCCTTGGGACTACGACTTCAATCAACTGGAGTTCGACGGTCTGTTCCTGGCTAACGGTCCCGGCGACCCTGAACAGTGCAGCAAGACGGTGGAGCATATCCGTACTTTCCTGAACAATAAAGAGGTCAGGCCCTTGATGGGCATCTGCTTAGGCAATCAGTTGCTGGCTCGCGCTGCCGGTGCCAAGACATACAAACTGAAATATGGTCATCGCAGCCACAACCAACCGGTTCAGCAGGTAGGCACGACGAAGTGCTACATCACAAGTCAGAACCACGGTTTTGCCGTAGATGCCAGCACCCTTCCCGCCGACTGGGAACCGCTCTTCGTAAATATGAACGATGGCTCTAACGAGGGTATTCGCCACAAGACCAATCCCTGGTTCTCTGCCCAGTTCCACCCCGAGGCCTGCTCGGGCCCCACGGATACAGAGTGGATGTTTGATGAATTCGTGAAAAGCCTGAGTGAAGAACGAAGAGTTAAGAGTGAAGAATTCTCAATTCTCAATTCTCAATTCTCAACTACAGACAAAGATTCACAACTTTCAACTTTCAACTCTCAACTTTCAACTATAAAGAAGGTCCTCCTCCTCGGTTCAGGTGCCTTGAAAATCGGACAGGCGGGTGAGTTCGACTATAGCGGTGCGCAGGCACTGAAGGCATTGAAGGAAGAGGGTGTGAAGAGCGTGCTCATCAACCCCAACATTGCTACCGTTCAGACCAGTGAGGGTGTGGCAGACAAGGTTTACTTCCAGCCAGTAACACCTGAGTTCGTAGAACGTGTGATTGAGAAGGAGCGTCCCGACGGCATTCTGCTGAGCTTCGGCGGACAGACCGCCCTGAACTGCGGTGTTGAGCTATACCAGAAAGGTGTGTTAGAGAAATATGGTGTGAAGGTGTTGGGAACACCCGTTCAGGCCATTATAGATACAGAGGACCGCGACCTGTTTGTAAAGAAGCTCGATGAGATTGACGTAAAGACCATCAAGAGTCAGGCTTGTAACACCAAGGAGGAGGTTCGCCAGGCAGCAGCAGAGCTGGGCTATCCTGTTATCCTTCGTGCCGCATACGCACTGGGCGGCTTAGGGTCCGGTTTCTGTGATAACGAGGCAGAGCTGGAGGATCAGGCCGAAGAAGCTTTCTCATTCTCTCCCCAGGTTTTGGTGGAGAAATCCCTGAAGGGCTGGAAGGAGATAGAGTACGAGGTGGTTCGCGACCGTTATGACAACTGTATCACCGTTTGCAACATGGAGAATTTCGATCCCCTCGGTATCCATACCGGCGAGTCTATCGTGGTAGCTCCCAGCCAGACCTTGTCTAACAGTGAGTACCACAAGCTGCGTGCACTGGCCATCAAGATTATCCGCCACATCGGCATCGTTGGTGAGTGTAACGTTCAGTATGCCTTCGACCCCAATTCCGAGGATTACCGCGTCATCGAGGTAAACGCACGCCTGAGCCGTTCTTCTGCTCTGGCCAGCAAGGCTACTGGCTATCCTTTGGCATTTGTGGCTGCCAAGTTGGGCTTGGGGTATGGTCTGTTCGAGTTGAAGAACTCCGTCACCAAAACCACCAGCGCCTTCTTCGAACCCGCCCTTGACTATGTGGTATGCAAGATTCCCCGTTGGGACCTTTCCAAGTTCCACGGCGTGAACCACGAGTTGGGTTCCAGTATGAAGAGTGTGGGTGAGGTAATGGCCATCGGCCGTACCTTCGAGGAGTCTATCCAGAAGGGTCTGCGTATGATTGGTCAGGGTATGCATGGTTTTGTGGACAACAAGGCACAGCATGTGACCGATGTACCCGATGCCCTTAAGCATGCCACCGACACCCGTATCTTTGTCATTGCCAAGGCTATGATGATGGGCTATACCGTAAATCAGATTCATGACCTTACCAAGATTGATAACTGGTTCCTGCAGAAGCTGAAGCATATCATCAGCATCAACGACCGACTCCGTGAGTATTCTCATCTGGCTGACATGTACACGTTCATGGAGTCTTTGGAGCTCCTGGAGTACATCGAGGAACCTGAGTTTGCCACCTTGCTGCACGAAGCCAAGGTGTATGGTTTCTCTGATTTCCAGATTGCCCGTGCCATCGGATTGGGCGAGTGTAATATGAACATGGAGAAGGCCGGCCTCATCATCCGCAAGTGGCGCAAGGATTTGGGCATCAAGCCCTACGTCAACCAGATAGACACTATGGCAGCGGAGTATCCTGCCCAGACCAACTATTTGTATTTATCATATCTGTAAAAAACATAAATTATGTGTGGAATTGTAGCCATATTTAACATCAGGCAGCAGTCGCATGAACTGCGTGAAAAAGCATTGAAGATGAGTCAGAAGATCCGCCACCGCGGACCCGACTGGAGTGGAATTTATTGTGGGGGTTCGGCCATTCTGGCGCACGAACGACTCAGCATCGTGGATCCTGAGAGCGGAAGGCAGCCCCTTTTCTCTCCCGACCGTAAGCAGGTGCTAGCCGTGAACGGTGAGATTTATAACCATCAGGAGATTCGTCGTCGCTTTGCCGGTCAGTACGATTTTCAGACAGGCAGCGACTGCGAAGTGGTCTTATCACTTTACAGAAGCCTCACCCCTAACCCCTCTCCCGTGGGCGAGGGGAACTTTGTTACTCATGAGAAGATTTGTTCGATGCTGGAACAGTTAAACGGCATCTTCGCCTTTGCGCTGTACGACGAGGAGCGCGATGCCTTCCTGATAGCCCGCGACCCAATAGGCGTTATACCTTTATATATAGGTTACGACAGCGACGGAACGGTATATGTTGCCAGCGAGCTGAAAGCCCTCGAGGGTCAGTGCGAACACTACGAACCGTTCCTGCCCGGGCATTATTACTGGAGCAAAGACCCTTGCATGAAACGCTATTACCAACGCGATTGGATGGAGTATGATGCGGTGAAGGATAATCCTGCCTCTGTTGATGCCATCCATGACGGTCTTACAGCTGCCGTGAAGCGTCAGTTGATGAGTGATGTGCCTTATGGTGTATTACTCAGTGGAGGTTTGGATTCCAGTGTCATCTCTGCCATTGCCGAGAAGTTCAGTGAGCACCGTATAGAGGACAACTCTCAGACCCGCGCCTATTGGCCCCGCCTGCATAGCTTTGCTGTAGGACTGAAGGGCGCTCCTGATTTGGCTAAAGCCAAGATGGTGGCAGACCATATCGGCACCGTTCACCACGAAATCAACTATACCATCCAAGAAGGCTTGGATGCCATCCGCGACGTTATCTACTATATAGAGACCTACGATGTGACTACCGTCCGTGCCTCAACTCCCATGTATCTGCTGGCCCGCGTCATCAAATCAATGGGCATCAAGATGGTACTCAGTGGCGAGGGTGCCGATGAGATTTTCGGTGGCTACCTGTACTTCCACAAAGCGCCAAACGCCAGGGAATTTCATGAGGAGACAGTGCGCAAGCTCTCCAAACTGTATCTCTACGACTGCCTGCGCGCCAACAAGAGCCTCTCTGCCTGGGGCGTAGAGGGCCGTGTGCCGTTCCTCGACAAAGAATTTCTGGATGTAGCCATGCGCACCAACCCGGAAGCCAAGATGTGTCCAGGATCAACGATGGAGAAAAGAATTGTCCGCGAGGCCTTTGCCGATATGTTGCCCGAAGCAGTGGCATGGCGTCAGAAGGAGCAGTTCAGCGACGGCGTAGGCTATAGTTGGATTGATACCCTGAAGCAGATAACCTCAGAGGCTGTTACGGACGAGCAGATGGCTCATGCCGCCGAACGGTTCCCCATCAATCCGCCCAAGAACAAGGAGGAGTACTACTACCGCTCCATCTTTGCCGAGCACTTCCCCTCTGACAGCGCTGCCCGCAGTGTGCCCAGCGAAGCCTCTGTAGCTTGCTCCACCGCCAAAGCCCTTGAGTGGGACGAAGCCTTCAAGAACCTGAACGACCCCTCAGGCCGTGCTGTGAAGGGCGTACATGAACAGGCGTACTGACTCAACGATTAATGGGGGAGAAAGTCGCTGTTTCTGCAGACGGCTGTCCACATCTTCGGAAATTATTTTCTGCAAAGATAAGCAACTTATCCTCAACCTTGTACATCTTTCTCTTTCGTCACGAAAAACCTTTTTTAATCAAAAATACATCGAGCCGGCATAACATACCGACTCGATGTATTTTCTTCTTCTTTTTATTACAGGCTCAGCGTGTAGCTACCGGCCTTGTACTCCTTCGAGGTTGTCTCGCCGGGAAGCTTTACAGTAGCTGTGGCACCTTCAGGAATAGTGAACTTCCACGTCCAGCGGTCGCCATTGTATTTCCAAGCACTCTTAATGGTACCTGCGGCACTCTTGTATTCGGCCGTTAAATGCCCCAGGCGCTTGTCAGGAACGGGAGCCATGATGATATGTTTGAAGCCTGGCAGCTTGGGATCTGCAGCGATGCCGGCAGCTGTTTCCCAAATCCATTCGCATACACAGCCATAGGCATAATGGTTAAAGCTGTTCATGCCACGCGGGCCCATTCCGCTGTCCTTCATGTAGCTGTTCCAGCGCTCCCAAATGGTGGTGGCGCCGTTATCTATAGAATAGAGCCAACTGGGGTTCTTACGCTGGAAGAGCAGCTCGTAGGCTATATCGCTCATACCGTTCTCTGTAAGTGTCTGCATCAGGATGCTGGTGCCCAGGAAACCTGTTTGCAGACAGTTACCATGGTCGGCAAAATTCTGACGAAGACGGGCCACCATAGCCTCCTTGGCCGAACCGCTTACCAGTTGGTTCTTCAAGGCGAAGAGGGCTGGTGTCTGCATAGTGTTCAGGATCTCTGTCTTGAAGGTACCGTCGGCATTCAGGAACTGCGTCTGCAGATAGCTCTTAGCTTCGCGTACCATTGTCTCGTACTTCTGCACGTTGCGACCCGTAGCTTCTGCCATATCGCGCATCATACCAGCATCTATCAGCCAGTAGCTGGCACAGAGATAGTTCCAGTAAGCCTCAGCATCGGGCTTCAGGGCGCCGTTATCGTATTGTTTGCCGCTACAACTCTCCAATGGCTCATAGCTCAGCCAGTCGGCCCATTGGTAGTTGTTGTTTTCGGCTTTCAGGGCATTATGGTCATATTTGGTTTCGTTCACGTGATTCATGAACTTCTCCATAGACTCCCAACTCTCGTCCACAATCTTCGTGTCGCCAAACTGCTTCCAGACTGTCCAGGGAACGATAACACCAGCATCGGCCCACCCTACTCGCATCATATCGCCGTCGCTGGCACCATACTGTGCAAAAGGAGCTACACCTGGGTAGCCACCCAAGGGACTCTGTGTGTCACGCATATCGTGCAGCCACTTGTGAAAGAAGCGGTCGGTATTGGCAAAGAATGTTCCCGTCTCGGTAAACACCTGCGTATCGGCTGTCCATCCCAGACGTTCGTTACGTTGGGGGCAGTCGGTAGTCACACTCAGATAGTTGGAGCGCTGACCCCATACGGTGTTCGAGATAAGCTTATTTATCAGTTCGTTGCCCGTTGTAACGGTACCAATCTCCATATCCTTGCTGATAGATGTCACAGGCACGCTCTTGATGCTCTTGAAGGTAACATCGTCTGTTGCTGTAACAGATATCAGACGGTAGCCGAAGAAAGTATTCTGGGGACGGAAGCTAACCGGCTTATTCTCGCCGCTGAAAGTATATTCCAACTGCATACCTGTATCGGGGATGCGCAGGTTCAGACGGTGCACACTACCCTCAGGGCCATCCATACCGCGACTCTTGGCTCCATTGCCGTCGTTCAGCAACTCGGAGGGCAGACACATCAGCTTGGTACCTTCTTTAGCACTGAAGACAAAGCTGGGCACAGCCGAGCTGTTCTGACCGAAGTCAACCACCAGCGTTTCGCCCTTGTGCAATGTTACAGGCTCACCCTTCTTGTATTCCCTCTTAATCTTAACGGTACCATAAGCCTCCTCGCTGGCACCTTCCACACCTTCCCATACATAGGTGCGCACGGGCTGAAGAGTAAGGTCCTCGCGCATATAGATCTCTGCTCCGTTCGTTGGGAAAATCTGTCCCCTGAACTCTTTGTTCTCTTCGGGAGTCTTCAACAGTTCGGGGGTTTCGAACCCCTGCTTAACACGGGCATCGTACACCTCGCCGTCAAAGATTGCAGAATGTTTCACCGGTCCGGCGATACCAGCCTTCCATGTCTTTGTATCTGTACCCAGCAACTGCTTGGTGCCGTCGGCGTATGTCAGTTCCAACACGCGCCAGGGGTCACAATCTTATCGGCCCACCATCCGGGTGTTACCTGTACGGCCAGCTGGTTTCCTGCACCAGCCTTAGTAACCAGCATCTTGGTGACATCGTAGGTAAAGGAACGCTTGGTCTTCAGGGGATGTGTAAAGCCGGGCTTCAGCACCTCGGCACCCACCAGTTTACCGTTTATATAAAGATCATAGACACCCAGACCTGCGGTCATCCACTTGGCGTTTACCACCTTCTTCTCGTTCTTGATATCCGACACAAACCAGTTGGCACCGTCGGCAGCCCTTGTTCCATCATTTACCGTTCCAGTAATAACAGGAGCATCCGTTACGGAAAGCCACACAGAGCAATCCCACACAGCATCATTCAACGGATTTGTAAGATTAGCAACTTTTTTGTCTGCCATTACAAGAGCAGACAAGGAAAAGGAAGTCAAAAAAGCAATTGTTTTAATGGTTTTCATTTTCATATTTTCTTTTTAGAATTGATTATTCTTCTGCAAAAATATAATCTTATCCATCAAACAGCCTTTAAAACTTGGCATAAAAACCTCAATAATTGATTTATGTAAGAAAAAATGGGGTAAAATGGTATTTTTTTTCTCAAAAATTATGTTTTTTAATTAATATTTGTAACTTTGCGTGCCCAAAAACAAAAAACTAAATTTAGGAAGTAAAAAAAATGAAAAGAGTCCTTTTCTCTGCTGCCCTTCTGAGCTGCATTATGACAGCGTTCATCATTACAGGATGTAAACAGAAGCCAAACGATGATTACACTGTTATGGATACAGCCCAGGTAATTATCGATTTAGATTCTATTGTCTTATACCCTTTTCTCCCTTGGGATGCGATGCTTGCCGACCTGAAGATTCATCTGGATGAGAACTATGCCGATTGGACTATAGAAAATCTGGATTCTCTAATTTACGATGAAGGAACAGGAAGATGGAAGATGAGTGTCGTTCGGAATAATGTTCAGAATCTGTATTATTTTGCCGACAAAGAGGGTAACTACCTTAAATATGTTTCATTCCTCTACAAGGGTTCTATGCCGTTGGAGCCCCTGAAATCAGAAATTTTACGCAACGGTTTCATTTGTCAGGGCAATATGGATTTCCCTGGCAATGATTCCAAAGAATGTATTCTTTATCTTTCCCCATCAGGTGCATTGGAAGTGCAGGTAGCAGGATGGGAAGACGGCAGTTGGATTCTTACCTTCCAGCCAACGGATGAAACAGACTTCCAGTATGTGGTAAAGAAAAAGAAAAAGACTGCAAAGAAATAAAACAAGAAAGGTATAGAAACATAACCACTGTTACCGCTGAGGTTGTTGGCCTGAACGCAGCCAGAACCTGTCCCCTTCATGCCGTCTTGCGTCAGGACAAATCTTATGGCAAGTGGGCATGAAGGAATTTGCGCCAAAGACGCATAAAAGTGCAGAGGAGATTCTCTTCATTACTGTGTGTGTTTTTTAAAACAGTGCAAAATTTAAAAAATCAAGAAAAAAGACAAAAGGAAATTGAATATTTCTTTTTAAATCCAAATGATTATTGTAATTTTGCAACCAATTTTACAGAAAACACATGGTTAACAATTGGATTGAAAACATAAGAAAAAATATTGCCATCGTGGTGGGACTGTGTGTCTGCGCCATCTGGGGCGAGACATTTGTATCTACCAAAATACTGCTGGAAAACGGACTGATGCCGAGCGACATATTCTTCTACCGCTTTGTATTAGCATACGTTTGCATCTGGTTCTTCTCGTATAAACGACTGTGGGCCGACAACTGGCAAGACGAATTTCTATTGTTAGTGCTGGGAATCATGGGCGGTTCCCTGTATTTCCTGACTGAGAATATGGCACTGATGTTCTCTACCGCCTCTAACGTAGCTATTTTGGTGGGCTCAACCCCATTGATAACTGCTGTACTGATGGCCTTGTTCTACAAAGACGAGCGCATGTGCACCAGGCAGATGGTGGGATCTCTATTGGCATTTGGGGGTATGGCGCTGGTTATCCTGAACGGACAACTGATGCTCCACCTGAATCCGAAAGGTGATATCCTGGCCTTGTGTGCTTCGCTGACGTGGGCCTGTTATTCTCTGGTAATAAAGAAACTGTCAAGGCACTACAACGCCCTGTTCATTACACGTAAGATTTTTATCTACGGCATTATTACCATTTTGCCCTATCTGTGGACAGAAAGTCCTTTACAGACAAACCTTACAATACTAAGCAAGCCCACCGTTTGGGTGAACTTGCTCTATTTAGGTGTGGTAGCCTCTATGTTTTGTTTCGTAGCCTGGAACTGGACACTGAAACAACTGGGCACAGTACGCGCCACTAACATTATCTATCTGCAGTCGTTCTTCACCATGTTCTTTTCTTACCTGATACTGGACGAGCGCATTACGCTAATGGCTATCTGCGGTACAGCTACACTTATATTAGGTATGTATATGGCTGGAAAGGCCGCTACTTAAACAGTTTCTGGGAGAAGATACTCAGATAAATGCGCCAGTTACGCCAGATATGTCCGTCTTCGTTCTCGTAATACTCGTAGGGATACTTCATTTTATCCAGATAGGTACGCAAACCTTTGTTCTGCTCATACAGGAAGTCGGTCTTACCGATACCTATCCAATACAGATGGGGTTTGGCCTTGAATACAGCAGCTATCTGACCGCTTACCTGAGCATCATCGGCTATCTGCTGGTCGATGCTCATATTTGAATTACGATCCATACGTACAGCAGCCGAGAAAAGACCTATATAACCGAACATTCCGGGATTCATCAGGCTGATATGGAAGGTATGGAATCCTCCCATGCTAAGGCCGCACATAGCTGTATTGTCAGCACCATTTTTAACACGGAAGTTCTTCTCAATGTAACTTTTCACCTCGGGGAAACTTTCCTCAAAGCTGGCTTTCTGACGACCACGCTGTGTCAGAGCTGTAAACTCAGGACTGGCATCGTTGTCGGCATGTCCGTTAGTCATTACAACAATCATAGGAACAGTCTTGCCCGAAGCAATCAGGTTGTCTAAAATCTGTGAAGCTCGACCCAGCGTAAGCCACGCATCCTCATCGCCACCCATACCATGCAGCAGATACAGCACTGGATAACTGCCGCCCTTCTCGTATCCGGCAGGGGTATAGATACTCATACGGCGCGACATGCCCAGTGTAGGACTATCATACCAGACTTGCTGGATGTTGCCATGAGGGACATTGTGGTTACCATACAGATAGCCGCAGTCACCCTCTTCCTTACTTACAATAAAGGTACTCATGAAACTCCGTACGTCCCTACTGCGATTCCAGTTGGCAGGGTCTTGCAACTCTACGCCATCGGCATAGAAACGATAGCTATACAACTCGGGTGCCAAAGGCTGTGTGGTGAATGACCATACTCCGTTCTCGCCTTTAGTCATCTCCTTGCGATAACCGTCGATACAGTCACCCATCACCTCAACTTTCTTTGCTTCTGGAGCACGCAGACGAAGGGTTACGGTTCCGTCATCGTTCTTCTGTGGAGAAACAATGTTCTGACGCTCGAAAATAGCTTGCTGCGCAAACATACTGGTAATACCCAGGGCAAATGCCAAAAGGGATAAGGCAGTTCTTTTCATAAATGTTGTTTTTTAGGTTGTTATTAAGTTAATTGCTGCACAAAAATACATAATTTGTTTTATCTGCCATACAGAAAGAGTGGTTTCTTTTGTTTTTACCCCGTTTTTTTGAGGAAAAGTGCGTAACTTTGCACGGTAAAAAAGAATAGGCCTAAAGAAAAAGATGGAAAAACTCTGGAACAACAACTACCGCAAAGCATGGTGTGCCAACTTCATGATGTATTTCTCCTTCATGATTCTGACACCCTTGCTGCCGTTGTATCTGAGCGAGGAGTTTGGTGCCAACAAGGACCAAATAGGCTTGGTGCTGAGCGGCTATGCCCTTACGGCTTTGCTGATAAGGCCCTTCAGCGGGTTCTTTGTAGATAGTTTTCCCCGTAAGGCGGTGCTGCTGATCTGCTACTTCCTGTTCTTTATTCTCTTTGGCGGATACATAGTGGCTGGCTCGTTGCTCTCGTTCTGCATCATCCGAACGCTGCACGGAGCCCCCGTGGGTGCAACAACAGTTGCCAACAGCACCGTTGCCATAGATGTACTGCATCCTACCCGCAGAGCCGAGGGCATAGGCTACTATGGTCTGAGCAACAATATGGCTACGGCTATTTCCCCAACAGTAGGACTGCTTATATATCAGTGGACAAACAATTACACAATCATTTTCTGTGTTTCGTTGCTGACAGCAGGAATAGGACTGCTTATTAACAGCACACTGAAGCTGAAACCCAGAGAATGTGCTACACAACGACCAAGAATCCAGTTGGACCGTTTCCTCTTATTAAAGGGGTGGAGCCAGGCTTTATGTATGGCCGGATTCAGTTTCTCATATGGTGTTATCAGTACCTATCTGGCCATCTACGGCAAGGAGGAACTGGGCATTACAACAGGCACAGGACTCTTTTTTGCATTATTGAGTTTGGGACTGATGTCGAGCCGTTTAGTAGGTGCCCGCTCTTTGCGCAAAGGCTTGGTAGTAAAGAATGCCACACATGGCGTGTTGGTATCGCTCTTCGGTTATCTGCTCTTTGCTGCCGTCCATAATCCTATAGGCTACTACGGAGCAGCACTGATAATAGGTTTAGGCAACGGACACATGTTTCCTGCCTTCCAGACGATGTTTCTGAATCTGGCTCCCAATAACCAACGTGGCACAGCCAACAGTACCCTGCTAACTGCCTGGGACCTGGGTGTAGGACTTGGTATCATTCTGGGGGGATTCATTGTAGAGCATACCTCTTATAATATGGCTTTCTGGGCAGCTTGGGTTAGCAACCTCTTGGGAACGATTTTTTTCTTTGCCTACGCCAAAGGACACTTTGAACGGAACAAATTAAGATAAACGGTTAGAGGTTAGAGGTTAGAGGTTAGAGGTTAGAGGTTATTGAAAACGTAAACGGTAAACAGTAAACAGTAAACGGTAAACGGTAAACAGTAAACAGTAAACTAATATATGCAGCAAATCCTTCATCTACTTTGCACTGCCGGAAGTTGCCAACTACACTTCTCCGGGCATGAGCATACGCTGAGTGCGGGTGGTTGCATGATTGCTATGGCCAGTCATGTAGGACATTTTCAGCCATCGGAGGATTGCCAACTTTACCAACTGTTGCTGCCTGCCGACCTTCAAGCCTCTTGTATGCCCCATAGCAGTTACGGAACTTGTGGATGGCTGCACTTGTTTATGCATCCTATCTTTCAGTTAGAAGATGAGATGCTGGTTATCTTGGAGCACGACTTCAAGGATGTAGTCTTCCGCTCCGAACACACTCCCGAAACCTATCGCCAGGAGGCCATCCTGCAAAGTATGCGCGCCCTTTATCTGGATGCCATGAGTGCCCACGAAGCCCTTTTTGAACACGAAGAAACAACACAACGGGCAGCAGATATCATGTCGCGCTTCATTCGTATGTTGGAGAACGGGAGTTATCGTCAACAGAGAACCGTAGCTTTTTATGCTCAGGAACTTTGTGTCACTCCCAAGCACCTGCACAAGATCTCTACTCAGGTAAGCGGACGTACGCCCAGTTACTGGATTCAGCAGTTCACAGTAATGGAAATCAGACATTTGCTGATGCACAAGAAACTCTCGGCAAAGGAAATTTCGGACAAGCTGAATTTCGACAACATTTCGCATTTCAGCCGTTATGTATCTGAACATCTTGGAGTTACACCAAAAAAAATAAAACAAGCCCCATCCCACTAGAGGAAATATTGGTAACACAGTGCGAATTTTAGGTTTGCTTTCATACGTACATTGTTAATACCTTTGCACCTAAAATAACAGGTATTACAAAATCAAGCAATATTTAAGTCATGCAAATTCGCACATTGTTACTTTTGGGTGCCGGCGCTGCAAGTCTGTCTTTGCAGGCCGCAACCCTAAGTGAAGTTATTCAGGACACCACTCAGATGGGCGAGGTCGTAGTTACCGGTACACGCAACGCCACAGATGCGCGTTACCTGCCCCTCACCGTTACCAGTATCAGTAACGAAAAACTCAACGAGAACTTCCGTTCTTCTGTCCTTCCTACCGTTATGGAACAGACTCCAGGCTTGTTTACCACCAGCCGGGGTGTGCTGGGCTACGGTGTTAGCACAGGAGCTGCAGGAAGCCTGAAGATTCGAGGCGTAGGAAGCGGTGCCCAGTTGTTAGTACTCATAGACGGACAACCCCAGTATGCCGGACTGATGGGACACCCTATTCCAGATGCTTACCAGACCATGATGGCCGAGAAGGTTGAGGTGCTTCGTGGTCCTGCCAGCTTACTCTACGGCAGCAACGCTATGGGTGGCGTCGTAAACATCATTACACGTCAGATGAACGAGGACGGCAGCAAGACAAACATCCGTCTGCAAGGAGGCAGCTACGGAACTGTTCAGGCCGATGGTGTGAACCGCTTCCGTATGGGAAAATTCCACAGCGTTGTAGGTGCCCAGTACCAACGCACAAGCGGACATCGCGACAATAGCGAGTTTGAGCAGTTTGGCGGCTATGCCAAGTTGGGGTACGACTTCTCGGAACACTGGAAGGCTTTTGCCGATGCAAATGTTACGCACTTCAATGCCAGCAACCCTGGTCCTTCCTATGCTCCCCTGATTGACAACGATTCCAAAATTACCCGTGGTTTGGCCAGCATCAGCCTTATCAACAGTTTCCAAAATACCAGCGGTACGTTGCGTGCCTTCATCGACTGGGGACACCATAACATCGACGACGGCTACAACATTGGCGGTACACCCAAATCATACCTTTACCTGCACGACGATTACATTGCCGGCATCACTTGGTATCAGAGTGCCAGTTTCTTCAAGGGAAATACCGTTACCGTCGGACTCGACTGGCAGCACTTCGGAGGTAGTGCCTGGAACGAGGATAAAGTTACCGAGGCTAAGACTTATCTGGTAAAGGATGCTGATGGCAACTTGGTAGAGAAGCAGCATTGCGACGAGGTGGGAACATACGTTGATTTCCGTCAGGACATCTGCCCCTGGTTGACAATAGATGCCGGACTGCGCGTAGATTGGCATTCTGTTGTCGGCACAGAACTCGTTCCACAGGGCGGTCTTTCCTTCCATCCTACCCGCAATGCCGACATCAAGGCGCTTGTAAGCAAGGGGTTCCGCAATCCCATTATCCGCGAGATGTATATGTTTCCTCCTGCAACCACAGATCTGTTGCCTGAAAGCATGATGAATTACGAGATTGCCTACACACAGCGTATTGGCAAGAAGGCTCACATCGGGGCCAACATATTCTATATCAAGGGTAAGAATCTCATCAATACCACAATGATTAATGGACGTCCCCGCAATGTGAACACAGGCGACTTCGAAAACTGGGGTATTGAACTTTCAGCCGACTATGCCATCAACCGCCATTGGAGCGTAAACGGCAACTACTCGTTCCTGCGTATGGATACACCCATCGTGGGAGCTCCCGAGGGCAAGCTTTACGTTGGCGGCAAGTATAACAACGAGAAGTGGACCGTTACTGCAGGTCTGCAGAACATCAGCGGCCTTTATATCACCACCGGTGCCAACACGCAGAAAGAAAACTTTACCCTGCTGAACGCTACCGTCAGCTACAAGGTATTGCCTTGGATGGCTATCTTTGCCAAAGGCGACAACCTGTTGGCCGAACGTTATCAGACGTACGACGGGTTCTACATGCCTAAGGCCACCTTTATGGGTGGTGTAAACATAGATTTCTGATAATTTTTCTGATTGTCTCTGTTTTTTTGCCCGTTTCGGTTGTTTTTCTTCGGTTTATTTCCGTAATTTGCCATGTAATACGGATTAAACAATGAAGATTAGCATAGCCGGAACGGGCAAAATAGTTGAAGAGGTGCTGAAAATGCTTCAGCACGAATTTGCAGGAAGAATAGAGGTAACAGGCATCTTCTCGCGCGAGAAAAGCGTCGAACACGCCATAGACCTTTGTCAGGCCTATGCACCCACAGGATTTGTGTTTACCGATTATGCACGGATGCTGCAGGAGGCGGAGGCCGATTTTGTTTATATAGCCAACGCCAACCATGTACACTACGAGTATGCCATTCAGGCCATAGAGGCCGGTCACAATGTGATTGTGGAGAAACCCATAGCCGTTGACCGAGCAGAGACGGAGGCACTTTTCGATGCTGCCATTAATCGCTGCGCCTATTGTCTGCCTGCCTTCAGCCTGCTTTATATGCCTCTGTTCCGACAGCTTATTGACTTGCTTCCCCAACTGGGAACCATACGTATGGTAAACGGATGTTACTCGCAGTACAGCAGTCGGTACGACCGTTACCTGCAAGGCGAAATCACCCCTGTCTTCGACCCACAGCAGTCGGGTGGCTGCCTGCGCGACCTGAACATCTACAATCTCTGCTTTACCATCGGCCTGTTCGGTCCTCCACGTGTCATCCGTTATGCCCGCAACTTGGGTTGGAACGGCATCGATACCAGCGGTACGTTGCTCATGCAGTACCCTACATCGGTTGTCAGCATGGGAGCAGCAAAGGATTCAGACGGTTTGAGCTTTGCCTGTATCCAAGGCGAGAAAGGATATATTGGGATAAAGGGCTCCGTGAGCATCTTGCAGGAGTTTACGCTGCATCTGCGCGGACATGAGCCTCAGACTTTCAAAGCCGACCCTACGCGTCATCGTCTGAGTTATGAGTTCGAGGAGTTCTACCGCCTCATCGAGGACCGCCCCAACTGCCACATCGTCATTCCCTACGTATATCGCGTAGCACAGGAAATCGCCATCGCATTGGAAAGAATGAGTGAAGAGTGAAAAATATAAATCAACTAACCACTAACCCCCTCTCCTGGGAGAGGGCCGGGGAGAGGCTGCCAACCGAAATTATGACTTTTGAATCAATTATAGCCCAGCGTTTGGGCCTCAAGGAACAATACGTTGCAAACACCGTGGCACTATTGCAAGAAGGTGCCACCATTCCGTTCATCAGCCGCTACCGCAAGGAAGCCACTGGTGGTATGACCGATATTCAGGTAGCACAAGTGAGTAACGAACTGGATAAACTGACGGAGTTGCAGAAACGCAGAGAATACATCCTTACCACCATCGAGGGACAGGGAAAGCTTACCCCCGAGTTGGCCGAACGCATCCAGAATTGTTGGGACAGCACAGAGTTGGAGGACATCTACCTGCCTTATAAGCAAAAGAGACGTACACGCGCACAAGTAGCACGTGAGGCCGGTCTTGAGCCGTTGGCCAGACAACTGATGCGCCAAGGGCCCGAACCTGTTTCCTCACTGCTCACTTCCTACAAGGACTGTCCCATGGACCCGCTGCAGGGTGCTCAGGATATTATTGCCGAATGGGTCAGCGAGGACGAGCACGCCCGTAACACCCTGCGCACCACCTTTAGCCTGCATGCCGAGATAAGCAGTAAGGTGATAAAGGGAAAGGATGCCGAAGGGCAGAACTTCCGCGATTATTTTGACTGGCACGAACGTCTGGACCGATGTACCAGTCATCGTCTGCTGGCTATGCGCCGAGGAGAGGCTGAGGGTATTCTGCGCATCAGCATCAACGTAGATGACGAACGAGCCATTGAACGTATCTCGCGCCAGTTTGTACGGGGCAACAACGAATGTAGCAAAGCCGTACAAGAAGCTGTAGAAGACGGTTACAAGCGACTCTTGGAGCCCAGCATCAGCAACGAGTTCGCAGCCTCTTCACGTCAGAAGGCCGACGAGGAAGCCATCCGTATCTTCGTCCGGAATTTAGAGCAACTGCTCATGGCAAGCCCCTTGGGACAGAAGCGCGTAATGGGTATCGACCCAGGGTTTCGCACAGGCTGCAAGGTAGTCTGTCTGGACGAACAGGGCAACCTGCTGCACCACGATGTCATCTTCCCCCACCCGCCTCGTTCCGAACGAGTGCAGTCGATGCTCACTATAGGAAAGCTAATCGAGAAGTACCAGGTTCAGGCCATCTCCATTGGCAACGGAACAGCAGGCCGCGAGACAGAGGATTTTATCAATCATCTGGAACTGCCCGAGGGCACTGAGGTATATAGCGTCAGCGAGGACGGAGCCAGTATCTACAGCGCCAGCGAAGTGGCACGCGAAGAGTTCCCCAACGAGGATGTTACCGTGCGTGGGGCAGTGAGCATAGGACGCCGACTGATGGATCCTCTGGCCGAACTGGTGAAGATAGACCCCAGCAGCATCGGTGTGGGACAGTACCAGAAAGATGTCAACCAGAGCGCCCTGAAGAAAAGCCTCGACCAGACGGTTGTGAATTGTGTGAACCGTGTGGGTGTGAACCTGAATACCGCCAGCAAATTTCTGTTGACATACGTCAGCGGATTAGGTCCTGCCCTGGCACAGAACATTGTAGATTACCGCAAGCAGAACGGAGCCTTCCGTACCCGTCGCGAACTGCTCAAGGTGCCCCGCATGGGTGCCAAGGCCTTCGAGCAATGTGCCGGCTTCCTACGTGTGCAAGGAGGAACAGAGCCGCTGGACAACAGCGCCGTCCATCCCGAGCGCTATGTACTGGTGCAGCAGATGGCCAGGGATTGCGGATGTAAGGTAGAAGACCTTCTTACAGACAGCGGGAAACGTAAGCAGATAGATATAAACAAATATGTATCGGCCTCAGTAGGCCTCCCCACCCTACAGGACATTATGGCCGAGTTGGAGAAGCCCGGCCGCGACCCACGCAAGCCCCTCACGCAGTTTGCTTTCGATCCAACGGTTCACGAACTTTCCGACCTTCGTCCCGGAATGATTCTGCCCGGCATCGTCAGCAACATTACCAACTTCGGAGCCTTTGTCGATGTAGGCGTACACACCAAGGGGCTGGTACACGTCAGCCAGCTGGCCGATAAGTATGTCAAAGACCCCACTACTGTCGTCAGCCTGCACCAGCATGTGATGGTCCGCGTAGTAGAGGTGGATATGCAACGCGAACGCATTTCACTCTCCATGAAAGGAATCGTAAACTGTAAACCGTAAACATTTACCATTTACCCATTTACCATTTACCATTTAGCAAACTCTAACCAATAAACTGTAAACCGTAAACATTAAACCGTAAACCGTAAACATTAAACCGTAAACAGTAAACTGTAAACCGTAAACCGTAAACCAAATTAGCATGAAACGTTTTTCATTACTTTCCGTCCTGTTGTTCTGCGCCCTCTTTGGGCAAGCCCAGAACCCCTACCTCCCCCTCTGGGAGCATGTTCCCGATGGCGAACCCCGTGTGTTTGAAGACCCCGACAACCCAGGTAAGTTGCGTGCCTACATCATTGGTTCGCACGACACCCATTATTCGGAATACTGCGGCAACGATGTCCGCATGTGGTCGGCTCCCGTCGAGGACCTTACGCAGTGGCGCGACGAAGGCCCCATTTTCTCTTACTACGTAGATGGACGTTGGGACACCATGTATGCCCCCGATCTGGTAGAGACAAAAGACCCTGAGACAGGCAAGAAGACCTACTGGCTCTATCCCCACTCCCGTGGATGGAGGCGAGTGCCCATGGTTTGTAAGGGAGACCGCCCCAACGGGCCCTTCACCCCTGTAAATCTTACTGCAGACGGACGTGCCTGCGTAGAAGGGTCGCTTATAGACTTCGACCCCTCTGTCTTTGTCGAGAATATCACCGACAGGAAAGACCCCGACTTCTCCAAAGGCTTCCGTGCCTACGTTTTCTATGGCTTCCAGCATAGTACTGCCTGCCAGTTAGACCAGAACACCATGTACTCCAAACGTCCAGGCACCGAACTTATCGACCCCTTCATACCTGCCAGCAGCAACGACGGACGTTTGCTCGATAAGGAAGGTAGCGAATATAAAGCCCTCTACGAAGGACAGAACCCCCTCGACTTCAACTTCTTCGAGGCCAGCAGCATCCGTCAGGTAGGCAACAAATACGTAATGGTATTCAGCGGCTACAGCGGCAAGGAGTACGGACAGGGCAACACCAACTCAGCCCTGCGCTATGCCTTTGGCGACTCACCCCTCGGCCCCTGGCGCTCAGGCGGTGTGCTGGTGGATTCGCGCGGTATTGTGCCCAATCAGGACGGCACACAGCTTGTAGGCACCAATTATGCTCATAACACCCACGGCTCTCTGCAGGAGATAAACGGCCAGTGGTACGTCTTCTATCACCGTCCTCCGCGCGGCTTTGGCAATGCCCGTCAGGCTATGGTAGCACCGGTTAAGATAGTATGGGACAAGAAACCTGTAGCCAAGGGCGGTATGGTACGCATAACGGGTTACGACCCCTTTGCACCCAATAACGAGTGGACAGCAAAGGCCTCCGACGGCAACGAATACACAGGAGCCGAGGTTACCAGCGAAGGTTTCCAGATCTATGGTCTTCCACCCTACCAATATTACTCAGCCGGCATAGCCTGTTATCTTGCCGGTCCCGGAGCCCACGAGAGTATGCAGGACAACCACGATGTATGGAACAATTCTATGGACCTTGCAGGCCTTAAGAACGGCTGTGCCATAGGCTTCAAGTATTTTGGCTTCGGCGGCTTGCAGCAGAGCATCAAGGGACTTCCGGCCTTCGTTGGCACCAGGCAGGGCGACGGCACCGAAATCTGTCTGAACCTCACCCCCAACGGCAAGAATGCCTTCCGCATAAAGGTGATGCTGGACGGTCCTGTCAGTAATAATGTATGGAAGGGACAGCTGATAGCCGTTATCGACGTTCCTGCCGATACCCCCAATCGTCCTCAGACCTTCCGTGCCAAAGTTCCCGCAGTAGAAGGTCTCACAGGCAAGCATGCCATCTATCTGTTGGTAGAAGGTCCGGAGATGCCTTCCCGTCCCGAACGCCCCCAGTGGGGCCGTCGTCAGGAGCCTCAGCGCCCTCAGGGACTCTTCGACCTTCACGGCATAGGCTTCGCTAGTGCCTCCCACACCTTCAGCGTGCCCGTTGTGCCACAGGTTACCATCGAGGCAGACGGACAGCGTCTGCAGCTGCCCGAGAAAGCCCTCTTCAGCAGCAATGCCAACGGATATATCGATGTAACACATTACCAGGTATATGCACCATTGAAGCCGGAATCCAAGATTACAGCCAGTGCATCAGACCCAAGCGTAAAGATACAGGTCAGCCCGGTTTCCGACAACCGGGCCAGCGTCCGGTTCACCTATAAAGGTAAGACCAAGACTTACCTGATTAACTAAACAAGTAAGGGGATGTGCCTATTCTGACACATCCCCTTATTCTGCAAAACCAGGAAAAAACTATATGATGTGGCTTATTCATCGGAATTCTCATCATCCTTCACATTCTTAACAAGAATATTAACTGGAGGCAAATATACATAATAGTTTTGAATTGACGAAATATTTGGCATAAAAGACGCAAACGGCAGCTTCGTGAACTCATCATCGTAGTCTGTGCTGAGCATGACGGGAATCGCGAACTTTTCTAATGAGATGAAAAGTTTCAAATGGCCTTCCGTAGCCCCACGCCTTAATCACCTCGCCAGCTGCATCCCAGCAGGCCTTCGTCACATAGCGGTACTTGCCCGCAGATTCCTTGTCAAACTTCAGCAGTCGTTCCACTGCCTTTACTTTCAATGCCATAATGAATAAAAAATTTTAAGGTTGTAAAAATATTTCCTCTTCCTTAAAACCTTTTCCTTAGTCGTGCTTTTAGCGGTTACGCCATGAAAAACTATCTCGTCGACTAAGAAAATTTTTCTCTTTGGCTATGCCGCATTTTCCTGATGCTTATGTCTGTCTTGCATCCTGATGCAAAGGTACGGATTTTTCCTGAATCAAACAAACTTTCCGACAATTATTTTTCAATTTTATAACCTTATAATTTCCGCAGGTTTTGCACTTTTGCACTTTTGCAGACTTGACATAAAGGTTTTTGGGATTTCATCGAGGAAGAAATTTTATTATTATATTATATATATAAATATATATAATATAATAATAAAGATATAATTTAACACTTCATTCCATCTTTACCCATCTGACCATCCCTGTCTCACCCTCCACTTTTGCACTTTTTGGTAACTTTGCACTTTGTTCGATTTTTTCTCGCCACGGCATAGCTCAAGTGGCTTTCTGAAAAACCTTAAAGTCAAAAGTGCAAAAGTGCAAAAGTGCAAAAGCATCGACGAGCGGTTAGGAGCCCAGCCATGGCTGGAACGTCAACGATAACGTCAACGACAACCTTTTAACCTATTAGCGGTTAGTGGACCCTTTAAACTCTTAAACTTATTAAACTGACTCTCAACTCTCAACTCTCAACTTTATAAGTATCTGACAGCAAATTTTTACCACTTTTTTGCACCATTTTTTCAATTTTTTGTATATTTGTACTCGGAATGTGAGTAACGAGTAAAACAAGATATATGGCAAAGAAAGCAAAGGTTGTTAAGGAGAAGTCTATTGAAGACCGAATATGGGACAGCGCGAACAAGCTTCGCGGTAATCTCACTGCATCTGAGTATCAGAATGTGGTGCTGGGTCTCGTATTCCTAAAATATATTAGCGATTGCTTCGAGAAGCGTTACCAGGAACTCGTAGAGGAAGGCGACGGCTTCGAGGAAGATCGTGACGAATATACAGCAGAACATGTGTTCTGGGTGCCTCAGGATGCTCGATGGAATGTGATAGCCAGCAAGGCGCATAGCCCTGAGATTGGTCAAGTCATTGATCATGCCCTTGAAGAGATTGGTCGTGAGAATCCCCGCTTGAAGAAGGTGATGCCCAACAACTACTCTCGCCCTGAGATAGACAAGATTCGTTTGGGTGAGGTGGTTGAAATCTTCGACAACATGGATATGCATGCACAAGGCGAAGGCATCGACCTTTTCGGACGAGTATATGAATATTGCTTACAGAATTTTGCGGCTGAAACCCAGTCGTCAGGTGGTGAATTCTACACACCCTCCTGCATTGTCCGCACGATAGTAGAAGTGCTTCAGCCTTTCGAAGGCCGTGTCTATGACCCCGCCTGTGGCTCTGGTGGTATGTTTGTACAGAGTGCCAAGTTCATCCAGCAGCATCAGGGCAACCTCCGCAATGTCACCATCTATGGTCAGGAGTTCAATGCCAACACTTGGAAGATGGCACACATGAACCTTGCCATTCGTGGATTGGAAGCAGACCTTGGCGACAGCTGGGGCGACTCTTTTGGCGATGATAAGCACGCCACTAAGAAGTTCGATTTCATCATGGCTAATCCGCCATTCAATATGAGTGAATGGGGTGCAAGCCGCTTGGCGGATGATGTACGCTGGAAATATGGTGTGCCACCAGAGGGTAATGCCAACTATGCCTGGATTCAGCACATGGTGCATCACCTCTCGCCAACAGGCCGCATCGGTCTTGTGCTTGCCAATGGCTCATTGACCACAACAACGGGTGGCGAAGGCGAGATCCGCAGACGACTTATTGAGGCAGACCTTGTAGAAGGTGTGATTGCGATGCCAAACCAGCTGTTCTACAACGTGTCTATTCCTGTCTGCGTCTGGTTCTTCAATCGCAAGAAAAAGAATCCTGGCAAGGTGCTCTTCATCGATGCCAGAGAGATGGGTATGATGGTGGATCGCACCCATCGTGAACTCAGCGACGACTTTGTACGTTACGATACCGTTAAGAAGGAAGACAAGCCTTGGGCAAACATTCCTGCTGAAGAGTGCGATGTGCAGCGCATTGCCGCCACTTTCCGAGCCTACGAAAACGACACCCTCGAAGATGTCAAAGGCTTCTGCAAGGTAGCCACCATCGAAGAGATAGGCAAACAGGACTGGGTGCTCACCCCAGGCCGCTATGTCGGCATCGCTGATGAGGAAGAAGATGCAGAGCCCTTCGAGGAAAAGATGGCCCGCCTGACCTCAGAACTGGGCGACCTCTTTGCAGAGAGTCATCGCCTGGAGGCAGGCATCCGCGAGAAACTCGCTGGGATTGGGTTTAATATAAGTAACGGCTGATTATGTATATACCACCATTTACAGTTAGTGCTGATGCCATCAACCTGATAGCTGAGATCTCAGCTCAGATTGAGCGCTATGCTATCCGTTTGGAACAGGAAGACGGCCTGCGGTTGCGAAAAGCTAATCGTATTAAGACCATCCATTCGTCGCTCGCCATAGAAGGTAACACTTTGAGCGAGGACGAAGTGCGTGACATCATAGATGGAAAGAGCGTTGTGGCTCCCATCCGTCAGATTCAGGAGGTGAAGAATGCTATCCAGACTTACGAGATGTATCCCACACTCGATGCTTTCAAGGAAAAGGATCTTCTGAGAGCGCATAGTGTCATGATGCAGGCGCTGGTGGACGATGCTGGTCGATACCGGCGTGGAGGCGTTGGCGTGTATGGTGAAAAGGGATTGGTACACTTAGCGCCTCCTGCTGATCGGGTGCCTCTGCTGATGAAGGATCTCTTTGACTGGTTGCAACATTCGAAAGACCATCTGTTGATTCGCAGTTGTGTGTTCCACTACGAGTTTGAGTTTATCCACCCGTTTATTGATGGTAATGGCAGAACAGGCCGCTTGTGGCAGTCGCTGATACTGGGCAAGCTGCACCCGCTGTTCGAGCATCTGCCCGTGGAGAATATGGTTTATAGTAATCAGCAGCAATACTACGATGCCATTACTGCCAGTAGTAAAGCTGGGCAGTCGGGCCCCTTTATCGACTTTATGTTGGGCGAAATTTATAAGACGCTGAAAGCCCATCAGGGTGCGCCATTGCAGAAACAAGTTCCTAATAAAGTTCCTAATAAAGTTCCTAATAAACTCAAGAAAGAATTTCCGGATATATCCGATGCTACATGGGATGTATATATAGCATTGAAATCCAATCATTCGGCATCATCAGAAGAAATCGGTGCAGCATTAGGCATAAGCAGTCGTATGGTTCGCAAGCATATTGCCTCTCTGCGTGAGGCTGGTATCATTGTCCGTATAGGCAGCAACAAAACAGGTCATTGGGAAGTTGTCAGAAAGGAGGAAGGTGTATGAGTGAGTGGAAAAAACTTTCTGATTTGGTTGAGAGGAAAATCTGTTATGGAATTGTTCAGCCGGGTAACAAAGTAGGTAATGTGCCTATTATCAAAGTTAATAACATCATTGCCGGCTTAAACACCGTAGAGAATCTTGAAACTACCACAGAAGAAATCGCATCTAAATATGAACGAACTAAACTAAAAGGAGGTGAACTAATTATTAGTTTAGTAGGAACTGTAGGTGTAACTGCCATAGTACCTCATTCTTTCGCAGGCTGCAATCTTGTAAGAGCAACTGGAATGATTGATATCGTAGATGATGTATTAGCAAAATATGTAAAGTATTATTTGGAGACGAAAAGTGCAAAAGAATTTCTCTATGGCAGACTTAATACCACGGTTCAGCCGACACTTAATGTGAAAACGCTTGAAAATTTGCCTATACCCATAATTGATAGGCATAAAATTATTGCAATTACTTCCATCCTTTCCTCTCTTGACGACAAAATCGCAGTGAATCGTCGTATCTGTGAGAATTTAGAGGCTCAGGCTCAGGCTCTTTTCAAGCATTGGTTCATTGACTTTGCCCCATTTAAAAATGGAAAATTCGTAGAGTCAGAACTCGGAATGATTCCTGAAGGATGGAGAGTAGGAAAGTTAGGGGATGTAACGGAATTCCTAAATGGATTTGCTTTTAAATCCTCATCATTTGTTAGCAAAGGAAAGTATAAAGTTATAACTATTAAGGCTGTTCAGGATGGCAAATTAATAACCGATACTGCAGATGAAATTGAAGATTTACCATTGAATATTCCTTCTCATTGTGTTCTAAAAATAGGTGACATTCTTCTATCTTTAACCGGAAATGTAGGTCGTGTATGTATTGTAACACAAGACAATTTAGTTTTGAATCAACGAGTTTGTATCTTAAACCCGAGAAATCTGATAGACAGAGGATACGTTTATACATTGTCAAGAACCAAATTGCTTAAAACGCGAATGATTAATATCGCTAAAGGAACAGCCCAAGCAAATCTAAGTCCAGTTGAGTCCTCTAAATTATCGATAGTAGTACCACCGCGATATATATTGGATAAATTTGGAATTATTGCTAATGAGTACATGTCTGAAATTATTAGTGCATACCAAGAGAATCAACGTCTCTCCACCCTCCGCGACACACTTCTCCCCAAACTAATGTCTGGTCAAATAAAAGTGTAGGCTTATGGACAAAGTATCTATTCGATTCTATAAAGACCACGAGGTCAGGGCCATCTGGGATGAGGAACAGTCACAGTGGTGGTTCTCTATTGTGGATATTGTGGCTGCCGTTACGGAAAGCCCCAATCCTCGCAAGTATTGGAGTGTCCTGAAAACCAGATTAAAAAAGGCAGGAAATGAGTTGACTACACGCTGTAGTCAACTGAAAATGACTGCCGCCGACGGTAAACGGTATGCCACAGACTGTTTTGCACAAGATGACATTATCAAGCTGATAAGAGTCATTCCCAGCCCTAAAACGGCTGCTTCCCTCGATTGGTTCATATATAGCGACAACTCCATCGAAGGACAAAGCAAGAAAAAGGCCTACACCCTCGTAGAGAGTGGGTTGCTTGACTCGCTGAAGCTTTGCCGAACGAGAGTTTTGTCGAATGATAATTCAACAAGAAGACTATTTTTTCATGAATGAACTGAACAATAGCGAAAGAGTGCTGCTTGAAGGGGCGAACTGGAAGGAGTTGCGGTTCTATCAGAAGTCGGAGGCGCTGTACCAGATGACCTTCGTGTTCTGCGAGCGGTTTCTGCCAAAGTATGGTGACCGCACAGTGGATCAGATGGTGCAGGCAGCAAGGTCCGGCAAGCAGAACATTATTGAGGGTTCGGAGGACGGTAAGACTTCTACAGAGATGGAGTTGAAACTGCTCAACGTGGCCCGTTCTAGCATTCATGAACTGAGGGAGGACTTCAAGGACTACCTGCTCTCTCGCCAGCTGTCGCTATGGGACAAGCAGCACCCTCGATATCAGCGGATGCACGATTTCACCAAGGCGCACAATAGGCTACAGGACTATGAACCCTACTTCCAAAGGTGGAGCGATGAGGATATGGCTAATATCGGCTATACGCTGTGCTGCCAGATAGATGTAATGATGAACGGCTATCTGGCAACCTTGGAAGAGCGATTCCGAAAGGAAGGGGGAATGAAGGAGCGTATGTACCGAGTGCGCACCGGCTACCGGGCTGAGCAAGACCGCAAGATGAAGGAGATGGAAGCCACTATCAGGTGGCAAGCCGATAAAATAAAAGCGTTAGAGGCGGAGCTGGAGAGGCTGAAGAGGATCTAAGAGGACACAAGAGGATTTAAGAGGACACTAGAGGATTTAAGAGGACGCAAGAGGATATCCTCTGAAATCCTATAAAATCCTCTGATATCCTCAAAAAAATAACAACAACTATGGCAACAACGATTTTTACAGAAGATACCTACGAACAGGCGCTTATCGAGCTGTTTCAGAGCCTTGAAGGGAAGCAGTATCGCTATGTATATGGCCCTGATATAGAGCGTGACTATAGCAACCCGTTATTGGATGATGTGTTGCAAGCGTCTTTGCAGCATATCAACCCCAAAGTGCCAACGTCTGCCATTGATGATGCCATCAGGAAACTGCATCAGATAGAGGGCTCGTCGCTCTATGAGTGTAACTTTAAGTTTACCCAGATGCTGCAGTATGGCATCGAGGTGCAATATACTGATGAAAAACATCAGGTGAAGACTGCTATCGTGAATCTCATCGACTATGGGAATGAAGCAGAGAACGACTTCCTGGTGGTGAACCAGTTCACCATGCAGGAACACGATACCAAACGCCCTGACATCGTGGTGTTCGTGAATGGTCTGCCTTTGGTGGTTATCGAGTTGAAATCTCCGAGTAGGGAAGAGACGGATGCCAGCGAAGCCTATTTGCAACTGAGGAATTATCAGAAGTTCATCCCCTCGTTGTTTGTTTATAATGCCTTCAATGTGATGAGTGATATGGCACTTACCAAGATAGGTACCATCACAGCGAAGGAGGATCGCTACATGGAATGGAAACAGCCTACTGGTGAGGTGGCTGACTATGATACAGCCTTTAAGTCGGTATTCACGCCGAGGGTGCTGCTGAACCTCCTGAAGAACTATCTGCTCTTTGATGTGCGCGAAGGCAGCTATGCCAAGATCCTGGCAGGCTATCATCAGTATTATGCGGTGGAGAAAGCAGCCGTAAAGACAGAAGAAGCTGTAAAAGGTGATGGAAAGATTGGTGTGTTCTGGCATACGCAAGGCTCAGGCAAGAGTCTGTCGATGGTATTTCTGGCTCACCATCCCAAGGTGCAGCAGATGAACCCAACGATTGTGGTGATTACAGACCGCAACGACTTGGACGAACAGCTGTATGGACAGTTCTCGCGCACCATTGACTTCCTGCGTCAACGACCTGTACAATGTACCAGTAGGAATGCAGAGAACGATGATACCTCGCTGAAAGCCATGCTGAAGAACCGCAATTCGGGTGGTATCATCTTTACCACGATGCAGAAGTTCGATGATTGGGATGGGCCACTCTCAGACCGCCAGAACATCATCGTGATGACAGATGAGGCACATCGTGGCCAGTATGGTATGGAAGAGAAAGTGGATACTGAGGGTAATGTTCATATCGGTGCTGCCCGTAAGATTCGCAACTCGCTGCCTCATGCTTCGTATATAGGATTTACAGGTACGCCTATCTCAGATAAGGATAGAGACACCCGCGAAGTGTTTGGCGACGATATCGATGTTTACGACATGACGCAGGCAGTAAAGGATGGTGCCACAAGACCAGTTTATTACGAGAGTCGTGTCATCAAACTGAAACTCAACGACGAGGTGCTGGCTCAGATTGATGCTGAGTATGACAGACTAAGGCAGGAAGGAGCCTCGGAAGAAGACCTTGAGGAGAACAAGAAGGAGATGTCGCACATGGATGCGCTGCTGGGTAATGATGCAACGATCAACGACCTTGTGACAGACATCATCTCTCACTATGAGGATAACCGCCAGTATGTCTGCTGCGGTAAGGCGATGATTGTGGCTTATTCCCGTCCGATAGCGGTGAAGATATACAAGCGTATCCTGGAACTTCGTCCTGATTGGACAGAGAAGGTGAAGGTGGTAATGACCAGTGGTAATCAGGATCCTGAGGAATGGGCAGACATCATTGGCAGTAAAGCCTACAAGAAAGAACTCGCCAAGAAGTTCAAGGACGAGAATGATCCGATGAAGATTGCCATTGTGGTGGATATGTGGCTGACAGGCTTCGATGTGCCTTCGCTGGCAACGATGTATGTGTATAAGCCCATGAAGGACCACAATCTGATGCAGGCTATTGCCAGAGTGAACAGAGTATTCCCTGAGAAGGCTGGTGGCTTGATAGTCGATTATGTGGGTATTGCTGCAGCCCTGAAGGATGCCATGAAGCGCTACACCAAGCGTGACCAGAATAACTATGGCGATAATGATATCAAGAAGAAAGCATACTCAGAGTTTAAGGAGAAGTTGGAGATTTGCCGAGAACTGCTGCATGGCTATGATTATAGCAGTTTTCATTTCGGTACACCTGCTGAGCGAGCTCAGATCATCAAGGGTGCTGTCAACTTTATGATTGCACCTGAGAAAGCGGAAGACTGCAAGATCTTCGTCAAGAATGCTTCATTGCTGAAGCAGGCAGTAACCCTCTGTCGTTCTTTGCTTCATGAAGATGAGCGCTTTGAGGTCAGCTTGATGGAGTCTGTAAGAATCCTGATCATACGACTGCAGAACCCAGGCAAGATAACCAAGAGGGAAATCAATAAGCGCATTGCAGCCCTGATTGAACAGAGTGTGCAGAGCGATGGGGTGGTGAACCTCTTCGACGAGCAAACGGAATTCTCACTCTTTGATGAGAAATTCATGGAAGAGGTCAGGAAAATGAAGGAGAAGAACCTGGCAGTCAAGTTGCTCGAAGACCTGCTGCGTGGTCGTGTCAGGACGATGAGTCGCATCAATATTGTGACGGGTGAGTTGTTCAGCGAGAGATTCAGTGAAACGCTGAATCGTTATGTCAATGGACTTATCACCAACGAAGAGGTGATCCAAGAGCTGCTGAAACTGGCTCAGGAGATGATGGATGCAGAGCAGCAAGGCAATGAATTGGGCCTCTCAAATGAAGAGAAAGCTTTCTACGATGCCTTAACCCGTCCGCAAGCCGTGAAGGACTTCTATTCTAACGACCAGTTGGTGGAAATGACAAAAGACCTAACTGAAATGCTTAGGAAGAACCGCACTATTGACTGGAATCGCAGAGATGCGGAACGTGCCAATATGCGCCGACTGGTAAAGCGATTGCTGAAGAAATACAAGTATCCGCCTGAAGAAGCCGAAGGCGCTATGAACATCGTACTGAAGCAGTGTGAGCAATGGGCAGAGAATGAGGAGTATAGTTCCCGGAACCAGGAGATGGCAGGGGAAAACCATCTCTCTGTCCGGTTTACTCCTCAGCAACCACAATATGAAATGGCTGCCGATGAAGAAGATGAATTTAATAAGGGAAAGAAAGAATGAATAGGCTAATACTCATAGGAAACGGATTTGACTTGGCTCATGGGCTTGACATGAAACTTATGCGCTACAGGGTAGTTAATAAATTATATTGTAAAGCATTAACTGAATAATGTGTTTGGGTACAGAGAGTAAATGGGTATAGCATGAATCTCCCTAAATTCATAATAACAATGGACGGATTCCTTCGTCTGGGAATGGTGAATCAGCATAAGGATTTGCTCATAGGGGATGACCAGTGCATTGGCGGTGGGTATTACCAGTTTGACTGGGTGAGCAATCGGCTGGTGCTTGACAGATTCTCGTATGACTTTGGGCGTCCCCGTTGGCATTTGCTGGATACGCTCAAAGTTCCTATACAATATCGTGGGCTTCGCATTGTCTATCTCTACGATGATGATTATCATGAGGACTTCAATGTGATTGATGAGCTTAAAATTGAGTACTACGAATAATCATACTCAAAAAAAATCCACAAAATTTGAAAATTTCTTCATGTTGTACCGCGTTATGGTACAACATGGGGTTTACTTTGCGTTATAATTAACGCGAAAATGGGCTGCACTCGGCAAAGTTCAAACGAGTTTGACTCTGCTCTCATTGGCACCATCTTTGCATTGTAAAACAATTAAAACGTACGATTATGTGGATAGTTTTTGCAGTGTTTTTTATGCTTTTCCTTATGTCTGGTGACAACAATCAGGGAAATGTTTCAGCGCAGTGCTGAGTGTGTGTTTACTAGAAATACATTTTACTATGTTGGATTTCACGGATTTTATAGCTTTCATGGCTAACGAAGATGCTCATGAAGAGCATGATAGAGAAGAGCGCAACGAAAGTAGTCTCTATTCTTCTGATGATGAAGATGGAAGATGTAAGATGGAAGATGGCTGATGTAAGATGGCTGATGTATGATGGCTGAGGGCTGATGTATGATGGAAGATGGAAGATGGCTGAGGGCTGATGGCTGAGGGCTGATGGCTGAGGGGCCAAGGCTGGTAACAAACACAAAATCGCCATTCGGAGCATAAGAAAACTCGTATGGCGATTGGGCATTAATCTTTTCGATGGAAAGTTGAATCATAGCGTTAAGGACAGCGATTATCTGATTACCTTCTTGCCATTTATGATGTAGATTCCCTTGGGTAATTTATCATCTTGCCATTTACCATTTACCATTTTGCGGCCGCTGAGGTCGTATATAGCCTCCCCTCCCTGGGAAAGGGTTGGAGCGAGACCTCCTATTCCGTCGGGATCGGCGGGAAGAAAAACCTCTATGTCGTTACTCCATTCGCTGAGCGCCTTACCATTCTGGGCACATACAATATAGGTATATTTACATTGGTTGGAGAGGTTGGTAAACACATAGGAATTCTGTTGTGTCTCTATCGTCTGTGTGTGTGTTTTCTTCAGATTGACAATACCGGACTCCAACTGTTCCTCTGTTACGATGCCTTCATAGACAGATATGTCGGAAATGTAGCAACGGCCTTCACAGCTTAGCCCCACACAGAATTCCGTTTCATTGGTAGGGAAATGAACTATATAACGGGTCGGCTCACTGTTAAGATTCACTTGGCTGGATACTCTCCGGTTTTTTTTATCGTTATATAAATATTGCAGGGGCTGACTGTCTGTCTCGTACTGACGGGCAGTAAAAACGAAGGTTATATCTCCCGACTGGGTCGTCAGCCAGGGTGAAAAAAGCAATCCCTCGCTTCTGGCGTTACCGATCTTCACCTCGTTTTGCGGAGTGGTATAAAGCTTGGAACCAAACCATTCGGGAACGGAAGTATAGTCGTCAAGATGAAAACTGACATCGGTTGTCCCGTCGTATGTCTTGCCGTTGCAGAAACCGCCGAAGTCTTCTTGCAGCAGGGTTGCCTCCGAGAGAGTGTATGGCTGGGGTTCCAGGTCTTCGGCCGTAAGCATCACCTTGTAGTTGGCTGCATTTTCGACTGCATCCCATCGTGCCTTGAAGCTGTTTGCATTCACCTCTGCTGCATCCAAAGCATTAGGAGTGTCGAGTGTCATACCGCCACAAAAAATGAAGTTAATTTTCCCATCTGCATCCTCTATGTCTTCTATGGGCTTCCCCATCATCTTGGCACCCTCTGCGTTTTCGGTATAAAGAGTGGAGGCAGGGGTGGAAGTGTCTGTAAGTTCTGTTTTCCCCGTACTACCCGGCCAGGTATCGGCATAGTTGGTTGCGCGCGAGTATATGCCGTCGGCTGGGATAATAGTCATACGCTGGATGTCGGACGCGTTTACACTGTTAAATATCCATTCGTGCGAGTCGAAAAATACATGCAGAATAAGCAGTCCGGAAGCAGGATCAGAAGCTCCAAAGCCTTGCTTCTGCCGGTTCTCGAGCATATAATACTCGTTGCGGTTGGCATCGTTATAGATGATGTATGCCTCGGGGGTGTCGTATAACGTATTCATGCCTTTCACTACACATGGTGTGTCCAGTACCCTGGGTGTGAGCCATCCGCAGTACATACGTTCGTAGCTGGTGTATGGAGTCGGACAATTGCCATTATTGTTGCCAGCATAGGAACCGTAGTCCATCAGGTCCCAAGCATCCATGCCGTAAAAATTAGCACTGCGATTTGTATTATAGAAGTCGGGGATGCACATACAATGGCTGAACTCGTGACAGGCTACACCAATGCCAGCCGGTGTGTTGCCAACATAGTCATCCAACTCGCAGGAAACAGCGTATGTGTCTATGGTTACTCCATTAAAGGTGATTGGACCGTTGCCATCACCAAATGAGGCTTCGTCTGTGAGCGAACTCTCATGTGGCCAAATGGTATATGTCGGAGCGTCGGCATTTTCGCCATAGCCGGCATAAATCAGGAGCACCTGATCGACATATCCGTCGTCGTCCCAATCGTACTTACTGAAATCAACATCCAACTGACTTATCTGTGTACAGGCCTCCTGCACCATTTCGCCTGGATATAAATCATATCCGTAGGAATCGTTCTTACCATAGTAGGTATATGACTTGCTTACGGTTACAGGTCCATAAACATCAAATGTGAGATTAAACTGGCCGTAGCTGCATTCGTAAAAATAATCGTGTACGCTGCCTCTGTTATCGGCCTCGGAAAAACCTTCTTCGTTGAAGAATCTGTCGTAGAAATCCTGTCTGTGCGCTTTGTCTAAGTCCAGGTCTGCAAAGTTGACCAGAATCACCAGTCCTTTCTTATCGCCGCTAATGGGATTCTGTTCTGCTCCCCATTGGGCACGGCGCCGGGCACCGGGCGTGCGCAATGGATGGGGATTCGTAATCATACCACGCTCTTCGGCACGTTGCAGACGGCGTCTGTTACGGTCGTCCAGTCGTTTTTCCCATAGTTTCTCCAACTGGCGCCGGTCATTTTTCACGAATTCACCATTCTCGTTGCGTGTATAGGCTATATTATCGGCATCCAGATAATAGTGTATATTCTCGTCTCCCACAAGCACCACCTCTTTTTGTGTGCCGTCGGCCAGTGTGATGTTTTTCTTTATACGTTTTGCAGGCACAGCCCCGGCTGCAACTGACAAGACAAGCAGACAAACTGCCAAAATGTGTCTCATTTTCTTCTTTGCTTCAATATTGAGTGGACAAAGATACGGATTAGTGGGAGAAAATCAAAAAAAATCAAGACATATTTGCTCTATTACTTAGACAAAATTAAAAAACAGCCTTATTTAACGCCACCGCCAAGTGCAATGTAGAGCGCGATAAGGGCTTGGGCACCATTGTACATGTTAGTGGCTTCGCTGAGCTGGGCAGAGAGCAGGCTTTCCTGAGCTGTGAGCACTTCCAGATAGTTGGCCTTGCCGTTATCCATCAGTTCGTGGGTACCAAGATAGGCTTCGTGAAGGACTTCCACCTGACGATGATAGTATTCATGCTTCTCCCGTGCTACCATACAGTCTGCCATTGCCTCGTTCACCTCGTTTCCTGCTTCGATGACGGTCTGGACATACCGTTTCCGCAGGTCTTCCTCGGTAAGTTTGGATGTTTTAAGGTTCGCCTTCAGCTTGCCACGGTTGAAGAGTGGCTGCGTGAGCTGACCTACGGCATTGAACAACAAGGCTCCCGGATTAACGACAACACCGCCGCCACTGTTGGTCCAGCCAAGTGTTCCTGAGAGGGTTATGGTGGGGAAGAATGCAGCACGTGCTACCTGCGTATCGTAGTAAGCCTCCTCCATAGCGTAATTCATCATACGGATGTCTGGGCGGAACTCCAACATTTGGGCAGGAACACCGATTTTCAGGAACTGTTTATCGAACATACGCTGACCGGCGGATGCTGAGTGATAAGTTGCATCTGCGCCCCAATGAGTGCGGGCTATATGCTGTGGCACGACGGCCAGTAACTGGCAGATAGCATTTTCGGTGGAACGGATACTGCGACGGGTATCTGCAATCTGTGTCTTAACGCTAAGGTAGGATGCCTCCATCTGGTTGACAGCCGTCCTGTAGGCTTTTCCGTTTTCGAAGAGTACTGTCTGTGACTCTAAAGAAGCTTTCCAAAGGCTGTCGGTTTGAACAAGGATGTCCATCTGCCTGTCCAGCAACTGCAACAAATAATACTGTTGGGCTACGGAGCTGACAAGGTTGGAACGCACGGCTTCCTCGCTCATCTGCGACTGCAGGACTACGGCCTTGGCTGCCCGCTTTTTGTTGGTGAGGCTGCCGAAGGCATCAATATCCATTGACATTTGCATCTGCAGGTTGTAACTCTTGGCCCAAGGGTTATTGTCGAATTTGCTAAGCGTACCTTGGGGCCCGAGAGAAAGCGACGGCAGATAAGCCAACTTGGCGGCCTTAAGCGAAGCCTCGCTCATCTCTACGTAGAGACGTGCAGAGTTCAAATCGGTATTATTAGCCAGCACCTGCTCGATAAGCTGCTGCAGGAGCGGGTCGGTAAAGAACTCGCGCCATGACATCTGAGCCAGAGAAGAACCGGTTACTGCTTCCTCAACACCGATACCATAGGCATTGGCCGGAGCCTCCACCTTCTGCTCGTATTTCCTGAATAAGCCGCAGCTTGTAAGCATAAGTAAGCAGGCAAAAGTCCACCCCCACCTCCTCCCGAAGAGGAGGGGAGAAAATATATTCTTAAATGATATCTTTTTCATAATAGTGTCTTTTTGTTAGTAAGTCTATTCAGACTCCCCTCCTCCCTGGGAAGGGCTGGTGTTGGGCATCCCCTGGAACCTCTCGTGCAGTTTCTGGAATACAATGAAGAAAGCAGGAACAACAAACAACAGGGCTATGGTACCCACAGTCATACCACCTACCACACCCATTGCAAGGGCACGGTTTCCGTTGGCACCGGCTCCGCCTTCTATAATAAGAGGTATCATACCGGCAATCATGGTAACAACGGTCATCAAGATGGGACGCAGACGCTCCTTGCAAGCCTCGAAGGCGGCCTCGGAGATGCCCAAACCCTGAGCACGGCGCTCGCTGGCAAACTCGGTAATAAGGATGGCTGTCTTGGCCAAGAGGCCAATGAGCATAATGACACCCGTCTGCAAATAGATGTTATTATCTGAGCCGGGCAATTGGAACTTTGAGCACACGAAGGCCATGATGAAGGCACCCATCAGTCCGAATGGCACGCTCAGGAGTACAGCCATAGGTGTAAACCATGAGTTATATAAAGATGCCAGAATGAGGTAAATCAGGATGGCGCAGATGCAATAGATGATAACGGTGTCGTTAGAACCAGCTGTCTCCGCTACCTCACGCGACATACCGCTATACTCATACGTAGCGGTGGTGGGCATCTCTTGCCTGAACACCTGGGCAATAGCTTCCTGGGCCTGTCCCTCGCTGTAACCGCTTGCAGGAGTTACCTGGCAGGTGATGCTCTGGAACAAGTTGAAGTGCTCGATGCTTGCCGAACCGACAATCTCCTTCAGTCTCACAAACTGCGAGATGGGCGACATCTTACCGCCCTGCACCTTCACGAAGATGTTGTTGAGCGAAGACGGGTCCAGGCGATACTCGGGAGCGGCAGCCACCATCAGACGGTATACCTTACCGAACTGGTTGTAATTGCCAATGTAGGCACCGCCACAGAAAGCGCCTAACGTGCTCAGCACTTCCTTTGGCGACACACCGGAACGGTCGCACTGGGTGGCATCCACATCTACCTGATACTTGGGGTAGCGCTCGCTGTATGTTGACATGGCCGAGTTGATTTCCGGACGCTCGGCTAACTTGAGCAGGAAATGGTCGGTCCTCTGTGCAAACTCTGACAGGTTGCCACCTGTGGGGTCTTGCACAACCAGGCTGATATCATTGCTCGTACCGTAGCCCGGCACCTGAGGCATCTGGAAGGGAAGCACCTTGGCGTTCTTGATACTAAGGCAGTCCATATAGAAACGGCCCAACACAAGTTCGATGTTGTGATTCATGCCCGGACGGTCGTCCCAGTTCTTCAGGCGGACTACCATCGTTGCCATATTAGATCCGTAACCAGATATCAGACCATAGCCGCAGGATACGGCGTAACTCTCCAATTCGGGAACATTCTTCAGTTTCTTCTCTACCTCCTTCACCAGCTCAAAGGTCTGCTGCAGAGTATAGCCTTCCGGTGCGCGAACCTCTGCCATGAAGCAGCCCTGATCCTCCTGTGGTACCAGACCCGAAGGAAGGCTCTTCATAAAGAACACTAACAACACGCCGGCAATTACCAGCAAGCCCCATGCCAGCACAGGACGCTTAATGAATTTATTCACTGCTTTCGAGTACTTGGCAGCAATGGCATTATAACTTGCATTATAGGCTATCTTAACATAGTAGTTGATGTTTTTGCCCTCATTGTTGTCCTCCGACTTCAGCATAATAGCGCACAACGCGGGACAGAGCGTCAAAGCCGAAACGCACGACAGGCCGACTGACGAGGCAATCGTTACACCGAACTGCGTGAAGAACGTGCCAGACGTACCGCCCATGAAGGTCACAGGAATGAATACGGCCATAAATACCAAGGTACATGAAACGACAGCCACCGATACATCGTTCATGGCCTGACGTGTGGCCTGACGGGTATCACTAATACCGCCCTCCACTTTGGCCATGACAGCCTCGACTACCACAATGGCATCATCGACCACCGTACCGATGGCGAGTACCAACGCAAATAGCGTTAGGATGTTCAGCGAGAAGCCTGCCACCATGACGATGGCAAACGTTCCTAACAGGGAAACAACAATCGAGATAGACGGAATAATCGTAGCCTTGAAGTTCTGCAAAAAGAAATATACCACCAGAATCACCAGAATGATGGCAATAATCAGCGTCTCCACTACGTTGTGGATGGCAGCAAAAAGGAAGTCGTCGCTGGTCATCAGCGTGACAAACTCCAATCCGGCAGGCATCGTCTTCTGCATATCCTCGCAAATCTTCGAAATGCGGGCGTTTACCTCTGTAGCGTTAGCACCAGGAGCCTGGAATATCATCATCATAGAGCCAGAGTTGCCGTTGATGTCTGACATAAAGCTGTAGCTCTCGGCACCAATCTCCACCTTAGCCACGTCGGTCAAACGCAACAAATGGCCGCCTTCGGTAGTGCGAAGCACAATATCGTTGAATTCCTCGACGGTCTTCAGCGTACCTTTATATTCCATCGAGTACTGGTACTTGTTCTCGGAATTCTCACCTAATGAACCCGTAGAGGAAACGAAGCTTTGGCCGCTGATGGCATAGATAACATCGTCCGGTGTCAGGTTATACTGGGCCATCACATCGGGCTTCATCCAAACACGAAGGGAGTATTTGTTACCCAGTGCTATAACTTCACCCACACCAGTGATACGCTGGATGCGCGGTTTGATGTTGATGTCCACATAGTTCGAGATGAAGTCATTGTTGTACTTGTCGTCCGAACTCCTCACTGCCAGTACACGCAGGATGCTGTTCTGTCTCTTCGACACCTGAACGCCAACCTTCGTAACGTCGGAGGGTAGCGAAGATGTAGCCTTCGACACACGGTTCTGTACGTTCACCGTTGCCATATCGGGGTCGGTACCCTGCTTAAAGTACACCGAGATTTCCACGTTACCCGACGACGTGGCCTTCGATGTCATATAAATCATATCCTCAACACCGTTGATACTCTCTTCCAGTGGCTGGATGACCGACTCCATAATCGTTTGCGGGTCAGCACCAGTGTAGGAAGTGGAGACACTCACCGTAGGCGGCGCAATGTCGGGGTACTGCTCCACTGCCAGCGAATTCATGCTGATGTAACCCACCAGCGCGATTACAATCGAGATGGCACAGGCCATCACGTATTTGTTAATGAAAATATTGTTTTTCATAATGATGCGGTAGCAAATTTATCACTTATCACTTTTTCTTTTTCACTTCCGGAAAAAGAACCTTCTGACCCTCCGTCACGTTATTAGCTCCCACAGTCACAATTTTATCACCTACTTTCAAGCCGCTTGTGATGATGTAGTCCTTACCATTACCGACATCTTCGGTTGTTACTTCAATGGCTGTAGCCGTACTGTCGGCCTTCACCAGGTACACCTGCTGCTTATTCAGGAGCTTCACCACAGCCACCTGGGGAACCACAATCAGGTTCTTCTCGTCGAAGGGCATAACCACAGTACCCTGGATACCGGAAAAGAGCAGTCCCTCCGGATTGGGGAACGTAGCCTTTGCGCCTAATGAGCCGGTGGCGACATCCACTACGCCGGTCAAACTGGTGATGCGCCCCTTATGCGGATATTCCGTGCCGTTTTTCATCACGAAAATCACATCAGGCAGTGCGGCTAAGTGCTTTGCCTTGTCTTCCCGAGTTACACCGGCGGTAACGGATTCCTCGACAAGGGACTCGGTCACAGAGAACTCTGCGTCCATATTTGTATTACCGCTGACGACGGTCAACTTCGTACCTGGCGAAACCTGATCGCCTGTGCGCACAGGAATCTCACCGATAAGACCCTCCACAGGAGCTGTAATAGTACAGTAACCGAGGTTCACCTTGTAGCGGTTCACAGAGGCGCGCTGCTGAGCCACCGCAGCCTGGGCCTGCTTGTAAGAATTTTCCGCATTGTCGAGCATATAACGGCTCACGATGCCCTTATCAAACAGATTCTTGTTTGATTCATACTCCAACTTAGCGCTGTTCTCGGCGGCCAGTGCTGCCTGCAGATTGGCCTGCGCAGCTTCCAGTTCGAGCTGTGCATTACGCTGGTCGATGACAAAGAGCAACTGACCCTTCTTCACTAACTGACCTTCGGTAACGGCAATCTTCATCAACTGTCCACTTACCTGAGGTGAGATGGTTACGTCGGTCTTACCTTTCATCTTAGCGCTAAATTTTATGGGCACAGTAATGTCCTGTTTCTCAATTGTCATCGTCTCGTACGATGTCTGTACTTGCTTGGGCATATCCAGCTCACATGAGGTCAGTCCACTGACCACCATAGCCCACAAAAGAGCATTATTTGTTTTCATATTGCGAAATGTTTATTTTTGACTTCTTATCATCAGTTGGTGAATACAGGCAATTCTATCCACTTAACATAACAGAAGTCCTGACGGTGAGGCAGATTCTTGTTCTTCGGGAACATACGGATAGCACTCTTATACTGACCAGCCTGCTTGGGAGTGAGAGTAGCCTCAAAGATGAAGTTGTTGCCTTCACGGCCAGTCATATTCAGAGGTTCAACACTGTAGAAACGCTCCTCACCGTTCTCGTCGGTACAGATGTTCACCTTCTCCAGTCCAACGGCATCGTCCAGCCCCTTCTCGTCAACAACAACCTTCAGGTAGTAGCTCTGTCCAGCCTTTCCTCCGCTGAGAGGGAAGGAGTATTCGCTGCTGACAACAGTGATGTCGTTCCATTTCGCTGCAACGGTTTCCTTCCACTGGGCAATCTCTTTGGCCAGACGATAATCATCTTTTTCAAGGGCACGGAAGCGCTGGGTTTGCCTCTCGTAGAACTTGGAGTAGTAATCGTCGAGCTGTCGTTTCATCGTGTAGTGGGGAGCTATCTGGGCAATGGAGTTCTTGATAACCTGAATCCAGCCTTTTGAGATTCCCTTCTTATCCTTATTATAATATAATGGTATAATTTCGTTCTCGAGCAAAGAATAGACGGTAGCAGCGTCTAAGCGGTCCTGATATTCCTGATTCTGGTAAGTACGATGCTCCGTCAGGGCCCATCCGGCACCCTCGCGATAGCCTTCTAACCACCAGCCGTCCTTCACGCTGAGGTTCACAAC
The DNA here is from genome assembly GCA_902801485.1 of uncultured Bacteroidales bacterium. Classification (GTDB taxonomy): domain Bacteria; phylum Bacteroidota; class Bacteroidia; order Bacteroidales; family Bacteroidaceae; genus Physcousia. The sequence goes on along the minus strand of CADCIP010000008.1, from coordinate 67,448 downwards.
GCCATTCATCTCGGCTTTCTCGCCACTGGTTCCGCTGGCTTCCATAGGACGGGTTGGGGTGTTCATCCAAATGTCCACACCGCTTACCAGATTGCGAGCCAACATAAAATCGTAGTCTTCCACAAAGATTATCTTTGCCTGGAATTCCGGACGCTGGGAAATCTCATAAATCATCTTGATGAGTCCCTGTCCGGCACCGTCGGCGGGATGAGCCTTTCCGGCAAAGAGGAAGATGACCGGGCGTTCCGGATTGTTCACAATCCTAGAGAGACGTTCCAAGTCGCTAAACAACAGGTGAGCACGCTTATAGGTAGCAAAACGACGGCAGAATCCGATTACCAATGAATTAGGCTCAAAGTTTGCGGCTAACTTGGTAATACGCGAAGGATCGCCCTGATTCTTTAGCCACGTATCACGGAACTGAATCTGGACATACTCGAAGAGTTTTTTCTTCAGGAACTGACGGGTAGTCCAAATTTCCTCGTCGGGACAATTATAGATACCATGCCAGATCTCCTCGTTGGACTGGTCCTGCATAAAATTCGCATCAAAATACTTATCATAGATTATACGCCACTCCTTAGCAGCCCATGTGGGGAAATGCACACCGTTGGTGACGAAACCCACATGGCTCTCTTCCGGGAAGTAGCCTGCCCAAATGTTATTGAACATCTTCTTGCTGACCTCGCCGTGCAGCCAGCTAACACCATTAACCTCCTGGCAAGTGTTACATGCAAAGATACTCATACAGAACTTTTCGCTGTGATTTTCCGGATTGGTACGGCCCATACCGATGAACTCGTCCCATGTGATACCGAGTTTTTGCGGGTAGCCACTCATGTATTTACCGAAAAGAGCTTCCTCGAAATAGTCGTGACCTGCCGGCACAGGGGTATGAACAGTGTACAGACCGCTGGCACGCACCAGCTCCAAGGCTTGGTTGAATGTCAGTCCCTCTTCGATGTAATCGCACAGACGCTGCAAGTTGCACAATGCAGCATGCCCTTCGTTGCAATGGTAGATATCCTTCTTGATACCCAATTTCTTCAGTAATAACATACCGCCTATGCCAAGCAGAATTTCCTGTTTCAGACGATTTTCCCAATCACCACCATAGAGGGAATGAGTAATAGGCTTGTCATACTCCGAGTTCATCTCGTTGTCTGTATCCAACAGATAGAGCTTCACACGACCTACATTCACGCGCCAAACGTATGCGTGAACCATAAAGTTCATGTAGGGTACATCTATAACGAGCGGATTTCCGTCTGCGTCAAGCTGGCGCTCGATGGGTAAGTGAGCAAAGTTCTGAGCCTCGTAGTTGGCAATCTGCTGACCGTCCATAGCCAAGCTCTGAGTAAAGTAGCCAAACCGGTATAGGAAACCTACTGCACACATATCCACATTACTATCGCTGGCCTCCTTTACGTAATCACCTGCCAACATACCTAAACCGCCACTATATATCTTCAGAGCCGAGTGGATACCATACTCCATACAGAAATAGGCTACAGAAGGACGTGTATGGTCGGGCTCCACATCCATATACTTACGGAACTTGGCATATACTTCCTTCACGCGCTTCATCAACGCTTTGTCCTTTAGGATCTCCTCCTTACGTGTATAAGAAAGCCGTTCCAACATCATCACTGGATTATGGTTCACAGCGTGATACAGGGGGTGGTCAAGGTCGCGAAACAACTCGCGAGCTTCGTAGTTCCAAACCCACCACATATTGTGAGCCATCTCGTCCAAACACTTCAATTCCTCGGGATACGTCGCCTTAACGGTAAGTACTGTCCACTGAGGTTCATTTGCATAATCTGCCTTAATCTTCATGGTCTTGTATGATTAATATTAGTTAATTTTTTGGCGAATGTACAAAAAAAATCTAACTCCCGTATTCTTTTTTCTTTTTTTTTCCACGAATGAAACGGTTTATGTTCGGAAATGCACTAATATATTTGGTTTTTCGCTCACTTAATTGTACCTTTGACATCAGATTTGTCAAATTAAAATATTTGGTGATGAAGAGGATATACAAGGCTCACCTCCTTTTTACAAAGGAAAGAAGTAGGTTCGAGGTGCTGGAAAACAGCTACATTGCTGTAGAGAACGGCTGCATAGTCGGCGTAGCCTCTGATCTGTCCTCATTGGACTACAAGAGTGCCGAGATAACGGACTTTGGAGACTGTCTGCTGATTCCCGCCATGAACGACCTGCATGTGCATGCGCCACAGTACCGCAATCAGGGAATGGCCATGGACCTGGAACTGCTACCATGGCTGCAGAACTATACTTTCCCCGAGGAAATGAAATATGCCGACCTGCACTATGCCGACTCCCTATATCGACGTTTTGTGTTCGACTTGTGGCGTTTCGGAACTATGCGGGCATGCGTGTTTGCTACAGTTCACACCGATAGTACCCGTCTGCTAATGCACATATTCCAAGAAGCCGGCATGGGCGCACTGGTGGGAAAGGTTGGCATGAACCGCAATTGCCCCACGGAACTTACGGAAAGTGTAGAGGATATGACGCAGGGATGTGAATCTCTGATTGAAGAATTTCCACAATTCTACGCTCAAAACTCCCAACCCCCAACTCCCTTAGTCAGGCCCATCATCACACCACGCTTTGTTCCGTCTTGTACACCGGAGATGCTACGTGCATGCGGCGAGTTAGCTGTCAGATACCAATTACCCGTGCAGTCGCACCTGTCGGAGAACAAGGACGAGATAGCCTGGGTGCAAGCATTAGAGCCAGAGAGTTCCTGCTACGGCGATGCCTATGACAGATACGGGCTCTTCGGACAAACACCTACCGTAATGGCTCACTGCGTATGGACCGACGGTGAGGAGTTGGAACTGATGAAGCGTCGTGGTGTTATGGTGGCTCACTGCCCCACTTCTAATTTAAATTTGGCATCCGGCATGGCACCTATACGAAAGTTCTTGGAGAAAGGACTGGATGTGGGACTGGGAAGCGACATCAGTGGCGGGCACAACCTAAGTATCTTTAAGGTCATGGTCTATGCCATACAGACAAGCAAGATGTATTATCAGCAGAATCAAGAGATGACATTCCTCACCCTTCCTGAGGTTTTCTGGATGGCAACAAAATCAGCTGGCAGTTTCTTTGGCCATGTTGGAAGCTTTGAGCCTGGCTACGAGTTCGATGCACTTGTCATTGATGACAGCAATTTGAACTTTAATAATTACTCGCTATTGGAGCGACTGGAGCGCTACATCTATCTGGGCGATGACCGACAGATAACACACCGATTCTGCCGAGGAAGAGAAATAAAGATGCAATAAGACCAAAATAAAACAGAAACAATTATGAAAACGGAGAACACAGAAGACAAGGAGAAAAAGGCAGAGCGTACTTATCGCTGCAACGACTGCGGTAATGTAATCTATAAGCACGAGGTTTTCTGCTCGAAGTGTGGAAAAACACTGGACAGGTACGACTTTGAAGATTAACCGGCCCAACTCAAGCAAACGATTCGTTATTCTGTGCCAAAATGACGCAGAACAAGTCAATTTGTCTGATAATAAACAAGTTGCACAAGGTTTGTTGTACTTTTAATGAACATTGAAGAAAGGAGTACAATATGATGACACAGAATAATCAAAACAACTTTTTGGGACAGTTTGCCAGAAACCTTGTTGATGAGGCTCGTGCCGGCAAACTTGACCCTGTTATAGGTAGGGACGAGGAGATTAGGCGTGTACTGCAAATTCTCTCTCGACGTACCAAAAACAACCCTATACTGATAGGTGAACCAGGTACGGGTAAGACGGCTATAGTGGAAGGGTTGGCACACCGTATTCTGAGAGGTGATGTACCAGAAAACCTAAAGGAGAAACAACTCTACAGTCTGGACATGGGTGCACTGGTGGCCGGAGCCAAATACAAAGGCGAGTTTGAGGAACGTCTGAAAGGCGTGGTAAACGAGGTGATTCAGAGCGAAGGCAACATTATCCTATTTATAGACGAGATTCATACACTGGTGGGTGCAGGAAAGAGCGAGGGAGCCATGGATGCTGCCAACATCCTGAAACCTGCTTTGGCTCGTGGAGAGTTGCGTAGCATCGGTGCGACAACACTGGACGAGTACCAGAAATACTTCGAGGTGGATAAGGCATTGGAGCGCCGATTCCAAACAGTAATGGTGGATGAGCCTGACCGACTGGCCAGCATCAGTATTCTGCGTGGCCTGAAAGAACGTTACGAGAACCATCACCATGTGCGGATTCAGGACGATGCCATCATAGCCGCTGTGGAACTGTCCACACGTTATATTACGGAACGTTTCTTGCCAGACAAGGCCATCGACTTGATGGACGAGGCAGCTGCAAAACTGCGTATGGAGCGTGACTCTGTTCCCGAGGAACTGGATGAGATAAGCCGTAGGCTGAAACAGTTGGAAATTGAGCGAGAGGCGATTAAACGAGAGGGCGACAAACCTAAGCTGGAAGCCCTGAACAAAGAGATTGCTGAATTGCAGGAGCAAGAGAATCACTTCAAGCAGAAATGGCAAGGCGAAAAGAACCTTTTGAACCATATTCAGCAAAACAAACAGCAGATAGAAACCCTTAAATTCGAAGCCGAAAAAGCAGAACGCGAGGGTAACTATGCCAAGGTAGCAGAAATCAGATATGGCAAGTTGCAACAGCTGGAGAAAGACATCGAGGCTACACAACAACAGCTGAAAGAGGCTCAAGGCTCTGAGGCGATGCTGAAAGAAGAGGTAACTGCGGATGATATTGCCGATGTAGTTAGCCGCTGGACAGGCATCCCGGTAAGGAAGATGATGCAAAGTGAACGAGAAAAACTGCTGCATCTGGAAGAGGAACTGCATAAGCGTGTGATTGGACAGGATGAGGCCATACAAGCCGTGAGCGATGCCGTAAGACGTAGCAGAGCGGGTATGCAAGACCCGAAGCGACCCATAGGCTCCTTCATTTTCCTGGGAACTACGGGTGTAGGTAAGACGGAGTTGGCAAAGGCGCTGGCCGACTATCTGTTCAACGACGAGAGCATGATGACCCGTATTGATATGAGCGAGTATCAGGAGAAGTTCAGCGTGACACGTCTGATCGGTGCTCCTCCAGGATATGTGGGTTATGACGAAGGTGGTCAGCTTACTGAAGCCGTGAGGAGAAAACCTTATCAGGTGGTGCTCTTTGATGAGATAGAGAAGGCTCATCCAGATGTATTCAATACACTCCTGCAAGTGCTGGACGACGGACGTCTGACAGACTCTAAGGGCAGGACGGTAAACTTCAAGAATACCATCATTATCATGACCAGCAACCTGGGCAGTCAGCTCTTTGCCAACGCTCCAACTGAAAAACTGGAGGAAACAAAGCAAGAGGTTCTACAGTTGCTTAGACAAACCATTCGCCCCGAGTTCCTGAACCGAATAGACGAGACGATTGTCTTCCATCCGCTGACACAAGGCGAGATAAAGCAAGTGGTCCGACTGCAGATAAACGGCATTGCCAAGATGCTGGAGCAGAACAATGTGAAGTTGAAGGTTACAGAGCCTGCAATAGAACTGCTGGCACGGGAAGGCTACGATCCCGACTTTGGTGCACGTCCTGTTAAACGGGCCATTCAACGCCTGCTGCTAAATGATCTGAGCAAGTCCATGCTGGGCGGTACATTGCAACAGAACATACCCATAGAGGTGGATGCAGATGGTGACCATCTGACGTTCCGAAACGCTGTGGGATAAAATAAACGAATGCTGAAAAGATACATCATACACTACCCCACTCTGCTAAGATTGGGAATACCCATTATGATAGGCCAGACAGGTTCTATCATAATGGGTTTTATGGATACTGTGATGATAGGCCACTACGGCACAGGAGAACTGGCTGCCGCTGGTTTTGTAAATGGTATTATAGGACTGGCATCCATCTCAGCTCTGGGATTCTCCTACGGCCTTACGCCTGTAGCAGGAGCTTTATTGGGAAAAGGCGAAACGGGCAGCATCGCGCAAAAACTGAAGAACAGTCTGGTGGCCAACAACATATTGGCTATTGCCATGATGACAGCACTGGGTGTGTTATATATGAACCTGCACCATTTAGGCTTGCCTAATCATCTGTTGCCAATGATGCGTCCTTACCTGCTGCTGAACATCCTGAGTTTTATCCCCATGATGGCCTTTAACGCCTTCAAACAATTCTCCGACGGCATTCAGGACACCCACATGCCCATGTGGATTCTTATAGGCAGCAATGTCCTGAACGTATTGGGCAACTGGCTGTTAATATACGGCATAGGAGGACTTCCGGAAATGGGATTGACAGGAGCCGGGGTAGCAACGCTATTGAGCCGCTTTGCTATGTGGGCAACCTTTGCGGTTATCTTCCATCTTACAGACAGATACAAGAAGTACAGTCATGATTTCTGGAAGGCTTCTGTCAACAAGGCCGACCTGAATCAACTATTCCGGTTAGGAATTCCCATCATGCTACAAATGGGTATGGAAACGGCCAGTTTCAGTCTGAGTGCTTTCTATGTAGGATGGCTGGGCACAACGGCTTTGGCAGCCCACCAGGTTATGCTTACTGTAGCCCAACTCTGTTACATGCTCTATTATGGCATGAGTGCGGCTGTGGCTATTCAGGTGAGCTACTTCAGAGGAGCAGGCAAACTGCCAGATACACGTCATGTGGCCTTTGCAGGTTTGCATCTCAACTGGCTTTTGGGCTTACTGACAGCTGTGCCCGTATTCCTACTGAGAAACAAGATTGGTCTGTGGTTCTCTGACAGCACAGAAGTTGTTGCCCTCGTAAGTACCGTGGTAATTCCACTCTGCATCTATCAATTCGGAGATGCTCTGCAATGTACATATTGTAACGCCCTTCGTGGAATGGAAGATGTGAAGCCATTGATATGGATTGCCTTTATAGCCTATTTTGTTGTATCCCTGCCTTTAGGCTATCTGTTCGGCTTTATCATGCATGGAGGCTTATGGGGTATTTGGATGGCTTTCCCGTTCGGACTGACCACAGCTGGCATATTATATCTGATTAGATTCCTGAAAAATGAAAATAGTTGCTAAGATACGTACCGATTTCAAGACGAAATTTGGAGTTCCCCGTCAGAGCGGACTGGTAAAAGGACTGAAGGGACGTATAGTCTTTGAGCCTGAGTTCCGTAATGCAGAAGCATTGAGAGGACTAGAAGGTTTCTCGTACATTTGGTTGTTGTGGGACTTTTCTGAAGCACACAGAGATGATGAGGGATGGAGCCCAACTGTCCGTCCACCCCGTTTGGGAGGAAACCAGCGTATGGGCGTATGGGCTACTCGAAGTCCGTTCCGTCCCAATAACATAGGTCTCTCGTCGGTGAAAATTACGAAAATAGACCTTTATACACCCGAAGGGCCCATTATAGAAGTAGAAGGAGCAGACATGATGGACGGGACACCCATCTTGGACATCAAGCCTTATCTTCCTTTTACCGATTCTCACCCTGAGGCACTAGGCGGCTTTGCCGAAGAGCAGAATAAAAAGACGGAACCACTTAAAGTTGAGATTCCGTCTGATATAGCTTCTTGGTTTGATTCCGATAAATTGGAAGCCTTACGCGGTGTACTGGCTGCCGATCCCAGACCGCACTACCAACAGGACCCTGAACGTATCTACGCCTTGGAGTTTACAGACTACGAATTGAAATTCTATATTCAAAATGATACGGTAGTAGTAACAACGGTCAAAGCACTTTAGCGACTCATCAGATAAGCCTTAAAGTCGGCATAATTCTTACTCATCGAAACGCTCTGCTTCTCTCCTTTCATGAAGGCTTGCAAGCGGGCAGGAATTTCGATATCAGTACCGCAGATTTCATCCACCACCTGTTTGAACTTGGCTGGATGAGCAGTCTCGAGGAAGAATCCAATCTCTCCTTCATGTAACAATTCCTGAAGTGCACGGTATCCACAAGCTCCATGGGGATCAAGCTGATAAGCAGTCTCTTTAAGACATTCACGCATGGTACAGGCTATCTGCTCGTCAGTATATGTGGCACCCGAAATTTCTGCACAAATAGCTTCATGACTACGATTGTATAGGTTGTAAATACGGGCAAAATTGCTGGGGGCACCCACATCCATAGCATTGGCAATAGTTTGCACACTTCTCTTGGGGTAGTACGAGCCTGTCTGCAGATAATAGAAGAACACATCATTTTCGTTATTGGCAGCAATGAACCTATTTATGGGCAGTCCCATTCGTTTTCCAAAAAGAGCGGAACAAATGTTGCCAAAGTTGCCACTAGGAACACAGGCGACAACATTATCAGCAAGCCCCAACTTCTTGAGTTGACCATAGGCATAGAAATAATAAAAACTCTGGGGCAGGAAGCGGGCAACGTTTATACTGTTAGCAGAGGTTAACTGCATATGTTCATTCAACTCCCTGTCCATAAAGGCACTCTTGACAAGTGCTTGACAATCATCAAAAACTCCATCCACCTCAATCGCAGTAATATTCTGTCCCAAAGTGGTAAACTGACACTCCTGAATAGGACTAACCTTTCCCTTGGGATACAAAACGTAAACATGAATACCCTCCACACCTAAAAATCCGTTGGCAACGGCTGACCCGGTATCGCCACTGGTGGCAACAAGGACATTAACTTCCTTAAGGTCCTTAGAGTCCTTAAGGTCCCTAATGAAGTACTGCAATAATCGGGCCATAAAACGGGCACCTACATCTTTAAAAGCCAAGGTAGGACCGTGAAAGAGTTCCAGACTATAGATGTTCTCTGTCACCTTTACCAAAGGAACATCAAAAGAGAGTGTGTCATAGATAATCTTGCGGAGGGCATCTGCCTCTACATCCTCGCCAAAGAAACAGTCGGCTACCTGATAGGCAATCTCCTGAAACGAGAGATCCTGGATAGAACCGAAAAACGACTGTGGAAGGGGGTTGATACTTTGGGGCATATATAGCCCTTTATCTTCTGCCAAGCCTTTTACAACAGCTTTCTGCAAGGTTGCAAGAGGTGCTTTTCCGTTTGTACTATAGTATTTCATAATTCACAATTCATAATTCATAATTATTTCCCACCCGATTTCATGAACGTTTGAATAAATTGATTTCCTTCAAGACTGCCATAGGAACCTTGTTTAGCAGAGGATTCACTGAAAGTCTGTACACAATCCGGCTTAATGCCAGGGTAAAAAATACAGAAAGGAACAGGCTCTGCTGTATGAGTTCGAAGAGCAATGGGCGTTGGATGGTCGGGCAACAAGGCAATGGCAACATCATCACATAAAGTTGGCAAAGCCTCGAGAATAGGCCGTAACAGTCGATTGTCCAAATTCTGTATGGTCTGCAACTTAAGGTCTAAATCACCATCATGACCGGCCTCATCACTGGCCTCAACGTGTACATATACAAAATCATCGCCTTCCCTGAGAGCTTGAATAGCAGCCTGAGCCTTCCCCTCGTAATTGGTGTCCCATAGTCCTGTAGCACCTTCAACATCAATAACACGTAAGCCTGCATAAATGCCAATACCACGAATCAGATCGACAGCTGTTATAACGGAACCTTTACGTATTTGCGGATAGGTAGTAGTAAGGGGAACCATCTGTGGTCTGTATCCTCCACCCCAAGGCCAGATACAGTTAGCCGGGTCCATTCCGCGCTTTTTACGCTCAATATTTAACGGATGATCCTTGAGCAGTTTCTGGCTCTTGAGAATCAGTTCAACAAGTAACTGAGCAGTGGACTCTCCCCCCGCCCTCTCTGTCAGGGAGGGAGCTGTTACGGGCTTGGGCAAATATTCACGCCAAGGTTTCAGGGGGATATCATGAGGAGGGGTACAATTGAGATGCTTGTCACCTCCTTTTATTACCAAAAGATGACGGTACTGGACGCCTGTATAAAAATGTATGCATTCGGAGCCAAGTCTTTCTTGCAAGAAACGAATGAGAACATCGCCCTCCTCAGTCTCCAAACGACCGCAAGAATGGTTCTTTAGCAATTCGCCCTCCAAACAGACCAGATTGCAACGCATTGCCAAATCGCCCTGGTCCAACTGGACACCAATACTGGCAGCCTCCAAAGGGCCACGTCCTTCATAAACAAGGTGCTGGTCGTATCCCAAGATACTGCTGTTGGCAACCTCGCTTCCTGGATGAAAGCCATCGGGAATTGTTTTTAGAAGGCCATTCCTACCATGCTGCGCCAACCAGTCCATAAATGGCGTTTCGGCATACTCTAAAAGGGTTTTGCCATCCAGCTGTGGCACAGCCCAATCGGCCATACCGTCACCTAAGATAATAAGATGTTTCATTCAATATGGATAATGGATAATAGGGTTTTAAGCCAGGCTCATGATATCAGCGAAAACTCCTGCTGCAGTAACACTGGCTCCTGCACCATAGCCCTGAATAAGCATAGGGTACTCGTTGTAACGTTCTGTGGTAAGAAGTACAATATTATTGGAACCTTCGAGCACATAGAACGAATGGTCACGATTAAATTCCTCAAGTGACACACTTCCTCGTCCGTTCTCGAACTTTGCCACAAAACGCCAAACTTTGTTCTCTTTCTCCAAGACTGCACGACGAGCCTCAAAATCGGCATCGAGAGAAGGAAGATTCTTCCAGAAATCTTCTATTGACCCCTCAAAGAAACGCTCAGGAATAAACAATTTTATCTCAACGTCTTCCTGATTTATCTCGTAACCAGCCTCACGTGCCAAAATAACCAGTTTGCGGACAACATCCTTTCCACTTAGATCCACACGTGGATCAGGCTCGCTATAACCTTCAGCCTTGGCCATCTCCACCGTCTTGCTGAAAGGAACATCCTTGCTGATGGTATTGAAAATGAAGTTGAGAGTTCCACTCAGCACGGCCTCTATACGAAGTATCTTATCGCCCGAGTTACATAGGTCGTTGATGGTTCGTATAATAGGAAGCCCAGCACCGACATTAGCCTCAAACAGGAACTTGACACCTCGTTTCTGTGCAATATGCTTTAGTTCGCTGTAGTTGGCATAATCGCTGCTGGCAGCTATCTTGTTGGCAGCAACAACATTAATATTATGTGTAAGGAAATCTTTATAGAGACTTGCCACTTCCTCGCTAGCCGTACAGTCCACGAAGACGCTATTAAATATATTCATACCTATCACCTCGTCATGCAGACGCTGGATATTGCTAGGTTCAGCTTGGAGGAGACGCTCGCGGAAATTATCCAGTTCCAAGCCTTCCCTCCGGAACATAGCATAATGTCCGCTGGCAATTCCAACTACATTCAGTTTCAGTCGAAGTTCACGCATCAACTTTTCCTGCTGCTGATGAATCTGCTCTATCAAACTGCCTCCTACGGTTCCTACACCGCAAATGAAGATGTTGAGTACCTGATATTCACTCAGGAAAAAAGAGTCGTGAATAACATTCAACGCCTTGCGCAGATAATTCTGATTGATAACGAACGATATATTGGTTTCACTAGCACCCTGTGCGCAAGCTATAACACTGATACCGCTACGACCGAGCGTACCAAACAATTTTCCAGCAATACCTGGTGTATGTTTCATGTTCTCGCCTACTACAGCAACAGTAGCCAAGCCTTTCTCAGCTATCATGGGGAACATGGCTCCATCTTCTATCTCTTTCTGAAACTCCAGATTCAGCACGCGACAAGCCTCATCGGCATCCACGTCCTGAACACCGATACTGGTATTGTTCTCGGAACTAGCCTGACTGACCATAAACACGCTAATGCCGTTGTCGGCCAAGCAAGTAAAGATGCGACGGTTCACACCTATCACGCCCACCATAGAAAGACCTGACACAGTAATCAAAGTGGTTCCCTTAATGCTGCTGATTCCCTTGATGCTACGCTTATCGTCCTTCACCACATCTTTTATGATGGAGCCGGGAGCATCTGGGTTGAAGGTATTCTTGATAAGGATGGGGATGTTCTTAATGCAGACAGGATAGATGGTAGGCGGATAAACCACCTTGGCACCAAAGTTACAGAGCTCCATAGCCTCCACGTAACTCAGTTCAGGAATCACGTAGGCAGCACTGATAACGCGTGGGTCAGCTGTCATAAATCCGTCCACATCGGTCCATATCTCCAGTACACTGGCTCCCAAGGCCGCAGCTATGACGCTGGCTGTATAGTCGCTACCGCCACGGCCCAAGTTAGTAATCTCACCGCTCTCGGCGTCGGTGCTGATAAAGCCACCTACAATACTAATATTAGGAATCGTTTTCCAATTCTGCTTAACCAACTTGTTGGTAATCTCTGTTGCCAGTCTCTTACGTCCTTGCTTCACCTCTGTCTTAATGAATTCTCTGCTGTCAAACCACACAGAACCATTAATAAGGGTTGATACAATACGAGTGCTGATCCGTTCGCCATAGCTGACAATAGCAGCAGAAGTTTTGGGACTCAAATCCTTTATCAAGTAAACACCCTGATAGATGCTCCTTAATTCCTCCAAACTTTCTCTTATAAAAAACAAGAGTTCTTCACGCTCCTTGCCTGAAGGAATGACAGTGTTCACCATATCCTCATGACGCGCAACAATTTCCTTGAAACTCTCTTGATATGAGGCGTCACCTTCTACAGCCTGCAGGCTGGTTTTTATCAATTTGTCTGTGATTCCACCCAGAGCACTAACCACCACAATTACGGGTTCGCTCTGACTTTCAACAATCTTTTTTACATTAAGAATACTATCTGCAGAACCTACGGATGTTCCGCCAAATTTAAGTACTTTCATCCCTTTGATAAACTAATCTTGTACAAAACTTGCGCAAAAGTAATAATATTTTTCCAATTGAAAGGCAAAAAGATGGAATTAATTTGTACTTTTGCTATACATTATTAATATATGACACGCGATATCAACATCAGAATACTGCCTCAAGAGGCATATAACGAACAAAGTATCATAGCTTACCTTCAGCAAAAAGAAGGTATAAAAGCGCAGGCCATAAGGGTATTGAAACGAAGTATTGATGCACGGCAGCGCACAATTTATGTAAACCTGACCGTAAGAGTTTACATTAACGAGGAGCCAAAGGAACTCCTTTACACTCCCATAGAATATCATGATGTGAGTGAAGCGCCAGAAGTTATTGTTGTGGGAGCAGGCCCCGGCGGACTTTTTGCCGCCCTAAGGCTGATTGAATTAGGTCTGCGCCCCATCGTCATCGAACGTGGAAAGGATGTACACGAAAGGAAGAAGGACCTTGCACGTATCCGACCAGAACAACGCGTTGATCCTGAGAGCAACTATTCGTTTGGCGAAGGTGGAGCTGGTGCCTATAGCGATGGGAAACTTTTTACACGCAGTAAAAAACGTGGCAATAGCGAGCGGATTCTTAATATTTTTGTTCAGCATGGTTCCAGTCCGAACATTCTGGTGGATGCTCATCCACACATTGGAACAGACCGTCTGCCCCGTGTCATAGAGAACATGCGCAATACCATCCTTAAATATGGCGGCGAAGTTCATTTCCAAACCAAGATGACAAGCCTCATCATCAAGAACAACAAGGTAGTTGGCGTAGAAGCCATAAACTCTCAACCCTCAACTTTCAACTCTCAACTCTTCTACGGCCCCGTCATCCTTGCTACAGGCCATTCTGCACGTGATGTTTACCGTTGGCTTTCCAATAACCACATAGAAATCGAAGCCAAAGGAATAGCTGTTGGGGTGCGTTTGGAACATCCCGCCATGCTGATAGACCAGATTCAGTACCATAGCAAACAAGGACGTGGTAAATGGCTCCCCGCTGCAGAATATAGTTTGGTTCAACAGGTGGAAGGCCGGGGGGTGTACAGTTTCTGCATGTGCCCAGGTGGATTCGTCGTTCCTGCTGCAAGCGGCCCTGAACAAATTGTGGTAAATGGCATGAGTCCCAGCAACCGAGGAGGCAAATGGAGCAACAGCGGTATAGTAGTGGAGATAAGGCCGGAGGATATACAGGCCGAAAATCCCCTTGCTGTGATGCACTTTCAGGAGGAGTTGGAAAGGCAATGCTGGTTGCAGGGAAACCAGAAGCAGACTGCTCCTGCACAACGGATGGTCGATTTTGTAAGCGGACGCTTGTCGACAGACCTCAACCCATCTTCATACGCGCCTGGTTTGCTGGCCAGTCCGCTGAATTTCTGGATGCCCAAGTTTGTAAGTAGCAGACTGCAGGAAGCCTTTAAGATTTGGGGCAGGCAGAAACATGGTTTTTTTACCAACCAGGCAACCGTGATAGGTGTGGAAACACGTACCAGCAGTCCTGTACGCATTATCCGTAATGTCGAGACTCTTCAGCACATAAGCATAGCCGGCCTCTTCCCTTGTGGAGAAGGAGCCGGATATGCTGGTGGCATCGTTAGTGCCGGAGTAGATGGGGAACGCTGTGCCGAAGCTTGCGCCGCTTACTTAAGGGGTTAGAGGTTAGAGGTTAAGGGTTAGAGGTTATCGATATTTGTTGACGTTCCCGTTATCTATTTAACCAACACCTTCTTACCATCTATTACAAATACTGCCCCCTTCTTACGATGAGTAACTTTTCGTCCTGTTAGGTCGAAGATGCCATCTGCTGACGTCCGGGTTGCATTAACGCCAGCTATAGCTGTAGCATCCTCTACTGTGATAGCTGTTATATCCTCAGCAACATGAGACGTAGCATCAGGCTCCACAAACATAATATTATCTATGCTGATGGTGCTGGGATTGCCTTTAACCTTAAACGACAAGAGGTTGCCATTCCGACTCTTAAAAGCCGTTGTAGCTGTGCTGTATGCTATAATGCGGTACTTACCTCCTAGAGTACCTAACATCAGGTTATGGTCACACAGCAGGGTGTCGCATGTCATCCCTGTCTCATGAACAAGAGACTCACCATCCATCGCTATGTCCATCTGAAATGCAGTAAAGTCTAAATCATTTCCACCCAGACCGACATTAAACGTCCATGTACTGTCATTCTCCTGGAGCATCGTTACAGAAACCTCGTATGCACTGGCCAACTGAACCATCATAAGTAGCATGCAGAAAGTCAATATTTTCTTCATTTCAAGTATAGATTTATTTCTTTTGGGTGCAAATATACGCCTTTCCATTGAATCTGCCAAAAGCTGATTGGTATTTTTGAAAAATGAACTAACCAAACAATTCTCTCACCGCCTCAGCAACTCTCCTAACGGGTACAATCTCTATTTTATATTGTTTGGGATTGATGCCTTTCAGATTAAAGGAAGGAATGAGAATTCGCTGGAATCCCAGTTTCTGCGCTTCAGATATACGTTGTTCTATGCGAGAAACCGGACGAATCTCTCCACTCAATCCTACTTCGCCCGTTACACACACATCAGTATCTATGGGCATATCTCCGTTACTGCTAAGAACCGCAGCTATGACAGCCAAATCTAAAGCTGGGTCTGTAACACGCAACCCTCCTGCTATGTTCAGAAATACATCCTTGGCAGCCAGCTTAAATCCAACACGTTTTTCCAACACGGCCAACAGCATATTTAACCTTCTGCTTTCATACCCTGTGGTACTACGCTGAGCTGTACCATAAGCCGCCGTACTTACCAAGGCTTGCGTTTCTATCATAAAGGGGCGTGCACCTTCTATGGCACAAGCTATGGCAATACCAGAAAGGCCTTCCCTATCATCTGTCAGCAACAATTCACTGGGATTGGAGACCTGACGGAGCCCATCGTGCTTCATCTCATAGATACCCAGTTCGCTGGTACTTCCAAAACGATTCTTTATACTTCTCAGAATACGATACATGTAATGTTGGTCACCCTCGAACTGCAAAACAGCATCTACAATATGCTCCAATACCTTAGGGCCCGCCAACGTTCCTTCTTTTGTGATATGACCTATCAGGATAATGCTCACTCCGCCACCCTTGGCATACTTCAACAGACTGGCAGCACATTCGCGTATCTGACTAAGACTACCAGGACTACTTTCTACAGACTCGGTCTGAATGGTTTGGATAGAGTCAACCACCACAAGATCGGGCTTAGTTTGCTCTATTTGAATATAGATTTGTTCAAGTGATGTTTCTGTAAGGATAAGAAGGTTGTCGGTTTCCTTCTTTCTGTCAGCATCTTGAAGACGATCTGCTCTCAGCTTTATCTGCCTGGCGCTCTCCTCGCCACTAACATAGAGAACCTTCTTATCAGTCAAACGTAAGACAGTTTGTAGGATTAGTGTACTCTTTCCTATTCCGGGCTCACCGCCCAACAGCACCAAGCTGCCAGATACCAACCCGCCCCCCAAGACACGGTTCAGTTCCTCATCCTCCATGTTAATGCGGGGTTCCGAATCTGCCACAATGTTACGGACAGGAATCGGTTCCTGTTTGCTTACTACGGAAGGCAATTGTACACCAACGCCTTTTGAAAAACCAGAAGATGCCGTTACACGGATTTCCTTCATGGTATTCCAACGCCCACAGGCTGGACATTTGCCCACCCATTTAACACTTTCTTGTCCGCAATAGTCGCAAACGTACAGAGTCTTTTCCTTGACCATAACGTTTACTTCAGTTTTTTCCAGTAAACACGGCCAAAGAAGGGACCCAGATAACCCTTTACGGTCAGCGTCTTATCGTCCTTGAAACTCAAGGCCACAGTAAAATACTTTCCTCTGGTAGGATCGTAAATCTTTCCGTCTTTCCAAGTGTCCTTTCCGTCATATTTTACCTTATCTATAAGTACAACCTTATCCGTGGTTATGTTTCTCTTAGCAGGATCCGGATTCTTAACATCCCTTCTCAGGGTACCATCTTCCTTCTTTACGTTTGAAACCCATACACACTGGGCCCTGTAGCCGTCAGCGTGCTTAAAGATCTTGATTCTGGAATCCACTCCATCATGTACACACTGGTATTCGCCAACAATCTTATCAGCTTGGGCAAACACGGAACACAGGCATACAATTAGAAAGGTGATACCAAATAATAATCTTTTCATCTTAACTTCTTTTTCATGTTTATTTCGCAAAGGTAAGGAGATTACGCCAAAGAACCAAAATTCTTTAAGTTTATTTAGGAAAACGAGTAAATGTTTGGACGTGTACATATTTATGATTACTTTTGCAAGATACAAATGTTTTTATCTATGAATAGAAAGATTCGCAACAGTGCAGAACTGATAGAACGGATAGAGAAAATTGGATTTCTGCCTCTGTTGAACAGCGGTATATACGATTTCTCTGCCGAAGATATGGTGGATGAAGAATGTCGATACACAGTGTTTCCGGATGGTGGATGGGACTGGCCACTATGGAAGTGGAAGGGCGAGGTCATCACCGAAGGCGGCCACGTCTATGGCAAGTTTTTCGCCAATAAAGCAGGATTCATCAGCCGTAAATGGTGGCCTGATTTATGCAACTATCGCCGCAGCAAATATCCTTTACCTGCCGAGGGAACCATAGAAGATACCATATTATCGATTCTTGCCGAACATGGTAGTCTTATTACCCGCGACTTACGTGCCCTATGCGGCTTTGACGGACCAAAGATGCGTAGCCGTTTCGACACTTTCGTCACCCGTTTGCAGATGTCCACACGCATTGTAACAGAAGATTTCGTTTATCCATACGACAAACACGGCCGTCAATACAGTTGGGGGTGGTCTCTGCTCACTACACCTGAACTTTTGTATGGACAAGATGCCTGCCAAAGCGAGTGTACGCCAGAGGAGTCGTATCAACGTATATTCTCTCAACTACGTCAAATCCTGCCAAAAGCAACGGAGAAACAAATCCAAAACTTAATCAAGTGAGAATAAAAAGAGATTCAATATCAATCGCTGACCTTGAATCTCACCTTAAAAATCTAATACCATGAAAAACACTTTTTGCTATGTGGCGGTGCGTACGAGGCTCGAACTCGTGACCCCATGCGTGACAGGCATGTATTCTAACCAGACTGAACTAACGCACCAATTTCACGTTTACGGACGCAAATTTACAAGATTATTCTTTATGTAGCAAATTTTAGAACATTTTTTTTTTCACTTTAATAAAAAAAAACATTTAATAACAGAAAAAAGGAAGAAAGCATGAAAATACCTACTTTATTTAAGGAATATATATGGCTAACTGAAACTATTTACCATGCAGGAAAAATTTCTTTGGCCGAAATTAACGAAAAATGGCGCAGAAAGGAAGAAAGTAACGGTGTAAATCTATCACGCACAACATTTAATCGTCATCGTGATGCCATACTGGATATGTTCGGAGTTATCATAGAGTGTGACCGACGAGACGGATACCGCTATTACATTTATAACCGCGAGGTACTGAACGACAACAGCGTGGCTAATTGGTTGTTTTCTACCCTAAGCGTAGGAAATATGCTCGACGAAAACCTTGGGCTTCAGAACCGTATCCTACTGGAAAGCATCCCTTCTGGGGGATCTCTCCTAAAACGTGTTATAAAGGCTATGCGAGAAGGGCGTAAAATGATAATGATGTACCAGAAATACAGTTCGGTCACAGCAAAATCCTATTTAGCAGAACCCTATTGCGTAAAATTGTTCAAGCGACGCTGGTATGTACTGACAAAAATTGGACGACCTACAGAGAATGGGAAGATGGAATCATCTATGTCCGTCTTCTCCTTAGACCGTATATTAGATGTCCAACTGACACATGAGAAGTTCACCATTGACCCAGACTTTAATGCCGAGCTTTACTTTGCAGAGAGTTTTGGTATAATGGTGGACACAAATATCCAACCAGAAAGGGTTGTACTTAGAGCCTATGGTATGGAGCGATATTATCTAAGGGACTTACCATTGCATCCATCGCAACGTGAAATAGCTACGACAGACGAGTCAACAGATTTTGAATTCAGGATCAGACCTACTTCAGACTTCAAAGCCCACATCCTTTCGCGAGGAGAATGGCTGCAAGTTATTTCCCCTGAATGGTTGGTATCCGACATCCAGAATTGGCTTCATGCTGCCATAGCAAAATACAATAGTTCCACTTACACACAACCATTATGAGGTAACCATGAAAACTGGAGTGTTGTATGGACAAACTAAGATGCGTTTTTTACGTATGAAAAAGACGGCTCACGTTATCGCTGATGATATTTACTTTACGTACTTGCTGAAAAACTTCCAGACTTCTTCGCCTGTGTCTATATCTTCCGTTTGCCATGTATGTCCACCTCCGATGACTTCGTAGAGCCAAACATCACATCCGTAAGGACTGCCTGTAAAAAAGTGTTTGATTACAAGGTTTCCGTTTTTTCCTCTTATACTCTCCACACATTCTATAACCTCATGTGTGCAACGGTTCTTAGCTACCCAATATCCTACAGCCAACGGAACTGGCATATAGGCCCCCCATCCACCTTTGCCTTCCATGTCGCCTGTCCATTCGGAAGTTCGGTCCTCTGTGCCATGAACCTCCATTAAAGGAATGGGGGTCTCTGCCTCGAGCGTACGATACATCCACTCCATCGTAAGTCCTGCTATCGGTGCCACTGCTCTGAATATTTTCTGCTTGGAATAGGCCATCAGATAACACATTTCTCCTCCGTTCGACATACCTGTCAGGAATGTGTTAACCCGGCTCAACTTATAACGCTTCTGCACATATTGGGCCATCCGGCAAAGCGTCTTCACATCATTCACATTCCATCCAACCTGAAAAGGATACCCCACATTCCAACTGTTTTTATTCTTGGAATCCTTCAATCCTAAGGGGATACAAAGTGCAAATCCATGTTTCCTAGCTGTACCTGCCATTGGGTTTTCCTTCCATATTCCTCCCCCATGACCATGCAGTATAAATACAAGCGGAGAATCAGCTTCGAGCCCATCAGGGAGCAGCATAGTGAATTTTCGCCATACTCCGTCAACTTTCAGTGAATCGTCAACAAAACGCTCTGCATCTACAGGGAACGAGAATAAGGCGAAAAAACATATTGCCAGCATCCACATTCGTCTAATTCTAATCATTCTTAAACAAACGAGGGATCGAGTTTGGATAATGATTGCTGCTCCTCTTCGTACTCGATATACTCCTTATTCTTGGGAATTGAGAAGGTAAGAAGTAATGCTATAAGATAAAGAACAGCCAAAGCAACATAAAGAACCTCGTTGCTCATGCCAAGCTGATTGATAATAAGGTTGGACAACTGATTGCCACTCAGTCCGGCCCATGCCCAAGCGCTGAGAGCCAAGCCGTGAATGGTGCTTATCTTTTCCATTCCAAACTTGCTCTGCAACAATGTGGGAAGTGTGGAGAAACCGCCACCGTAGCCTGCATTGATAATGCAAAGCATAAGTATTACCACTATGATGCTGCTTCCAAAGGCAAAGCCCAAGAGCATAACTATCACTGAGGATGAAAGGAGTATCTTATAAATGGTCTGCTTGTTCTCTGTGTAGTCTGACATGGTGGAATAGCCAAAACGTCCGGCTGTGTTGAAAAAGGCTGTCAGGGAGGACAGGAAACCAACAGCAGCTATGCCGACAGCGATGGCGATATTCTTCTCGAATGCAATAAGAGCCAAACCACAGGTGATATTAATGTAGAACACTAACCATATCTTCATATAAGTGCCGTTCTTGATAACCTGATAATAGTCTTTCAGCTTCCATTTCACAACAGGCTCTACCCATTCCTTGGGTTTCTGAATCAGATAAGCTGCCGTAAGCATAGCGAATATGCTTATTACCGACATGGAAACCAATGTGGTGCTGATACCATATCGGGGCGTGCACCATTCGATATAAGGTGAGAAAAGAACTTTTGATAAGCCAAAACCACTGATGGCAATGCCAGTTGCCAATCCTTTATGCTCCTTGAACCAGAGCATAAGGGTTTTTACAGGTGACAGATAGCCGATACCCAGACCGATACCCATCAGACAACCGTAACTGAGCATGATGCCCAGCACGCTCTTTGAATAGATGGATAATACAGTGAGTAAAAGACCTGTACTGAAGCACAGACAGGAAACTACAGAGGCTGCGGTAATATTCTTCTCTACAAAACGGCCTCCGAAGGCTGCTGACATTCCTAAAAAGAAGATGGCCAAGGAGAAGGCAAACTCTATCTCCTTGACTGAGCAACCTACTTCTGTGGCTATATCGCCCTTTAGGAGCGACCAACAATATACACTGCCAATGCAGGAATGAATCAGTAATGCAGGTATTGCTGCACGCATCCATTTATTATCTAAGTATGAGGATCTCATGATACTTTGATGAAGAATTAACAATGAACAATCATGCTGAAATTAATAGCCCAACTCCCGGACAATAGAACTTATCTTCTCCATTGTGGTCAGTCGAGTGGGAACCAAGGGAAGACGCAGCACGTTATCTATCATGCCCATCTCGCTCAACATGGCCTTTACGCCTGCAGGGTTGCCATCGACAAACAATAGTTTGAAGAGCTCGGTGAACTTGTGGTGAATGGTAAGCGAAGTACTGTATTCACCCTTTAATGCCAAACGGACCATACGGCTGAACTCGGACGGTAATGCATTGCCAATAACACTGATCACGCCAACTGCCCCAAGGGTTATGAGGGGGAAGGTGATACCGTCGTCACCGCTTATTACATCAAAGTTTGCAGGCTTGTTCTTAATGATGTCATCCATCTGGGAAATATTGCCGCTTGCTTCCTTGATGGCTACAATATTCTCGAAATCACGAGCCAGCCGGAGTGTTGTTTCTGCAGTCATGTTAACTCCCGTACGGCCTGGTACATTATATAATACTACCGGCACGGGACTTGCCTTGGCTATAGCCGAATAATGCTGGTAAAGTCCTTCCTGAGAAGGCTTGTTATAATAGGGACATACACTGAGAATACCGTCGATACCACTCCAGTCGGAAGTTTTCAATTCATGCACAACAGCAGCTGTATTATTTCCCCCGCATCCCATAAGAAGAGGTACACGTCCAGCCACCCGCTCTACAAGGTGCTGCTTGAGCATTGCCTTTTCATCGGTACTCAACGTAGGAGTCTCAGCCGTTGTACCCATGATACACAAAAAATCGGCTCCGCTTTTTATCTGGTACTCTACCAGACGATCGAGAGCTGCTAAATCTATACTTCCATCCTTGGCGAAAGGCGTTATCAAAGCGACACCTAAGCCGCGGAATTTGTTATTTGCCATATGGTTATTATCCTTTATACCTTAATGTTGCCGCAAAAGTAATACTTTTTAGACATATAACCAAAAATGATGCAAGCAAATTATTGTCGACATTGAATTTTATGATTAATTTTGTGAAATTAAATGGATTTTTAGGAAATGACTGAGCAAGAACAGATACTGAAACTGAGAGAAGAACTGCATCAGCACAACTATAATTACTATGTGCTGAATATGCCTACCATCTCGGATAAGGACTTTGATATGATGATGCACCAGTTGCAAGACCTTGAGAAGCTACATCCTGAGATGGCTGACCCCAACAGTCCTACACAGCGTGTGGGAAGCGACCTCAACAATGAGTTCGTTACCGTTCAGCACAAACGTCCCATGCTGAGCCTTGCCAATACCTATAACCGGCAGGAGGTAAGCGAGTTTTATGAACGTGTAAAGGAGGGATTGCAGGGAGCTCCGTTCCAGATTTGCTGCGAGCTGAAGTTTGACGGGCTTAGCATAAGTCTGCATTACGAACACGGGAGTCTGATAAGAGCCGTAACACGAGGTGACGGAACTCAAGGCGACGATGTTACGCAGAACATAAGGACTATACGTTCCATTCCCTTACAACTGCCACCAGGAGCCGGATATCCAGAAGAATTTGAGATTCGTGGTGAGGTGCTGATGCCTTGGACCAGTTTTGAACGACTTAACAAACAGCGTGAAGAAAACGAGGAGCCTCTGTTTGCCAATCCCAGGAATGCCGCATCAGGGACACTTAAGAGCAAAAACTCCAGCGTAGTGGCCGAACGCGGACTTGATGCCTACCTTTATTATTTATTAGGTGAAGGTATTCCTGGAGACGGACATTATCAGAATATGGAGGCTGCAAGCAAATGGGGTTTCCAAGTTAGCAAAGCCATGACTTTAACCAATAGTTTGCAAGAGATATATGACTACATAGACTATTGGGATATTGAACGCAAGAACCTGCCCGTAGCCACTGACGGTATTGTGCTGAAAGTAAACTCGTTGGCACAACAACGTAGCTTAGGTATGACAGCCAAGAGTCCACGATGGGCCATAGCCTATAAGTTTCAGGCAGAGCAGGCAGAGACAATATTGCGGCAAGTTGTATTTCAGGTGGGGCGTACAGGAGCTATCACGCCTGTTGCCAATATGGACCCCATACAATTGTCAGGCACACAAGTTCGCAGGGCCACCTTACACAATGCTGATGTAATGGCACAACTGGATCTTCACGTAGGGGACCATATCTTAGTGGAAAAAGGCGGAGAAATCATTCCCAAAGTTGTTGGCAAAGCCTGCCCCACAGAAGCGGGTAGTCCCAAAATCATTTTTATTACCCATTGTCCCGCTTGCGGTTCCAAGTTGATTCGCTACGAGGGAGAGGCTGCCATCTACTGTCCAAACGAAACGGGATGTCCACCACTGATTGTCGGGAAAATAGAACATTTTATTTCCCGGAAAGCCATGAACATATTCTCAATGGGTCCTGAAATTGTGGAAACCTACTTCAAGCAGGGACTTATCCATGATGCAGCCGACCTATATACTCTCAGAGCAGAGCAGCTTTTGAATGCAGATAAAACAAACGAGGTGAGTGTGAACAATATCCTAATGGGCATAAGAGAGAGTAAGAACGCTCCGTTTGAGCGTGTGCTCTTTGCCATAGGAATTCGCTTCGTGGGTGAGAATGCCGCCAAGAGTCTGGCACGCTACTTCGGAAGCATGGAGAAGCTTTCAACTGCTACTTTGGAAGAACTAACGCAAGTTAATGGAATTGGGATTATTATAGCAGGAAGTGTTATAAAGTATTTTGCTGAAGAAAAAAACAGAATTTTCATAAACAGACTGACAAAATACGGTCTTCAAATGCAGATTTCGCAGGAGCAGCAAGAGGCTAAATCAGACAGATTGAAGGATCAGAGCATTGTTATAAGCGGTGTTTTTGCTCATCATAGCAGGGACGAATACAAGGCTATGATAGAGAAACACGGCGGCAAGAATGTAGGAAGCATAAGCAATAAGACTTCTTTCATCCTTGCCGGTGAGAATATGGGACCCTCCAAGTTAGAGAAAGCACAGAAACTGGGCATTCGGATTATGAACGAAGAGGAGTTTCTACAACTTGTTGGAGAACAGTAATTTTATGATAACAGATTATTCATTCGAGCCAGATACTTGCCAATAATATCAAATTCTATATTTACTACAGTTCCTGGCTTTATGTTATGAAAATTGGTATTCTCGAAGGTATAAGGTATAATGCATACTTGAAAAGTATCTTCCGTAGGACGACAAACGGTCAGACTGACCCCATTTACAGTAACACTGCCTTTATCAACAGTAAAATAGCCGTGTGAAACCATTTCACGGTTACTCTGGTAACGGAAAGTGTACTGGTGGCTTCCCTCCTGATCCTCAACAGCTATGCAGGTAGCAGTCTGGTCAACATGTCCCTGGACAATATGGCCGTCAAGCCGCCCGTTCATCTGCATACTGCGTTCCACATTTACCTCATCGCCCACTTTTAGCAATCCAAGATTGCTGCACTCCAAGGTTTCATGCATCGCAGTTACCATATATGTATCATCCTTAATACTGACAACAGTCAGGCATACTCCGTTATGAGCCACACTCTGGTCAATACTTAATTCTGCTGTAAACGAACAACACAGCGTGAAATGTACATTATCTTGCTCGTGTTCAATCGCAACAACACGCGCCATAGTTTCTACAATTCCAGAGAACATAATATTTTTCTTTTTATTTTATTTGAAGGCAAAGATAGGGCAAAAAAAGGTACTTAGCAAGGATGAGTTGGAAAAATATGGCAAAATAAACCTAATTTATGTAAAGAAGTAAAAAAAGGAAGTAGCGAAATGTCTCAGAGTGCATATTTTTATCTATCTTTGCGACTAAATTATATACTTTTATAATACGAAGACATTTCCAAGATGACAAACAAAACATTCAAAATAGCCTATATGCTATTGGGCATTAGTACTTGCGCCTGGGCACAAGAAAGTTGGGGGTTGCAGGATTGCATTGACTATGCCCTGAAGAACAACATTCAGATTCAGAAGAACAGAGTCAGCGAAGAAAAAGGCGAAGTAACCTTATGGAACCGTAAAGGTGTCCTCTTTCCAAGCCTAAGCTTCAGTACCAACCAGAACGTAGGATACAGACCATTTACACAAGTAATGGCTGTAGTACAGGGTGACCAGGTGACAAGCACAAGTAGCAATGTGACTTATCAGGGCAGCTACGGACTGAATGCCAGCGTAACCCTATGGAATGGAGGTATTAACCAAAAAAACATCAAAGAACAGAAACTGCTGAACGAAATTACAAAACTACAGACAGAACAGAGTGAACTGAGCATTCAAGAGCAGATAGCCCAACTGTACGTGCAGATAATGTACACAAAAGAGGCACTGAAGGTAAGTGAAGAACTTTTAAAGACTGCCCAATTACAATATGACCGCGGTATAGAAATGCAAAAGCAGGGACAAATGGCCAAGGCTGATGTGGTACAACTTGAAGCACAGTTAAGCAGTGCTAAATACGACATTGCAAACAATCAGGCCCGGCTGGAAAACTTCAAGCGACAGTTGAAAGCTGTATTGGAGTTGGACATTAATAGTGATTTCGACATTAAGGGAGACATACCAACGGATGAGAAAGTGCTGGCCGTAATCCCCAGCAAGCTGGAGGCTTATAACCAGGCGTTGGCCAGTCGGCCTGAGATAAAAGGTGCTGAACTGGGCATTGAGTCGGCCAACATGCAACTCGACATTGCCAGACGTGCCCACTACCCTACGGTACGTGCCAGCGCCAGTTTGGGAAGTAACCATTCCTCAGGAAGTCAGAACAACTGGGGTACACAGATGAAAAGCAACCTGAACATGAGTGCCGGCGTAACAGTAAGCGTCCCTATCTTTGACAACAGACAGATTGCCACCAACATCAGAAATGCCAAATTAAACCAGGTGAATTCACAACTCGATCTTCAGGACAAGAAAACATCTCTGTCAAACACCATAGAGCAATACTGGATTAATGCCAACAGTAACCAGCAGAGCTATTTGGCTGCCAAAGCACGTGTAAAAAGTCAAGAAGCAAGCTACGAACTGCTGAACGAACAGTTCCTGAACGGACTGAAAAACACAGTAGATGTGTTACAAGGGCGTGACAATGTTATAAATGCAGAACAAAGTATGCTGCAAAGCAAATACACCACTCTGCTGAACATACAACTGCTGAAATTCTACACAGGCGAAAAAATTGACCTATAACAAATAAGAGTAAAAATAACACAGAACATACAAAGATGAGAAGACAAAGATTCATCCAGACAGCATCTGTCCTTGCAGCATCCGTCATGATAATGAGCAGTTGCAAGAAAGCACCAAGTTTCACATACAACGAGGTAGAAGTAGTAAAGCAAGACATAGTAACCAGCGTTACGGCTACGGGTACCATTGAACCTGTTACCAGCGTAGATGTCGGTACACAGGTCAGCGGTATAGTAAGCAAACTATACGTTGACTATAACAGCATCGTTAAGGCAGGTCAGGTAATTGCCGAGTTAGATCGCACCAATCTGATAAGTGACTTGAGCAGCGCTAAGGCCAATCTTACAAGTGCGGAAAGCACCCTGGCTTATCAGACAGCCAACTATGAGCGTTTTAAGAACCTTTTTGACAAGGGACTTATCTCTGCTAATGACTTTGAGCAGGCTCGCCTCTCCTATGTTCAGGCTCAACAACAAGTGAACACTCAGCGCAACAACGTAAAGCGTGCAGAAACCAATTTGGGATATGCTACCATTACCAGTCCTATAGACGGCGTGGTATTGAGTAAGGAAGTTGAGGAAGGTCAGACCGTAGCCAGTAGCTTTAACACACCTACCCTCTTCAAGATTGCAAAAGACCTTACCGATATGCGCGTAATCGCCAATGTGGATGAAGCAGACATAGGTGAGGTTAAGGAAGGACAGCGTGTCACTTTCAATGTAGATGCGTTCCCCAACGACATGTTTAGCGGTACTGTTACACAAGTACGCCAGCAGGCTACGACAGAGAGCAATGTTGTTACATACGAGGTGGTAATCGGTGCTCCTAATGAGGACTTGAAGTTGAAGCCCGGTTTGACTGCAAACGTTACTATCTACACGATGGAATTGAAGGATGCATTAGCTATTCCAAGCAAGGCCCTTCACTTCAAGCCTAGCGAGGCCATGTTGAACGACGGTGAAACCATTACCGATTGCGAAGCTCCAAAGAAAGTCTGGACAAAAGAAGGGCCTAACATTAAGGCACTGGCTGTAGAAACAGGTATCACCAACGGTATGCTTTCAGAAATCAAGAGCGGACTGAAGGAAGGAACCAAGATTATAACGGATGTTGAAACATCTATGCCTGGTATGGACGAGGCCGAAGGACAGCAGCAGAACAGCAATCCTTTCATGCCTCGACCCAGGAACAGGAACAGGAACCAGCAGCAACAACAGAAAAAATAATTTGTCTAATCAACCTTAAGTAAGATGGACGACAAAAGAGTAGTTATAGAACTACAGAATGTCAAGCGCGATTTCATTGTTGGTAGCGAGACAGTTCATGCCTTAAAAGGAGTTTCTTTTAAGATTCATGAAGGTGAGTTCGTAACCATCATGGGAACCTCAGGTTCCGGAAAGAGTACATTACTAAACCAATTGGGTTGTCTGGATACGCCAACAAGTGGAGAATACATCCTTGACGGAACGCCTGTCCGCAAAATGAAAAGAAGCGAAAGAGCCATACTCCGTAACAGAAAGATTGGATTCATCTTCCAGAACTACAACTTGTTAGCCCGTACAACTGCTGTGGAAAATGTAGAACTCCCACTCATGTACAATAGTTCCTACAATGCAAAGATGCGCAAAGAAGCTGCTATCAAGGCACTGCAGGCTGTTGGGCTTGGAGACCGTCTGGAACATAAAAGCAACCAGATGTCCGGTGGACAGATGCAACGTGTAGCAATTGCACGCGCATTGGTTAACAATCCTGCCGTTATCTTAGCTGACGAAGCAACAGGTAACCTTGACACAAGAACCAGCTATGAGATTCTGGTACTATTTCAAGAGTTGCACAAGCAGGGAAGAACCATCATTTTTGTCACTCACAACCCGGAGATTGCACAATACAGCAGTCGCAATATCATACTCAGGGACGGACATATATGCGAAGACGTTATAAATAATAACATAATGAGTGCAGCCGAGGTTTTGGCTACCCTGCCCAAACCAGAAGACTGATAAACACAGAAATACAAGTAGAATATGAATCTGAAGAACCTACTTAAGGTGGCCATTACGGCTATTATGAGCAATAAATGGAGAACCTTCCTCTCTACATTGGGTATCATCATTGGTGTAGCTGCCGTTATTACCATGATGGCTATAGGCCAAGGCTCTAAGGACAGCATACGTGCCGACCTGCAGAAATGGGGAACCAACCTGCTTACCGTAAGGCCGGGCGGTGAGATGCGTGGAGGTGTCAGACTGGATCCCTCTGCTATGCAGACACTGAAACAGGCTGACTATGAAGCCATACGCGACGGGGCAAGCCTTATCACTCATATCAGTCCTGAGGTCACATCCAGCGGACAGGTAATCTATGGAGCCAAGAACACCAACTCTACTATCTACGGAGAAAGTCCAGACTACATGATAATAAAACTATGGGATGTAGAGGATGGACAATGTTTCACGGAAGAAGATGTGCGCAAAAATGCCAAAGTATGCGTGGTTGGAAAGACCGTAGTACAGGAACTCTTTGGCGACAAGAATGCCAACTGTATAGGCAAAGTTGTCAGATTCAAGAGTATCCCCTTCCGCATCATCGGTGTACTGAAAGGTAAGGGTTATAACAACTGGGGTATGGACCAGGACAATGTTATCATTGCTCCTTACACAACTGTTATGAAACGCTTGGCAGCCCAAACACATTTCAACAGTTTTAACTTGAGTGTGATGACCGAGGATCTCAGTAATGATGCCATTGAACAGGTTTCCAAGATACTCCGAATAAACCATAAGATAAAAGAAGGAGGCGATGATGACTTTAACATCCGTAGCCAGCAAGAGATGATGGAGACCATGTCGAGTACTATGGGTACCCTTCAGACCGTCCTTGTTGTAGCTGCAGCGTTCTCGCTTTTGGTAGCAGGTATCGGCATCATGAATATTATGCTGGTTAGTGTTACAGAACGAACCAGGGAAATTGGTTTGCGGATGAGTGTGGGAGCTCGCGGAAGGGATATAAGCCGACAGTTCTTGATCGAGAGCGTAATGATTAGCTTAAGCGGAGGATTACTTGGCGTTGGACTTGGGTATCTTTTTACATGGATTGCCATTTCAATTGGCTTTCCGGCGACAGTGCCTTTATGGAGCGTAATAGTCAGTTTTGGCGTATGTGCATGTATTGGACTCGTTTTCGGTCTTATACCTGCCCGTAAGGCCGCCCGATTAGATCCTATAGAAGCTTTGAGATATGAATAATCAAGATGCGTCTTTCTTTTACGTCAAAAGTGAATATCGATTAGTTCAAGTGGAACTTAGCAAGCTTCTTTATGTTGAATGCGTAAAAGACTATATGAAACTGCATTTACAAGATCAGCGTCCTATCATGACACTCATGACGATGAAGACAATGGAAGAACGCCTTCCCCAACCGCAGTTTATGCGCATACACCGTTCTATTATCGTTCAAATCTGCAAGATTGATTCCATCAACCAAGGCTCTGTTACCATTGCAGGCAATAACCTACCAATCGGCAACAGTTATCGCGATCGTTTTTTTTCATACATAGACAGATTCATCCTGACATAATTAATTAAAAAAAATACAAACATGAAGAATTTATTTTTAGCACTCATCCTTATGTTGCCTATGCTGGCAACTGCCAAGAACCCTGTAAGTGCCAAGTATT
Organism: uncultured Bacteroidales bacterium; assembly: GCA_902801485.1. Classification (GTDB taxonomy): domain Bacteria; phylum Bacteroidota; class Bacteroidia; order Bacteroidales; family Bacteroidaceae; genus Physcousia. The sequence goes on along the minus strand of CADCIP010000008.1, from coordinate 37,294 downwards.
TAAGGGGGGGAGTTCCAGAAGAAAACGGTGTTATTGTTTTCCGCAAGTCGTTTAGTGTTCCAAGCATGTCAACGGACAAGATTTACTCTACATTATATAATTACGTAAACAAATCTGTGATAGAGCCAGCTATTCACGAGCAGCGCACACGTTTCTTAAGCGATGGCAAGGAGGACGGACTGATTGTAGCCAGAGTTGAAGAGTATATGACCTTTACCCATGTTTTTCTAAACCTGGACCAAACCCGCTTTATCTACCAGCTACAAGCCAAGGTAGATGGCAATAAGGTAAATCTGGCTATCTCGCAGATTAGCTATTATTACAACGAGGATAGAGACGGAGCTAACGGCATTACATACAAAGCTGAGGAATGGATCTCTGATGCTGAAGCTGTCAACAAGAAAGGTACCAAACTATATCCGCGAAGTGGGAAATTCCGTATTAAAACGATTGACCGTGTTGAAGATATCTTCCAGAAATGTATGAATGCCTTCGAAGAGGGTCGGAAAAACGTTGTTGAAGAATAAATTCTATAATAAAAATGAGTGAAGCAAAAGAACTATCACTTGAAGAACAGGTAGAACGCATACGCCGCAAACGTCAGCACAGTGCAGACCATACAAGAATACGAACTATTCTAAACTCGATATTCCTGCTTTTGGCTGCTATAGGGTTGGTGATGTATTTTCTGAATGATAACAATCATACCTATGCATTGATTGTTATAGGTGTTGGAATGTTATTGAAAATTGTGGAATTCTTTATTCGTTTTGTTTTATAGGAAAAATGAAGCATAACCTGTTTTTTGCAGTTCTTTTGCTGTGTCTGAGTGTTCATGTTATTGCGCAAGACAATCCCCGGCGTCTATCAACCCAAAACAACCGTTTTACCCGGAACAACACCAAATCAGAATTGGGTGACTTATCCGAACAGGGAGATTATACAGACCCCGCAGGAAACCGTACCACATGGGGGCGCGACAGCACGAAACACCAAAAGCGGAAGAAAATACCTATAGGTATGTTCCAATGGGTTTTGGAACCACGTCTAGGCACCGTCGTTGAGGCAGAGAATAACGACACCGCAGTACACAACTTTCAGAACTTTAACAATACCGATGGATATTCTGGAGAATACAGTTTTCTGGGTAATACAGGAACACCCAGATACAACCGTATCTACATGAACAGAATTGACGACTCTGATGAATTCCTTTTCCTGCGCCCCCTCAGCTATTTCAGAGGCGGACTAGGTGAATTCCGCTTTACTAACACGCTGAGCCCTTTTACCAATTTGGCATATCACTCCGTAGGAAGTAAGGTCAACGGAGAAGACCGTGTCAGGGCTTATTTTGCAACAAACATCAACAAGGAAGCTGGACTTGGTTTTAAGATTGACTATATGTATGGTCGTGGATACTTTGTAAATTCGGCATGCAGTTCATTCGGAACCACCTTCTATGGATACTACCGTGGAGAGCGATACAACATTCACGCCTATGCCAACGTTAACCACCTGAAAATGTTCGAAAATGGTGGTATCGAAGACGACAAATACATTCGTGAGCCTGAGAAAATCGAACAAAACTTCTCTACGACAGAGATTCCTGTCATGCTCAATGACACATGGAATCGAAATCATGAACGGAACTTTTACCTTACCCATAAATACAACTTCGGTTTTTACCGGGAAATAGAAGTGCCTGATTCACTGAAACCGCTGGTTCCTTCGGCAAGCGAGCTCCTCGCAGACTTGCCAGACAGCATTCAACAGGCATTAAGAACCGACACATTGGCACGCAAACGTATGGTTGACTCTCTCGTAACAAAATGGCAAGCTGAGCAGATTATACCAAAAGAATTTATACCAGTTAGCAGTATCATTCATACCTTTGATATGCGTGACCTTACCCACACATACATTGCCAATTCCTCTAGTGAAAAATATTACACTAATAATTACTACGGAGAATTGGACAAAGTTTATGATATGACTGGGGCCATGAGCATACGTAACACCTTTGGGCTGGCTTTACGCGAGGGCTTTAACAAATGGGCAGCAATGGGCATTACCCTTTTTGCCACCCATAAAATACGGACTTATAAGCTGCTTAAGGAAAATGAGTACGGAATTGAGATGCAACGTTACAATGAGAACGACCTCTCTATTGGCGGTGAACTGGCACGCACACAAGGCAAGTTACTGCACTTTAACGTGAATTCCGAATTCTTTCTAACCGGCCAAAAAGTTGGTGATCTCACTGTTAACGGTTGTACAAATTGGGAATTCCGCCTTGGCAAAAAAGACAGCCTGCTCCTTGACGTAAAAGCCATGATTAAGAACGAGAAGCCTGATTTCTTTTTTCGCCACTATCACTCGCAGCATGCATGGTGGGATAACGACGATTTGGCACGTCAGCTTAGAATGCGTTTCGAGGGTATCCTTCGTTTGAAGAATTTCGGCACACGACTCAAGTTTGGATTCGAGAACATCACCAACTACACTTATTTCGGGATGCAGAATACTGTTCTTGATGGGAATAAACCCATTCTTCCCACCAACCTCTCACATGCTGTCAGCGTAAACCAGTATGATGGAAGTATTCAGGTAATTGGAGGTTCCATTGCCCAGGAAATGAAATATGGCATCTTGCATTGGGATAATGAAATAGCCTTTCAAAAATCTTCTAATGATGATGTTCTGCCATTGCCGGCTGTAAACATATATTCTAATCTGTATTTACTTTTTCGCATTGCCAAACTCTTGCGCATACAGGTGGGTGCTGATATGCGATACTTTACAAAATACTACGGATTAGACTATTCCCCCAGCATACAGCAGTTTGCTGTACAGGATGCCAACTTAGAGCGTCAGAAAATGGGTGGTCAGCCTATTGTTAATGTTTACTTGAATTCGCACCTCAAGCATTTCCGCTTTTATTTTATGGCTAAATACATTTCTAGCGGAACCAACGCATTCTATGCGCCCTATTATGGAATGAATCCCTTAAATATCTGCTTTGGGCTCAGTTGGAACTTCATTAACTAAACTACCCCACATCAAGCAGCGACTGAAACTGAAGACTAAAATAGTTATCAACAATACAGCCTCCAGAATAAAAACCGACAATGCGACATACAAGGGGAACAAAACAGGCAAATCCAACACATCGCCTATCTGCATTCCTCTGTATGCTTGCAATCCTGCGGCAAAGATAATCTGACAAGGAATACTACCCAAAAGCGCAATAATAAATATCAGCAAGTTACTTAAGAACTCAAACGCAAAGAGCTTTCCATAGTTCCTGTAGGCTGTCTTCAGGCCATCCTTGAAACACGCAGAGATTGTTATGTTTGAATAGCCTATCTGCATAACCACAAAAGACAAGGGCAAAAGTAAAAGCCATGCTACAATAAAAGCAATGAGGCCCCACCATAAACCTATTCCAAAAAGAACAGGTAAAGATAGGAATACAAAAACAACAAGCAGCCAAATGATATATATAAGCACCTTTAACGCACTGCGATTGGCACATTTTTCAACATCCCGTCTCATCACTTTCAACGTTACATTGGGAAGGTAGCCCAATTCAATCCATTTGCGTAATATAGCATCCACTTGAGCTGCAAAAAAGAACACAAAGGGTATAGGAAGTACCGTTGACAGCACCAAACTAGGCCACATATAGCGTAACAGCATACCAAGATGTCTGAATCCGTATGAACAACCATTAACCAGACAACTAATATATGAACGTTCCTTCTTTACCTGAAAAAGATTCTCTCCTGTTGTTTCCATAAATATTTTTCTTTTTAGACTGCAAAATTACACTTTTTCTGCGTATCTTTGCATCCGCAATAAGAAAATTTAACAGGCAAATGGCAATATATAAAGAAATAAGGTGGGGATTTATTGGTTGCGGCGAGGTAACAGAAAAGAAAAGCGGCCCAGCTTTCAGTCTCATCCCTGGTTCTTCTGTATATGCTGTGATGAGTAGAAGCAAAGAAAAAGCCCAGTCTTATGCCCAAAGACACAATATTCCACGTTGGTACACAGATGCCCAGCAACTAATCAACGACCCAAACGTAAATGCCGTCTATATAGCCACCCCACCTTCTTCACACGCCACATACGCCATTATGGCCATGAAAAGCGGTAAACCCGTATATGTTGAGAAACCTTTGGCAAGTAGCTATTATGATTGCCAGCGTATCAACCGCATGAGCGAAAAGACCCACATTCCTTGCTTCGTGGCCTACTACCGCAGATACCTCCCCTATTTCCTCAAGGTAAAAGAACTGCTGAAGAACGGTGTCATAGGCAATGTGATTAGCGTTCAGATTAGGTTTGCCTGTCCTCCCAGAGACCTCGATTACAATGCAACCTCACTTCCTTGGCGTGTTCAGCGTGATATTGCTGGCGGTGGTTATTTCTACGACCTTGCACCACACCAGATTGATCTCTTGCAGGAACTTTTCGGTCCTATTGTGCACGCCAATGGTTTCAGTACCAATCGTGGTGGATTATATGAAACAGAAGACAGTGTAAGTGCGGCCTTTCAATTTGCCGATGGCCTGACAGGTAGTGGTTCTTGGTGCTTCGTCTCTCATGAAAGCGCACGTACGGACCGAATAGAACTGATAGGAGACAAAGGCCAAATATGCTTTTCTGTTTTCACATACGATCCCATAGCTCTTCATACCGAAGAAGGAAGACAGGAAATTGCCATTGCAAATCCTGAGCATGTTCAGCTGCCTCTCATAAAAAATATCGTGGAACATCTGCAGAAAGGAGATATCTGCACAGCCGATAGCATCAGCGCCACAGGAGTAAACTGGGTAATGGATCGTATTTTAGGCAAGTTATAGCTATGGAAAAAAACATAAAACACGTCTTTCTGGATTTCGATGACACTCTCTACGACACGTATGGAAATGCCTGCCTTTCACTCACTGAACTATTTCAGCATTTCCATCTTGAACAATTTTTTCCAACGGAAGAAGCCTTTTCTGTTCCATATTGGCAAACCAATTTACAACTATGGGAGCAGTACGCAAAGGGAGAGATTACCCGTGATTATCTGATTGTTGAACGTTTCCGGCGCCCACTTTCAAAGGGAAATGGCCTCGACCCAACCGTTGATTTCTGTCTTCAGTTAAGCGATTACTTTCTCTCACGTTGTGCCATTAAGCCCGGTGTGATAGAAGGAGCGCATCAACTATTGGATTATCTGAAGGAACGTGGTTATATCCTATGCATCTGTAGCAATGGTTTTCATGAGGTGCAATATAGCAAACTGCGTGCTAGCAATTGTTTACCATACTTCCAGTATATTATCCTTTCTGAGGATGCTGGAGCCAACAAGCCTAGTCCCCAATTCTTCCAATATGCATTCCAACAGACAGGAGCAAAACCGGAAGAAACAATCATGGTGGGCGACAACTTCACTACAGATATAACAGGGGCTCACGAAGCCGGTCTTCGGACTATCTTTTTCAATCACTCTCCAGAAACATGGACACCTCCCAAAGGGGTAGCCGACTATCAAGTCAGCAACTTAAGGCAGATAATCGGTATTTTGTAAATAGGTCTAAAGTTTACAGTGCTTCTTCCGCAATTAAGTTGAAAAGCAAAACCGACAAACCCCTTCCGCTCTGGCTAAAATGCTGATGTAGGAGCAACCTGACAGTGCTTTACGTGTGTTGCAAGCCATCAATCGCCATACACTTAGTGGCGAGACCCTTGCCCGCTATGCCCTTATCTATTCTATATTTGTTTATTATTACTTCATCAAATACCTATCACCAGTTTCCCTGACAATCTTTTGTTTGTAAGTTTCGGGATATCCAGGACGCTTTACAGGACGCTGGTTTCCGCCTGGGGTCTTTAAGTACCGGCCATTGGCGTCCTGCTGTTTTATGGCCATATCGTTATACTTGACAATAATAGTCTGGGCCAACTGGTTCCATTCGTCCATCATAGCTTGAGCAGTGCGGTGCGAATAGGCCGTAAGGAACTTACGAGCTTCTGTCTCAGACATTGCTGCAGCTTTTTTCTCTGTTTCCGCCTGCAAGGAATTATAATCGTTCTCCAAACGATCACGAACAGTTTGTACCTCGGGAAAGATAACAGAGTAGCGTAAATAAGTCATATTGCTAACCCAATTCTGTACCCAGTAGGCCGAACGTGTTGAGAAGTGAAACGTATCTGCCGTACGGAGAGCATAGCACTCGGGGATACTCTCAACGCCACAATAAACAGGCGTCAGGGGGACCATGTTGGCATCATCATTACCCCACCACACTACACCGCCAATATAATCAGGCAACCACGAACGCATCTGGGAAACATAAACGTTAGCAGTCTGTTGAGTGCTGATTGGACGCTCGTTAAAGTAATCCTTTCCATCCACCTTGAAACGTAGCGGTGTAGGACGATAAGGCATTTCCCATGGCCCCGTGCCTAAATCGTCCTGAATAGCCATAGGAGTTCCTTCGTAATGATCACGCATCATGTCTTTTACGTCCTGCACACTGAGAGGTGCTTTTGGTTTTACATATAGAGGCATAACCGCAGCCTTCGGGTCACCCATAGCGTATGGAAGAAAGGACATCATGTCTTCTGCAGCCCAACGGTTGAAATAACTCCAGATACGTGCCTCGCAGAAACGTAAAGCTCCAAAATCAGCAGGTGCATACGCATCGGCAAAGGAGAAATCAACATCCTTTCCATAGAAAAATCCCTTTTCGCGGGCAAAAGAAATTACATCCTTGCTATAAAGGCAGTTTTGCTTATCCTTGAGAGGGAACTGATGAATTCGGCTTTGGTTGGCATGGCCACTGATGCAATCATCGGGAATGCGCACAGCTACCCATACTGCACCTTTACGACCTGGTCCTTTTCCTATCATCTCCAGAATCCAAACCTCGTTAGGATCGGCAATAGAGAAACTCTCACCTTCGCTGCCATAGCCATAGTCTTCCACCAACTTGGTCATGACAGAAATTGCCTCACGTGCTGTTTTAGCTCGCTGCAGGGTAACGTACATCAAACTTCCATAATCAAACATACCCGTAATCGTATCACACAACTCCTCGCGTCCACCATATGTAGTCTCATGAATAGTCAGCTGATGTTCGTTCATCAGTCCCACAACAGTATAGGTTTCTTCTACTTCGGGAATTTCTCCCAGATAATTGTTACTCTCGTAATGATAAAGCGCACGCATCTCGCCCTTCTTATGTTTACCGCCAGGCAGGAAATTCATAAAGCCGTATGCACCATAATCATCACAACTATAAGACACAATTACACTACCGTCCTTACTGGCTTTTTTACCTACGATAAGGTTGGTGCAAGCGTTGGCTTCGCCAATTGAAAATTGAAAATTGAAAATTGAAAATTTAACATTAGCGAACAACGCCACAAGTACTATATATAACCTCTTCATAAAAATTTTCTCTAATCTCTAATCCCTAATCCCTAATCTATATTTTCAGTTTATCCGAACCTGCTGCCTTGAAACTCATATCCAACCCCTTCACACTATGGGTGAGAGCACCGAATGAGATGAAATCAACACCAGCTTTAGCATATGGAATCATATTATCGAAGGTGATACCTCCACTGGACTCTGTTTCGCAACGACCTGCAACAATTTCCACAGCCTTACGGGTATCCTCTGGTGTAAAGTTGTCGAACATAATGCGGTCGCAGCCTTCTGACAAAGCCTCATCCAGTTCCTTCCAATTACGAACCTCGCACTCTATCTTCAAGTCTTTTCCTTTCTCTTTGCAATACTGCTTTGCTCGAGTGATAGCATTGTGAACGCCACCACAGAAGTCGATATGGTTGTCCTTGAGCAGAATCATATCGAACAGACCGATACGGTGATTCATACCGCCACCAATCTTAACAGCCTCCTTCTCCAGCATACGCATCCCAGGAGTAGTCTTACGGGTATCAAGTACACGGGTCTTGGTTCCCGCATCTATGAGTGCCTGTTGATACTTATGCGTCATGGTGGCAATACCGCTCATACGCTGTAGAATGTTCAGCATAAGTCGTTCGGTCTGGAGAAGGCTCTGCACCTTGCCTTTTACACTCATAACAATGTCGCCAGGCTTCACGTGGGCGCCATCCTGAATATAAACCTCCACCTGCATGGTGGGATCAAAACGATGAAACACCTGCTTGGCTATCTCAACACCAGCAAAAATACCCTCTTCTTTTATAAGAAGTTTACTTTCACCCATCTCTGTTTCAGGGATACAGCACAGGGTGGTATGATCGCCATCGCCTATATCCTCTGCAAAAGAGAGGTCGATGAGCTTGTCGTTTAATTCTTCTACACTTAACATTTTATATTATTGAAAATTGAAAATTGAACATTCGAATAACGTGAACGATAACTTTAATCTCTAATCTCTAAACTATCAACTATAAACTCTCCCTCCCCTTTGGGGGAGCTGGAGGGGTCTTTACTCATGATGGTAAGGTTCGCCATTGAGGATGGTCAAAGCCCTGTAAATCTGCTCTACGAAAAGGAGACGAATCATCTGATGGCTAAGTGTCATCTGCGAGAGCGAGACTTTCTCCAGGGCAGCAGCATATACAGCCTGGGAAAAGCCGTACGGACCACCTACCACAAAATTCAGTCGTTTATGACCCGCTGCCATCTTTTTCTGTATCCACAACGCAAAATCCATGCTACGGCGCTCGTTTCCATGCTCATCAAGAAGTACTATGTAATCACCTGGTTGGAATGATTTCAGAATCAACTCTCCTTCCTTCTCTTTCTGTTCTTTTTCACTAAGGTTTTTAGTGCCTTTGAGCTCAGGAATTACCTCTATAGAGAACGGCACGTAATGACCTATACGTTGCATGTACTCCTGAATAGAAGCAAGGAAATGCTTGTCTGTGGTTTTACCAACTACAGTGAGGACAATCTTCATTCTTTAACGGGCATTATATATTCATAACAACCTGCATCAGGGGCTTCATCTGACACACGACTGCGTCCGAGACGGTCTGACTTCAGTTCATTCATAAGCTGAGGATCTGCCATATTGCGAATCTCGCTTAGAGAATCTGGTGTGAAATCATAAATGAAATTATGCGTATCAAAGACTTTAAAATTCTTTTCACCCTGAAGTTCCATATCTTTATTGTCAAATTTGCAAGCGATGAAATGATTCTCGTCATTCTCTCCAACGGTACGCAAGAAACTATTCTGGAAATAATAGTTCTCTGAGTCCTCGTATTCATTTGACAAATTTCCCATGATTACATCCTCTGCATATCCCATTATCACACAGTTCTGTATTCGAATATCTCGAAGTTCATGGTGAATTCCGTTTAAATCCACATTCGACACATAAAGAGCATCTCCACGATCGTAACTCAACGGGTAATACTGGGCTATGGTACAATGTCTGAAAGTATAGACACCACCACAGATAGACACGCAATCACCTAACGTATTGCTGATTTGCGTATTCAACACTTCTGCACTACAGTCATTAAGGTTTAAGCCATCACCACCTATATTATGAATAATGCAGTTCTGCATAAATAATGAAAGGTGGTCAAGCGATGTACTGTCAACGTAGATTCCCCAACGGCCACTGTGAATGTCGGTATTGTAAAACGAGTTGTTATAGCTTCCCCTGTGAATGGTAATACCCTTCCAGCGACTAGGTGTGTTATCGTAGAAAAGATAGTCAAACATACGATCGGTTCGTGCACCACGGAAAACAACAGGCTTTTCAAGGGTTCCCTCTGAATTGATTACTCCATAAATATCCACAGCCGTACTGTCATGCATCAGTAATGTAGTTCCTGGAAGCAGATTCAACTTGGCACCTTTAGCTATTACCAGCGAATCATAAATAAGATAAGGTTTATCTGTGGCAAGAGTGGAATCCGACTCAATGAACATACCGTGAATGATATAAGCATCAACAGAACCGGCCGTCAGCAATACTCGTTGTGAAGCACCATTTTCAAGACTAAAGAGCAACTCGTCTGAATAAGAAACCGTATCTGTGCTACCATTCTCTGGCATAGTAACTTCTATGCGAACCAGAATACTGTCATTCTTCCTTATCAGATAATCATCACCAGTACCGTCAGCTAAGTATTCGCCATCAACATTTACACGAAACAGGCTTTCCCCTCCCTTCTGCAGACGTATATTGGAAACACGTAATCCGTTTGCATTCTTATTGAAAACATAGAGCGTCTTTGTTGGACTCGAAATGGTGGATATCAGCGTATCAAATCTTACCGTATCCTCGGAGAATTCTAAACGGAAAGACGGATCGGTTGAGAATGAATCGTAATCAGAACAAGCATAGAAAAATCCCGATAGCACGAACAAAAGAAAATATAATAGTCTGTCTTTCATTACTTCTCTTCTGGAATGTTTTTAAGAATAGACAACAGCCAGTCCCATATAATCTGGACTGTAGGAATAAGCAGTTTCTCGTCAGGACTATGTACACCACGCATGGTAGGGCCAACGCTTATCATATCCATTCCGGGGTACTTCTCGCTGAAAAGTCCACACTCCAGTCCTGCATGAATACCCAGAACCAAAGGATCTTTATTCATAAGCTTGCGGTATTGCTCAACAGCTATCTGAAGGATAACGCTCTTTGGATTCATCTTCCAACCAGGATACCCCTCGCCAATATCTACTTTAGCACCTGCAAGTTCGAACACTGCGGCAAAAGTATTGGCCATGTTTACGCGAGCACTGTAAATGCTGCTTCGCTGTGAGCTGTTTATTTCTATGACTTTTGTTTCAGGACGCATGTGAACACTAGCCAGATTACTGCTTGTCTCCACAAGGTCTATATCCTGACACATAGCATATACACCATTATCCACAGCCTGCAAAGCAGTAATAAGTTTGGTGCTGGTTGCCTTATCTACGGCCTCGAAAGCGGTTTCCTCGGAAGAAAGAAGGAATTCCATTGTCTTCTCCGTAACACTATACTCTTCCTCGACATCAGCAGCAAAAAGGTTCCAATCTACACGAATCTGTTCCTTATCCTTCATCGGGATAGCACAAACACAAGTAGCTTCACGAGGAATTGCATTGTGTAATCCACCAGCCTGAATGTTCACTAAGCGAAGGTCATATTTCTTCAGGCAAAGATATAAGAAACGAGCTAAAAGTTTATTAGCGTTAGCACGACTCTTGATTATATCATCACCACTATGTCCACCCGTCAGTCCCTTGATACAAAGAGAAAAAGAAAAGAAGTTTTGCGGAATTGTTTCCAGTTGATACGGCATTTGAACAAATGTTCGGCAACCACCGGCACAAGAAACAAAAATTTGACCTTCGTCCTCGCTGTCAAGGTTAACCATCATGCGTCCCTTCATAAAATTGCCGTCCATACCAAAGGCACCTGTCAGACCCGTTTCTTCATCACGCGTGAAAACACACTCCAAAGGACCATGCTCAATATCAGTACTCTCAAGAAGTGCCATCTGCATTGCCACGCCAATACCATCATCGGCACCCAGAGTAGTTCCCTTTGCCTTCAGCCATTCTCCGTCAACGTAAGTTTGAATAGCATCTTTTGTAAAATCAAACTCAACGTCGTTATTCTTCTCGCATACCATATCCATGTGACTCTGAAGAATCAAAATTTTACGGTTCTCCATACCCGGAGTGGCAGGTTTACGAATAATTACATTTCCTACTTTGTCGCAATCTGTTTCTAAACCAAGTTGTTTACCGAAGTTAACAAGAAAAGAAATCATCTGTTCCTCTTTTTTTGAAGGGCGGGGAACAGCATTAACTTTTGCAAAACAATCAAAAACACACTTTGGTTTTAAATCAATTTCACTCATAATATTTGGTTTATTTTGTCATTTTCTATACCTTTGCAGTTGCAAATATAGCAAAATATGTTGAAAGTAGCATTATTAACCGCAGGAATTGTTGCAATTTCGATAGCACTTTTGTGTATAAAATTAATTGTATTGCCCAACGGGAAGTTTGTTAGTTCGCATATTAGCGACAACAAGGAAATGCGAAGACGCGGCATACACTGCGTTCAAAGTATGGACAAAATGATGAGAAGGGAAAACCCTCATAAAGTTAAAGAAAAAATATAAACTATATATAATAAGGTATATGAAAAAGTATTTGCTTGGCATCGGACTGATGTCTTTGGGAATGGTAATATCCAGTTGCAACAAGGCTGCAGAAGAAGATACAGGAACAACAGAACAGGAAGATGTTCAGGTTGCCGGTATTAAGATTGCATACGTTGAGTTAGACACGTTGATGAGTCAATACCAACTTTATAAGGATTATAGTGAGGTATTGACACGCAAGGGGAGCAACATTCAGAACACTTTGGCAAAAAAACAGCACGCTTTGGAAAGCCACGCAGCTGCCGTACAGAAAAAATACGAGAGTAACGGCTTCACTACCCGAGATGAATTGGAACGTGCTCAAGCTGGCATTCAACGCGAGCAGCAGGAATTAGCACAGTTGGCAGACCGTTTGAACAACGAATTCAACGAAGAGCAGGCTCGCATCAACACTGAGGCAAGAGACAGCATCCAGTCTTTCCTAAAGCGTTACAATAAGACCAAGAAATACGATTATGTAATGGTGAAAGCTGGTGATAATCTTCTGATTGCAAATCCCAAGTACGATATTACACAAGACATTGTTAAGGGGCTTAACAAGCGTTACAAGCGCAGTGCCGAGGTGGACAATCAGATTAAAGCCGAAAAAGAGACCAGCGAGTAAAAAAAGTTGTTAACAACATTGTTAATAACTATTATCGCATTTCTTTGGGCCGCAAGAAAAAAAACTGTACTTTTGCAGCGTGATTAATTTATCAAAGCATATAGAGTATCAATTGTTGTATCACGATACCGTTGTGGTGCCACATTTAGGTACGTTCAAGGCAATATACGTACCCTGTAAATGGATTGAGGAAGAAGAAATTCTTTTACCTCCTTATAGAGCATTATCTTTCACGCATGAAGCAGACGAGACAGATACTCGGTTTATAGAAACTATTTCTGCAAACTACCAACTTTCCACAGATGAGGCTTATATTGTAATCCTTGAGTTTACAGAAAACATTCAGCAGGAGCTTAACGATTACGGAAGTTATGAGTTGGGTAGCATTGGCGAATTTGTACAGGAAGAAGCAACGGGTGAGATGCAGTTCGTTCCCTGCCAAGCCGGTGTAGCATCTCCTTGGCTATATGGATTGGATGCCATTCACGCTCAACCCATAAATGATGAGTTTCAGGCTATCCCCAGACAGGAGAAGAAGAAAACTCTTAACTCTGATGCAAAACACGTTACCATCAGCATTAACAAACGTTTCCTTCACTACGTTGCCTCCGTAGCTGCAGCTATAGTGTTATTCTTTGGTTTCAGTACCCCTGTTTCAGAGAATCTCCTTTCTGGAAAACAGGATATCCACTCTGAGTTTTTCTTCCCCCATAGTATCTTTCCCGATTCACAAGCTAAGTCGGTTCCGTCTGTAAAAAGAATAGAAGGAGTTCCTGTAGCAGTCGAAGAAAAAACAGACGTTGTAGAGACAAATGCAGAATTAACTACAGAAAACGTACCGGCAGAAGAAACAACTGCAGATCTCACATATGCTGTAGTATTATGTTGTGGCGTTCCTATAGAAAATGCAGAATCTTATTGCCAGAAATTAAATGAGCAAGGCATAAAAGCGATTGTCGATACCTCGGGAAAGTTCCTCCGTGTCCTGATTCCTGGTTTTACCTCAAGAGAAGATGCTTTAGCTGAGGTTCATTCGCTACGCAGTTTAAGCAAAGAGTTCTCCAACGCATGGATAATGGAGAAGAAATAACCCTCACACAAGAATCCTTCACGAATGAAAAGAGTACGTTGCCCCAAGTGCGACAATTACATCACCTTCGATGAAAAACAATACGAAGAGGGCCAGCAACTGGTTTTTGTTTGTCCAGAATGTAATCGCCAGTTTGGCATCCGCATAGGAACCAGCAAGGTAAGAGAAACGCAAAAGAACGAGAATCTCGACGAACAAGAACATTCACAGGAACTTGGCAGCATAGTTGTAGTAGAAAATGTCTTCCACTACAAACAAGTTATTCCGTTGGAGATGGGAGACAATGTTTTTGGCAGATATGTCAAGGGCTCTAACATCAACAAGCCCATCGAAACAGTAGATCCCAGCATTGACACCAGACACTGCATCATTAGGGTTCAGCGTAACAAAAAGGGTGAGCTTCAGTATATTCTCCGTGATGCACCCAGTAACACCGGAACATTCTATATGAATGAAATCCTAAAAGACCAAGACCGCATATATTTGGAAGATGCTTCCATTATAACCATTGGGGCTACAACACTCATTCTGCGTAAAGCCAACACAGAAGAAGATTAACAACAATATTCTTTCCACACGAATGTAATGTATAAGATTCTTGCACTTGATTTAGACGGGACACTTACCAATAGCAAGAAAGAGATTACGCCTCATACTTTAGACATATTAACACAAGCCCAGCAGAAAGGACTGCGTATTGTACTTGCTAGCGGCCGGCCTACCCAAGGAATCATGCCTTTGGCAAATCAACTTCACCTCAAGGATTACAAAGGTTACATTTTAGCTTTCAACGGAGGACTTATCATAGATTGCACGACAGGAGAACCCATTTACCAAAAACTGCTCGACACATCTGTTTACAAGCATCTGTATGAGGTTGGCAATACTGAGGATTTTAAAATCCTTAGTTATCTGGACGACTGTATAGCGTGTGAAAATATCGAAAACGAATATGTACGCTATGTGGCACAATTAAACAAGATGCAACTCAAGAAACTGAATAGTTTCCTTGATGAAATAAACTTCCCGGAACCAAAATGCCTAATTGTTGGAAATAAGGATAAACTTGCTGTTCTGGAACAGGAACTTGTCAAGTATTATGAGGGGAAGCTGAGCATCTACCGCAGCGAACCTTTCTTTTTAGAGATATTGCCCTTAGGAATTGAAAAAGCAAACCGTTTGGAATACCTATTGAACTATTTAGGCTTAAGGAAAGAAGAACTAATGGCTTGCGGTGATGGGTATAACGACCTGAGTATGATAAAATATGCCGGTCTTGGCGTAGCTATGTCTAACGCTCAGGCTGTAGTAAAAGAAGCAGCAGACTATATTACCCTGAGTAACGATGAAGACGGTGTGGCGGCTGCGGTGAAGAAGTTTATAAAACTATAGTTAAAACGGAGAAAGGGCTTTCTTTATTTTCTCCTGTAATTCTTGCATTTTACCTCTTCTGATGGAAAGCGTCATCTGACAATCCATATCGTATGACTGACTTATGATACGAGCATCCATATCGCGAGCTACTTTCATAATGCTATTCATCAGAGGATACTCAAAACTAAAGGTGTATTCTTCATCTACCGTACGCGTTTCAATCACTGCATTGGCTATGGCTTCTGCAGCTGCTGTCCTATAGGCAACTATCAAGCCACTGGTTCCAAGCTTTACACCTCCGAAATAACGAACCACTAGGATAATAATATCTGTAAGTTCATTGCTGTTGATTTGTCCTAATATTGGCTTTCCTGCTGTTCCGCTAGGTTCTCCGTTATCGTTACTTCGAAATAATTCTCTCTCTGGTCCTAACATATATGCCCAGCACACATGACGTGCATCATAGTATTTCTTTTGATACTGTTCAACAAAGGCCATTGCCTCCTCGACCGTAGCAACATGATGAGCAAAAGCGAGGAACTTACTCCTAAGTTCGGAATAAGTCCCTTCGCTTTTATCCTTTATGGTCTTGAATTCGTCAATCATGAAAGTTTATGAACAACTAATCCGCTGCGTAACTTGGGTTCAAACCATGTAGCCTTGGGAGGCATGATGTTTCCACTATCTGCAATGTTCATAATTTGCTGCATGGAAACTGGGAAAAGAGCAAGTGCGAGTTTCATCTCGCCAGAGTCAACACGACGCTTCAACTCTTCCAATCCTCGCAAGCCACCTACGAAATCAATACGCTTGTCGCTTCTCAGATCCTTAATACCCAACAGTTTGTCCAAAATCAGGTCGCTGCTGATGCTTACATCAAGGCTTCCAATAGGATCATTCTCGTCACACAGTCCAGACTTCAATTCCAGACTGTACCACTTGCCACCCAGATAAAGGCTGAACTCATGCAGATGCTTAGCACGATAGGGTTCTGTACCTTTACATTCAACAGCAAAATTTTCAGACAATGCAGCTAGGAACTGCTCCTCAGTCATCCCATTTAAATCCTTGACAACTCGGTTGTAGTCAAGGATGGTAAGCTGACTGGCAGGAAAACATACGGCCATGAAGTAATTGTACTCCTCATCGCCCTTATGATTGGGATTGTTCTTTGCTTTCTCTGCTCCAACAAGAGCTGCAGCAGCACTTCTGTGATGTCCGTCAGCTATGTACAGATAAGGAATCTTGGCAAAAGCATCTGTAATAGTTGCTATATCTGCAGCATCTTTTACCAACCAGAACTGATGACGAAAACCGTCGATAGGCGCAATGAAGTCATATTCTGCCTTACCATCTGTAATTCGCTTAATCAGAGCATCAAGCGTGGCATTATCAGGATAAGCAAAAAAGACAGGCTCCAAGTTGGCATCGTTGACTCGTACGTGACGCATACGGTCTTCCTCCTTGTCCCGACGAGTCAATTCATGCTTCTTGATAACACCGTTCATATAATCCTCAACGGCAGCTGCGACAACCAGCCCATACTGTGTCTTTCCATTCATTGTCTGGGCGTAGATGTAATACATCTCCTGCTCATCCTGAACAAGCCATCCTTCCTTCTGGAACTTGGCAAAGTTCTCTGCTGCACGAACATAGACACGTTCGTCATATTCGCTGGTACCAACGGGAAAGTCTATCTCAGGCTTGATGATGTGATAGAGAGATTTCTCGTTGTCTCCGGCTTCCGCACGAGCCTCCTCGGAATCAAGTACATCATAAGGACGGCTCTCCACCAACTCTACCAGTTCCTTTGGCGGACGTAATCCTTTAAAGGGTTTTATTGTTGCCATTACTTATTAACTTGAAATTTTGTGATACCATCACGCAGGAAACCTACAATCTGATTAGCTGCTGCAATACCGGCATTGACATTAGCCTCTGCTGTCTGAGCACCCATCTTCTTGGGAGTTGCAAAGTATCTGCCGGCAAACTTCTCAGCAAACTCAGCATCTGCATCGGGTTTGATGTCTGTCAGATACTTCAAGTCGGTACGTTCCTCCATCAACTTGATAAGACCTGCTTCATCAATAACTTCCTTACGGGCTGTATTCACAAGAATACCACCCTTCTTCAGTTTACCCACCAAATCATAGTTAATGCTCTGCTTGGTCTCTGGGGTTGCGGGAATGTGAAGAGAAACAATGTCACAAGTTTCAAAGAGTTCTTCCTGATTCTTGGCAGCCTTAACACCAGCAGCCTCAATAGCCTCTGCAGGGCAGAATGCATCGTATGCAACAACCTCCATGCCGAAGCCTTTTGCTACACGTGCCACATTCCTGCCTACATTGCCAAATGCCAAGATACCCAACTTCTTACCCAGCAACTCAGTACCACTGGTTCCGTTAAAGAAGTTACGAACGCCATAAACCAAAAGGCCGAATACCAGTTCGGCTACGCTGTTAGCATTCTGACCAGGAGTATTCATTGCTACTACATTGTGAGCGGTAGCAGCAGCAAGGTCAATATTGTCATAACCGGCACCGGCACGTACAACAATTTTCAGATTCTTGGCAGCGTCCAGTACCTCTGCATCAACCTTATCTGAACGGATAATCAATGCATCTACATCAGCTACAGCATCCAGAAACTGCTTTTTCTCTGTATATTTCTCTAACAATACTAACTCATATCCGGCAGCATCTGTTACTGCCTTAATACCATCTACAGCAATCTTGCTGAATGGTTTCTCTGTTGCAACTAATACTTTCATGTATTTAATCTATTAAACAGTAAACCAATTAATGTTTAGCCTCAAATTCCTTCATGCAAGCAACCAGAGCCTGGCAACCTTCAATGGTCATTGCATTGTAGCAGCTGGCACGGAAACCTCCAACATCACGATGACCCTTCACACCAACCATACCCTTCTCTGTTGCAAAGGCCATGAACTCATCCTGTAAATCCTCATATTCAGGCTTCAAGACAAATGTCAGATTCATCAGAGAACGGCTATCCTCCTCGGCTGTTCCAACGAACAACTTGTTGCGGTCGATTTCACCGTAAACAATCTCGGCACGCTGCTGAGCCAACTTAGCCATAGCTTCTACACCACCCTGCTTCTTAATCCACTTTAGGTTTTGAAGAGCACAATAGATAGGAACTGTTGGAGGAGTATTGAACATACTGCCTTTCTTGATATGAGTACGATAATCCAACATAGTAGGAATGGGACGGCTTACTTTACCTAACAGATCTTCCTTCACAACAACGAAAGTAACACCTGCCATGGAAAGGTTCTTTTGGGCACCGCCATAAATCATGCCGTATTTACTAACATCAACAGGACGAGAGAAGATGTCACTACTCATATCTGCAATAACAGGAATAGGAGAATCCAGATCCTTACGCAGTTCAGTACCATATATTGTATTGTTGCTGGTAATATGCAGGTAATCAGCATCTGTAGGAATCTCAAAGTTCTTTGGAATATAAGTAAAGTTCTTATCCTTGCTTGAAGCAACTTCCACAACTTCGCCAAACAACTTCGCCTCCTTCTCGGCTTTAGTTGCCCAAACACCGGTATTCAGATAAGCAGCTTTCTTCTCGAGGAAGTTGTAAGGAATCATACAGAACTCCAAACTGGCACCACCACCAAGGAAGATTACGCTATAACCCTCGGGGATATCCAACAACTCTTTAAACAGAGCAACAGCCTCATCAACAATAGGTTGGAAATTCTTTGCACGATGACTCGTTTCCATTAAAGACAAGCCGCTTCCTTCAAACTCAAGGCAAGCAGCAGCGGTTGCCTCCATCACTTCACGAGGAAGAATAGATGGACCAGCATTAAAATTGTACTTTTTCATTTTGATATTTGTAAGTTGATTTGTTGTTAATCCTTTAATGTTATTACAATCATTTTACATGCAAAAATACAGAGAAATTCTCATATACCTTATTATATTTTGCAGAAAATGCCATTACAATGCAAAAAGTGTAAAAAAAGACAAAGTTTCTTGCACAATTGAAAATAAAGAAGTACCTTTGCATCGCTTTTCACGAGAGCGTGAGAAGATTCGGGGTGTAGCGCAGTTGGTAGCGCACCTGGTTTGGGACCAGGTGGTCGCCCGTTCGAGTCGGGTCACCCCGACATCTTACAATGAGTAAAAAAGATGATGCAACATTTGGTAAATTGCAACAAACATTGTACCTTTGCATCATGTTTAAGTAAATGGTGCCTTGGATGAGTGGCTTAGTCACCGGTCTGCAAAACCGTGCACGGCGGTTCGAATCCGCCAGGCACCTCAGAGAATCCAAGATTTTTAAGTGAGAGTCTTCGTCCTGAAGGCTCTTTTTTTTCTACTGTTTTTCGACACAAAAGTATTACACTCATTAGGTCAAATTGCGTTAATCCTATCAAATCCGTTGTTTTTTTACAATCTTTTTTGTAACTTTGCAGAAAAATATGAAAACGACAATCCTTAAACCACGCAAAAGAAACATGAAAATAATAATGTTGATAGCCTGCTTGTTGTGCTCCACATCACTTCAGGCAAAAAAATGGAGAGTTAACGAAGTAAAGGATCTTATCAGGAAAACTAATACCTACTGGCAGGCTAATAATCCTGCAGAAGTCCGCTCCTTCTGGGACAATGCCGCCTACCACACAGGCAATATGGAGGTTTACAAACTCCTACAGGATCAGAAAATGCTGGACTATAGTATTCGCTGGGCAGAACATAACCAATGGAAAGGTGCTACTGAAGCGGACCCAGCAAAATGGAAATACAAGAACTACGGCGAGGGACAGGATTACGTTCTTTTTGGCGACTGGCAGATTTGCTTTCAAACATATATCGACCTCTTTTATTTAGGACCGGAAGAGAAAAAGATTTATCGGGCCATAGAAGTAATGAACTACGAGGCCGACTCCGAGGCACACGACTATTGGTGGTGGGCAGATGCACTATATATGGTAATGCCTGTGATGACAAAGATGTATCGGTTGACAGGCGATGTTAAATACCTGAATAAACTGTACGAGAACCTGCTCTATTCTGATAGCATTATGCTCGACAAGGAAACAAACCTCTACTTTCGAGACGGTAAATATGTGTATCCTAAGCACAAGACAGCAAACGGGAAGAAGGACTTTTGGGCTCGCGGCGACGGATGGGTTCTGGCAGGACTGGCCAAAGTGCTGGATGATATGCCAGAAACATACGTGCGTCAGCCCTTCTTCATGGAGAAATATGTAAAACTGGCGCGAGCTGTAAAAGAGTTGCAACAACCAGAAGGACATTGGACTCGTTCTATGATGGACCCCGACCAGGCCCCCGGTTACGAAACCAGTGGAACTGCCTTCTTCTGTTACGGACTTCTTTGGGGAGTGAACCACGGCTATCTGCCTAAAAAAGAGTTCATGCCCACTATCCAAAGTGCATGGAACTACTTGGCAACCATTGCCTTACAAGATGACGGGAAAGTGGGTTATGTACAACCAATCGGAGAACGGGCCATTCCCGGCCAGACTGTAGATGCCAACTCTCAAGCCAATTTCGGCGTGGGTGCTTTCCTATTGGCAGCATGTGAATACGTAAGATACCTTAAACAAAAACAATTACACTGGTAAACACAATGAGGACACTTTCTTCTTTCTTGATTCTGGCATTTGTATTGACAATGCCGATACAAGCCAAAAAGACAAAGACTGCCGAACTGTCTGACCGGCAATACTGGTGCTCGTTGGCCTACAAGATGGCACAACCCGTATTGGAGAATATGGCTAAGAGCGAACTGCAAAAGAATATGAAGACGGAGTTCTCGCCCTCGTTCGACAATCGCGACCGCAGCGTCGTCTATATGGAAACCTTTGGCCGTCTGATGGTAGGAATTGCCCCTTGGCTTACCCTACCCGATGATAACACCGAAGAGGGTATGCAACGTAAGCAACTCCGCGAATGGGCTTTAGCTGCATACAAGAACTCTGTTGACCCCACATCTCCCGATTACCTCTGCTGGGGTAAGTCAGGCCAGAATCTGGTTGATGCAGCGTTTATTGCCGAATCTTTCTTGCGTGCCTGGGACACCTTATGGATGCCACTCGACAATGAAACCAAACAACGATATATCAAAGAGTTTCAGGCCCTTCGAAAGATTGACCCACCCTATTCCAATTGGTTGCTCTTTTCGTCAACCATAGAGAGCCTGTTGGCAAAGGCCGGTGCCCAGTTCGATGAGTATCGTGTAAATATGGCCTGCCGCAAGGTGGAGGAATGGTACATAGGTGACGGATGGTATGCTGACGGCCCCGATTTTGCATTCGACTATTACAGCAGCTACGTCTTCCATTCCATGTATCTCGAGACTTTACAGGCAATGGTGGATGCTAAGCGCAGTTCGCGAATTGATTACCAGAAATACTATTCTCGCTCTCTGAAACGTGCCCAGAAATATGCGATAATTCTGGAGCGTTTCATTTCGCCCGAGGGAACATTCCCAGCTTTCGGCCGTTCTATTGTTTATCGCTTAGCCGCATTACAGCCTCTTGCGTTAATGGCTTGGTACCAGACCTTACCGAAGGAATTAAGCAACGGACAGGTTCGAGCAGCTTTGACTAAAGTTCATCACCGCATGTTCGATGCGCAAGAGAACTTCAACGAAGGTGGTTTCCTTACAATCGGATTCTGCGGTTCCCAACCGGATGTTGCCGATTGGTACACCAATAATGGTTCGCTGTATATGACTTCGATGACCCTTATGCCTTTAGGTTTACCTGCCGACCATCCTTTCTGGACAGATTCTCCCCAGCCTTGGACACAGATAAAAGCTTGGGGTGGCCAGTCATTCCCTAAAGACCACCGCTGGGCCGATAACAGTCAGATTAAAGATAAATGGTGAAAAAAAACAATGTGAGGTTTCGTCCTTAAATGTCATTGGACAACGTGCCATGATGCAAAAAGGATAAGGACAAAAAAAAGATTCAATATCATCACTGACCTTGAATCTTACCTTAAAAATCTAATACCATGAAAAACACTTTTTGCTATGAGGCGGTGCGTACGAGGCTCGAACTCGTGACCCCATGCGTGACAGGCATGTATTCTAACCAAACTGAACTAACGCACCATTAAGAAAAGGAGCGGAAAACGAGACTCGACGCTAAGAAAACCTTGAGCTCGTTTTACTCTAGCGAGCGGAAAACGAGACTCGAACTCGCGACCCCAACCTTGGCAAGGTTGTGCTCTACCAACTGAGCTATTTCCGCAAACCTTACATTGCGTGGGCAGGGACAGATTCGAACTGCCGAAGCCGTGAGGCAACAGATTTACAGTCTGCCCGTTTTAACCACTTACCTACCTACCCGTCCACTGACCTCTGCCAGATGGTGACTCCTGCAGGATTCAAACCTGCAACCTTTTGATCCGTAGTCAAATGCTCTATTCAGTTGAGCTAAGGAGCCATGTAAAGTATTGTGGGCGTTGACGGATTCGAACCGCCGACCCTCTGCTTGTAAGGCAGATGCTCTGAACCAGCTGAGCTAAACGCCCTTGCTTCTTCGGAAGACCTTTTAAAAACCCCGCTCGGCATAGCCATTTCCGATTTGCGAGTGCAAAGGTACACTATTTTTCAATACGCACCAAGCTTTTCCTTCATTTTTTTGAAAAAAAAGTATTCTTCTCGGCTCCTATACATTATATTATATATATATTTGAAAAAAAACATAAGAAAAGCTTGGCATGACAAAAAAATATTGTACCTTTGTGCCCGCGTTTATTAACATTAGTATTAACATTTAATTAATCTGTATGGCAGATTTGAAAAACGTTGCGCCACTGGAAGACTTCGATTGGGAAGCATACGCCAATGGTGACAACAAAGTTGAAGCAAGCCGCGAGGCTCAAGAAGAGGCCTATAATGGCTCTTTGAACAAGGTAAATGACCACGACGTAGTTGATGGAACTGTAATCGCGATGAACAAGCGTGAAGTAGTAGTTAACATCGGCTTTAAGAGCGATGGTATCATACCTGCAAGCGAATTCCGTTACAACCCCGACCTGAAAGTAGGTGACACAGTTGAAGTGTACATCGAGAATCAGGAAGACAAGAAGGGGCAGTTAATTCTTTCTCACAAGAAAGCACGCGCAAGCCGCAGCTGGGATCGTGTAAATGAGGCTCTGGAGAAGGAAGAAATTGTTAAGGGTTACGTTAAGTGCCGCACTAAGGGTGGTATGATTGTCGATGTATTCGGCATCGAGGCCTTCTTGCCCGGCTCTCAGATTGACGTTAAGCCCATCCGTGACTACGATATCTTCGTAGGCAAAACTATGGAGTTCAAGATTGTCAAGATCAATCAGGACTACAAGAATGTTGTTGTAAGCCACAAGGCTCTCATTGAAGCAGAGCTGGAGGCTCAGAAACAGGAAATCATCGGTCGTCTCGAGAAGGGTCAGGTACTTGAGGGTACCGTTAAAAATATCACCTCGTACGGTGTATTCATCGACCTGGGTGGCGTGGACGGTCTTATTCACATTACAGACCTCAGTTGGGGTCGCGTAAATGATCCTAAGGAAATTGTTGAGCTGGACCAGAAGATCAATGTTGTTATACTGGACTTCGACAACGAGAAGAAGCGCATTGCTCTTGGCTTGAAGCAGTTGACTCCTCACCCATGGGACGCTTTGGATGCAGACTTGAAGGTTGGCGACCATGTAAAGGGTAAGGTTGTTGTTATGGCCGACTACGGAGCATTCGTAGAGATTGCTCCAGGCGTAGAAGGTCTGATCCATGTATCAGAGATGAGCTGGAGCCAGCATCTTCGCAGTGCTCAAGACTTCATGAAGGTTGGCGACGAGGTAGAGGCAGTTATTCTGACTCTGGACCGCGAGGAGCGCAAGATGTCTCTTGGTATCAAGCAACTGAAGGATGATCCTTGGGAGAACATCGACGAGAAATATCCTATTGGCAGCAAGCACACAGCAAAGGTTCGCAACTTCACCAACTTTGGTGTTTTTGTTGAGATTGAAGAAGGTGTTGACGGTCTTATCCACATCAGCGACCTCAGCTGGACAAAGAAGATTAAGCACCCCAGCGAGTTCACTCAGATTGGTGCTGAAATCGAAGTTTGCGTATTGGAGATTGACAAGACCAACCGCCGTCTCTCTCTGGGCCACAAGCAGTTAGAGGAGAATCCCTGGGATGTATTCGAGACAGTATTCACTCAAGATAGCATCCACGAGGGAACTATCGTTGAGATGCTCGACAAGGGTGCAGTTATCCAGCTCGAGTATGGTGTAGAGGGCTTTGCAACTCCCAAACACCTTGTTAAGGAAGACGGCAGCCAGGCACAGTTGAACGAGAAACTCCAGTTCAAGGTAATCGAGTTCAACAAAGAGAGCAAGCGCATTATCCTGAGCCACAGCCGCATCTACGAAGATGCTCAGCGGGCAGAAGCTCGCGAAGCAAAGAAAGCGACCAAGCGTACAACTACTCGCAAGGAGGAAGCTCCCGCAATTCAGAACCAGGCTGCCAGCACAACATTGGGTGACTTGGATGCTTTAGCAGCTTTGAAGGCTAAAATGCAGGCTGGCGAATAATACTTGCAAAACCTGCAAATCATAATTAAAAGGGGCAGCAGAAGGCTGTCCCTTTTCTAATATAAAAAGGTAATAAAGAATGGAGATATTTGAAGTCAATATATTAGGATGCGGATCAGCAAAGCCAACACTCAGGCATATGCCCACCTCCCAGATTGTCAATATCAGAGGTAAATACTACATGATAGACTGTGGGGAAGGAGCTCAGACTCAGATGCAAAGAATGCGTTTGCCTATGGCCCGCATAGGTCATATCTTCATTTCCCATAATCATGGCGACCACGTTTTTGGGTTACCTGGACTAATCAGTACGATGGCCCTGTTGGGCAGGACTGCCGAGTTGCATATTCATGGTCCACAGCAACTGCAGGAATATCTGGACACCATCCTTAAAATTTATTGCGAAGGAATGACGTTTCAGGTCATCTTCCATCCCATTGATACGCGCGTACATAATGTAATATATACAGACCGCAGCGTAAAAGTCTGGAGTATTCCTCTTCAACACAGGATTCCTTGCTCGGGATTCCTTTTCAGGGAAACACCTTCATTGCCCCACATCAAGCGAGAGATGATAGAAGCCTTTAATATTCCGTTCTCTCAGATTAACAACATCAAAGCAGGTGCAGCCTGGACAACGGAAGACGGAACACTCATCCCCAACTACAGATTGGTAACACCTGCAGCCAAACCACGTTCATACGCTTACTGCTCAGACACAGCCTTCCAACCGAAGCTGAGTGAAGTACTACAGGATGTTACCCTGCTATACCACGAAGCCACTTACCCCGACGAATTTCAGAAACGGGCACAGGAAACCATGCACTCAACTGCTTCTCAGGCAGCGACTATAGCCAAAGAATCACACGTGGGTAATTTGTGCATTGGACACTTCAGCGCCAGAGTAAACGACGAAAAGGCTTTATTGGCAGAAGCAACAACCATTTTTCCTCAAACATGCCTCGCTTTCGAGGGGTTAAACATTAAAATATAGAAAAAAAAAGCAAAAAGTGTCATTTTTTAGCAAAATTACTTGTGGCAATAAAATAAAAGCAATAACTTTGCGTTAAGATTGAGCAGAATATGAAAAAGTTTCTATTCATAATATTGCCTTTGATGCTGGTTTTTACCCCAGTATTCGCAACGGAAATGACAGATAATGATGGCATTGAGACTAGCGTTTCTGCTATTACTATTGTTGCAAGCGGAAATACTGTTAAGGTTACTGGAGCCAATGGCGAGGATATAGAGATTTTTAATCTTACTGGCACTAAAGTGGCTACCATAAAAACAGACACTTCTGGAAAAACTTATTCTGCCAACTTGCCTAAGGGTTGCTACCTGGTTAAAATAGGAAAGGTAGTACGTAAGATTTCTATTCGATGAAAGCCCTTTCCCCTAAGCTACTATTCATCCTCCTTATCGCAACACATATATCTTGCCAGGAAAATGGCAAGCAAGAGCAGTTTGTTTTCATGCAAGACATCCAAGACTGGATACTTCCCGAATACAGTCTGAAGAGTAGGCATATACGAAACGAAATAGAACATTTCACACAGGAGGGAACCAAAATGTATTCAGATGCCTTCACAAAAAAATACTATCGGAAAATGGGACATTTTATCTGGATTACAAGAAACGGCATCGGTAAAAATGCAGACACATTACTTTCATACCTGAATAAAGTTGAAGAAGAAGGACTGAAGCCGTCTAATTTCTCTGTTTCCAAAATAGAGAGAGATTTACAGGAGTTAAGGGAAAGAGGAGGAAACATGGAGGACGTAAACAAACTGATGGGACGGCTGGAATTCCAACTTACAAAAGCATTCCTAAGATATGCCGCAGGACAAAGGTTCGGTTATACATTGCCATCTCATATTCTGAACAACATAGAATCTGAGAAATCATACCCAGAGGCTTCACAGCGTTTTCACTTTGGCATTCACACTGAGGTTGCAACAGACAGCTTCTATCTGCACGCCCTCCAAGAGGCACAAGCAGGAGACTTAGGCAACTTCCTGACTGAGGTATCCCCCCAAATACCTCTATTCAAGACGCTGAAGCAAGATTATCTTGCAGCAAAGAAAAACAGGAATGAAGAACGGGCCCGACTGGCACGAATAAATTTGGAAAGAGCCAGATGGCGTTATCCCCGCCCCAAGGGAAAATATGTCTGGGTAAATCTGGCAGGCTTTGAGCTCACAGCCGTTAATGAAGGGCAAGACAGCACCCTGAGAATGCGTATTTGCGGAGGATCCATTGCACATAAGTCACCGCTACTAGTTAGCAAGATAACAAAACTGGAATTGAATCCCTATTGGAACATACCTCCCAGTATTATTCGCCATGAGATTGCTCCATTTCATGCAGGCGACACCTCTTATTTCAACCGTCACCGATACACAATTATCGAAAAGAGCACCCGGCAAACCATTAACCCTTTGACGTTAAGTGCCTCCCAACTGAACAGCGGGAACTATGTTGTCAGACAGGAGAATGGCGGAGGGAACTCCTTGGGACGTGTTATATTCCGTTTTCCTAACGAGTTTTCCGTTTATCTTCACGACACAAACAATCCATCTGCATTCAGGCTTAAGACCAGAGCTGTCAGTCACGGATGTATCCGTCTGGAAAAGCCATTAGACCTTGCATTCTTTATCACAGAGAATACAGACAGTATTCAGCAAGACAAGATTCGTATGGAGATAGGCAAAGCACCTCTGACACAATGGGGCAAAAAATATAGGGCAGACAATCCACAGACGGTGGAAAGTCCCAAGCACAAAGTCTATCCCATTAATACCAATTTCACTGTTTTCCTGGATTACTATACGCTCTATCCAAATACCGAAGGCGTGTTGGAAGAACACCCTGACAACTATCACTACGATACAATCATAGAAAAAACTTTGGATGAGTTTTAAACCAAAGTCCCTTTTCTATGTCTAATAACTGAGAGATGATTGACGAAGCACGCATCATAGCCCAGTTAAAAGACGATTCACAAAGAGAAAAAGCCTTTAACACCTTGGTACACGAGTATCAAGAGATTCTTTATTGGCAAATTCGCAGGCTTGTTCTTACTCATGAAGACGCAGATGACGTGATGCAAAATACATTCCTTAAAGCGTGGATGGCATTGGATGATTTTCGTGCAGAATCCAAAATCAGCACATGGTTTTTCCGTATTGCAATTAACGAGTCTCTGAGTTTCCTCGAGAAGAAAAAAAGAAGTACAGACATTACTTCGGGGACTGATGATTTTCTCTCGAGTCAACTTCTTGCAGACCCCTATTTTGACGGAGACGAGACACAGGCACTTTTCCAGGAAGCAATAGACCGTCTGCCAGACAAACAAAAGGCCGTATTCAACATGAAATACTTCCAAGAGATGAAATATGAAGACATGAGCCAGATACTGGGAACCAGTATAGGAGCCCTGAAAGCGTCATATCATCATGCTGTAAAAAAAATAACTGATTTTTTTCAACAAAACGATTAAACCATTTCAACTTTAACACATCATATTAACAAATAAGCAAAATGAGCGAAACAATGAATGAGGAAAAAATTATAATGGATAAATTTGGGAACGAGAATCCTTTTCGTGTTCCAAATAACTACTTCAATGAATTTCCTCAGCGTATGATGAAGCGCATAGAGCGTCAAAGAAGGCATAGGAGGATAATACGTTGGAGCATTGCCGCAATGCTGGCAGGATGTGTTCTAAGCACAACATTCCTTATGAATGGTCTCAGACAGCAAAGCCTACCACTCGAAGCTGACAATAGTCAGTACATCGAGGACGCACTTGACTATAGCATGATTAACAATATGGAAATTGCAACCTATCTGACGGAGGCAGAATAAACAAACATGAAAAAAATATTTATTCTTATCACTATTCAGTTGTGTGCAAGTCTCTGTACCATGGCCCAACATGAGAGATGGAAATTTAACCCAGAAGAATTCCGTGCCAAACTGGAAGAATTCATTACCAAGAAAGCAGAATTTACCAGCACAGAAGCACAATCTTTTTTCCCTATTTTTCATCAGATGAAAGAAGAACAGCGCAAATTACAGAAAGAAATTTTCACGCTGAAGAGAATTCCCAAGGATGTAAGTCCCACGGAAAAAGAGTATTCAAATAAGATTCAACAGATTTGCGAGCTTAACACAAAAATGGCTCAGGTACAGGAAAATTATTACAAGAAATTGTCAAAGGCTGTTCCTGCGCAGAAAGTCTATAAAGCTATGTTAGCCGAAGACATCTATCATCGCATGATGCTGAGACAATTCGACCAAAGAAGAAGGAATGATAACCATCACAAGAAATAACAGGCTTGGCCTCATCGCTTTTTTACCAACCAATCATTCAAGTTAAATTATGAAGAGAAGAGGGTGTGTCGAACAGACACGCTCTCTTGTATTTTATGACTGATTCTCAAACGTCTTGGCCTCGTTCCAGAATTCATCCATCTGAGCCAATGTCATTTGCTGCAACTGCAAACCCATCTCCTTGGCTTTCTGCTCAACATAGTTAAAACGACGGATAAACTTCTGATTGGTATGTTCCAAGGCGTTGTCGGGGTTCAGATGATACAGACGGGCAGCATTGATAACACTGAACAGGAAATCTCCCAACTCTGCCGTTTGTTTCTCCTTATTATCTTCCTGTCTGAGTTCTGCCTCCAACTCTTCCAGTTCCTCATGCACTTTCTGCCACACATCTTCTTTCTTATCCCAGTCGAAGCCAACGTTCCTTGCCTTGTCTTGGATACGATAAGCTTTTATCAACGATGGCAGCGCATCAGGAACACCGGAGAGAACAGTTTTGTTTCCATCCTTCTCACGCTGCTTTATCTTCTCCCAATTCTCCACCACATCACCTGCAGTCTTGGCAACAGCATCACCATAAACATGCGGATGCCGGAATATCAGCTTGTCGCAAAGCTTATTGCAGACATCGGCAATATCAAATGACTCGCCCTCACTGCCTATCTTAGCGTAGAACACCACATGTAGCAATACATCACCCAACTCCTTACAGATATTCTTTTCGTCGTGCTTCAACAAAGCATCACAAAGTTCGAAGGTTTCTTCTATTGTATTGGGGCGTAAACTCTCATACGTCTGTTTCCTGTCCCAAGGACATTTCTCCCTCAGGTCGTCCATCACATCCAGCAATCTGCCGAATGCTGCCAGTTTCTCTTCT
Organism: uncultured Bacteroidales bacterium; assembly: GCA_902801485.1. Classification (GTDB taxonomy): domain Bacteria; phylum Bacteroidota; class Bacteroidia; order Bacteroidales; family Bacteroidaceae; genus Physcousia. Next base: position 7,238 of record CADCIP010000008.1, on the reverse strand, counting down.
TTTGAATGCATCTTTCTTTGTTTTCCTTAATTGACAACAAAGATAGTCATTTAATTCATAATCCACAATTCATTATTCATTTTTTTTTGTTATCTTTGCACCCGATTTGTAAATCATGAATTAAACAAATTATGGAATTAGCAACTAAATATGCTCCTAACGAGGTAGAAGCCAAGTGGTACCAGTACTGGTTGGACCACAAATTATTCAGCAGTAAACCTGACGGTCGAGAACCCTACACTATAGTCATCCCCCCACCAAACGTTACAGGTGTGCTTCACATGGGCCACATGCTGAACAATACCATTCAGGACATCCTTGTACGCAAGGCACGTCTGGATGGCAAGAATGCATGCTGGGTACCCGGTACCGACCATGCCTCTATTGCAACAGAGGCTAAGGTGGTAAACAAACTGGCTGCACAGGGTATCAAGAAACGTGACCTTACACGTGAGCAGTTCCTGGAACATGCCTGGGACTGGACACATGAGCACGGAGGAATTATCCTTAAGCAGCTACGCAGATTGGGTGCTTCCTGTGACTGGGACCGTACAGCTTTCACAATGGATGAACTTCGTAGCGAATCCGTACTGAAGGTGTTCTGCGACCTTTACGATAAAGGACTCATCTATCGCGGACTGCGTATGGTAAACTGGGATCCTAAGGCACAGACAGTACTTTCTACCGAGGAGGTTATCTATCGCGATGAAAAGAGCCACTTATTCCATTTGAAGTACTATGTTCAGGACCTTAAAGACCTTAAGGATGTTAAGGACCTTGAAGCTGCAGGCAATATCGTTCACAAAGACAGCAAAGGTTATTACGCTGTAGTTGCTACCACACGTCCTGAGACTATTATGGGCGATACAGCTATGTGTATCAACCCCAAAGACCCCAAGAACCAGTGGCTACGCGGCCACAAGGTAATCGTTCCATTGGTAAACAGGGTTATCCCCGTTATTGAGGACCGTTACGTAGATGTAGAATTCGGTACAGGCTGTCTGAAGGTTACTCCTGCACATGATGTAAACGACTATCAGCTGGGTAAGACCCACAACCTGGAAACCATAGATATCTTTAATCCGGACGGCACCATCTCTGATCAGAGTCCACTCTATGTAGGTATGGACCGCATGGAGGTTCGTAAGCAGATAACCAAAGACCTGCAGGAAGCCGGCTTGATGGAGAAGATTGAGGATTACGAGAACAAGGTTGGTTACAGCGAGCGTAATCAGGATACTGCCGTAGAGCCTCGCCTCTGCAAGCAGTGGTTCCTCTCTATGAAGCACATGGCAGACATCGCACTTCCTCCTGTACTCGAGGGTAAGATTAAGTTCTATCCCACCAAGTACGTTACTACTTACCGCAATTGGTTGGAGAATATCCAGGACTGGTGTATCTCTCGTCAGTTATGGTGGGGACACCGTATTCCTGCATGGTTCATAACAACCTCCCCCGAGGGGGAGGAAGAGCGTTTCGTGGTAGCCCTTACCAAGGAAGAAGCCCTGCAGAAGGCGCAGGAGAAGTATGGTAAGGACATCACCATCGATATGCTCCATCAGGACGAGGATGCGCTTGACACCTGGTTCTCCAGTTGGCTCTGGCCTATCTCTCTGTTTGACGGCATCAACAATCCCGGCAACGAAGAGATTAACTACTACTACCCGACCAGCGTTCTTGTAACGGGTCCGGATATTATCTTCTTCTGGGTTGCCCGTATGATTATGGCTGGAGAGGAATACCTGAAGGATGTTCCCTTCCGTAATGTATATTTCACAGGTATTGTGCGCGATGAGATCGGTCGGAAGATGTCCAAGAGTCTTGGCAACAGCCCCGACCCCATAGGCCTTATCGAGAAGTACGGAGCTGACGGGGTACGTATGGGTATGCTACTTGCAGCTCCTGCAGGTAACGATATACTCTTTAAGGAAGACCTCTGCCAGCAGGGGGCTGCTTTCTGTAACAAGATTTGGAATGCCTTCCGCCTGGTTAAGGGATGGGAGAAGGCTGACATTGCACAGCCTGAGGCTAACCAGAAGGCTATTGCGTGGATGCAGGCTACCATTCGCACAGCTATAGCAGAAATCAACGACCTATACAGCAAATACCGCCTCAACGAGGCACTGATGGCTGCCTTCAAGCTCTTTACCGACGAGTTCTCTGGCTGGTATCTGGAGATGATTAAGCCTGCTTATCAGGCTCCCATAGATGCTGCCACGCTACAGGCTACACTGGACATCTTCGAGCAGCTGATGAAGATTATTCACCCCTTTATGCCCTTCATCACAGAAGAGCTGTACCAGCATATTGCTGAACGCAAGGAGGGAGAAAGCATCATGGTCAGCACGTTAGAGCTTGCTGCTCCATCCGAGGCTGATGCCCAACTCATTGCTCAGTTCGAGCATGCTAAGCAGGTTATCTCAGGTGTACGTGCCATCCGTCAGAGCAAGAACATCTCACCCCGTGAACCACTTACTTTGGAAGTAATCGGCAATTCTCAATTCTCAATTCTCAATTCTCAATTCATAATATGCAAGTTGGCAGGCCTCTCAGAAATTGCCGTTGTAGAGAAAAAGAGTGAAGGCACACAGTCCTTCCTCATTGGTACAGAAGAATATGCCGTACCTCTGGGCAACCTGATAGATGCTGCAGCTGAGATTGAGAAGGCCGAAACTGAGATTAAGCGTTTGCAAGGCTTCATGATGGGCATTCAGAAGAAACTTCAGAATGAGCGCTTTGTTCAGAATGCACCTGCTCAGGTAGTAGAATTGGAACGTAAGAAACTTTCGGATGCAGAAAGCAAGATTGCTGCTCTGCAGGAAACCATCAATTCTCTGAAATAATTGAGAATTGAGGCGGCATTGCTGCAATTGAGAATTGAAGGCTGCGATTGAGCAAGAGAAGAGTAAAGCTTGCTTTGACTCTTCCGAGCGTGAGCAGGCTCGACCGTAGGTCAAAATTTAGAATAAATAAGAAAGCGGATGATTTTGAGAATCACCCGCTTTCTTATAACTATCGTCCGCGAACGAAGTGAGTTAACTTCCTTTTTAACTCCCTTTTATAACTTCTTCTTTAACTTCTTCAAAACAAATTTGCAGGAATCTTTGCCTTAGCGTTTTCAAAATCTTCGATGGTATCCAACTCACAGGAGAAGAGTTCCGTAACATCCAGCACCTGATAAGTATGTCCCTGAGGGATAAGACGTTCAAAGGCACGCTCGTAGAAGACATTCTCCAGATGCTCCTCGTTCATCATGGGTTCCAACTCCCTATACAAGGCCTTCGTATAGTCCTTACCCATCTTCTCGATACCTAAACTCTCTCCAGCAGCTTCGGCAGGATTACAGGTCTTACTTATTTCCTTAATGCTACCCTGGGCATCAGTTACCACCTTCATCTCTTCCTCTCCCAACTCATGCCTGATAAGTGTAAGTACATTGGGAGCGTCAGTAGCTAGCACGCGGGTTACAATCTGAGGATCGTAAAGCAAATCGCTATCCAACAGCAGCACTTCCTGTCCTTCAGCAAAGGGGCGAGCTAACCACAAAGAGTAAATGTTATTGGTAGTCTCATATACCTTATTATATATAAAGGTAACCTGGATGCTATCGGCATACTGCTTCCTTACGAAATCTTCTATCATTTCATGCAGATAACCTGTAACAATACAGAATTCCGTTACGCCATTGGCTATAAGGGCATCCATACTACGCTGCAGGAGAGAACGTTCACCTACCTTCAGCAGGCTCTTAGGAGTGGTAAGAGTAAGCGGGCGTAGCCTTGAAGCCATGCCCGCTGCCAATATTATTGCTTTCATTAATATCTAAACTTAATGCTTATTTGTTCTGGTAAACCTTCTTGATGGTATCTACCACCACCTGAATCTGCTCCTTACGTCCCAGGGTAATACGCAGGCAGTCCTCCAGCCCCTTGTCCGTCATGTACTTGATCTTATAGTTCTGATCAGCCAGAGCCTTCTGCAGGGCTTCCTTGATTTCTACAGGATACTTGATAAGGATAAAGTTGGCCACACTCTTGTACACCTTAAAACCGGGAAGATTTCCCAATTCTTTCTTAAAGAGCTGACGGTCCCACTCCATATCATCTGCCACACGACGGTAGTGCTCGTCACTCTCCAACGCAGCAAGGGCAACAGCCTCTGAGAAACGGTTATAGCCCAGATACTTGTTACAGTATGATAGGAACTGATCGTGTCCGGCACCGATGAAAGCAAAGCCCACACGCAGACCCGGCAAACCGTAGAACTTAGAGAGTGTACGTGAGATAATAAGGTTATTGTATTTATTCACCAAAGGAGCTATGTAGTCGGTATCTGTTGTTATAAAGCTTGCGTAAGCCTCATCCACCAATACCATAGTATCAGCAGGAATATTTTCCATAATCTTGCCAATCTCCTCACTGCTCAGACTGTTACCTGTAGGATTGTTGGGCGAAGCCAGCAACAGCATACGGGGATGAATACGGTTGGTATATTCTATCACCTCATCTACATCATAAGCAAAGGTGTCACCCGTCTCATGTAAGGGATACATCTCAAAGTTTCCGCCACACTCACCTGCTACACGGTTATAATACCACCAAGAGAATTCAGGGATTAGAATAGTCTTATTATCACCCTCCATCAGGAAGTAGTGAATAGCGTTCTTCAACATCTCTTCGCCACCATAACCCAGCAGCACCTGCTCCTCGGGTACATGGTAGATTTCAGAAAGACGAACAGATATCACGCTCTTTTTACCCTGATCATAGATTCGGGTATAAAAACAAAGCGTTTCAGGTTTAAAGTTTTTTATGGCTTCAACCACCTTCTCAGACGGTTGGAAGTTAAATTCATTTCTATCCAGATAATTCATATTCTATTTAGAACTTTTCTTTCTTTTGTGTTTATTGGTGCAAAGGTACGCAGAAATAGCGGGATAACAAAATACTTTTCCCGATTATTTTGCTATCTGGTTTTTTTGGCGTAATTTTGCAGGCTGAAAAACGACATTGGTCAGGAAATATGAAAGAAAAAGTATTATCAACATTAAAATCATCTGAAACCGACGATTGGTTGGACATCCGCGTTGTCCGCCCCCTGGCATACTATTGCGCACTTGGGTTCGCAAAATTTGACATTCATCCCAACACTGTCACCATACTTTCCATGATTATCGGTGCAGCAAGTTGTATCTTCTTTGCCCACGGATGTTACTATTACGAGGGAATGAGCGGTCTCTGGTATAACCTGTTGGCCATCTTTCTGCTTATATGGGCTGATGTGTACGATTGTACCGACGGACAGTTGGCTCGTATGACAGGCAAGTCTTCACGTATGGGTCGAATTCTTGACGGGTTGGCAGGCCCCACATGGTTTGTGCCTATCTACATTGCCCTCACCTATCGTTTCTATTGTCATCACAGTCTGGAATTCAATTTCTTCGGCATAACGGACACACCCACCAATGCGCTTATAGCCACATGCATCCTTTTCGTCTTTGTGCTTATCTCTGGCTTCTATAGTATGAGCGGACAGCAACGCATAGCCGACTATTACATTCAGGCACACCTATTCTTCCTGAAAGGCGAGAAAGGCAGCGAACTGAACAACTCCGAGCAGCTGCAAAAGGAATACGATGCAACTCCCACGGAGGGAAACCGTGTGTGGAAGTTATTCCAGAAATCATACATCTCATACACCCGTCAGCAGGAGAAGGCTACCCCGCAGTTCCAGCGTCTGCTGCGTGTTATGAAGGAAAAATTCGGTGCTGCCAATAATATGCCCGCAGAGGTACGCGAGGAGCTTCATTCCGAATCTCTGAAGCTGATGAAGTGGAACGGTATGCTTACCTTTAACTTCCGCACCGCATTCTTCATCCTATTCTGTCTCATTGACCTCCCATCCGTTTACTTTATTGTATTCGAGGTTACCTGCATGGAAATTTTCTGCCGTTGGATAAGACATCGTCACGAAGGTTTCTGCAAACGAGTTGCTGATAGATTATAACGATAACGTCAACGATAACGTCAACATGCAACAGTCGGCAAGAAATTTTCATAACTATAAAGTGTGGCAAGATGCCGTAGATTTAGCTACTCTAGTATATAATACAACATCCAAATTACCCTGGTTTGAGAAAAAAGGCCTGTGCGACCAACTACAGCATGCAGTAGTCAGTATCTCGTCAAATATTGCCGAGGGGGCAGGTAGACCTACGGACGCTGATTTTGCACATTTTCTTGACCAATCATTAGGTTCTGCCAATGAAGTAGAGACTCAACTCCTCATTTCAAAAAACCTAAGATACATATCAGAAGAGCAATTTTGCCAGTTGACAAACAACCTTACAAACATTCAAAAACAATTAACTGGCTTAATCGCATCAATACAAAGCAATAACAAGTAATAACGAATTGTCGACGTTGACGTTATCGTTGACGTTATTTTTAATTTCAATTAAAAATTATGCAGTGGACAAAAAAACGCGTCAATAACCTCCTCTTCCTTGTTGGAGTTGTCTTTGTGGTGGGGATGATATTCACCTTCAAAGTCAGCTTCCAAGAGCTATGGCAATACATCTGCCATACTGGTTACTGGATGATAGCCATTGTGGGCGTATGGTTCTTCGTTTACGGTATCAATGCCCTCTCATGGCGTCAGGTTATACGTGGCAACAGCAAGGATGCCGACAAAGTCAGTTTCTGGCGCATCTTCAAACTTACCATAACTGGTTATGCCCTCAACTATGCCACACCCGTAGGCGGTTTAGGAGGCGAACCTTACCGCATTATGGAGCTTTCCCGCGACATCAACAAGCAAGAGGCCACCTCCAGCGTCATTCTCTATGCCATGATGCACATCTTTGCCCACTTCTGGCTTTGGTTCACCAGCATCTTCCTATGGTTGGGACTTGTTGCGTATGGCGACCCCGATGTGAAGCTTACCCCCCTATATGGCACCCTTCTTGGCATTGCCTTCGTTTTCTGCCTCATTGCTTTCTATCTATTCTCACGTGGTTACAAAAACGGCTTGGTCATTAAGACCCTCCGTCTAATTGGCAAGATACCCGGCCTTAAGGGTTGGAGCCAGCGTTTTTTAGAGAAGCATTCAGAAGCCCTGCAGAACGTCGACCGTCAGATAGCAGCCCTGCATAAGCAGGACAAAAAAGCGTTTTATAGCAGCTTCCTACTGGAATACCTCTCACGCATCGTACAGAGCCTCGAGATTATGTTCATGCT
>CADCIP010000007.1 GCA_902801485.1 uncultured Bacteroidales bacterium | reverse complement strand
TGAGGCTCGTATCCTCGGCCATTGCGAACTCCCTGATGTCCACAAGCTCTGTCCTTGCTATACAGCCAGCAAGGAATATGCCGACCTGCAACCACAGGCAAGGTAACTAACTGAAAAGAAGTCTCTGTTAAGCATCATGCAAAACAGAGACTTCTTCTGTAGGTATATAGTTCCCAAAATTTATATATGTATAACAGAGAATATGATTTGCAGAAAATAACCTAATTTTGCAACGTGAATAACGATTTGACAATCATAACGCCTTGGAACGAGGAAATTTGTGAAAGATTTGGAAACTAATCAAATATTCAGATGAGACTTCTGATGGAATACGGCGAACAGTCATGGATGAAAGAAAAAAAACTCATTTAAGTAATGATGCAAAAAATTATATTAAACATACCCCATTCCTCTTGCTGTGGTGTATTTGACAACGAAATAGGGAGATGGCCAAGGAACCCGCATTTCATGAATGAGTGCGTAAACAAATGGACTGATTGGTACACCGATTATATGTTCAGTACCGATAACTGTAAAGTGAAACAGGTTGTATTTCCGTATTCACGTTTTGTATGTGATGTCGAGAGGCTGGAAAACGACGAATTGGAAGAGCATGGCCAAGGAATAATATACAGAGAATTCGGCGGAATAGCCAGAAAAGAACTGTCTGAAAATACAAAGGATTATCTGCTTAGCTTAAGGACTGAACACTTAAGAAAACTTTCAGATTCACTGACAACTGATTCAGTACTTATTGACTGTCATTCTTTTCCGTGTGAGATTTATAACACAGACATTTGTATAGGTTTCAATCATGACGACTCATACGACCCGAAATTAGTTGAATTCGTAAAAAGGACTTTTGAAAAATATGGTTATTCGGTTCAGTTAAACAAACCATATTCAAACTCTATAACGCCAGAAACTACCTTTCCCTACAGATCTATTATGATCGAGATTAACAAGAGAGTCTATCTGAACGAGAAGAATAAAACAATCAGTCTTACGCCCTTAAAAGCTATGCGGTGGTTCGGCTGTATGAATAAGATTTACGAAGGCATTCTATAAATTAGGCAATCATATAGAATTTGGCCCCGAAAAGTCTAATAAAAGTATTCTTTCTTTTTTTTTTGAGTTATTTTCCTATTAATGTAAACACGACAACAGTTGCATTTGGATTTACTTTATATATAGTATTGATAATGTAACTCAATGTTGCACCACTTGTCATAACATCATCAATAACCATTACTTTTGGCTGTGTCAGTTTATTGAATGCTTCTTTTTCTTCTTCATTTCCAAAAATATATAGATTCTTTAAAAATTTCCTATATTTGTATTTCATATCTCGGCCAATCGAAAAGTAGTCACTATTTTTCAAAGTCTCCATCATTCCCCTTATTTGTGCTATTCGTTCCTCTTTTTGTTCTTCAGTATATTTTGGATATTCTCTCTCTCCAACCTTATGTGTTGCATCCAATACCTCTCTTTTATATGAAGTATAGTCAAAGCATAATTTACTTGGTGGCTCTTTAACTAATTCAAAGGTCAAAAAATCAGGATAACCAAATAATCTTATGTAAGATATTGCTTTCCTATTTATTTCTGAAATTGATTGAGGATAGACAATTGTATTGTATTCTCTAATATTTATTGTGTCATCCAAAGAGTTAACTGCCTTTTCAATAAATGTAGATACATCACCATTATCCATATTTTCATGAAATTTTATATATTCTATAAAATTTGCTCTAACTGACGAGTCCACATCATCTTCAAATTGATATTTAAAATAAAAACACTTATTATATATACTGCTTTGATATAAGCCATAATTAGTCAATTTTATAATATCACGTTCTGAATCTTGGGTAAAATCAAATGTGAATGAGTTACTACGGCTGTCATATTGAACACCTTCAACCAATTTGCTCTTTGGCTTTCTAATGTTGTTTAATGTTTCATTTACTATTCTGTCTATTATTTGTTTTCTTTCCTTGAATTGTTTCATGTTATTTCTGTTTAAAGTGTTTGAAGGGTCAACCCCTATATAATTGCCTTAGTTTTTATTATAATGTATGGCAATTATATAGAATTTGGCCCCGATATTCCATAAATGCAGATTATAAGTTTTCTATGGTGCAAAGGAACATAAATCCATTCAGAATCTGAATTTCTATATATGTATAACTGTTCTCCTATCCGGTGTTTGTTCATCTTCTTTTAGTTATACGTATATTCCAGAATCATATCTCGTGTATAAGCTTTATCTTTGCGGTGTCAAAACAGAATAAAGATTTATATATGTACAGAAGAATTATCTTAAGTGTTATTTCAATGTTATTTACCGTCGTCAGTGTTGCAGAAGACTATGTTTCCAGTTTGACTATAATAAACTACAGTATAGACGGAGAGCGTTTCGAAAAATCTGTCATCTATTATCAATATTCCGGTAATACAATTGTAGGAGCAAACAAAGTTACCGTACATGCACTTGCAGACATATTCGAAGTATGTCCTGAAGATAGAGATACATTCATCAATTCGTTCACATACAGTCAGAAAACAGACAGAATACATACAATGAGAAAGAAGGGTGAAAATGACAGAATTGAACGGTTCACCGATTATAAATATACATATAATGAATACGGTCAGTTAATAGAAATAGGCTATCAGTTCTATCTAAAGGAAAATGATGGCTATTACCATCCGCATGAGGATGAAGTCCTATTGAATATGCGTTGGTCTGAAGGAAATATGTACTTTTGCGACAGAAACTTCAAGGTTGAATATTCAGAAGACATGAATACACTTAACATAAATCCGAACGTTTTTCTTTTCACCTGCAATACATTTGACAACTTCAATGACAGAGGTTTTCAGTATTCATTAGACATATTCAAATTAAAAACCGTTAATCTGATTGATAAAATAACTTTAATAGAAGGAAGGTCATACAAATCATATCGTGTTGAGAATAATTTTAACGGTGACGGTACACTTAACGACATAGCACTGTATTATAAATACAAGAACGAGTGGAAACTTATGAAAACAATTTTAATCAACTATAGAGATTTATAGAGATTGAAAAAACAACCCGTAAATACTTTTGTTGGCACGAATGACTAATGATTATCAATATTTAGAAGAAAATGAAAAAAAAGAATGATGCGATCTACGGTGCCATTGCCGGTGATGTGATAGGTTCCGCTTATGAATTCAGGGGCGCACGATTCGAACCTATTCAAATATTCAAGAAAAGCTGCCAGTTTACTGATGACAGCGTGCTGACCATTGCCGTGACAGATTGGCTTACCCAGCCAGGAAGCAATCTGCGAGATAAGTTAGTTCAATATGCACGAAAGTACTATCAGGCTGGTTATGGCCCCAGTTTTGCCAAATGGGTGATGCGCGAGAAACCTCAGCCTTACAATAGTTGCGGAAATGGAAGTGCCATGCGAGTAAGTGCCGTTGGATGTGTGGCCAACTCATTGGAGGAAGCCTTGCAACTGGCTAAGGAAAGTGCAATGCCTACCCATAATCACCCTGAAGGTGTTAAAGGAGCACAGGCTACAGCAGCAGCTATCTATCTCGCCTGTCAGGGAAAGACGAAAGATGAGATTAAAGCTAAACTCAAGGAACTATTTGATTATAATCTTGATAGAACCTATGCAAATGTTTGTCAAGATGTTTACGAGTTTCATGTGCTCTGTCAGACCACAGTACCAGAGGCACTTATATGCTTCTTTGAAAGCGAGAACTATGAGGAATGCATTCGCATGGCTATGCTCACAAACAAGGATACTGACACAGCTGCATGTATAGCAGGTTCTGTTGCAGCAGCCTACTATGGTATCCCTGAAGAAATAAAGACCCGTCTGATGGATTTCATACCAGAAGAATTCGTCAATATTGTCGAAAAAGTTAAAGATTGAATTATATAGCATGGGCACTATAGAACAGGATGTCTCTGAAAGACGCAACTATAAGCATGGAGGGTGCGAATATCTTCTGAATGACGAGGAAAGAATTTGAATACCAATCATATATTTAGAGGAGGTTTCTGATGGAATACGATAAAGAGTTGGCAACTACCCACGGAGAAAACCGTGATAAAAACAAACTAATGGTGGCAGAACTATTGCTGTTGGGCTATGGCGTGATAAAGATGAAAGGTGTTTACCCAGAGGAAATGTCTGATGAAAGTTCTGAAGAATGTTATTTGGTTATAAATCGTAATAACGATGAAAATTTCTTAAATAACTTGTTACGCATTTCCGAATACTATAACCAAGATTTAATTTACAACAAAGAAAAGGGTAAGGCAAAAGGAGATTTAATCGGCACAAACGATTGTGGCCTCCTTGTATATCACCAAAAGGGGGAAGTTAGTGAGTTGAAAACAGACACGGCTTCAAACTATATGTCAAGGTTAGATGACGTCTTTTGGAGAAATATGATAGATGGCAAAATGCTCATAAAGGAAGATATCCATCCATTAACTAGAAAGATAATGGGGGAAGAATTACGGAAAATGAGAAAAATAAGGGGAACAACCGACAAATAAATTTAGGGAACTATATACCTGTTGTCCCCGTAGATTTCTTTGGAAATGTGAATTAAATGTATTATATTTGCAAAAGTATTAGTATTTATAGTCTTCTAAATATTTACATTAAAGGAAAACCGTAATATTTATAATAATGGAAGATAACAAGCAAACAAGGGAAGAATTTATCAACGATGCCATCTACAAATTTAGAGGTGGAATGGCAAGAGAGTTCTATTTTACGAATGAGGATTATCCGTTCATCCCTTACTTTTATGACCCCATAGATGATTGTCTTCATGCAGATGCCGTGTGTGTGCCATTCCATTATAAGGAAGAAGAGATTACATACAGAGTTATAGGAGAGGCATTGGATGCCTTAGAAGATATTCTCAGAGATTATTTCAAAAAAGAAAAGGGAATTAGTCTATATGACTATGATTAAGAGTTAATTGTTAAAAAAATTAGGGAACTATATACCTGTTGTCCCTGATTATTTTTTGCAAATATACTGTTTTTTTAGGCAATTATATAGAATTAGACTCCAAAGATTATAAGTAAAAGGCGTAGTCACCTACGCCTTTATTTTTATTAGGCTTGACCGTACCACCCACAAGAAATAATTCTTGGTATTAAAAGGCTTCACCATGCCGTTCGCAGCATCAAACCTAATTCCGTTGCAAATATATTATAAATATCCGAAATAACCAAAAAAATCCCATTTTTTAACTAAAATAAGGATATTAATTGATAAATAGCTTGCATTGAATGACATCAAACAGTAAATCATTTTCTAATTGCTTGTACGAATGGGAGTATGACATCCCTGATGACAGCGTTAGTCAAACGATGCCCTCCATGGAATTCTATAATGTTAGGTGAAAAGTGAGACTCAAACTCTTCGCGGCAGTTGACGGTAGTGTCCTCGTCACCAAAAAATCCCCAACAATGAGTCTTGTCCTCATCTGTTATATTCTCAAACATCTGTGCTTCCATATTCCGGAACTCATTTATGATGTCTTCGGTAATTGTGAACTGCGTTCGTCCATCGGCTGTAGGCTGGAAATAGTCCCATGTTCCGACCTTCATAATTTCTGGCAGTTGCGACATATGCAACGCAGGATTGACACATATACGGTCATATCCCGTTATCTGCATGGCATACATGCCACCCATGCTCGTACCTATGATGAGATCTGCTTTGTTTTCCTCACAGTATTCTCGAAGGAAAGGCAGAGCCTCTCGTGGAGATACGGGGATGTCTGGGGCAAGGATAATGTACTCTGGCATTCGTTTTCTCAAATAAGCAACGGTCCCACTTTGTCCGCTGGAACCATATCCATGTAAGTAAACAATTGTATTCATAAACAAAATAAACTGTTGATTTTGACGCCACAAAATTAGCTCAAAACCAACAGCTATTAAAATCCGTGATACGTATAACGATATAATTGGGGTTTTCTATGGTTATCCTCTATAGTCGCTTGTGTCCTTGATGTTTATGACGGGTTTCATGAAATACTCAATCAAACATGTGGGTTCTATCAGTGATAATATCTCTTGCGTGTCCTTGTAAGCCATAGGGGATTCGTCAATGGTATTAGGACATACACTGGTTGAGAATATTCCTTCCATGCTCTGCTGAAATGCTTCTATACTGATAGAGTCCTTGGCCTTATTTCGGGACATGATGCGACCAGAGCCATGAGGAGCTGAGTAGTTCCAGTCCTTGTTCGACTTTCCTGTGCAGATGGCAATACCGTCACGCATATTGAAAGGAATGACCATTCGCTCACCTTCGTAGGAGCGTATTGCACCCTTGCGAATCATCATATCAGTGAAGTCGATATAGTTGTGTACGGACGAAATGGTCTCCTTGACCTTTCCCTTACACATCTTTCTATATATAGCGGCAATCTTGTCGAGGATAACCATGCGGTTGTATTTGGCGTAAGCTTGCGCAATAACCATGTCGGTTAGGTATTCCATGAGGAGACTGCCGCTCAGATAGCCTCCAGTAGCAATTGCTTTCTTACTCCACCGGTTGCAGACCTTCTGGCCGAGGTTTCTGGAACCAGTATGAATGGTAATACCCATCAGCCCGAGAGATTCGTTCTTATCGAGTTCAATGAAGTGGTTACCACCACCGAGTGTGCCGATGCTCTTGTAGAACATCTTCTCATCGATATGTTTGTCCTTACACCAAAGTGAAATGTCACCTTCCTTACGGAAAGGCACGTCATGAACCAGCCCATCTGACGATTGAATGGCTTTGTCTAATTCCTTGCGGATGAACTTGCAGAAATCTTTGAGGTCAAACAGACGATGTTCGTGTATGTTCTTGCCCATAGGGATCTCATTGCGGACACGTTGCTCAAAGAGGGCATATTGTTCATCTGGCAGTATTTTGTCGAAAATAATGGTCTCGATGCCACAGCCAATATCACCACCGATATGTTCAGGGTTAACATGAGAACCCATAGGACAGGTGAACCCTACTACAATACCTTTGCCTGCGTGAGTGTCGGGCATAATACGGATGGGTAGATTGTCGAAGTGCTCATTTTCTGCAATCTGGTTTATCATTTCCACCGCAGCATCTTCTACATTGTTAGCGAATATCTTCAAATCTTTCATCTTTTTCTTTTTATTTTTTATTTCTTCTTGTCGTTTCTTTATTTCGTCAGGATCTAGCATATTGAGCCTTGTTGCTAATTCTTTATCGTATTCCATTAGAAATCCCCTCTAAATATATGATCGGTTTCCAAATCTTTCACGTGTATGTGATGTATACTATGTTCCGAAGCCAATACTTTGGCAAACTTTATGTATTCTTTTGGTGGATTTGTCATCAACGTAGATACACATAGAATCCACTCCATACTTTTCCTCATCACGACCTATATAACTGCCCTCAAAAAAGTTTCCATGAAAGTACTTGTTATTAGTGAACATGATGTTTCGACCGGAGGGGAAGACAACGATACAACCTTTGTTAGAGGGTGGTACAATATCTTCACCTTTGTTGTTACGTATGGTGAACTTTTGAGCATTATCTGCACAGACCTTGCAATAATACCCTCTCTGATAGCAAATGCCGTTGGGCATGCTCTTGCCTTCCGGATGCAGATATTGAATTTGTTTGAATGGAAGAGTATGTTCAATAATGAATATTTTTAACCAATTTCTCATAATTCTCCTTTGAAAGTTTTCTTTGCATTGCCTCGTTCCAAGGTGTTGTGATTGCTCCATATCTGTCGCTCGGTTTCAGCTTTCTTAGCATCATTGATCGCAGAGAGTTTCAGTATGAGCCGCTCCTTTGCTTTGGCTTTGTTCTGAGCTTGGGAACGTTCATCCTCACAGCGAACAGACAAGCCAGTAGGAATATGGATGGCACGGACTGCTGTTTCCACCTTGTTGACATTCTGTCCACCAGCACCACCACTACGTGATGTCTCATACTTTATATCCCTATCATCAATCTTGATGGTAGCAGCCTCATTGAAGAAGTGGACGCCAACAAACCAATTTTTTCGTTTGTGGTTAGGACGATATGGATTATTTGTGGAAACCCATTGAACAGTTCCTTCCCACTCAATTTTCATTTGTGCAACATTCTCCGAGCAGGTGGAGAATGTCATAGACATGAAGCAGCCAGGCTCAGTATTGTGCGCTTCGTAGTCCACAAGTTCCAAGTCTGGATATTCATCTTGTAGTTCTTTAGCCACAAGTGCCACTGTACGTGCACATTCCACGGGGCCTCGTCCTCCTGTTATCTGTATGTAAGTCTTCATTTTAATTTCTTTATTTTAGGGGTCCTCTCAACGAAATAGATTGCATCTGCATTGATTGCCTGTCGATAATCAAATATCAGAAAGTCTTCAAGCTGAATGTTTTCTTTTTTCTCAAACATTCTCAATTGGAATGTGGAAATAATGAGTTTGTGGTTGTCCTTTGCATATTGGCTGAGTGAACCAACTAAATACTCTAAAGCCTCTGTGTATGAATTTACCCCTTGTACATCCATCAGTTGAACATAATCAAGGAATATATACTTTGTTCCGTGTTCTTGTACTTTATTCTTGAAATCATCAAAACTTAAATTCGGGCTATCGTCCATAATAGCATTACGGTTAATGTTAAATTTTCGGTTTAACATGACTTTACTCATCTCTACAGAGAAAAATAGAGCTGAATCATTTTCACATACTCTATTAAGCGTCTCAATAATACAAGTAGATTTTCCACTATATGGTCTACCGCAAATTAACACCAATCCTTCTTCTGGCAAGGTGTTTATAAATTCTTTTATTTCAAATTTATTACTCATATTTTTTTCTTTTTTACCATCCTGTCCCGAACTTCTCAAAGAAATATTTGTCGTCCTCGTTTTGGGCATCCCGCATTCTGGAAGTATAGGGAATGAGATATTCGTTATTACCAAGTTTATCTATCAGATAGAGTCCCATCTGTGCTGCTTCATCCATACTATAATGGCAAGTTCTCACCAAGAACTCTACGTATTCATCTATTTATACTGTTACACTACTGCTTACATATATTGTCATCTTTTATAGTTTCTATTCTTTTTTCTAACTTATTCATAAATTCCTCAAAAGGAATTGCGCCAAGGCGAGAAATAAGTTCTTCATCATCCATACCGCCTCTTGCCCTAAATTCTTCTGTAATCAAATCAACTTCTCGCTGTTCTGATTCATTTAACACAACTTTGTCCATATTCTAATAGTATATATAGTATATGTTATAAATATCACTCCTTTTTGCAAATATACTACTTTTATCCACAACAAATAAAAACATATAACTATTTATTGTTAAATAAAAGATAATAAGGGACAACAGGTATATAGTTCCCTATTTTCTTCTTCTTGGCATATCGTTACTCTTAATACATTCACTCTTAAAATGACTTGCTTCAAGAAATATGTTCTTGAAATCTGGACCGAGGTAATCAAAGAACAGACTCTGGTCGTTTCTGTCTTTCATGACAAAAGCCTTGGTTCCTTCAGGATTGACCGCTACCATTAAATACGATATAGTCTCAGGTTCCTCATACACCTTACCATTCGACTCATCTACACCTATATGGTACTCATAATGTTCTTTGAAGCGCAATGTGTCAAACCATTTCAGCAAATTCTTCTTTGACTTCTCCAAGTCCACACGGCGTTCATCTGACAAGTTGTTACTCTTTGCCAAAGCATTATCCAAATCCTTATATATAGCCTCCCTAAGGAATGACTGACTTGGTGACATTTCGACAACCCTTATTGTCCCTTCAGGATGCAAATTGCTTACTGCGGCAACTGCAAGGGAAATGCGTCTGGCATTTGGCTTAAGACTACTGTCCGTGTAAAGTTCAGATTCAAACATGATTTCGTCAATTGGATTTTTCCATTCAGCTTTGTCTCGCTTGTCTTCAGGTAATTCATCAATGCTCGCAGGACCAATGATTTCTTCATTGTCAATAACATGATAGCACTCACCGTATCCAGTGAATAGGGTTACAGAATAGCATTGTCCATTTCCGATAACGGCAGTGATAAGTGCGGTGTACTCATCAGCCGTAATCTCGTCTGGATTGAATTCACTGTGACCGAACATTTCCATTAGGTCACATTACACTTATTTGTGCGAATCTTCACGAGGTCTCCCTCCTTGTAAGTTTTCTTGCTTTCTTGCATCATCAAATCGTTATTCACGTTGCGAAATTAGGTTATTTTCCGCTAATTATATTCTCTGTTATACGTATATAAATTTTTCTTTGCTGAAAAATAATGGCTACCTTTGCAGCAGATTTTGAAAGAACTATTTGAATTATTCACTAAAATTGTCTATATTATGGCTTGGATACTTTGTCAATGTCGCGGTCAGGAACTCCCTGAGACTTGGAACTGGAAGATGTTGAATATTCGGTTGAGATTACAGAGACAATAATCAAACTTGCAGAAAAGAAGAACTGAAGATGGACGAGAAACTTATTGAAGGTATGAGGCGCATGAACCAGATTGGGGCATGGGAGACCTATGGAAAGGATGCAATCGCTGTAGTAAGTCAGGGAACGCCTGGTGAGTACACAGATAACCCGACAGTCAAGGAATATGAAGCAAAGGGCTATAAGCTGAGAGATGCCAACATGTTCGGACAAGGCGATGAAACTTGCGAGATACTTATATTTGTAAAGTAAGAATGAATTATTCTGAGTTATTACATAAGATACCGTTTGAGGATGTCGTACCGCATATGACATTCATCAGAGCTAATCGGGATAAAATCCTCCGAGAGTATTCGGAACTCTACATCCGTCTGCAGTCTGTCAAACCAAAGGCGAGTGACAGGCATATAGTCGTAGTGGACAGATGGGAGGGAACGTCTCCTGATATTGACATGATCTGCACGGTTCGTGACAGATATGATAAAAATTGGTGTATCTTAGGTAGATATACATATCTCAACGAGCTGATGGGCATGGATATTGATGTAGAAGAGGATGTGACACTGTCAGAGCAGGAATTGTTGGCGGGTCTCCTCTGGGAACTGTCAAAATGCCATCTTGATGACAACGACACAGTGCATTTTGCCATCCTTGAAGCTTGGGGATTTGGAAAATAGTCATACTTATTGTATAAATGAATGGACGAAGCAAAAGATTTACATATAAAGAGCATATTCAAGGTAACTCGTTACAGCTACAAATATCGTAACCCAGACAAATGTCATTGGCCGGAATTCAAGCTTGACTCGCATGAAGTAACATTCCTCTTTACATTGAAGGAAGCAGAGGAATACGTGAAGCAAAATGCCATTTATCATCAATATGGAACGTACGCGTATGTAGTAACTGAGATTCCGATAGGACTTCAAGTGATGGATAGGCTCATGTCAGACAGCTTCTCCCAACGTGTATATCTCTCCGATGGAAGCCTATGGGGTGTCAGCGACTATGCCAACATCATGCAGCGTGAGACTCCGTTCTCCATGAATGAGGTTGAACTTGGCCACTACCTTGGAAAGAGACGCATGTTTCACGGACGAAAGCCCAGTGAGATACTCTTCAAGCCTGGTGATATCGTAGAGGTCTTCGGCTATCCTGGAAACGACTATTGGAGCGATGATGAGGTGAACCTCGCCATTGTGGTAAAGACACCGCCCACGATGGAAGAGATAACAAAGATGCAGGACAAGTATATGGCAACGCATACTGACTATGACCTCACAGACCACAGCCTAGGCTACAGATTCGACCATTCTCTGGACGTGTATATGGTCCTGCCATATAATTATGGAGGACTTGATCGCTCGCCGACAATAGCAACGATGTCTCCATCTCTGCCCATTTCGACAAGAAGGAGGAAATCACTCATAAGCCAATATGAAAAGTATCTTGAAGGAGAATAGAAATCCAAATATGACTAAACGACCAACATTATTCATGATGACACACCAGAGCAGGCTGCCTTCGGTGTTAGAGACATGGCAGTCTGCTTATGACAAGGCGATGAAAAACACCTTAGTGGGTGAACCGCTGGAGGAGTCATACGAGCTGTGCAGGGAATGGGCTAAGTGGAAAGAAATTACCCACAAAGCGTGGGAACTTAAAACGAAAAAGATTGATGGGGTCGATGTCTACCACGAGTCTTTCAAAGTTGATAGCAAGTTATATGATCTTTGGGAGGAATATGGCTATCCTTCCTTTGAGTCCATGACTTATGAAGAGGATGGGAAGATTGGACTGCTGGATCTTGTTGGACGCAAGCTTACACCAGCCATCTATGAAGACTTCTGCTTTACCTATGACTGGAGCCTTTTTACCACAGACGTTCAGATTGTAGCGAAGAAAGACGGCAAATGGGGAATCGTCGATTTTGAAGGCAATATCATATGCCCCTTTAAATACGACAGAATTGTGCGTGTAAAGGATTCCATGTATCATCTTGTCATCAAGAATGGCAAGCAAGGCGTGGTCAATCATCGTGGCAAACTTGTTATTCCGTGTAACATGGACAGTATTCATACGCCAGACTTCAAATACGAGCCGTTCTTCTTCAGGAAAAACAATAAATGGGGGTGGTACTGGAATGGAGATTCTTCATTCTATAATTGCCACCAGAAACCAAAGTATGATGAGATCTACTATATGACTGAAGAGGAATGGGATAAACTTGATGATGAGGATGAAGAGTTCTTCGAAGCAATGTTAGACGGAAAGATGCATTACATTCTGGAATGGACAATCAAGTAACCAGTTAATCATGATACATAAATCTTTATTCTGTTTTGACACCGCAAAGATAAAGCTTAAACACGAGATATGATTCTGGATTATGCGTATAACTAAATGAAGATGAACAAACACCTGATAGGAGAACAGTTATACGTATATAGAATTCGTTGAGAAGGGATTTTAGCTTTACCTTTGCAGCGAATTCAGATGGAACTTTTGAAATAATCACTATAAACGACTATATTATGCCTTGGATACCTTGACTATGTTGAAGCATCACAAAATAAATATAATATTCATTCTAAAATTATACAGATATGAAAGCGAAAAGAATTGAAAAAAATCAAGAGTGTGAAACCCGCGTTAGTCAACTATCCCAACACGAAGAGGGTGAACCGTATCTGGATAACGACGGCGATGTTTGTGCTACTATTTATGATACTGAATGCCGTATCTGTGATTTAGTTTGGGAAGCATTTAAAGGAGAAATACCAGAGGGTTATACTGTTGTTCACATTGACGGCAATAAAGAAAATAATCGCCTCGATAATCTTAAACTGGAGAAATTATAACCCTATATACCTGTTGCCATCTGAAAAAGAGTCCAAAGTTTTGTTGCTTTGGACTTTTTTTGTATGTTTGAGACTTGTCTCGAACTTACTTTCGTTCGGGAATAAAAATAAATACTGATTTATTTTGTATTCCGCTCACTTAATCGTAAATTTGCATGCTGATTTTAAAATGAAGGAAAACATAAAAACATTATAAATATGGGAAGAGTACTTATTATCGGTGCCGGTGGCGTAGCAACAGTTGCTGCACACAAGGTTTGTCAGAACAGTGATATCTTCACTGAGGTGATGATTGCCAGTCGTACAGTGAAGAAATGTATTGATCTGGCTAATGTGCTGAACAAGAAATACGGCACGCAGGTAAAGACGGCTCAGGTGGATGCTGATAGCGTGGAGCAATTGGTGGACCTGCTGAGTTCTTACAAGCCAGAACTGGTTATCAACCTGGCTCTGCCTTATCAGGACCTTACCATTATGGAGGCTTGTCTGCAGACGGGCTGTAACTATATGGACACAGCCAACTATGAGCCCAAGGACGAGGCTCACTTCGAGTACAGTTGGCAGTGGGCTTACCGTGAGCGTTTCGAGAAGGCTGGCTTGTGCGCTATCTTAGGCTGTGGCTTCGATCCGGGAGTTACCAGTATCTTCACCGCATACGCTGCCAAGCATCACTTCAAGGAGATTCAGTACTTGGATATTGTGGACTGCAATGCCGGTAATCACCACAAGGCGTTTGCAACGAACTTCAATCCTGAGATTAATATCCGCGAGATTACTCAGAAGGGCCTCTATTACGAGAATGGCAAGTACATAGAGACAGAGCCTATGGAGATTCACAAGCCTCTTAACTATCCCAACATCGGCCCCAAGGAGAGCTACCTGCTGCACCACGAGGAGATCGAGTCGCTGGTTATCAACTATCCCACCATCAAGCGTGCCCGTTTCTGGATGACCTTCGGTCAGCAGTATCTTACCTACCTGGATGTTATTCAGAACATTGGTATGTCTCGTATCGATGAGGTAGAATACAAGGCCCCTAAGGCTGACGGTACAGGCGAAGAGATTGTGAAGATTGTTCCCCTACAGTTCCTGAAGGCTGTATTGCCTAATCCACAGGATCTGGGACAGAACTATGATGGTGAGACCTCTATCGGTTGCCGTATCCGTGGTATCGGCAACGATGGTAAGGAACATACTTATTATGTATATAACAACTGCTCACACCAGGCTGCATACGAGGAGACTGGCATGCAGGGCGTAAGCTATACCACAGGTGTGCCTGCCATGATCGGTGCTATGATGTTCCTTACAGGCAAGTGGAACAAGCCCGGTGTACATAACGTAGAGGAGTTTGATCCCGATCCATTCATGGATCAGCTAAACAAGCAGGGTTTGCCCTGGCATGAGTTGCATGATGTAGATTTGGAACTGTAATCACATTAAACGATAAGAATTGTGAAGCGGATATTGGTTTTACTGTCAGGTCTTCTGACGGGAATGATTGTCTTGGCTCAGGAAACTAAGATTGAGTTCTATACACCAGGTATTGTGCATGTAGTGAAGGGTACTCCTACGAAGAGCCTGGTGGTGACTGCCAAACCTGAAAATGTGGCTGTTACCCAAAACGGGAACACGTGGAAGAGTAGTGAACTGATGGTAAAACAGGACGCACAGGGTAGCCTGACGTTCCTCACCGCGAAGGGCAAGGTGCTGCTGCGTGAGAAATCATGTAGCATAAAGCCTGTGCCTACCAATGATAACCCCGGAAAGTATTGTATCAACCAGACCTTCCTGCTTGATAAGGATGAGGCTATCTATGGTCTGGGAACTATCCAGAACGGCAAGATGAACCGTCGTGGCGAGCACAAACGTATGGAGCAGTCGAACCTGGAGGACTTCCAGAACGTGCTGCAATCGATCAAGGGCTGGGGCTTGTATTGGGAGAACTATTCGCCAACGCAGTTCGATGATGACGAGAACGGCATGTCCTTGACATCCGAGGTGGGTCAGGCTGTCGATTACTATTTCATGTATGGCGGTTCTGCCGATGGCGTGATTGCCCAGATGCGTTACCTAACAGGTGATGTGCCCATGTTCCCCTTATGGACCTATGGCTATTGGCAGAGTAAGGAGCGATATAAGACTGCTAACGAGACGCTGGGTATTGTGCAGCAATACCGCAAGTTGGGCGTACCCCTGGACGGTATTATTCAGGACTGGCAGTATTGGGGCTCCAATTATCTGTGGAATGCTATGGATTTCCTTTCTGAGGATTTCGCCAATGGCCGTCAGATGATTGACGAGGTACACAAGCTGAACGCTCATTTCATGATTAGTATCTGGGCCAGCTTCGGTCCCATGACCAAAGCCTATCAGGAGTTAAAGCAGAAAGATTTGCTTTTTGATTTCGAAACTTGGCCACAGAGCGGACTCACCTTCTGGCCGCCACGCAAGGATTATCCTTCGGGCGTGAGAGTTTATGATGCTTTCTCACCCGAGGCACGCGATATTTATTGGAAGAACCTGAAAACGCTCTATGATTATGGAACTGATGCCTGGTGGATGGATTCTACCGATCCCGACTGCTTTGACGGTTCCCCCGAAACGTATGCGCATAAGGCTGGACAGGAGGGCGGCACATGGCGCTCCCTGCGTAATGCCTTCCCCCTGGAAACCGTCCGTGGTGTCTATCAGGCTCAGCGCAATGAGCAATTAACAATTAATAATGAACAATTAAATAAGCGTGTGTTTATCATGACGCGAAGCAGTTTTGCCGGTCAACAGCATTACGGATCTAATATGTGGAGTGGTGATGTCAACTCATCGTGGGATATGTTGCGTAAACAGGTGCCTGCCGGATTGAGTTTCTCGCTGACAGGTAATCCTAACTTCAATACCGACATAGGCGGGTTCTTCTGCGGATCGTATAATACGCGTGGCGGTGGTTCTGCTCCGCGTAATCCGCAGTTCCAGGAGCTGTATGTACGTTGGATGCAGTACGGTCTCTTCTGCCCTGTATTCCGTAGTCATGGTGCTGATGCCCCACGTGAAATCTGGCAGTTCGGGCAAAAAGGCGAACCAGTTTATGATGCAATAGAAGAAACGATTCGTCTGCGTTATCAGCTTATACCTTATTTATATAGTACAGCCTGGCAGGTGACCAGTAACAACGAGAGCTATATGCGTCCGTTGTTCAGCGATTTTGCCGCTGATAAGCATGTATGGGATATGACCGACGAATTTATGTTCGGTCGCAGCATCCTGGCTGCTCCTATCCTCGACCCGCAATATACCGAAGAGAAGATTATCCGTACCGATGCTATGACAGGTTGGAACAAGAATGATGTAGGAAGCCAGAAGGAAGATGTAGGAGGTGTTAACTGGGCTGAAACTAAGACGGCAACGAAGTACTTGCCTAAGGGAACCTACTGGTATGATTTCTGGACAGGAAAACGCTATCAGGGTGGTCAGACTGTAACATTAGAAACGCAGCTGAACCGTGTGCCTATGTTCGTTCGCGCAGGCAGCATTCTGCCTCTGGGCCCCGTTATGCAATATGTGGGTGAGAAGAACTGGGACAATCTGGAATTACGTGTCTATCCGGGTTCTGATGCATCCTTTACGCTA
Organism: uncultured Bacteroidales bacterium; assembly: GCA_902801485.1. Classification (GTDB taxonomy): domain Bacteria; phylum Bacteroidota; class Bacteroidia; order Bacteroidales; family Bacteroidaceae; genus Physcousia. The sequence continues at coordinate 74,031 of CADCIP010000007.1, read as the reverse complement.
TATGAAGATGAAGGCGACAACTATAACTACGAGAAAGGCGTCTATGCTACTATTCCCATCAGTTGGTCGGAGCGTACCCGCACGCTGACCATTGGTGAGCGTAAAGGCAGCTATCCTGGTATGCTGGAAAAGCGCAGTTTCACTGTTATCACTCCAGATGGCAAGAGTCAGACAGTTGAATACAAAGGAATGGAAGTGAAGTGTAAATTCTAAATGGGCGCCCATAAAACCCGAAATAACGTTATCTCGTAATAACGCAAAAGGACGCCCGATAATTGTGAATTAAGAATCATAAAAAAATATAATACAGAATTATGGCAAAAAAAGAAACAGGTGAGATTTTCGACGAGAAGAGTGCCAAGCTAAAGGCCCTTCAGGAAGCAATGTCCAAGATAGAAAAGGACTTCGGAAAGGGTTCCATCATGAAGCTTGGCGAGGAAAAGATAGATAATGTAGAGGTTATTCCCAGCGGCTCCATATCATTGGATGTGGCATTGGGTGTAGGTGGTTATCCCAGGGGCCGCATCATCGAGATTTACGGTCCCGAGTCATCAGGTAAGACCACCTTGGCCATTCATGCCATTGCTGAGGCACAGAAGGCAGGCGGTATAGCAGCTTTTATAGATGCAGAACATGCTTTCGACCGTTTTTATGCTGAGAAACTGGGCGTTGATGTAGATAATCTGCTGATTTCCCAGCCGGATAATGGTGAACAGGCATTGGAGATTGCCGATCAGCTGATTCGTAGCGCAGCTATCGATATTGTGGTCGTTGACTCTGTTGCAGCCCTTACTCCAAAGGCTGAGATTGAAGGCGATATGGGAGATAACAAGGTTGGTCTGCAGGCTCGTCTGATGAGTCAGGCTCTCCGTAAGCTTACAGCCACCATCAACAAGACCAATACTACCTGTATTTTCATCAACCAGTTGCGCGAGAAGATAGGCGTAATGTTCGGTAATCCTGAGACAACTACCGGAGGTAATGCCCTTAAGTTCTATGCCAGTGTACGTCTGGATATCCGCAAGAGCTCGGCTATCAAAGATGGTGATGAGGTAATCGGTAACGAGGTGAAGGTGAAGGTTGTCAAGAACAAGGTTGCTCCTCCATTCCGCCGTGCGCAGTTCGAAATACTCTTTGGCGAGGGTATCAGTCGTGTAGGCGAGATTGTTGATTTAGGTGTAGAGTATGGTATTCTCGAGAAGAGCGGTTCGTGGTTCAGCTACAACGGCAGCAAGTTGGCTCAGGGCAAAGACGCAGCCAAGAAGATGCTTAAAGACAATCCTGAGCTGTGCGAAGAGATTACCGCAAAGATATACGAAGTTATAAATGCCAAGGGTGCTCCCGTAGCGGCCTCAGAAGAATAGTCTGAGACCGTTACGGGGTTATACGCTTTTTTATGTTTCTGTTACTTAAACAGTTTCTGAGCCATTACATAGAGGCTTCTGCGCCAAGTAAGGAATTCATGGGCTGTACCCTCTGAGATATAGCTTTCAGCATTAAACCCGGCTGCTTTCAGGTCTTCAACGGCCTTGCGAACGCGGTCGGGTCCTTCTTTACTGCCGCAGCTGATAAAGATATAATCCACCTGTTTCTTGTCCTTAATCTCCTGAGGTGTATAGATACCGCCGCTTAGGATACCATAGTGTCCGAACGTTTCGGGTCTTGCCAGTGTGATGGCGTGTGTTTCCATGCCACCCATAGAAAGGCCTGCCATAGCACGGTTCTTTTTATCTGCTTTGGTGCGGAAGTGACTGTCAACATAAGGAACCAGTTCGTCCACCAGTACCTTTTGGAAGTCCTCAGATATCTTGTTGCGGTCGAATGGACGGCCAAACACTACATCGTTGGTCATACCGTAGGTCATTACCACAATGAAAGGTAGCGCCTTACCATCGGCAATCAGGTTATCCATGATAATGTTGGCCTTACCCTGGTTAGGCCATGAAGTCTCGTTCTCACCCCATCCATGCTGGAGATACAGAACAGGGTAGCGCTGTTTCTTGTTCTTGTCGTAACCGGCAGGAGTATAAACGTATGCTACACGCAGCTGGTCGCCCTGTACTTTGCTGGGGAACAGAATCTTCTGTACATTACCATGCTCTATATCGGAGCGTTCTGCATAGAAAGCATCATCGTGAGCAGGTACTTCCACACCGCTCATCCAACGTGTACCTCCATAGTAGCTGTTTGTACCGGGATCAATCACCTGAGCACCGTCTATAGATAAGGTATAGTAGTGGAAGCCCTCATCTTCGGGTAACAGGGTTGTCCCCATCCATGAACCGTCCTTCTGCTTTTTCAGCACTGTTCCGCCCATACCGCCGCCATGACCGGCTGATGCAATAACATACTTGGCTTCGGGAGCATTAATGCGGAAGCGTACATAGCCCTGAGAGTTTACCTGCGGATATTGCTGACGGGGTTGGCAAGTGGCAGAAGGCTTGAAATCCTCTCTGATGTCAGGATTATCCGTAGAAGGAATGAAATCACGTATTACCTTATATACATTCTTTGGCTTATACTCACGGTCGAAGGGTAGGGGATAGTTGTTGGCACCTAACCATGAGTCACGGTCGCTCAGGTTCCAGAAGGTTACACAATCCACCTTGTCGGCATGACGGCGCATAACGCGGAACAGGGCTGCATACTGTGCTTCCTGCAGCAGTTTCTGGTCGTTGGTAACCTGTGCGCCCTCGTTCCTGCTGAAACGTAACTGTCCGCCCATCTCCTGATTTATGCGGATGTCCAGTTCCGTTACATGAATGTGGTCCACAATCTCAGCATACTTGCTAACGGCAGCCTCCATATCCTCTTCCGACGGACCGTAGATATTATAGTGTCCCTGCATACCAATGCCATCGATGGGTACACCGGCAGCCTTCATATTCTTCACCATTTCATAGATGCGGTCACGCTTCACTGGGTCGCATTCGTTATAGTCGTTATAGAACAGCAATGCCTTGGGGTCAGCTTCGCGTGCAAACTCAAAAGCCTTGCGGATAAACTCGTCGTTGCCGCAAATCTTGTAGAAGGTACTTTCGCGCAAAGGCTGGTCCTCTGCACCGGGTCTTCTGCCACCATCAGTAATACACTCGTTGAAAACGTCCCAGGCATAAACAATATCCTTGTAGCGGTTTACTACAGTATGAATATGTTCGCGCATACGCTTGTATAGAACCTCTTTTGAAACCAAGTTATGTTTCTTGTCGTAGAACATCCAGTCGCACATCTGGTTGTGCCACATCAGGGTATGGCCGCGCAACTTAATACCGTTCTGACGACAGAAATCGGCTACCTTGTCTGCACGTTCCCAGGTCCATTTACCTTCCTCCGGGTGTACAGAAACGGGTTTCATGTCGTTCTCGGCCGTCATGCTGCTGAACTCCTTTCTCACCAGAGCTGACTGGTCGGGGTCTGAGATGTTACGCTGGTTTACAGCTACGCCAATCATGAAATAGTCCTTGTAGGCCTCTTTCAAACTTCTTTCATCCGGTTGTGCATTTACAACAGTGCAAACAGATAAGACGCATAGTCCCAATAACAGAATCTTCTTCATAAATGTGTCAGTTTATAGATTAATATCGTTGTTTTATGGGACAAAAATACAAATTTTCATTAGTATATGATAAAATAATACCATTTTTTTTATAATGAGCGCAAAAATTCAATAACTATGTTTGCAAGTATGATGTTTACTGCTATGTGAATGATTTTGGTAAAGATGTTTCTTTGGTTTAGAGCTGTGACTTTTTTTATTGAACATTTTGATATTCGGTTGATTATTCGTAACTTCGCAGCCGAAAACAAAACTATAATGATATGAAAGAGGAAAAAAAGATTAATTTCTCTGTGGAGTCTGTACAGGATTTGAACTCTTCAAACATTTGGTCTATGACTGCCGAGCAGATAGGAAAGATGTGGGAGAAGGAGCGCCTAGAGGAAGATTTCTCGATTGTAGAAGATAAATTACTGAACATTATCCGTTTGGCTTTTGAAGTGGTTCACTTTAACGAGGAGGATGAACGTGAGGCTTGTAAATACACAAATCTGAACTGGGTAAAGTTCCATCATTGCAAATCAGGGAAGGGTTGTGTGGCCATACGCAGAAAATCAATAAACCGTATTACCGATTTAAGTTACGAGAATGTAAAACACATCTCTGCTCCTGTCTTGCTCGACCTGATAGACAAGAACTTCGGCGGCGGATGGGATTCTATTTCGTTGGCACTGAAGGATATCATTGAAAGCGGTTTTGATATTAGCACAACCCAGTTGCCTGCAAGCCGTATTCATGCTCCAGGCGGAACTCTTGAAAAGAAAATAGCACAAGGGTATGATGTGCTGGAAATTACCAAGGGTACGTGGGTTGAGGCTATTTTTGCCAAGAAGAAAGACCCTGTTGAGAAACTCAGGCTTGAGCCCATTCGTAAGGAGTATGATGAAGACGGTAATCCTATCTTTGACGAAGATGAAGATAATGATGACAATGAAGACAACGAAGACGGCTTAGACGGTGATGACGCAGATGAATCTGACGATACTTTCTACAGCAGTTATTCGGAAGAAGCAGAGGTGAAGGACGAAGACGAAGAAGGTTTCCCCATAGAAGAAGAATAAAGTGTAAAAAAGATGAAGGCAGCAAATCGCTGCCTTCTTTTATTGCTGCCTTCTCCGAAACTCGGAGCATACAATACTGGTCGCAATGGCTACATTCAGGCTTTCTGTAGTTTGCGTTCCTATGGGATAGTTGGGAATGTATAATTTCTGCGTTACAAGACTTCTGACAGCTTGCGACAGGCCATTTCCTTCATTTCCCATAACTATGAATCCATTCTGCCCCAGTTCCTGTTCGTATATATTGTTCCCATCCAAAAGAGTTCCGTATATCGGGACATTACTTTGGCTTAACATTTCCGGAAGGTTGGTATAATGAACATTTACTCGAGCCAAGGCACCCATTGTAGCTTGCACAGCCTTGGGATTATATACATCTACAGTGTCCTCGGAACATACAACATGGTGAATGCCAAACCAGTCGGCAATCCTCAGTATGGTTCCCATATTGCCAGGGTCTTGAACGCCGTCTAAAGCCAGACATAATTCATGCTGTGCTGTGTCTGCGTTAAATATATAATGTGGTATAGGGAAGAGGGCTATTACCTGTTGCGGAGTCCGTAACAGGCTGGCTTTTTGCAGTTCATCAGGAGTTATGGTATCTGTCTCGCAATTCTGTTTTATCATATTCCTGTTACCCTTCCACCATTCAGGCAAAGCAGCAATGTAGTCTGGTTGCATAGTAGCCAGCAATTCACCTACCAGTTTAGGTCCTTCTGCAACAAAAAGATGCTGGAGGTTTCTCTGTTTTCGTTGTTCTAACGACTTTATTAATTTGATTCTTGCCTTGGTTATCATAAATAGTAGCATTTTTTCAGCACAAAGTTAATGAATTTTACCAAAATATAATTACCTTTGTCGTATGAATTGCTTTTGTAGGAAGTTATTTTTATGCATAAGCATACTTGTATGTGTTTTTCTTTCCGGGTGTAGCGTAAATCGTTTTATCCCAGAGGATAAATACATGCTTAATCATGTGTCTATCCGTTCTGACAATAAAGAACTGAAAACAGCCCCTCTTACAGGATATGTAGCCCAGCACCCAAACAACAAATGGTTTTCTCTTGTTAAAGTGCCTTTATATATCTATTCCCTCTCGGGCAGAGATAGTACAAAACGCTTTAATCGTTTCATCAGAAGATTAGGTGAGCCTCCTGTGATATATGATTCAATATTGTCACAGAAAACACGTCTCAACATTCAGAATGCTGTTCAGAATATGGGTTATCTGAATGCCGAGGTGAAGTTGCTTGAAGTGTCGAATAAGAATCGTGTAGGTATCAGGTATTATGTGCTGCCCCACCAGAGATATAAGGTAAGTGATGTTCAGACAGATATCCAGGATTCTGCCATAGCCCGGGAACTTTATTCTGGCGGATATGTTTCTCTGTTACAAGATAATATGCCTTTTGACTTAAACGTCCTGGAAGCAGAAAGAAACCGGCTTAATACCTTTCTGCAGAATAGAGGGTATTATAAATTTAACCGTGATTTTGTTCATTTTGAGGCTGATACTACTTTAGGTAATCATCAGGTTGACCTGAAGATGATTCTACGAGAATATGTTGAGGGGAGGGGAAAGGAAGAAAAACCGCACCAGCGCTATACGATAGGAAATGTTGAATATGACATACCGGTTTCTCATAACAAGCCATTTGTCCGTCCTAAGGTAATAGCCTCAGCAAATGAACTGGCTGAAGGAAATATGTACCGTGAGCAGGATGTCCAAGGTTCTTATTCAAGGCTCAACAGGCTGGGAGCTGTGCAAAGCAGTCGCATTACCCTGACAGAAAGTGCCGAAGACAGTACCAAACTGGATGCATTGATATCTGTAACACCCAGCAAGAGAAACTCGTTTAATGTTGAGCTGGAAGGAACCAACTCTGCCGGCGATTTAGGTGTTGCCGTTGCTTTTTCCTATCAGAACAGAAATCTCTTCCGAGGGTCTGAGCTTTTTAATCTGAAGGCACGCGGTGCTTTTGAAGCAATAAAGGGACTCCGGGGGTACAACGATCAGAATTTTATAGAGTATAGTTTTGAGGCAGGTATTGCATTTCCTGATTTTATTTTTCCTTTCCTTCGTCAGTCGTTTCGCAAAAGGGCTCTTGCCACCAGTGAGGTAAGTTTTATGTTCGATTCTCAGGACAGACCCGAGTTCCACCGTCGTGTGCTTACTGCTTCGTGGCGATATAAATGGTCAAGAGCAGCCAGGAGAATGCAACATAAGATAGACCTCCTGGATATTAATTATGTGTTCATGCCTTGGATCAGTGATACTTTCAGAGAAACCTACCTTGATAACCCTGAAAGCAGAAATGCCATCCTCAGGTACAATTACGAGAATCTGTTTATTGTGAAATGGGGATACAGTTTCTCCTACAGTTCCCAGTCCCTGAACCCCAGTTCAAAGAACTATGGCACAAATGCATATATTATCCGTGCAAGCATAGAAACGGCAGGAAACCTTCTGTATGGCATTTCCAATATGAGTAAGGCTTCAAAGAACGAAAACGGACAATACACATTATTCAGTAATGCCTATGCACAATACGTGAAAGGAGATTTTGACTTTTCCAAGAGTTTTCTGATTAATAAAGCCAATTCCCTGGCCATACACTTTGCGCTGGGCATTGCCTATCCGTATGGGAATTCTACTATACTACCTTACGAGAAACGTTATTTCAGCGGTGGTGCCAATAGTGTAAGAGGATGGAGTGTGCGTGAGTTGGGGCCCGGTACATTCTTGGGATATGACGGAAAGATTGATTTTATAAATCAGACAGGCGACCTGAAACTTGACATGAATATTGAATACCGTACTCATTTGTTCTGGAAGTTTGACGGTGCTGTCTTTATTGATGCCGGTAACATCTGGACGTTACGCGATTACCCGGATCAGCCTGGAGGTCAGTTCCATTTCGACACTTTCTGGCGGCAGATAGCTGTTGCCTACGGATTGGGTATTCGTCTGAACTTCAACTATTTTATTCTGCGCTTTGACGGTGGAATGAAGGCCATTCATCCTGCCTATGAAGATAGCAGGCGCCATTTCCCGATTATCTACCCCAATTTCAAGAGAGATTTTACGTTTCACTTTGCTGTAGGCTTACCATTCTAATTCGTCAACTTTCCAACTACCGTTTATCTCCTTAAGTTTTATTGTCAGCGAACGTTCGCCGATGTGCCCCTTCGTCTCCAGTGAATCGCAGACGATTACATTTTTTGCTGTGTATATTATTGAAGCAGTTGAACCGGAAATCTCGTAATCCTCGACATCTATCTTTACATCTCGGGAAATAACAGCTAAGTCGTCTTCCGTAAGATTTGAGGCAAACCATCGGATTTCCTTGCGTCCGTTCTCTGTGCATAATGCATCGCAGGCTTTAAAATCGCACGTGTACATGTACTCCAGAAAAGTCTTGCCTGTGTTTACGGCCTTGCTGGTGTTTTCTGAACACCCGGTCGGTAGAATTACAGAAAAGGCGATGGCACAAAACGTGATTAGTTGTGAAAATCTCATTCTTCAATCAATTTATTTGACACAAAACTATAGAAAAATTTGTAATTATTCTATAATTGGCGTAAATTTGCAAGTAAAATTAATATAATATGCTAAAATTTCTCTCTTTGGGGTCGGGTAGTAGCGGTAATTGCTACTATTTGACTACAGGAAATACAAGCATTCTCATTGATGCTGGCATAGGTATCAGGGTCCTGAAAAAGACGCTGAAAACCTATGGTATAGATATTGACCAGATAGATGCTGTTTTTGTAACGCATGATCATGCTGACCATATAAAAGCTGTAGGCAATCTGGCCAATGAGTATAATAAACTGGTGTATTCGACAGAGAAGGTGCATGCGGGAATTAACTCAAATTACTGCATGACCAGTAAACTCACGGAACAGCACATAAGAATTGTCCAGAAAGACGTGTCCATGCAATTAGGCGATTTGCTTATAACGCCCTTTGACGTTCCTCATGACAGCAGTGACTGTGTCGGATACCGTATTGAGGCTTGTGGAGTTGTGTTCTGTCTGATTACTGATGCCGGACATGTCACAAGTGTTATGGAAGAGCAGGTCTCCAAGGCAAATTACCTTGTACTTGAGGCAAATCATGATGAAGACATGCTGATGATGGGAACCTATCCTGCTTATCTGAAAGGCAGAATCAGGGGAGACAAGGGGCATCTGTGTAACAAGGAATCGGCAAAACTGATAGCAGAACATGCTACTCCTATATTAAAACATGTTTGGTTATGTCATCTTAGCGAAGAGAATAATCACCCCGAACTGGCACGTAAAACTGTAGAAGGTCTGCTCAGAAGTTTCGGTATTATACCTGGTGTTGACTTTGAACTGGACATTCTTAAAAGGAAGTCCCCATCGGATTTGTACGAGTTGAAACCGTAAAAAGAAAAAAAGTAATAAAAACATTTGCTCAATTCGGCAAAAGTCCGTACCTTTGCACTCGCAAAAACAAAACATACGCGTCCTTAGCTCAGTTGGTAGAGCAATTGACTCTTAATCAATGGGTCCAGGGTTCGAGCCCCTGAGGGCGTACAACAAAGAAGGATGGACTTAAGGGTTCATCCTTCTTTCGTTACAGAAAGACAAAATAAAAATATATAATAATGTATAGAACAAAAACTTGTGGTGAGTTACGTCTCGCCAATGTGGGCCAGAAAGTTACATTGGCCGGATGGGTGCAGAGCGTACACAATCTGGGTGCCTTGACTTTCGTTGACTTGAGAGACCGTTATGGCATTACTCAGTTGGCTTTCACAGAAGATGCTCCAGAGGAGCTGCGTCAGAAAGCCGGAAAACTGGGTCGTGAGTTTGTTCTGCAGGCAACAGGTGTTGTGGCAGAACGTTATTCCAAGAACAAGAATATTCCAACGGGTGAGATTGAAATTCTTGTTGAAGAGTTGAACATCCTGAATGAAAGTGCAACGCCTCCGTTTACTATCGAGGAGAATTCTGATGGCGGTGATGACCTTCGCATGAAATATCGCTATCTGGATCTTCGTCGTCCTGTAGTACGTCAGAATCTGGAACTTCGTCATAAATTTGCTTTCGAAGTTCGCCGCTATCTCGATGAGCAAGGCTTTTTGGAAATCGAGACACCGGTTCTTGTAAACAGTACTCCAGAGGGTGCCCGCGACTTTGTCGTTCCCAGCCGTATGAATCCCGGTCAGTTCTATGCACTTCCTCAGAGTCCGCAGACCCTGAAGCAGTTGCTGATGGTTGCCGGCATGGACCGTTATTTCCAGATTGTGAAGTGTTTCCGTGACGAGGACCTTCGTGCTGACCGTCAGCCCGAGTTTACACAGATTGACTGTGAAATGTCTTTCGTTGAACAGGAGGATATCCTACAGATGTTCGAGGGTATGAGTCGTCACCTCTTCAAGACGATTAAGGGTATTGATATCCCTGCATTGCCTCGTATGACTTGGGCCGATGCCATGAAGTTCTATGGCAGTGACAAGCCCGATACCCGTTTCGACATGAAGTTCGTCGAACTGAAGAACAACCAGCCGGATAATGCATCCCGTGAGTTAGTAGAGAGCATCTTCCCCGCAGGCTTCGGTGTTTTTGACGATGCTAATTATATCGGTGCTATCTGTGCCGAGGGTCAGGCTGTTTATACGCGTAAGCAAATAGACCAGCTTACGGATTTTGTCAAGCGTCCTCAGATTGGTGCCAAAGGACTTGTATATGCTCGTGTAGAAGAAGACGGTAATGTAAAGAGTTCTGTTGATAAGTTCTATACTCCGGAAACCTTAGAAGTGCTGAAGCAGAAGATGAATGCCAAGCCTGGCGACCTGATTCTTATCCTCTGTGGCGATGATGCCATGAAGGTTCGTAAGCAACTTTGTGAACTTCGTTTAGAGATGGGTTCACGTATGGGCCTTCGCGACAAGAACAAATACTCTTGCCTTTGGGTGATAGACTTTCCTATGTACGAGTGGAGCGATGAGGAGCAGCGCTTGATGGCAATGCACCATCCTTTCACTTCGCCCAAGCCTGAGGATATTCCTCTGCTTGATACCGATCCTGCCAGTGTACGCGCCAATGCCTACGACATGGTAATCAATGGAGTTGAAGTCGGTGGTGGCAGTATTCGAATCCATGATGCCAAGACGCAGCAGAAGATATTTGAAATCCTTGGCTTTACACCTGAGCAGGCACAGCAGAAGTTCGGCTTCCTGATGAATGCCTTTAAGTATGGTGCACCACCACACGGAGGTCTGGCTTATGGATTGGATCGTTTCGTAAGTCTTTTTGCCGGACTTGACAGTATTCGTGACTGTATAGCGTTCCCTAAGAACAATAGCGGTCGTGATGTGATGTTGGATGCTCCCGGCTTCTTGGAACAAGCACAGTTAGATGAACTGAGCCTGCAGATTGTTCCAGAGGAATAATCGGTAAGATTATAAATAAAGAAGGCTGTATGACATTAAACATACAGCCTTCTTTATTTAGTGTGGTTGGTGGTGTTTAACGTATTTCCACCTCTTCCTTCATGTCTATTTCCTGTCCGTCTGCATCCATGAACTGATATTCCAGGAACGCCAATTTCTGGCTTGGTATTACCTTTACACCAAGGCCGTATTTCCATTGCCATTTACGTTTGAGTGAGAAAATTCCCCGGCAAAGGAATGCATATACGTAGGGATGAACATAGAGATTAAAATGCTTTATGCCCAGTTTCTTGTTAAGTAGCTTAATTTTACCTTCCAGTACGCTTTCAAAAAGGAAGCTGCTCTTTATTTTTCCCGTTCCGTGACAGGTGGGGCAGGATTCCTCGACCTGCACATCCATAACGGGTCTTACACGCTGGCGGGTAATCTGCATCAGGCCGAATTTAGAGAGGGGCAGAATATTGTGGCGGGCACGGTCGCGTTTCATGTTTTCGCACATGTGCTCGTATAGCTTCTGGCGGTCTTCTGCTAATTTCATGTCTATGAAGTCAACTACTATAATGCCGCCCATATCTCTCAGTCTTAACTGTCGGGCCAATTCATCTGCTGCACCTAAGTTTACTTCCAGCGCATTGGCTTCCTGCCCGTTACTGCTTTTTGCTCGGTTGCCGCTGTTTACATCAACCACATGCAAAGCCTCTGTATGTTCGATTATCAGGTAGGCTCCATGTTTGTACGATACGGTGCGTCCAAATCCCGACTTAATCTGCCTTGTAATGTCAAAGTTGTCAAAGATTGGAAGATTCCCCTTGTATAGCTTAACAACGCTCAGTCTGTCTGGGGCAATCAGAGACACATAATCCTTAACCTCGTTGAAAACATCCTCCTTATTAACATAGATGTTTTCATAGCTTGGGTTAAAGAGGTCTCTCAACATGCCCACGGTACGGCTTGTCTCTTCGTAAACAAGTGTGGGTTGGGTTTTTGCTTTCTGAGCTAATCTCAGACATTCCTCCCAACGTTTAGTAAGCACCTTTAATTCTGTATCAATTTCGGCAACGCGTTTTCCTTCTGCTACAGTCCGGACTATTACACCACAATTGTGTGGCTTAATGCTTTGTATTATCTGTTTAAGTCTTGACCGTTCTTCCGCACTCTTTATTTTGGTGGATATCGAGACTTTGTCGTCAAAAGGTATAAGAACCAGATATCGTCCCGGGAAGGATATTTCACAGGTCAGTCGGGGACCTTTAGTGCTGATAGGTTCCTTAACAATCTGGACAAGTACCTCCTGCCCTTGCTGCAGTACATTCTGTACGCTACCGTTTTTCTCCAGCTCATTTTGGAATGTTGCTTTCTCGAATGGGTAGAGGTTCTTCTTGTCGTTCAGAACCTGTTTAAGGTATTTGGCATACGAGTTGAATTGTGAACCCAGATCCAGATAATGCAAAAAAGCATCACGTTCATGTCCTACGTTAACAAAACAGGCGTTCAGACCAGGCATTAATTTGCGGACTTTAGCCAAATAGATATTGCCTACCGAGAAAGAGGCAGATTGCTCTTCTTCCTGATATTCGACAAGTTTCTTGTCTTCGGTAAGAGCAATGGCAATTTTCTTTGGCTGGACGTCTATGAAAAGTTCGCTTGTCATTCTTGTTCCTTCTTGTTTTGTTAAATCCAAATCTTAAAAAAGACTCGGTGACATGTTGAAGTCTGTCACCGAGCCATGTCTTCTGAGAAGTACTTTTACTTGCTCTTATGTCTATTCTTTCTCAGTCTCTTCTTACGCTTGTGAGTAGACATTTTGTGTCTCTTATGCTTCTTTCCGTTTGGCATAATTGTTTGTTATTTATGGGTTAGTACTATTATTTCTTCCTTTTTGGTCTGCAAAAGTACAATTTTTATCTCAAAGCTGAAAGTATTTCCCTGTTTTTTTATCACAAAAACAATGCTGACGCTTGTTTCTCCCCGTTTTTTGTGTAATTTTGTAATCCAAAAACAGATAAAAAAGCAGGAAATGGCTGATTTTGCAGCAAAAATAGAACTGTGGTACAAATGTCATAAAAGAGTTCTGCCTTGGCGCGAGACTGTCAATCCATATTATATATGGCTATCTGAGATTATTCTTCAGCAGACCAGGGTTGAACAGGGACGTGCATACTATGAGCGTTTTGTCTCGGCTTTTCCTACTGTTCAGGATTTGTCCGATGCTTCAGAAGAGCAAGTCATGCTTCTTTGGCAAGGTCTTGGATATTACAGCAGGGCAAGGAATCTGCATAAGGCTGCCAAGCAGATTGCAGCCATTGGTTCCTTCCCGTCCGATTATAAATCCATCCTCTCCCTGCCAGGTGTTGGCCCTTATACGGCAGCAGCTATAGCCAGCTTTGCGTTTGGTCTGCCATACGCTGTTGTGGATGGAAATGTTTTCCGTGTTTTGTCAAGATACTTCTGTGTAGATACACCTATAGACTCTACGGAAGGAAAAAAAGTGTTTAGGGTTTTAGCCGATGAGATGTTAGACAAGAAATGTCCCTCTCTTTATAATCAGGCTATTATGGACTTTGGTGCTGTCGTTTGTAAACCTACGGGGACCGAATGTGCAATCTGTCCTCTCTCCGACACGTGTCTTGCATTTGCAAATAAATGCGTCCAGCAGTTACCTGTTAGGGCTAAGAAGATGAAACAGAAAAACCGTTGGTTCTCATATATTTATGTATTAAACGATAAAGGGGAAGTTTTAATCAGGAAAAGAGAAGGAAACGATATATGGAAAGGTCTTTATGAATTCCCTTTAATCGATTCGTCAGAAGAACTTCCTATGGCTTCCTTGCAGCAACGTTTCCCTGCCGGTAAGTGGACTTTGCTACAAAGAGGCTTTGTCCATCAGCTAACCCATCAGCGCCTAATTGTCAATTTCTATAAGTTAGAATTGAATAAAGAAGAATGTACTCTTTCAGGAATATGGGTCAGGGAATCGGATCTGTTAAATTATGCTTTCCCCCAGCTTCTTGTAAAGTTGCTCAGTCTGTGATTATGAATTCATCATTATAAAATTTTATATCATGATAAATAGCATTATTATTATCGCAACAGCTTTTGTGTCGGGTATTGTTACTCCTCTTTACGACTTCGATATGACACGTCCTCAGCCAGCATATACCGATAGCCTTGGGTACGGTTATGATTGCGGATCGGCTGCACTCTCTAAAAAACAGACGGCACCCATGTTTTTCTCCATGCGTGTACCGGAAGGTGATTACAAGGTTACTGTAACACTGGGTAGCAGGCAATATGCAGGCATAACGGCTCTACGTAGTGAGATGAGACGTATGGTTGTGGACAGAATGGTTACTCGTAAAGGAGAGCTGCGCGATATAACGTTCAACGTGAATGTGCATACGCCCTACATTGACGGTAAAAAGACTGTTAGCTTACATAAACGGGAAGTTGGCACAATGAACTGGGACGACAAGCTCACCTTGGAGTTTAATGGAGAGGCTCCGGCTGTAACTCGCATCCGTGTCGAACCAAATATGCCAGAATGTAAAATATGGCTTTGTGGCAACAGTACCGTTACCGATCAGGATATTGAACCATACGCCAGTTGGGGACAAATGCTACCATTCTGGTTTAATGAGCTCGTGTCTGTAGAGAATATTGCCATGAGCGGACTTCGTACCACATCTTTTATTCAGCAGAATAGGTTAGAGAAGATAAAGAAAGAACTGAAAAAGGGTGATTATGTTCTTGTTGAGTTTGGTCACAACGACGAGAAAGACCGTCATTCCGGCAGTGGAGCCTGGTATAATTTTTCCATGAACCTGAAAACTTTTATTGATGAACTGCGACCATTGGGTGCCCGAATCATACTTGTAACACCTACAGAACGCCGAAACTTTCAAGACGGTATGGCTCAACCTACCCATGGTGACTATCCGGCCGCCATACGAACCATTGCAGAGCGTGAAAACGTGCCGCTCATTGATTTGACGGTTGCAACAACAACGCTCTTTAATGCAATGGGAGAGGAGGGTAGTAAACATCTGCTGGTACACTATCCTCAGGGTACTTTCCCAGGGCAGGATGTGGAGCTGAAAGACAACACCCATGCCAATGCTTTCGGTGCATTCGAGATAAGCAAGCTTGTTGTGGAGGGTATGAAACGACTGAATATAGACCTGATAAACTATTTGCGTGAAGAATGGCCCGGATTCAATCCGTCAAAGCCAGACGATTGGCAACAGTTCTACTGGCCGTTAACCCCATTCGGATATACAGAAAAACCTGATGGAAATTAATTGCCAGATATTTCCCTGTTTTTTTGCATTTATCATAAAAAAATTTATAACTTTGCATGCAATTATCCATAAAACATTATTATATTTATTAACCAATTAAACAGTTTAACTTTTACAATGAAACAGTTCTACTCAAAACTTTGTGTAGCGGCTTTTGCTTTATGCTTAGGCCTAACGTCAAGGGCAGAAGTGGGTGTTGTAGATGGTGTGTACCAGTTGGGCTCACCAGAAGACATGCTCGAATTTGCCCAGATTGTGCTTGAGAACGACGGTCAGGTTGATGCAGTCCTGACGGCAGACATCGACATGAGTGTTTACCCCGAGTTCTCTATTTCCTCGAGCGACATCTCGTACAAGGGCGTATTTGATGGTCAGTTCCATACTGTTACCATCGGGTACGAAAACAACGAGAACGAGTACGTATCTTTGTTCCGCAAGTTAGGTGCAGGTACCATCAAGAACCTAGTTGTTAAAGGTAGCTTGCATGCTATTGGCAAACATTGTGCTACTTTGGTAGGTCAGAGTGCAGGAAACGGAACCATCGAGAATGTGGTTACCGACGTGGCAATTAACACTACAACAGTAGGTGACGGTTCTCATGCCGGTCTTATAGGTAGCGTTACCAGCAGTTCAAATGTTACCATTAACAATTGTACTATCGGCGGCTCTCTGAAGAGCGAAGGTATGGCCACTTCCCAGTGTGCTGGTGTTATTGGCTGGGCAGACGGCAAGGCCACACTGAACAACGTGCTTGTTATCTGCGAGTTCGAGATTGCAGGTAGTGATAACGGCCAATGGGGTAACCTGACATTTGTCCGTAACCCGGGCAATTCAACCCTGAACAATTGCTACTATCTGAACCAGCTGGACGTTGTGGATGCTAACGGCAAGCAGATAACAGCAGAAGAACTGGAAAGTGGAGCAGCCTGTTTTGCCTTGAATATAGGCAATACAGAAACTGCATGGTTCCAGAATCTGGGTACTGACCCTGTTCCCGTTCCTAACCCTTCTCATGCTAAGGTCTTCCGTATAGGCCGTTCTCATTGCGACGGCTCTCCCTACGAGGAGGTTTCCTACAGCAATATCGAGGGTGCTACAGAACAGGACCAGCACGACTTCCAGGATGGCGTATGTACCTATTGCCACGCGGTTAACGAGAATTATCTGACTGCAAAGGAAGACGGTTTCTATGAGTTAAGTAATGCCGCAGAGCTTTGCTGGTTTACATATATGGTTAAGGCCGGACATACCGATATCAACGGACGTCTGACTGCTCCTATTGATTTGGATGGTGCTGTTTATGCTCCTATCGGTACCACATCTCTGCCATACACAGGTACCTTTAACGGCGGTATGTATGCTATCTCTAATGCCAACATGATGATTTTCGGTACCGTAAATGGTGCTACCATTGATGGCATTAATGTCGTAGGCGGTGTTGTAGGCGGTCACGACAATGCTGCTCATACCGGTTCTATTATCGGACATTTCCGTTCCGGTACCTTAACACGCAGTTTCAGTACTGCCAGCGTAGAAAACGGCAAGGGTGACTGCGGCGGTCTGATTGGTAAGATCGGTAGCCCTGCTGTTATCAGCAACTGCGGTTTCGCCGGTAACCTTACTTGTGGTTGGAGTGCCGGACTTCTTTCGGGTTCTACCGACGGCAACGATACAGACGTTACCATCAGTGATATTCTCCTTGATGCCCGTAACGTAACTTACGAGAACGGTGACGGTCATGGTCTGCTGGTTGGCTGGTTCCATGATGGAGTAGGGCAGAAGACCTCTAATATCTGGGTTATAGAAGGTCCCTCTCTTACAGACATAGTCGGCTATAAGCACGAAGAGGCTGCAGTGTTGGCTGTTACACATAAGATTTCAGAGTCAGATGCTGCTACGGGTGTTGCTACCTTCGGCTTGAATAAGGGTAACATTACCTCTCCTGTCTGGTTCCAGACACTCGACGTTGATGATTCTCCCACACTTGATCCTACCCACGGCGTGGTGTACATGATTTCCGAGGGACAATACACCAACGATATGGCCGAGTTCCGTAAAAACGTTGTTACTGCCGGTAAAGAATATGCCGAGAATGTGATTGCCTATAAGGGTGATATCGAGGCATACGAAGCAGCTTTGGATGCTTTTGCAGCATTGGATGCATTCGATGCCGATGTCTATAATGCTATGATGGATGCACGTGCTGCCGTTGAAACCAGTGCAGCTGCATACAAGCAATATACAGACCGTCTGGAAGAAATCGAAGCCTACGTGAACGAACATAGCGACGAGTTCTTTGGCTCTTCATACGAAACGCTGCTCTCTTATATAGAAGAGGATGTTGAACCTTGCGAGGAATTCCCCAATGGTTCTGCCGGCTATATTACAGATAATAAAGTTCTAACGGGCGAACAGATTGTTGCCGAGGTAGCATTCATGAATGCTCTCTTGGAAGCAGCCATTAAGTCAAACTATCAGAAGGGTACAGAGATTACCAACCTGATGACGAATGCCGACCTTTCTGCCAAGCCTAACTTTGACGGCTGGACAACCTGGAAGGATGGTTCTACCCTTACAACAGGTACCGTGGAAGGCGTAATGACAGCCGGCGAGGTGTGGAATGCCAAGGCTGATGTTCACCAGACATTGACAGGCTTGAAGAACGGTGTTTACGAGTTGCGTGCTAATGCTGCTACCCGTCCCGCATCAAACTCTTTCAATGCCAACGACAACTACATTGCATATCTTTATGCAAACAATGACGAGAATTACATCCAGGCACTTACCGAGGATATGGTAAGCGGAGACGAAGCCGTAGATGGTGTGAACTGCCTGCTCACTCCCGATGCAAACGGTAATGTTGACGATTCGTTGTTTATCGACGACACATACCAATATGTTCCTCATGGTCCTGTAACCTGTGCATACGCATTTAAGGCCGGACGCTACGAGAACCGTGTCATTACAAACGTAACAGACGGTACATTGACAGTAGGCTTGCGCATTCCCGGAACAGGTCTGGCTAACGACTGGATCGGCTTCGGTAATTTCCGCCTGTTCTATCTTGGTTCTACCGACGAGGCAACAGATTTGATGGGCGAAGGTGTAAACTCTTATGTTGCCCGTGCTAATACCCTTATCAATTATATAGGTATTTCAGATATACCAAATTCAGATGACGAGACATTGCCTCATTACAAGTCAATGCCTAACTTCTCTGCAGAACTCCGTAACGAGTTACAGGCACTTGTCGCTGCAACAGAGGGAAAGAATGCAGAAGAACTGCTTACCATCTGTGCTCAGTTCACCGATATCTTCCACCGCATAGACAGCTGCAAAGAAGCATACATCGAGCTGATGGATAATGCTCTTGCTATGCTGGATGCATGCTATAACGATCCCGAGGCTCCTCAGGAAGAAGTTGTCGAGATGCAGAATGTTGTGGATGATGTAGTATCCGGCTGGGAACAGGGAACATTCAGTATTGCTGAGGCTAAGGCTATGGATGCAATTAAGAACACTGCCTTCTACCAGCGTTACTTCCAGGGTGCTCCTGCACTCAAGGGCGGCTTCTATCAGTTGGAAACAGCCGGTGATATGGCTTGGTTCGCCAATAATGTCAACAGCTTAGGCAATACCCAGCTTAATGCCGAAATAGTAGCTCCTATCGATCTTGCCGACAGCCAGTTCGCACCAATCGGTACCATGGCTATGCCTTATGCCGGTACCTTCAAGGGCAACCTGTATCCTATTACCAATGCCAACATGATGATCTTCGGAACTACCCAGGGTGCCACAATCGACGGTATTAATGTTCAGGGCGGAAGTGTAGGAGGCAGCGACAATGCTGAGCACACAGGTTCTATCTGCGGTACCTTCCAGGGAACCATGACACGCTGCTACAGTAATGCTACCGTAGAGAACGGTAAGGGCGACTGCGGTGGTCTGATAGGTAAAATCAAGAACAACTCAACCGTTAAGAACTGTATGTTTGCCGGTAACTTGCTGAGCGGATGGAGTGCAGGTCTTGTGGCTGGTGCTACAGACGGAAACGACCATTACGTTGTTATCAGTGATATCATGCTGGACGGTCGCAATGTAACGTATGGCAATGGTGACGGACACGGTATGCTTGTAGGATGGCTCCACGATGGAGTAGGTAAATATACTTCCAACATCTGGGTTATCGAAAGTCCTTCTCTCACAGACATTGTCGGTTACAAGCACGAAGAGGCCGTTGTTAAGGAGAATACTACTTATGTTACCGTCGAAGAGGCTGCAACGGGTGTTGCTACATACGGCCTGAATCGTGGAGAAACAGAGAAGCCTGTATGGTTCCAGACATTGGGTAAGGACGAAGTTCCAACACTCAGTCCTGAAAGTAAAGTCGTTATTCTCGTCGATGGCAACTACGTAAATGCCGGTGAAGACGACGAGGATGCAGTAAATGCCCTTAAGACAGAACCGCAGATTGTAAATGTCTTCGACCTGAACGGTCGTATGGTACTGCAGGGTGTTGACAGCAGAACGGGCTTACGCACACTGCCCAACGGCCTGTACATCATCGGAGGCCGGAAGATACTGAAGTAATACGTTCTTATTTGATACGAGAAAAAAGCTGTCCGTTACGGGCAGCTTTTTTCGTTGTCAACTTTTTCTTATGCTCTTAAATGAGCTGTTTGATTAAAACGCATCGTTTGTATTTATCTCATGATCATACGGCACTTCCATTTCATCCTCCGGGTCTGTTATATCCGGTGAAGTTGTAAGTATATGCCTGGCAGAAATCAGAACTATATAGAGTTCCGGGCTGATATATTTCGTCTTCATTGCTTATCAGTTTTTAGTTAAAAAAGTACCTTCTTTCCGTTCACGATATACATAGAACCTTTACGCATGTCCGACGGAGCAATGCGAATGCCCTGCATGGTATAAACCTGAGGTAAAAGGTCATCGGTGCAAGGTAAGGTAACGGATGTCTCATCATCGTCATCTTCATCAAAAACCATCAGGAACCTGACATCGGCAGGAACATCGTTGGCAGCAAACCAGGCCACATAGGATGGCAGAAGGTTGTTCTTGGGATGGAACTGATAGAAGCCGAGATTATCGAAACTGCTGTCGCCCGACGGACGTCCCAGTGTGAAGAAATTGCTCATCATCTCAGAAGAGGTAATGCTGTGTCCGCCTGGATCGATGCTGCCCTTGAGGAGATTACTCTCATAGTCTGTGGCAGCACCGGGATTGTCACCTTCATAGCGGGAGAGATAGAGCAGATCTGTCCCTTCATAGGTAAGCAGTACGGGTGTCAGTGCCGGCACCACCTGAGTACCAAGTTTCCTGAAGACAACCATGCCGTCGCTGAACGACTTAGCCCACCATGCTGTTACGCCCTCCGGCAGTTCCACGGGGTAGCCGAGGATCAGGGTTGACATGCCGCCCGGATTGCGATTGACAGGGAAGTACGAAAACATGTGGTTCTCTACATCCTGGTAATTTGAGTAGAATTTACTCCATCCGCTTTCATTTCCATAGCCGTAGCCTCCAGGACCCTGATAGCCGAGGAAGAGTTGGTTTGGTGTACCGTCCTTGATATAGACATTCAGGTCTGACGGACATCCGCTGAAGACGTTTTCGCCATCCAGTTGAATGACAGGAGCTTTATTATCCTTGTCGTCAACCAGAGTACCTTTCGGCACATAAGTGTCAACATAAAGTGTACGCAGGTTTATCATGTCCGCAAAGGCATAGTCGGCTACCTTATCGGCAAACTCCTGGTGGATAGTCAGGGTGGGGAACGACTTTGGGGCTGTTATGAGGTATTTTTCTGTCAGGTCGTAGAGCGCACCATCTTTGACAGCACCAACTTCACCGTTCAAAATGAAGGCATTTTGCACCTGATGGCGCTGGGGGCGTGCGATGGAATCGACGGTAGCGGGAATAGTGACCGTATTAACTTTACCCAAGACTTCCATCGCGTTTGGAGCAATTCCTACCAGACGTAGTTGCTGATTGCTGAAATAGGGTGTGAAATTATCATAAAGGGTGAAGTCGGTACACGAAGATGCGGGCATGATCTTTTCGAGCGATACTGTGAATGGGCTGCTTCCGTTTTTCTGCACCTTGAGATAACCGGGCACAGCGTTGTCGGCATTATTGTCCATGCAGCCAATGCTATTGTTGTAGAAAGTGTCTCCGTGATTGTAGCGCAGGAACACTTTCAGCTCGGGATATCCGTCGAAAGTATAGACATACTGATCGCTCTCAAGAGTGTATCCCGCATTATAATTGCGGAACAGCAGAGGTTGCTTGAGCTCTTCCTCCGTGCACGCCTTGATTTCGCCATCGGAATGGTAGCTGCTGCCTCCGGCACTTTTCTGGTTACCGGTGGCTCTCACGCCATCGCCGCGGTCGAGGAAGAAGTTGTTGACGGTAGGCTGGCCATAGCGCTCGCCGCAAATGGCACCGAAGTATTCGTTACCGTAATGGATGACTTTTCCGCTGAAGTAGCTGTGATAGATGCCTGAGGTGTGGTCATCGCCCTGCTCTATCTTGCCCACTAGTCCACCTACCTGCGTGTCAGCCTCTACAGTGACATCGCTATAGCAGTATTCTACGCTGTTGTGGTTGTTGGTCATATATCCGCAGATGGCTCCAAACTCGTCGTTGCCGCTTTCGTACTGCCTCACGCTACCTCCCACCACGGCACAATGGGAGATGGTGCTGTGGTTGTACATTCTGCCGCAGATAGCTCCTATGTGACAGTCGTCACCGTCGCCGCAATGGATGTCCACATTCACCAGTTTGAGGTTCATGACTCTGCCGTTGTCCATCTTGCCAAAGAGAGCACGATTGTCGTCTTTTCCTTCGATTTTCAGGTTTCTGATTATGTGCCCTTGTCCGTCGAATGTTCCTCCAAACTTGTGGTCGTCGTCCCATCCGATGGTGTAGCCGTTGAAGTTATGGTTGTCCAAATCGAGGTCAACCATCAGCTTGATGGTATAGTTTTTATAACCTCGGTCACCATCGTCATACTTATCCCACAGCTTATGCAGTGCTGCGAGGTCGGCAGCAGTATGGACCTCAATGGTATTATCAGAACAAACCAGAGAGGACGACGTTGTTGATCCATCCCACTTCAGTGGGTCTTCCTGTGCCAGAACGCCTATGGCCGTCATAGCCGTCAGCAGCGTTGTCAATATAATCTTCTTCATTTTTCTTGAACTTCTTAAATGTTTTTTTGAACTACTTAAACTCTTACTCGTATTAATCTCAATAGACGAACTTCACTGTTTCATTGTCAGAAGATATAAGGCCTACGCCATTACCCATAGGTGTAAGGAATGTAACTTTGCCGTTCTCGTCAGCCTGTCTGCGGGCTACGATAGCACCGTTGGCCTGATACAGACGTACCTGCTGCCGTGGGGTGACACCTGTTACTGTCAGGTTGCTACCTTGTTGGCTGACGCGCATGTGGGTTCCTTCATCGTCGTTGTTGTATATCTTCTTCACAGCTGTTGGTTCTGATGACGGATATAGCGTTACCACGCCGCTGTTGTTGCTGCCTGAGTAGGTTTTTGGATTCACCCTTCTGCACTCGCCCGTTTCAGGGTCATTGTAAACCAGTGTTGCGCCAACATACAGCTCTTCCTTTTCGGTGACCTCAGGAACTGTTATCGTGACATATCCGGCACGATAGCTACCATAGTCATGCATAGCAAAGCTGGTGAGAATGGAAGGTAACCCAACGGGTGACAGTGTCTTGGTCTCGTACTTGCTGTGTCTGACATCTGTTTTGTCGTACACAAAGGAACTGTAAGATTTCTCCTTCAAACCTACGATGACGACAAAGGGATCGTTCAGGCCGCGACGAGTGTAGTTTCGCACGCATATCGTGACGCGGTTGTTGCCATTCTTGTCAACGTGTTGTCCTGCGACGAAGCATTCGAACTGCGGGGTATAGGGATAGAACTTGGCTGTACGCTGCTCGTATATGGCATCCTCCTTGTTGCTTGCTTTACTGCCAACAAGACGTGCTGCTCTGCGTGCCATGTAGCGTGCATAGCTCTTTTCCTGAATGCCTAGCACATCATCGTACTTCACAAACATGGTAGTGTTCACACCTGTACCTAATAAATAAGGTATAGTGACACGCTCCTTGTAGCTGGAGCCTGCAGGTACAACCATGTTAAGCGGGAACTGCTGGTCAATGCCGTCAATACTCAGCACGCACTCGTTGATGGTGGATGTGCCGTAGTTATTAACAGTGACGAGTAATGTTATCTCGTCCTTGCAGCTCTGGAAACCCTGATTGTTCTCAGTTGCAAACTGAACGGTATAGTTGAAGGCATTGCCGAAATAGGTTGCAGTCTTGTTGATCTGGGAGTTACCCATGCTGTCAACGGCAACATAGCAGACCTGAATCTTCTCGTCCTTCATATATCCGTCGAAGCCGTAAATGCTGTTGGCATTTGTCAGCCGTACAGCAGTCATAGGTGTGCCGATGCCGAAGCTGCCGTCCTTATTGGGTACAAGACGGGCTGTCATCAGACGCACATAGGTACTGTCGCCGGAGATGGGCGTATCACGCCATAGCAGAGCAACATTGTTAAGGGACTTGGCTTCCAAGTCAGGAACGATGCGGAAATCTTCTGCATTGACATTATTAAGTATAACAGAGGTGTTGATGCCATCCTTTGCTTTGCCGTCCATGCCATAGCTTTTTACGCGGAAGTTTGTTCCGCTTCTGAGCGTGTCGGTAGGAGTAGCCCAGGCAAGAACGTTGTTATCACCCACACGGCGCAGACGCATTAGCTGGTCGGTCTGCTCTATGTCGTGCATCGTGACATTGCCCGCAGCATCTACAGTCATACAGATATTCACATTATCTGCATCGCTTGATGCCTTTCTGGCTATGATGAATGCTGTGGAACCATCATAGGTGATATGGTAGTCTTTCAGTGCGCAGCTTTCGTCGAGTTTCATCAGCGGTATGGGGTCGGACCATGTTTCGTTACCATCAAAGCGCGACATCATCAGCTGCCCGTTCATGACAAGGTCTGAAATCTGGACCGTATCCCCGGGAGCCACCCAGCTGCCCTTCTCCAGGAGTCCTTCCTGCCAGATACCTACACCCGTACCGTCATCTGCCAATGCCACGCGCGGATTAAAGGAAGTAGTTTCGGAAGAGCTATACACAGGCTTGGGGCTGTACCACTTGGTATCAGGCAGTTTCTTGGTGTAGTATATGCCATATACCTTGCTAGCACGCTTTACCGTCTCGTCCAGATGAAGGCTGTCATCAAGGTCTTCCTGCGCAATCCTATCCGTAGCCTGCTCCAGCAGAACCAAATCCAGGTTCGGGATAGAGGCTGCATCGTAGCTGGTACATCCGCCCAGTTGCCAGTCAGACAGGTAAATGGGGTTGCCCGTAGGTGCGACCTCGACGGTGTAGTCGTTAGGGTTCGCTGAGTTTCCCTGATATACTATGCTGTCGCCTCCGGCAAGGAACTTTATGGGTTCGTTAAAGTCAGCGCGGCTGGTAACAAATTCGCCAGGCAGTTCGGGGTTGGCCCTTCTGATTACTTTGTTGGTCGGGGCAGCATCCGGATCCGCGTCATCACTCAGGTAATAAACAAAGTTCTTGTGAAAGGGGTTCTCGAAGTCCTTCGGAGTGATAAGGCGTTGCTGTACCGTGGTACGTCCCAGTTCCTTGGAACCGCGCTTGCTCCATCCGAAGGCCTTCAGCTTGTAGTAAACACCTAAGCCGCCAAACCAGCTGTAGGCACTTCCCGAGAAGTCATTGCGGAAGTCAAGACGGCTTCCTCCCGCATACTTGAAGTTGATGCCCGCACCAGTCTCAACACCAGCCTCTGCCGATGCGACACCCACGTCAAGCTTGGCTCTGGCCTGTCCCTTAACATAGGCCGTACCGAAGAACTTGAAGGCAAGCATGTGGTTCTTCCACGGTTCAATGTCTCCTTTGGTGTTATAGAAAGAAAAGAGTCCGCTATTTACATTGAGCGACACACCTGCACCTATTGACAACTGCAGAGGCGAGATGAACTGTTTGAAGATCTTGCCCGCAGTGCCGCTATAGAATTTAGACAAATCCTTGACCCAGTCGGCTCCGCCACCGTTTGCATTTCCCAGATTGGCAGCCATCTCTAGGAAATCCAGGCTCATGCCAGCCGTTGCATTGAGCTCGGCACGTACGCCCACTTCGTCAACGTAGTTAAGTCCCAACAGATACTGCCCCCATGTCGAAGCCTTGAATTTGAACAGGGACAGCGGAAGACTGTACTTCTTGTACATCTCTACATAAGCACTAGAGGTGAGAGTCTTGCTCAGAATGCTGTTGGCCTTATTCTTGTCTTCATTGGGAGGATTGAATGCGGAAGACAAGTCTTCTACTTCAGGGCTAAGCTCGCCGCTGGAGCTCATGGTTACCGATAAATCTTTTGCACTTTCGGGATCAAGATTGCTTTTCCCTTTGATTGCATCGTAGAAAATGCCTGCACCCAGGGCATAAGACATAGACAGTTTCTTGGTCTTGAAGAAATCCACATCCACTCCAAAACGCATATAGAAAGGCGGATTGAGCGGAATCCTGACGTTCAGGCTTGAAGCTCCGCCCGGTAATACATTTGATATCCAGCCGGCGCCCTGATTTGAGGCCTCATCGCCCTCCAAGTGCTTCTTGGAGACCTCTTGGGTAGTCTTGAATAGGTCTTGAAGATCTATAAATGTGTTTTCTAAGATGGGTAATTGCCTGATTATGGTACCGTCGAAGGCAACGTCAGGACGACCCGAGGTGTTGATGTCGAGATACCCACACAGGTCAAAGTTGGTAATAAAGTACTTGTAGTCAAATAAAGGCGTCTGAACCGAACGGGTAACACCGTCCAGGACATCCTTTAAAATATCATTCTTCTCGGCATCATTCTCGTCTTTCTGCAGCGTAATAACATCCTTATCCTTATCATCGTTGTTAGGTGACACAACGGCGACCTCCATCTGCGCATAACTCATATAGGACTCGCCATTATTGGCATATTTCATGGTATCCAAATGAGAGGCATACTCATCATAATTAACAGTCTCAGCAAGTAGAACAGGCAAAATGTCCGCCTGCTGAATTTCAGTTACATAGTAGTCGCCACGACAATCATTGGTGGTCTTCAGTGAGGAAAGTATAGCCGAAGTAACAGTCGGTTTGGTAATAGGTTCAGAAGGCTCCAAGAAGATGTCAATCTCTTCGGACTCTCTGCTGATAATGCCTGTTGTATGGTCGTATGACCCCGGGTACAGGCACAGCTTTGGCAAGAAGCCATTGCGGTAGCACTCTATGGTGCAGGGCTCTCCGTCGGTAAGGATGTACAGGCGGTTGCTTATCGAGTCCTTGCCCCACGCAAGCAGCTTATCGCCGATAGGAAGATTGTCAAGGTCGGCCAGCACAGCATGCATCGTAAGACCATTCACATCGTACGAAAGCTCATTGTTCTGATATAGGTTCACCCACAAAGTATCATGATGCGAGAACAGACGCGAGTCCAGATAGGTAGGATTAGGCGCATCCAGACGCTTATGCTGGAGGAAGGGCATCTTGGTTCCTGTCTCCACATTTACCGAGTTGTCATTGATATGCGTAACAGCATCCCTTGCCCACAGGTTATGTTTCAGTTTGATACGCTTGAACTTGTTCACACGCAGGTAAGCCTCAACCAGGTCACCGTCCTTATAGTCGTAAAAAGAGTAGAGCTTGTCGGTAAGCAGACTCTCTATGTAGCTGGTGTCACTCTTCTGCGTATCACTGTTGTAGAAAATCAGTTGCAAGTCATAGTTGCCCTCAACGATGCGACTCTTGTCAAGCATCACGGTGCGAACCGATTCCGAACCGTAGCTGTGACCGTGGAAAGTAAAGGTTTTGGCTGTCTCCACGCCTTCACCCTGCGGCCATATCTTCACCTCCAACTGTGTCTCGCCGATTGGTGGCATGATATAGACATAGTTATCGGACGCATACATCTTCGTTGAATTCAGAGAAGGGTCTGTCGTACTTTTGATAGTAGTCACACTGACATGGAAGGGACGCTTGCCCTCAGCCTTGTCAAGGCGCAGGACAATATACTGATTGTCACGTGCCCGGTAAATTTTGTCGTAGAAGCCCACAGTGTCCTTAGGCGCAGGATCATAGAACAGATCGATTAAGGCATCCATCTCCTCCCGATTGTCCTGAATGCTGTGGTCTATCTCCTGCCACTGGAACTGACTTATATCCACCCAGGAGTCAAGCTGACTCAGGTTCACAGCCCGTTCAACAATAAAGTCATCACCTCTGACAATATTGACAGTCAGGAAAAACAACATCACAAGAGAAAGTAATTTTTGATTCATATCGTTTAGTTTTTGGTATTAGCTATATAAAAAAAATCCTGCATACGCATTCATCGTGCAAATTTATTCTTTTTTTCTAAACTGACAAAATTTGTACCATTAATTTCAGGAAATTCTACGAAATTGTGTTGAAATAATGGGTTATTTGGCAGGTTGAGCGGTTATTGGTTATCGTTGAGTGGTTATCGGTTATCGTTACTTTTCAAGGGTCTATGGGCAAGAGTATGGAGTCAAGGGTCAAGAGTTGTTTTCTCTGTTTTTCTTGTCTGTGCCGATACGTCATAGGCTGTCTATGTGTGTTTGGCAAAGAAATGGTTTAATTGGAAGACGGGAAATCTAAAACCTTGTAAGAAAAGTTGTCAAACTGGGCTTTACCCTCCTGCCCATAACAGAAGAGACCTATGCGGATGCCTTTCCAATGCCCATTGTGCATCTGGAACGGTTCTCCGGCAGGAAGGAAGGTTCGGCCATCTTGGCTGTAAAAGAACTGATGAGTGTGCTGGAGACAATCGTTCTGAATACGCAGATAAAGCTTCTTGAAGTGTCCTTTCCTGATGAGCGTACGCTGCCCGTCGGACTCCACAAAAATCCCTTGGGGCGTAATGCCAATACCACGAAACTCTTGTCCCGTACAGGCCAGACCGGCAAAGCAATTCCCACGAACTTCCAATAGTGTAGTGCTTTCGCTTACATATCCCATCACTTTCTGGGTGAGCATGTTATAACATTCTTTAAGATTGTCGGCCGGCAAGGCGTGAAGGGTAAGAAAGCCCTTGCGCTCAGTCAGATTCCATGAATCGTTCCTTGGGTTGTGATTCCATTGCCATTGTAGTCCCAGCGATCCTGAGAAGTCATCGTCGGTCTGAGGAAGGGAACGTCCTGCAGAAGGGATGGGCTTCTTCCAAGAGGCGACGGGTTCCCCAATGCCGTTTCCGTCCTTGTCCACTCCCATCAAGGGCCACTCGTCCAACCAGCGTGCGGGTTGAAGATGTACAACACGGCCCCGTTCCGGCGTGTCTTGAAAATGATAGAACCACCAACTGCCGTCAGGCGCATCAACCAAGGCTCCCTGATGAGGGCCGTTGATGTCTGTGGTACCTTGTTCCAATACAATACGGCGCTCGTAAGGACCATAGATATTGGTGGCACGCAGAACGGTCTGCCAGCCAGTACCTACGCCACCTTCAGGAATAATCAGGAAATAATAACCATTACGTTTCAGCCATTTTGTGCCCTCTGCTACAGGGCCGGAATAGACCGTTACGCCATCGTCAAGCAACTGACGCCCATCGACTGACATCTTATGTACTATGATGGGACCTGCTCCATGTTGGCTACGACCTAAATAGGCTTGTCCGTCATCGTCCCATAGAGGGCAAGGGTCTTCCCATTTGCCCACTCGCTTGACCAAATGCAGAGGCTCCCAAGGCCCGCTGGCAGAGGTGGAGGATGTCATGTAAAGCCCTTCGTCGGGGGTACAGAAATAAACGTAGAAGCGTCCGTTGTGGTAACGGATTGCCGGAGCCCATGAACCGCCGCCGTAATGCCCGTTGTCGTTCCAACCGGGCTCGTCAATACGGTTGTAAATCTGGCTGATGTAACGCCAATTGACCATATCGTCTGATTCCAGTACTTGCATACCCATGAAATGGAAATCGGATGCTACCATATAGAACTTCTTTCCCACGCGTATAACGTCGGGGTCTGAGAAGTCTGCATTCAGTACGGGGTTCGCGTAGGTTCCGTCGCCTTGGTCTCCCCAAGCAGTCTGAGCGTATATCTGCAAGGGTGCGAGGACCAGCAGCGCTGACAGGGCAAAAATCTTCATATTATATATTTTTTAGGCTCTCTTTCTGCAAATATATGATTTTTCTTTCCATTCTATATGAAAATGGATTTTTTTTTGTATCTTCGCGCCCAAATTACAAGCTTTCATAATAATGGAATACAGAAGATGCGGAAGGAGCGGTGTGCTTTTGCCTGAAATCAGTTTAGGCATGTGGCATAATTTCGGCTGCCTGACACCATACGAGACATCGAGGGATATTGCTTTGACAGCTTTCGAATGCGGAATTGTGCACTTTGACCTTGCCAACAACTACGGACCTGAGCCTGGTGCTGCCGAATCTTTTATGGGCAGTCTGATGCGTGGTGACCTCTGTATGCATCGCGATGAACTGTTCATCTCCACCAAGGCTGCATACGATATGTGGGAGGGCCCTTATGGCTCGTGGGCATCAAGGAAACACCTGATGGCCAGCCTGAACCAAAGCCTGAAGCGAATGAATCTGGAGTATGTTGACCTGTTCTATTGTCATCGGTACGACCCCGAAACACCCCTTGAGGAGACACTGCAGACGCTGGTTGATGTGGTGCGCCAAGGAAAGGCTTTGTATATAGGTCTGAGCCGGTGGCCGTTGGAGGCTGCGCAATTCGGATACCATTATCTGCGTCAGCATGATGTGCCCTGTCTTATCTATCAGGGAAGGCTGAACCTGCTGGATCAGGCTCCTTTGCAAGAGGGAATCCTGAAACAATGCCAGGACGATGGAGTAGGGTTTATCTCTTTCTCGCCTTTGGCACAAGGTCTGCTTACTGACCGTTACCTGAATGGTATTCCAGAAGACAGCCGAATAGCCCACGACCCGCGTTTCCTGAAGGCTGACGACCTGACCCCGGAACGATTGGCCCAACTGAGAGCCCTGAATGACATAGCTGAGCAGCGAGGCGAGAACTTGGCTACTATGGCTCTGTCCTGGATTCTGCATCAGAAGGGTGTAACAAGTGTGTTAGTGGGTGCCAGTTCGCCAGAGCAGCTGAGAAAGAATCTCAAAGCTACCGAGTCGGCTTCCTTTACCAATGAAGAGATACAACAAATTAACAAATTAACCCAATAAAACAAGATGAAGAAAACTATTCTAACCATTGCCCTTGCTGCAGTATGCATGATGGGGTGGGCCCAAAATGCCGAGATGTTCAAACCCTACAAGCAGACCGACTTGCGTCTGCCCAGCGTACCGCTGATAGTAAGTGATCCTTATTTCTCCGTTTGGAGTCCGTACGATAATCTTACCGACGGATCAACCCGCCATTGGACAAATGATGAAAAGCCTTTAGAGGGTCTGTTGCGTGTTGATGGCACCACTTATCGCTGGATGGGTGCTGCGCAGAGAACATTAATGGAGAGTGTTATTCCTATGTCGAACGAGGCAGAGTGGGAAGCCCAATATACCAGCCAGAAACCTGCAGACGGATGGGAAATGCCCGACTTTAATGCTTCTGCATGGAAAACAGGCAAGGGTGCCTTCGGTTCCGATAACTACGATAATATCCGCACTCCCTGGACTAAGGAGGACGACCATATTTGGGTGCGCCGAACTGTGGAGTTGACTTCCAGTCAGCTCGAAGGCGACCTTTACCTTATCTTCTCGCACGACGATGCCTGCGAAATCTATATCAACGGTAAGAAAGCCGCTACAGGTATTATGGATTATGTGGATGGCGTTGTGGTTCGTCTGGACGGTGAGAAGCGCGACTTGCTGAAGCAAGGCAAGAACGTGTTTGCCGTACATTGTTATAATAAGACGGGTGGTGCCCTTGTTGACTTTGGCGTGTTCCGTAACATTGCCAAGGGTAACGGAAGTATCAAGACGGCTCAGCAAAAGAGTGTGGATGTGCTGGCATGCAACACTTATTATACATTCAGCTGCGGTCCTGTGGAGTTGGATGTGGTGTTCACAGCTCCCCATATCATCGACGATTACGACCTGCTTTCTGCTCCTATCAACTATATCTCTTATCAGGTGCGTTCAACGGACGGTCAGAAGCACAATGTGCAGTTCTATGTCTCTACCACACCTCAGATGGCTGTGAACAAGGTACATCAGCCTACCATATCAAACAGGGTTTTTGAGAATGGCAAACAGTATCTGAAGGCGGGAACCATAGAACAGCCTATTCTTGCCAAGACGGGCGATGGTATCTGCATTGACTGGGGCTACTTATATCTTTCAGGCGTAAACGGACGACTCTCCTTAGCTTCGGATAACGATATAAAGACACAGTTCTTAGCTGACGGCCGTCTGCCACGCGGTGAGCGCGAGGTAGTTTGTCAGAAGCAAGTCTCATTGCCTACATTGGCTTATGTGCATGATTTCGGTTCGACTACACAAGGCAGCAGCTTTGCTATGATCGGGTATGACGAGATATGGGACATCGAATACTTCTACAAGCGATACAAGGGCTATTGGGCTCATGATGGCAACGTAAGCATCTATGATATGTTCGACCGTATGGCAAACAACTATATGAGTATCATGCAGCGTTGCCGTCAGATGGACAAGACCATCTATGATGATGCGCTGGCTGCTGGAGGCGTGAAGTATGCTGAGATTCTGAGCGGTTCTTACCGTCATGTAAACGCTGCTCACAAACTCTTTAAGGACTGCGACGGCAATGTGCTCTTCTTCTCTAAGGAGAACAATTCCAATGGTTGTGTGAACACCGTTGACCTGACTTATCCCGAGGCGCCTTTGTACTTGTGCTACAACCCCGAGTTGCAGAAGGGTATGATGACCTCCATCTTTGAATACAGTTATACAGGCCGCTGGACTAAGCCGTTTGCAGCTCATGACCTTGGCCAATATCCCAAGGCTAACCATCAGGTTTATGGTGGCGACATGCCTCTGGAAGAAGCTGGAAACATGATAACCCTTGCCGCACAGATCTGTAAGCAGGAAGGCAATACATTATATATAAATAAGTACTGGCAAATCATCACCACATGGGCTGACTATCTGGTAGAGAACGGTCTGCATCCTGCCAACCAGCTTTGTACCGATGACTTTGCCGGTCATTGGGCAGGCAACTGTAATCTGGCCATTAAAGCTATCATGGGTGTAGCCGGCTATGCCGAAATAGCCAAAATGAAGGGCTTGAACGATGTGTACGAAAAGTACAACGCCAAGGCAAAGGAAATGGCGGCTGCATGGGAGAAGGAAACCAAGGTGAAGGACCACTACGAATTGGCATACGGTGCCGGTGCTGAAACATGGAGCCAGAAGTATAACATGGTATGGGACAAGCTGTGGAATACAGGTATCATTCCCAATAATGCCATGCAGACAGAAATCAAATACTACCTGACAAAGCAGAATGAGTTTGGCTTGCCACTTGACTGCCGTAAGGATTATACCAAGAGCGACTGGATTATGTGGACAGCTGCGATGGCTCAGACAGATAAGGATTTCCAGAAATTCGTAGATCCACTGTACAAGTACATTAACGAGACAGAAAGCCGTGTTCCCATTTCTGACTGGCACGATACCAAAACGGGTAGAATGACAGGTTTCAAGGCCCGTTCGGTAATAGGCGGTTATTGGATGAAAGTGCTGATGAATAAAAAATGACGGTTGTATGGAAAAAAAAAACTCAGATTATTTTGCGGGTCAAAAATTATGTTGTAATTTTGCACCCGATAAAATGAGAAGAGCGTTTTATGGGACAACCAGGAACATTATATAAAAGGTAAGAATAAACAGACCACCTCCGATGTCACAATCGGCAAGGTGGTCTTTTTTTTATAGAAAATTCACATTTTAAAGATATAGAAAAAGATTATGAAACTGAAACTGAAGAAAGTACTTGTACTGGGTTCTGGCGCACTGAAAATTGGTCAGGCCGGTGAGTTTGACTACTCTGGTAGCCAGGCATTGAAAGCACTGAGAGAGGAAGGCATCTACTCTGTGCTGGTAAATCCCAATGTAGCAACCATACAGACAAGCGAGGGTATTGCCGATAAGGTATATTTCCTGCCGATTACCCCTCATTTTATTACAGAGATTATCAAGAAGGAACGTCCCGATGGTATCATGCTGGCATGGGGTGGTCAGACAGGTCTGAACGTAGGTACTGCCCTCTATCAGAGCGGCGTGCTGAAAGAGTATGGCGTACAAGTGCTGGGAACTTCAGTTGAGGCTATCATGAATACAGAAGACCGTGACCTCTTTGTTAAGGAACTGAACAAGGTTGACCTGAAAGTTCCTGTATCTGAGGCTTGCGAGACAATGGATAGTGCTGTAGCTGCTGCACGCAAGATCGGATACCCCATCATGATTCGTTCTGCCTATGCGCTGGGCGGTCTGGGTAGCGGTGTTTGTCCGGACGAGAAGACTTTCTGCGAGATTGCTGAGAGCGCCTTCACCTTTGCACCTCAGGTTCTGGTGGAAGAGTGCCTGAAAGGCTGGAAGGAGATTGAGTTTGAGTGTATTCGCGATGCTAACGACCATTGCTTTACTGTTGCCTCAATGGAGAACTTCGACCCTCTGGGTATCCATACAGGTGAGTCTATAGTAGTGGCTCCTACCTGCTCTCTTACCGACGAGCAGGTGAAGATGTTGCAGGATATTACCATCAAGTGTGTCAAGCACTTGAACATTGTGGGTGAATGCAACATCCAGTTTGCCTTCAACGCCGAGACCAACGACTATCGTATCATCGAGATAAATGCACGTTTGAGCCGTTCTTCTGCCCTTGCTTCTAAGGCAACAGGTTATCCGCTGGCATTTGTGGCAGCCAAGATAGCATTAGGCTACACGCTTGACGAGATAGGCGAGATGGGTACCACAAACTCTGCCTACGTTGCACCTTCTCTTGACTATATGATCTGTAAGATTCCTCGTTGGGACCTTACCAAGTTCGCAGGTGTAAGTCGTAAGATTGGCTCCAGCATGAAGTCTGTAGGCGAGATTATGAGTATCGGCCGCAGTTTCGAGGAGATGATTCAGAAGGGTCTGCGTATGATAGGACAGGGTATGCACGGATTTGTAGGTAACGACCACGTGAAGTTCACCGACTTAGACGAAGAACTGGCTAATCCTACCGATCTGCGTATCTTTGCCATTGCTCAGGCTTTGGAAGAAGGCTATACAGTAGAGCGTATTTACGAGCTCACCAAGATTGACCCCTGGTTCATAGAGCGCATGAAGAACATCGTTGACTTCAAGGCTGTGTTGGAAGGTTACAACTCATTGGAGGAGCTCCCCAAGGATGTGCTGAAGAAGGCTAAGATGCTGGGCTTCTCTGACTTCCAGATTGCCCGTTTCGTACTGAAGCCCGTAAGTGGTAACATGGAACGCGAGAACCTGGCTGTACGTCAGCATCGTATCAAGGAAGGAATCCTTCCTGCCGTTAAGCGTATTCCTACAGTTGCCAGCGAGCATCCCGACCTGACCAACTACCTTTACATGACTTACGCAACTGAGGGTTATGATGTTAACTACTACAAGAACGAAAAGAGCGTAATTGTCTTGGGTTCAGGTGCTTACCGCATCGGTTCAAGTGTTGAGTTCGACTGGTGTTCAGTAAATGCCATTCAGACAGCACGCAAGTTGGGTTATAAATCCATCATGATTAACTACAACCCCGAGACAGTAAGTACCGACTATGATATGTGCGACCGTCTGTATTTTGACGAGTTGTCTTTCGAGCGTGTAATGGATGTCATCGATCTGGAGAATCCCAATGGCGTGATTGTGAGTGTGGGTGGTCAGATTCCTAACAATCTGGCTATGAAGCTCTATCGTCAGAGTGTGCCCATCCTGGGAACAAGTCCTGTCAGCATTGACCGTGCCGAGAATCGCAACAAGTTCTCTGCTATGCTCGACCAGCTGGGTATCGACCAGCCCAAGTGGAGTGCCCTTACATCTATGGACGATGTGAAGAAATTTATTGATGAGGTAGGCTATCCTGTTCTGGTTCGTCCTTCATACGTACTTTCCGGTGCAGCCATGAATGTATGTCATAACGATGATGAACTGAAGCGCTTCCTGGAATTGGCCAGCGAGGTGAGCAAGGAATATCCTGTTGTTATCAGTCAGTTCATGCAGGAAACCAACGAGATAGAGTTTGATGCCGTTGCCAAATGTGGTGAAATAGTAGAATATGCTATCTCTGAGCATGTGGAGTTTGCCGGTGTACACTCTGGTGATGCCACTATGACCTTCCCTGCCCAGCAAATCAGTTTTGCTACCGCTCGTCAGATTAAGAAGATTTCACGTGCTATCGCAAAGGAGTTGAACATCAGCGGTCCATTCAATATTCAGTATCTGGCCAAAGGCCGCGATGTGAAGGTTATCGAGTGTAACCTGCGTGCCAGCCGTTCGTTCCCCTTCGTCAGCAAGGTGCTGAAGCGCAACTTCATTGATACGGCTACCCGTATTATGTTGGATGCTCCTTATACAAAGCCCGACAAGAGTGCTTTCGATATCGACCGCATCGGTGTGAAGGCCAGTCAGTTCAGCTTCAACCGTTTGCAGAATACCGACCCCATCTTGGGTGTTGACATGAGCAGTACGGGCGAGGTAGGCTGCTTAGGCGACACCTTCGAGGAGGCTTTGCTGAATTCGCTCATTGCAACGGGTTACAAGATTCCCAGCAAGGAGAAAGGCATTATGATTTCGAGCGGTGAAACCAAGGAGAAGGTGCGTCTGCTGGATGGTGCCCGTATGCTTACCAAGGCAGGCTATACCATCTACGCCAGTGAGGGAACTGCTAAATTCCTGAACGAGAACGGAGCCAGGGCCATAGCAGTAAACTGGCCGGATGAGAACGATGATAACGGACGCGAGAATGTGATGAAGATGATTGCCGACCATAAGTTCGACTTGGTGGTTAATATTCCCAAGAATCATACAGAACGTGAGTTGACAAACGGCTATAAGATTCGTCGTGGTGCCATCGATCACAATATTCCCCTGATTACCAACTCCCGTCTGGCAAGTGCCTTCATAGAAGCCTTCTGTACGCTTGGCCTTGACGATTTGGCTATCAAGAGCTGGAATGAGTATTAATATATTCTGATTTTCATGTTCTAAAAGTTTTATATAATAGTTGAAAAGTGAATGAAAATGGTATTTTCCTCAAAAAAAATGGGAAATACCATTTTTTCTTGATACTTTTGCAGTCGGTATGACGTTTGAATTAATATTTATGGCGTTTGTCATCGTGCTGATGCTGATGGCACTGATGAAGGAGATGCTCCGTCCCGGCCTTATATTGTTCACAGCCGTGGTATTGCTGCTTTGCGCTGGCATCATTAATCCGGAAGAGGCCTTGAAGGGCTTTTCGAATAAGGGAATGATAACGGTGGCCTTGCTGTATCTGGTCAGTGAGGGTGTTCGTAAGAGCGGTTTACTGGAGCGCTTTGTCTTTCGGATGCTGCCCACAAAGAATGTGTCGGTAACAAAGGTTAACCTCCGTTTTTACCCCATCGTCTCGTTCATCTCAGCCTTCTTCAATAATACCCCTGTGGTTGTTATCTTTGCTCCCATGATAAAGAACTGGGCCCGAAAGATGAGACTGCCGTCTACCAAATTCCTTATTCCTTTAAGTTATGCAACTGTCCTTGGCGGTATCTGTACGCTGATAGGTACCACTACCAACTTGGTTCTTCACGGAATGCTCCTTCAGGAGTATAAAGACGAGATGACAACCTTTGAGGAATCGTCTGGTCAGGTCAAGGGTATTTTATTGCAGAATGGTGTGGATGGTATGCCCATGTTTGAACTCACTAAGGTGGGTGTCTTTATCGCTTTGGCAGGCCTTGTCTATCTGATTTTCTTTTCGAAATATCTTCTGCCTGACGACAGAAGGTCTGATGAAGATGCCGAGGAAATGGATATTTCTCCGGGTATGAACCGCTTCGAGGTATTGCTCAGCAACCGTTTTCCTGGTCTTGGCAAAACGCTGCACGAGTTCGACTTCTTTCTTCATTACGGTGCCCATGTCCGTGCTATCCGTAGAAACGGATATATTGTGCAGGGCGATTATATGCACTCGCCACTTACACATGAGGACACGCTGATTATTGATGCCGAGGATGGTTTTATGAAGGCTTGGGGCGACAGCCGTGTTTTCTGGATGATAAACCGCGTGGGCGACTACGACCCGCCTATGGGAACGGGGAAACGTTGGTTTGCTCTGACTTTAATGGTCATGATGATTATTGGGGCTACTGTTGGCGAACTGCCCATTGTTAAGGATCATTTCCATTTCATAAAACTGGATATGTTCTTCTTTGCTTGCATTACCACGATTATCATGGCCTGGACTAAAATGTTTAACCCGCGTAAATACACCAAGTTCTTCTCGTGGGATGTTCTCATAACCATTGCCTGTGCCTTTGCTATCAGTGCGGCTATGACCAAGTCCGGCTTTGCCGATTTCGTGGCAGGATACATCATCTCGCTGACCGATGCAGTGGGGGGTAGCACGTATGGTATTTATGTTATTCTGGCAGCTCTTTTCCTTATTACCAATATCTTTACTGAGCTTATCACCAATAATGCTGCGGCAGCGTTGGCATTCCCGTTGGCTTTGGCCGTTTCCGAGAGGTTAGGTATGAACCCTATGCCTTTTGTGGTATGCGTATGTTTTGCTGCCAGTTCATCGTTCAGCACTCCTATTGGCTATCAGACGAATCTGATTGTACAAGGTATAGGTGGCTACAAGTTCAATGACTTTGTTAAAGTGGGTCTGCCACTTAACATCATCGTATTTTTGCTGAGTGTATTCCTTATTCCTCTTTTCTATTTATAATCCGTTATGGCTGAAAATATATATCCGATATACGACCAGATGATGACACGTGCCGAGAAGGAGGAACTTCTCCACCAACAGGGTCTGATGGTGTGGTTCACGGGCTTGAGCGGAAGTGGGAAAAGCACCATCGCTATGGGTGTGGAGCGTGAACTGCACAAACGTGGCATACTTTGCAGGATTCTGGATGGCGATAACATTCGCGCTGGCATCAACAGCAATCTGGGCTTCTCTGCAGAGGATAGGAAGGAGAATATCCGCCGAATAGCCGAGATAGGTAAACTCTTTGTTCAGACGGGTGTTGTTACGCTGGCATGCTTTGTCAGTCCTACCAACGATATTCGGCGTTTGGCACGAGAGATTATAGGTGAAGAGGATTTCAGGGAGGTTTTTGTTTCTACCCCTCTTGAAGTGTGTGAACAGCGCGATGTAAAAGGACTTTATGCCAAAGCCAGAAAAGGCGAGGTGAAAGCCTTTACCGGTATCAGTGCTCCGTTCGAAGCCCCTGCCCATCCAAATCTCACACTCGATACAAGCCAGATGACGCTGAAAGAGGAAGTAGAGGCTGTGATCGAACTTATTATGAACACATAACTATAAAATATGAACTATAACTTGAGTCACCTTCAGGAGCTGGAGGCTGAGAGCATTCACATCATTCGTGAAGTGGCCGCCGAGTTCGAGAATCCTGTCATGCTGTATAGTATAGGTAAGGACTCCAGTGTGATGGTGCGCCTGGCCGAAAAAGCCTTTGCACCTGGCAAAGTTCCTTTCCCCCTGATGCATATCGATTCCAAATGGAAGTTCCGCGAGATGATAGAGTTTCGAGACCGTTATGCTAAGGAGCACGACTGGAACCTGATCGTGGAAAGCAATATGGAGGCATTCAATGCAGGTGTGGGACCCTTTACACATGGAAGCAAGGTGCATACTGACCTGATGAAGACCAAGGCTCTGCTGGATGCGTTGAACAAGTATAAGTTTGATGCCGCTTTTGGCGGAGCTCGTCGTGACGAGGAAAAGAGTCGTGCCAAAGAACGTATCTTCAGTTTCCGCGACCAGTTCAACCAGTGGGACCCTAAGAACCAGCGTCCGGAACTTTGGGACATATACAACAGCCGGGTTCACAAGGGCGAAAGTATCAGGGTCTTTCCCCTGAGTAACTGGACGGAGTTGGATGTCTGGCAGTATATTCGTCTGGAGAAAATTCCTATTGTACCGCTTTACTTTGCCAAGGAACGTCCATGCGTGGAGATCGACGGTAACCTGATTATGGCCGACGATGACCGTCTGCCCAAGGAACTGGTGCCTAAGATTCATAACCGTATGGTACGTTTCCGTACTTTGGGCTGCTGGCCGCTGACAGGTGCCGTGGAGTCGAATGCTACGACTATAGAGGAAATAGTGGAGGAGATGATGACTACCACCAAGAGTGAGAGAACAACCCGTGTAATCGACTTCGACCAGGAAGCCAGTATGGAGCAGAAGAAACGCGAAGGATATTTTTAATAATTGAAAATTGAGAATTGATAATTGATAATTGAAGGCTGCGATTGAGCGAGTGGAGAGCCAAACTCGTTTGAGCTATCCCGAGCGTGAGCAGGCTCGACCGTAGGTCAAAATTGAATCAACGTGGAAGATAGGAAATTAGATATAAAGGCTTATCTCGATGCCGACGAGAAGAAAGATTTGCTCAGGCTTCTTACGGCAGGTTCAGTGGATGACGGAAAGTCAACATTGATAGGCCGTTTACTTTTCGATAGCAAGAAACTCTATGAGGACCAGCTGCAGGCTTTGGAGCGCGACTCAAGGCGCGTAGGAAATGCCGGTGCAGGACAGATAGACTATGCCTTGTTGCTCGATGGCCTGAAGGCTGAGCGCGAGGAGGGTATAACAATAGATGTAGCTTACCGTTATTTCTCCACCAACCAGCGTAAGTTCATCATTGCTGACACACCGGGGCACGAGCAATATACCCGTAATATGATTACCGGTGGCAGTACGGCTAACCTGGCTATTATTCTGGTAGATGCCAGAACAGGTGTCATCACCCAGACACGCAGGCACACTTTTCTCGTTTCGTTACTTGGAATAAAACATATTGTCTTGGCTGTCAACAAGATGGACCTTGTGAATTTCTCGGAGGATGTCTTCGTTAGAATAAAGAATGAATACCTGGCGCTGACCAGCCAGTTGGGCATAGAAGACGTAACGTGCATTCCTCTGTCGGCTCTCAAGGGCGATAATGTGGTGGAGAAGAGTGAACGTACGCCTTGGTACAAAGGTATATCGCTGCTTCAGTTCCTGGAGACGGTACCTATAGACCGAGATCGCAATATGCAGGATTTCCGCTTCCCTGTTCAGTATGTCCTGCGTCCGAACCTCGACTTCCGCGGTTTCTGCGGGAAGGTGGCAAGCGGTGTCATTCATAAAGGCGACGAGGTAATGGCTCTTCCCAGCATGAAGAGAAGTAGGGTGAAGGGCCTATACGGACCCAACCAGCAACCCCTCTCTAACTCCCCCGAGGGAGGAATGGATGAGGTCGCCTTCTGTCCCCAGAGTATCTGTATAACGCTCGAGGATGAGATAGATATCAGTCGAGGCGAAATGATTGTACGTCCTGATAATCTTCCTGACATCGGCCGTTACTTCCAGACGATGATGGTGTGGATGGACGAGGAACCTATGAACCGCAGCAAACAGTTCTTCCTGAAGCATAACACAAACACCACCCGTGCCACTATCAGCGAGATATGTTACCGTGTAGATGTTAATACGATGGAGCAGCTGCCCGGAACTGACTTCAAACTGAACGAGATCGGATGTGTATGCATTACTACCGCCAAAACTCTCTTCTTCGATGCCTACAGCCGGAATAAAGCTACCGGTGCCTTCATTCTCATAGACCCTATCACCAATAATACCTCGGCTGTGGGTATGATTATGCGTCCCTTAGAGATGGACGACATAAACAAAGCAGACGTTCCTACGCTCGACCTCAACAAAATGGGGATAGGGGAGGAGCACTATGAGGCAATAGAGAAAGCGGTGAAGGAACTGAGCCGCCAAGGATTGGAGATAAAAGTTATAAAATAGAAAATAGGAAAAGACTGCAAGATGGGACTGTTGAATTTTTCAGACTTACCTGCTAACACTTTGATTGGTGCCGACTGGAAGACCTTCCATTTGGTTACCGATGGCCGATATGTTGCACCGGCTTTGCAAACCAAGAAAATGCTTACCAAAGGCATCTGCCGTTTGCTCAGTTTGTCTGTTCCTTTGCAGGAGCGCAAGTACCGTAAACTGTTGGCCCATAAGCCCCTT
This sequence comes from uncultured Bacteroidales bacterium, assembly GCA_902801485.1. Classification (GTDB taxonomy): domain Bacteria; phylum Bacteroidota; class Bacteroidia; order Bacteroidales; family Bacteroidaceae; genus Physcousia. Next base: position 32,375 of record CADCIP010000007.1, on the reverse strand, counting down.
CAGCACGACCCGTTGTTTATTTTGGGGCATTGGCGGAGTGGAACCACTTTTGTCCATAATATATTTGCTCAGGATCAAAGGTTTGGGTTTACCACCACCTATCAGACGGTCTTCCCGCACCACATGATGTCTATGCAGTGGTTACTGAAGCCCCTCATGAAGCTGTTTATTCCCAACCATAGGCCGACAGACAATATGGAGCTCAGCACCGATCTGCCGCAGGAGGAAGAGTTCGCCCTGCTGAACATGTGTCCCGTATCCTATTACAATTTCTGGTTCTATCCCCAGAGCATGCGTGAGTATTGCGACCGTTTCCTCACCATGAAGCAGGCAACACCAGATGAGATTGCCGACTTCAAAGACAAGTTCATGAAACTGGTAAAGATAAGTATGTGGAACAGTCGTCGCGGTGTACCCGATGCCCAGTATCTCAGCAAAAATCCACCGCATACAGGCAAGGTTAAGACGCTGGTAGAGATGTTCCCTAACGCCAAGTTCATTTACCTCATCCGCGACCCCTATACTGTATTTGAGAGCAGCCGCTCCTTTTTCACCCAGACCATTGCACCGTTGGAGTTAAACAGTATATCGGTGGAAGAGATGGAGCAGAATATCCTTTATGGATATAGGGAGTTGTACGATGCTTATCAGGAGCAGAAACAGTACATTCCCGAGGGGAATTTGTTTGAAGTAAAGTTCGAGGATTTCGAGAACAATGCTTTAGAGATAACAGAACGCATCTATCACGATCTTGACATTCCCGGTTGGGAAGAGGCCCGACCTGCCATAGAAGCATACGTAAACCGGAAGAAAGGCCATAAGAAGAACCAATATGCTTACGATTCTCGCACCATCAGCATGGTAAATGAAGCGTGGGGCGACATCTTAGATGCCTGGGGGTATGAGCGATTATGAATTTGTAACATTGATACTTTGTTTCGAAATAACTTGCGCTCAACTATTGTTCTTCTTCACTTTAGACCTTTGACATTCGACCTTTGACATTCGACTGTAAACGGTAAACCGCTTTGAGTTCAGACCATACAACGTCTTAACCTGTTGTAACTGTTAGAAAATCACCATTTTCCATAAAAATATTGAGTTGAAATTTTGGGAAAGCAAAATCTTTGTGTATCTTTGTGGTCGTTTTTCGCATTAGATGTAATAAATAAAATTTAATAAAGATATGACTAAAATTGAATTAGTAAAGATTGTTGCACAGAAAACTGGCATCGACCAGGTTACTGTGCTTGCTGCTGTTGAGGGTGTTGTGGATACTCTTAAGGAGGCATTGATTGAGAAGGAGAATGTTTACATTCGCGGCTGGGGAACATGGACACTGAAACATCGTGCCCAGAAGACTGCCCGTAACATCAGTAAGAATACAACCCTTGTTATAGAGGCTCATGATATTCCTTACTTCAAACCCTGTAAGGAGTTCCTAGAGGCTGTTGCCGCTGCAAAATAAGCGTCTGATTTACGGACTTTATGCTAAATATGCTCTCCTCCATGCAGGAGGGCTTTTTTGTCTTAAACAACTATACATTATATTATATTAGAGAAGATGAATAAGTTTTCTGTCATTGCTGTTTCTTTTTTTGCCTTTTCGGCAAATATTCTTTCCCAAGGGAAGAGCCACTTGGATTACGTGAATCCCATTATCGGTACCAATGGCATGGGCCATACTTTCCCCGGTGCCTGTTCGCCGTTCGGAATTGTACAGCTGAGTCCCGAAACAGATACTATTCCCCATAACGTGAATGGCCGTTATCAGGGTAAGGTTTACGAGTATTGTGCCGGCTATCAGCACCACGATAAGACGATTGTCGGGTTCAGCCATACCCATTTGAGCGGTACCGGACATTCTGATTTGGGCGACATACTGATTATGCCCACAACAGGTAGGATTCGTACCAATCCCGGAACTGCCGAAAATCCCGACGGCGGCTACCGCTCACGTTTCTCTCATGATACAGAGAAGTGTACAGCCGGATATTACGAAGTGAAGCTGGACGACTACAATGTACTGGCTCAACTTACTGCCACCCAGCGTGTGGGCATTCATCAATATACCTTCCCCGAAGCTGAGGGCCAGTTTATTCTGGATTTAGGAAGTGGAATCTATAATTACGAAGGGAAAACGCTATGGACTTATCTGCGTGTGGAGGATGAGACAACACTGACGGGTTACCGCATCACTAGCGGATGGGCGCGACAGAACTACACATACTTCGCTATCAAACTGTCGGAACCCATCAGTGAGTGGGGCTATAACAACAATCAGCGTATGCTATACAACGGTTTCTGGCGCAAGATGGACATCCAGCACAACTTTCCCGACATGGCCGGAAAGGAGATTGTGGGTTATTTTAAGTTCAAGTTGCCTGCCAGCCGAAAGCTAACTGTCAAGGTGGCACTTTCTCCCGTCAGCATGAGCGGAGCCTTGGCAAACTTAGAGGCAGAGACAAAGGGTAAGACCTTCGACCAGATTTGTCGGGAAACTGCCGATAAGTGGGAGAAAGAACTTCGTACAGTGGAGATTGAGGGTACAGAAGACCAGAAGACGCTGTTCTATACCTCGATGTACCACACCATGATTAACCCTTCGGTATATATGGATGTTGACGGCCAGTACCGAGGCAACGATATGGAAATACATAAGGCCGACGGCTTTACAAACTACACGGTATTCTCGCTGTGGGACACCTACCGCGCAGAGCATCCCTTGCTGAACCTGCTGAAACCCCGGCAGGGAGCCGATATGGCCCAGAGTATGATTGCCATTCAGCAGCAGAGTGCCCTGCATCTGTTGCCCATCTGGTATCTGATGGCTAACGAAGGCTGGTGCATGAGCGGCTATCATGCAGTCTCTGTCCTCTCGGACGTTGCCAAGAAACTCGGAATTAAGGATAAGAAAACTATGCTGGAAGCTATGAAAGCTACTTCCACATCGAAATGGATGGAAGGCCTTACCGATTATATGAAGTATGGCTATGTGCCTTACGACCATTGCGGTACAAGTGCCAGCAATACGCTGGAGTATGCCTACGACGACTGGACCATCTATCAGGCGGCCTTAGATGCCGGGGATGCAGAGATGGCAGAAACCTACAGGCAGCGAGCCCTCAACTACCGGAATGTGTTCAATCCTGCTATTGGCTTAGCTTGCCCCAAATATAAGGATGGTAGCTGGAAGAAGGATTTCTCTCCCCTCCAGACATACGGCGAGGGTTTCATCGAAGGTAACAGTGCCAACTACTCCTTTCATGTGCCCCACGATGTGAAAGGTATGATAGGATGCTTTGGCGGCGACAAGAAGTTTGTGGCTGCGCTGGACAATCTCTTTGCTCATCCCCTTGACAAGAAATATTACGAGGATAACGAAGATATCGAAGAGGAGTGCCTTCTGGGCGGTTATGTTCACGGCAACGAGCCCAGTCATCATGTTCCTTACCTGTATGCCTGGACTTCTCAGCCATGGAAGAGTCAATACTGGTTACGCGAAATAATGAACCGCATGTACGTGAACAACATCGACGGTTTGCATGGCAACGACGACTGCGGTCAGATGTCTGCTTGGTACATTTTCAGTGCAATGGGTTTTTATCCAGTTTGTCCGGGAACCGACCAGTATGTATTGGGTGCTCCTTATATTCCTTATTGTAAGGTTTCACTTCCCAACGGCAAGACTTTGGAGATTATTGCTTCTGGCGTAAGCGACAAGAACCGATATGTAAAACATGTAAAGCTGAACGGCAAACCATACGACAAGCTTTATATTACGCATTCCGACCTTCTGGCTGGCGGAAAGCTAGAATTCCAGATGGCTTCGTCTCCAAATAAGAGCAGAGGTGTAAAGACGGGCAAGCCATATTCTCTGAGTGATTAATTTTCCCAAATAAATTTGGAAAATCGCTCACTTAATAGTAATTTTGCAGTCCGAAATAGAACATTATATATATTTAAGGTAGAAAAAGACATGAAAGCATTTGTATTTCCCGGTCAGGGAGCACAGTACAGCGGTATGGGTAAGAACCTGTACGAAAGCAATGAAACAGCTAAGCAGCTATTCGAGAAGGCCAATGAAATCCTTGGCTTCCGCATCACTGATATTATGTTTGAAGGTACTGCAGAAGAACTGAAGCAGACCAAGGTAACGCAGCCTGCTGTTTTCCTGCACAGTGTTATTAATGCCCTTTGTATGGGCGATGAGTTTAATCCCGATATGGTAGGCGGTCACAGCCTAGGTGAGTTCAGTGCTCTTGCTGCTGCCGGTGCCCTGAAGTTCGAGGATGCCCTGAAGTTGGTTCATGCACGTGCCTTAGCTATGCAAAAGGCATGTGAGGCAGCTCCTAGCACTATGGCTGCAATCATCGGTCTGGATGATGAGGTAGTAGAGAAAACTTGTGCAGAAGTTAGTGCACAGGGTAATGGCGTGGTAGTTCCTGCCAACTATAACTGTCCAGGTCAGTTGGTTATAAGTGGTAATATTGAAGCTGTAAAAACTGCATGCGAGAAGCTGACAGAGGCCGGTGCCCGTCGTGCTCTGGTTTTACCTGTTGGTGGCGCTTTCCACAGCCCCCTCATGCAGCCTGCCAAGGATGAACTTCAGGCAGCTATCGAGAAGACAGAGTTCCAGACTCCTAAATGTCCTGTTTACCAGAATGTTGACGGTAAGGCTCATACTGATGCAGCAGAGATTAAGCAGAATCTGATTGCTCAACTCACAGCAAGTGTCCGTTGGACTCAGGAGGTTCAGAATATGATTGCTGCCGGTGCTACCGAATTTATGGAGTGCGGTCCTGGTCGTGCTTTGCAAGGTATGATCAGTAAGATTGCCAAGGGTAATGCCGACGTTACTATCAAAGGTATAGAATGATCATATATCAGGTTCTTACACGTCTTTTCGGTAACAATGAGACCCTTTTGGTCCCCAATGGAACAAAGGAACAGAACGGTTGCGGAAAGATGTCCGATTTTACACTCAAGGCTCTGGAGGAAATCCGGAGCCTTGGTGCTACTCATATCTGGTACACCGGCATCATAGAACATGCCACCCAGACGGATTATACAAGCTATGGTATCAGTCCGGATCATCCCGATGTGGTAAAAGGGAAGGCTGGCAGTGCATATGCCATTAAGGATTATTACGATGTAGACCCGGACCTCGCAGAAAAAGTGCCGGCACGTATGAAGGAGTTCCAGAATCTGGTAGCTCGTTCACACAAGGCAGGATTGAAGGTAATCATAGATTTTGTTCCCAATCATGTGGCACGTCAGTATCATTCTGATGTTTGTCCAGAGGGAACGGACGATTTGGGCGTTGGAGATGATACGAATGTTCCGTTCTCTAACCAAAACAATTTCTATTATCTTTCAGGCGAAGCGCTTCATCTGGATAATATCAAACAGGGAAGTTCCTATTCGGAGTTTCCTGCCAAAGCAACCGGCAACGATGTATTCTGTGCCTGGCCTGGATGTAACGATTGGTATGAGACCGTAAAACTGAATTATGGTATTGATGTCTGTGCCGGTAGAGTAGGACATTTCAGTCCAGTTCCTGATACATGGCATAAGATGCTTAACATTCTGCTTTTCTGGGCAGAAAAGGGAATCGACGGTTTCCGTTGTGATATGGCAGAGATGGTTCCCGTTGAATTTTGGGAATGGGTAATCCCACAGGTTAAGGTCGCTTTTCCCGACATACTCTTCATTGCCGAGGTATATAATCCTGCCGAATATAGGAATTACATCCATCGTGGCCATTTCGACTATCTCTATGATAAGGTGGGCCTTTATGATACCCTGAAAGCTGTAGCACAGGGTAGTGCCAGTGCCCAAAGTATTACTTCTTGCTGGCAGCAGACAGATGATATCCGCATGAATATGCTGAACTTTCTGGAGAATCATGATGAACAGCGCATAGCAAGTGATTTCTTTGTTGGAGATGCCCGTAAGGGTAGGGCACCGTTGTTAGTCAGTGCACTGATGTATAAGAATCCGTTCATGGTCTATTTCGGTCAGGAACTGGGTGAAAGGGGAATGGACGAAGAAGGTTTCAGTGGCCGAGACGGCCGAACCACCATCTTTGACTATTGGACGGTTGATACCATTCGTCGCTGGCGTAACAAAGGGTCTTTCGATGGCAAACTTCTATCAGAAGAAGAACTGCTGTTGCGTAACTTCTATGCTTTGGTTCTTAAATTGAAGGCACAGGAGAGTGCGTTTTCGGATGGCGAATTCTTCGACCTGATGTATAAGAATCCTCATCTGCATCTGCAGTATGTCTTTGCACGTAAAGGGAAAAAGAATGTATTTATGGTTGTTGCCAATTTCTCTGAAAAAGATCAGCAGGTGCAGATAAATTTACCCCGGCATTTGTTTGAACTTTGGAAAATAAAGGAGAAACAGGCATTTTTTGGTACCGACGTATTATCGGGAAAGAAGATAAAGTTGGATTTCTGTACAGATAAACCACTAAGCATAACTGTTCCGGCATGGAACGGCATTGTCCTTAAAATAGTTATATAAAGAGAGGGTTTAAGGTGTTTTTGTTTGATTATTCAATAATAGATAAACATTTTCCGGTCTTTTCAAGGGTGGGCATCTTTTTATTCCTATCTTTGTGACCATTAATGAAGACAATATATGGAAGATAGTAATCATCTGGTAATTATGGCAGGAGGTGTCGGAAGCCGATTCTGGCCTATGAGTACGACAGAGACTCCCAAGCAGTTTGTTGATGTTATAGGTTGTGGAAAGACTTTGATACAGTTAACTTTAGACAGATTTCGTGGTGTTGTTTCACCAGACAAGGTTTGGGTTGTTACCTCTGTAAAATATGCCGATGAAGTGCGTAAGCAATTACCCGATGTTCCAGCCGGCAATATCCTGACAGAACCATGCCGAAGAGGAACGGCTCCCTGTATAGCATACGTTAGCTGGCGCATCAAGGCCATCGACCCTCATGCTAATATTGTGGTGACCCCCAGTGATCATATTGTTATGGATGTCAACGAGTTTCAGCGTGTTGTAAATTCTACCCTCAAGTTTGTTTCGGAAACAGATGCTATTGTTACACTGGGTATGAAACCAACACGTCCAGAGACAGGTTACGGATATATTCAGGCTGACTTGGCTTTTTCTTCGGCAAGAAACACGGAAATGTACCGTGTTGATTCCTTCCGAGAGAAGCCTGATATAGAAACGGCAACCAAATATATTTCCAAGAATAACTTTTTCTGGAATTCGGGTATTTTTATCTGGAACGTAAGTACTATTGTCAATGCCTTCCGTGTATATCAGCCGGTGATTTCTGATATCTTCGAGGAACTGCTTCCTTTGTATGGTACAGACAAGGAACAAGAGGCTATAAACAAGAAGTTCCCTGAATGCGAGAATATCTCGGTGGATTATGCTATTTTGGAGAAGGCTGAGGAAATCTTTGTTTTCCCGGCAGATTTCGGATGGAGCGATTTAGGCACTTGGGGTTCTTTGCTCATGAATACCGAGCGTGATATTTATGGTAATTCATGTATTGGCCCTAATATTCAAGTCTATGAAACCAGTAATTGTATGATTCACACTACCCAGGAAAAGCGTGTGGTTATACAGGGGCTGGAAGGCTTTATTGTTGCAGAAAAGGATGATTCTCTGCTGATTTGTAAGTTAAGCGAAGAACAACGTATTAGAGAATTCAGTGAGTAAAAAATAAAGGGGAAGCAGTTTGAAGTGAACCCTTTTTTGTTTATTCCCAGGATTCCGGGAAACGGCCGTATGCATTCTTGAAGGCATACAGATAGTATTCTTCCGGTTGTATGCTGGGATAGTCTTTGGAAAAGAGGAATTCTGTTATCTCGCGGTCTGCGGAAACAGCCTTGCGCAAGTATTTCAGGTAGTTGTCCTGGTCATGGATTTTTTTATAGCAGTAGGCCAGATAAGGGATTGCCACAACACTTTCTTTTCCCTTATAATCCTGGGTGAAAGAATGCAGTAACGACAATGCTGTTTCGTAATGCATGGTTTCGGCATAGGCAATCCCCATGGTAAGCAATGTCTGTTGCTTATTCTTGCTTTCGTTATAAGCAATCTCGAACTGTTCTGCTGCATCCTGTTCCTTTCCGTTTTCCAGAAGGATTTCTCCCATTAGGAGATGGTATTCAATGTCATCTTGATTCTTAGAGAGTTTCATCGCTTCTGCCAAAGTATTCAAAGCCTCTTTTATGTTATGGCATTTGCTCTCGATATATGCCTTGTGAACGAGAACCTGAATGCGGTCTTCGTCATATTCCGGTGTGTATTTGAGTGCGGTTGTAATGGCATCCTTTGCTTTTGCAAACTGTTCCATGTTGGCTAATGTGATAGCGTCCATGTAATAGAATTTGCCATTTTGCGGTTCGGAGTTTTGTAACTGGAGATATATCTCATGTGCCTGATCCATGTGGTTCAGATGAAACAGACAATGTGCTTTCAGTACCAAAGCCTGATTGTAGGTAGGATTAATGGCCAGACAATACTCAATATTGTCAAGTGCTTCCAGAAAGTCACCTTTCCCCACATGCGCTTCGGCCATTGTCCTCCATGCAAAAGTATTATATGGATAATCATCAATAAAACTTTGCAGCTGCTTTATTGCCTCGTCGTAATTCTCCTGAGCAATGAGATTCTCTATTTCTAATTTCTTGATCTTAGCATTTTGCGGAAATTTCTCTTTCAGTACGCAAATCAGTTGTTGAGCAATCTCATGGTATTGATAATCCATAAAGATGCATGCGGCATCATAGAGAAACATTTCCTCGCTTTCGTCCAGTTCTTCTGACTTTGAAACAATAAGTTGGAATGCTTCTTCCGGCTTGTCTGAACGCAAGAAAATTTCTGTCCAAAGAAATATGCTTTCTCTGTCGTTCTGGTCGGGGATGGAATTTGCAATCTTTATCGCTTCCTCCAGATTATCATGGAACATCTGTTGCCTGGCCAGGAAAATCAGAGGATCAACGCTGTCGGGATGCAGGCTGAGTGCCAGAGAGATAGCTTCATTAGCTTCCTTCTCTCTGTTCTGAGTCATATAGAACTCAGCTATGTCAGTGAGTTCTTCAGAATCCATGTACACAGGTTCACCGTTTTCTTGTGCCTGTTCGTATTTCTGAAGGTATTCCAGAAACTCAGGATCGTTGAAGTAAATATCCTCGTCTTCTTCTCGCATAAGCGTGCTTATTTACTACCTTTTTGCCAAGTGTCCTTAAGTCCGACTGTCTTGTTGAAAATCAGATGTTCAGATGTACTGTCGGGATCTACGTTGTAGTAGCCGATGCGTTGGAATTGCAGGTATGAAAGAGCAGGTAATTCCTTTGCAAACTCTTCTATCAGGGCATTTCTGTTTATTGTCAGGGAATCAGGGTTCAAGAATGGACGCATGGCATCTATACCACGTACTCCATTTTCTTTTTCGTATTGTTTAATGGCATCACGTGGATTCTCGCATGTCCATAGGCATTCATAGTTGCGTACCTCACAGGGAATACTGTGCTGACAGCTAACCCAATGCAGTGTCTTACCTTTAATCTTTCGGTCTGCACCAGGCATTCCGCTCTTGCTGTCCGGGTCGTATGTGGCGTGAACACAAACGATGTTGCCTTCAATGTCCTTTTCGATGCACTTGAAATTACCATGTTCATCCTGTTCGTCGGAGCAGGCAATGATATAACCGTTTTTCAGGCGTACCTCTTTACCCGGACCAAGACGCATGAATTTCTTTCCGCCATCTTCCATGAAGTCTTCCTGCTCTATGTAAAGCTCGCGAGTGAAGTGAATAATGTGGGTATTATTCTCTGTAATTGTATTGCCATCAGCATCACGCAGTTCAGGATTGTTAATGGCTGTCATTTCCTCTACTAGTCCTTCGGGGTAGTTGTCAATAACCAGTTTCAGGGGGTTAACCACAGCGCTTACACGAATTGCCCGAGTATTTAAATCCTCACGACAGGCAGCTTCCATCAGTTTGATATCGTTCAGTGCATCAAATGTGGTATATCCTATTTTATCTATGAAGTTCAGAATGGCCTGCGGACTGTAACCACGACGGCGAATGCCGCAGATTGTGGGCATACGTGGATCGTCCCATCCGTTCACAACACCTTCTTTAGTAAGAATAAGCAAGTTGCGCTTGGACATCAGTGTGTAGTTCAAGTTCAGTTTGTTAAACTCAAACTGACGGGGACCTTGGTAAGTTGAGAGTTGAGAGTAGAGATTAGATAGTCTGCTGCCGCTTTCAGCTTTTCCACCGCAATCGGAAGCCCATTCCCTCATCCAATTTACAAAGAGGTCATAGAGAGGCCTGTGTTCCACAAACTCCAGCGTGCAGATACTGTGGGTTACACCCTCCAGATAGTCGCTCTGTCCGTGTGTGAAGTCGTACATTGGGTAGGCGTTCCACTTGTTGCCCGTACGCCAGTGCTCCATGTTCAGCACACGGTACATAATAGGGTCGCGGAAGTGCATATTAGGGTTAGCCATATCTATTTTGGCACGCAGAATCATCTTGCCTGGTTCTACGTTGCCCGAATTCATCTCCCTAAAGAGTTTCAGGCTCTCTTCTGCCGGACGCTCGCGGAAGGGTGAGTTGGTGCCAGGTTCTGTAGGCGTTCCCTTCTGAGCGGCAATCTCCTCGCTGCTCTGCTCATCAACGTAAGCATGTCCCTGCAGGATGCACCACTCGGCAAAGTCCCAAAGATCTTGGAAATAGTCGCTTGCATAGCATACTTTTCCCCATTGGAACCCCAGCCATTTAATATCCCTCTCAATAGCTTCTACATATTCTGTATCTTCCTTTTGAGGGTTTGTGTCATCCATTCTCAGGTTACATACACCGCCAAACTTCTGAGCTACGCCAAAGTCCATCGCAATAGCTTTGGCATGACCTATGTGAAGGTAGCCGTTCGGTTCAGGCGGGAAGCGTGTCTGTAATCTGCTGCCGTTTTTGCCTTCGGCTAAATCTGTTTTTACTCTTTGCTCAATAAAGTTCAGACTTTTCTTTTCTTCTTGTTCTGTTATATTGATTTCTGCCATAATTATTCTATTAGATGGTTATCCGTTAAAATATATTGCAAAAATACGAATAAGTGAGTGGAATACAAAATAATTTATTATTTTTATTCCCGAACGTGAGTATTTTCGAGACCTCAGTCTCAAAGATCCGAAGAGGAAGACGTAGTCAACGTGAGTATTTTCGAGACGTCAGTCTCAAATAACCCGATTATCCTTAAATATAATAAGGTATAATATAGAACAATAATGCTATAAGTGAAGAATGTGTTATTTAACATATATTAAATGTTTGTGTAAAATGCAATTATCCTTTATCTTTGCAATATAAAATTAAAAAAAGTTATTCTGACAAACAATCTTTTTACCTTAAAAGGCTAATATCAAATAAGTTGAAGGCCCGTCGAGAGACGAGCCTTCAACTTTTATTTTGCCAAACTATTATTATCGTGCTATGATTTTAAGTCAGATATTGTTTGCTGATACTTTCGTTGTCTTCAACGCAGCGAATGGTGGTTGCAAGGAGATCTGCGATAGATAGTAGCTTAACCTTACTGCAGTTGCCCGAGTAAGGGATGCTGTCTGTGAACACCATTTCTTCTATAGATGAAGCCTGTACGCGTTCACTGGCAGGTCCGCTCATTACGCAGTGGCTTGCAATAGCACGTACACTTTTCGCTCCGCTTTCTTTCATCAGGTCAGCGGCCTTGGTAATTGTTCCTGCAGTATCTACCATGTCATCAACAAGAACTACGTTAGCGCCTTCCACATCGCCGATAATTTCCATGTGTGCAATTTCGTTTGCTTTCTTACGCGTCTTGTTGCAGAGCACCATGGGACAGTTAAGGTATTTGCTGTATGTGCTGGCACGCTTGGTACCGCCAACGTCAGGAGTTGCAATAACCAGGTTTTCCAAATTCAGACTTTGAATGTAGGGAAGCAGTACACTACTTGCATATAGGTGGTCAACTGGAACGTTGAAGAATCCTTGTTCCTGATCTGCATGCAGGTCCATAGTAATCAGACGGTTGATACCTGCAACAGAAAGCATGTCGGCAACCAGTTTGGCAGCTATGCTGACACGTGGCTTGCTCTTACGGTCTTGGCGAGCCCAGCCGAAATAAGGAACTACTGCGTTGATGGTACGGGCTGATGCACGCTTTGCAGCATCAATCATAAGCAGCAGTTCCATCAGGTTATCAGCATTTGGGAATGTACTTTGTACCAGAAATACGTCAACGCCACGGATACTTTCCTCGAAGCATACCTCAAACTCTCCATCAGAGAAATGCGTGATAGAAAGATTTCCAAGTTCACAACCTAGGCTTGCGCAGATCTTCTCTGCCAGATAACGGCTTTTTGTGCCTGAAAATACTTTAAAATTTTTCTTCTGTTCCATTTGACTTATTGTCGTTTTTCCTATTCTTTAATATTTTACTGCAAAGGTATATATTTTCTTTTTTATTTGCAATCCTTTTGTGTGAGAAAAAATATACAAAAAAAAAATTTGTTAATATTTGTCAAGTAAAGTAAGAATGATGGAAAAAATATGAAGGGCACTGCCTCACGGTAGCGCCCTTCTTTGTTGTTGTTGTTTGGAAAAAGTCTAATTGAAATAATGGTTTGTGATTGATTTTTTAAGCCTCTGCGGGAGTTTCTGTTGTTTCACCCTCAGTAGCCTGTGCAGTCTCGGTCTCAGCCTCAGCGTTGGCAGCAGCTTCAGCCTCTGCCTTAGCAGCAGCTTCAGCAGCCTTCTTGTCAGCTACTTTCTTTGCAATCTCTTCTTTGGTCTTCTTCTCTGCATCTAAGCGAGCTGCCTCTGCAGCTTTCTTTTCTGCAGCCTTCTTGGCCTCGAATGCATCCAGACCCTTCTGCTTGTCAGCCTTCCATGCTGCAAATTTTGCCTCACAGGTAGCCTCATCAAAAGCGCCCTTCTTAACACCACCACGAAGATGCTTCATAAGATAAACACCTTCACCAGATAGAATGTTACGAACCGTGTCAGTGGGTTGTGCACCACACTCAACCCAATAGAGGGCACGGTCGAATTTCAAATCTACAGTGGCAGGATTGGTGTTGGGATTGTAAGTACCAATCTTCTCTGTAAACTTACCATCGCGTGGAGCTCTTACATCAGCGATTACGATGCTGTAGAAGGCATAGCCTTTACGACCGTGACGCTGCAATCTAATTTTTGTTGCCATAATTTTAATTAAACTTTATTTATAGGTTTGAAATATGCCGTCAACTCGTAACGGCGCGCAAATGTACAACAATTAAATGGATTGGGATGCAAAACTGCCCACTTTTTTTATTTATAATGTGTATTTTGCCTTCATGCTGGCCTTAATCATATATACAATGAGGACCAGATACATACCAAGTGATAGGATTTCACTCAGATAGTTGTTCCACCACTGGTCGTACTGGAACTCAATTCCGCCGAAGCGAAGAGCCACGCTCACCACTCCCATCAGCGCGCCTCCGGCAATGAATCCGCTGGCAATTAGCGTGCCGCGTTCACCACGAGCTGTATTGATTTCCTTCTCCTTGCTGCGGGTAGTTACAAACCAGTTGACAAGACCGCCTACTACTAAGGGGAGGTTCAGTTCCAGGGGGATGAACATACCTAATGCAAATGCTAAGGCAGAGATGCCAAAAGCATTAAGAATCAGAGCAATAACGGCTCCAATTCCGTAGAGCAACCAAGGTGCTCCGCTACCACTCATCAGAGGCTCAATAACGGCTGCCATAGCATTGGCTTGTGGGGCTGACAGTTGTCCGTTGGTAAAGCCGTAGGTCTTGTTCAGAATCATGATAACACCAGCTACGGTAGCTGCACTAACCAGTGTTCCAAGGAACTTCCAAGTTTCCTGCTTGCGAGGTGTTGACCCCAGCCAGTAGCCAATCTTCAGGTCAGTAACAAAACCTCCAGCCATACTGAGTGCTGTACATACCACACCACCCATAATAAGGGCAGCTACCATTCCTTCTGTACCGCTCAGACCTACAGATACCATAATTACGGAGGCGAGGATGAGGGTCATCAGTGTCATACCGCTAACGGGGTTGGTACCCACAATGGCAATGGCATTGGCTGCAACGGTGGTAAATAGGAAGGTGATAATGACTGTAACCAGAAGGGCAACGATGGCGAACTTGGCTACGCCATTCATTACGTCCCAGTAGAAAAATTGTGCAACGGCAAACATTGCTATAAAAGCGGCAAGGGAGATGAAGCCCATGGGCAGGTCTTTTTGCGTACGTTCCTCAGAAACCTGGTTCCCTTTCTTTCCTCCCATTTCTTTTGCTGCCAGTGAAACGGCGCCTGATATGAGTTTGCGACTCTTAACAATACCGATGATTCCTGCCATAGCAATACCACCGATACCGATGCTCTTGGCGTATTTGAAAATCTGCTCAGCAGAGGCCATAGCAGCCGTAACACCTTCCTGTACCTCTACATCGGGGAAGATGAAGGCTATGCCTGGCACAATCACCCACCAAACAAGGGCGGAACCACAGCAAATGATGAAGGCATATTTCAGTCCGACTATGTATCCCAAACCCAGAACGGCTGCACCTGTATTGCACTTAAATACCAGCTTGGCTTTCTCGGCTACAGTATCGCCCCACAATAGGGCACGACTGGTAAAGTTCTCGTGCCAAAGGCCGAATGTCGCAACGACAAAGTCATACAGACCGCCTATCAATCCGGCTATAAGCAGGGGTTTGGCCTGATCACCTCCCTTGGAACCGCTAACCAATACCTGTGTGCTGGCCGTTGCCTCGGGGAAGGGATATTTGCCGTGCATGTCCTTGACGAAGTACTTGCGGAAGGGTATCAGGAACAAAATACCCAGGATACCACCCAGCAGACTGGCCATAAAGACTTCCAGAAAGTTGACGGTCATCTCTGGATACTTGGCCTGTAGGATATACAAAGCGGGTAGGGTGAAGATGGCTCCAGCCACTATCACGCCAGAGCAGGCGCCAATACTCTGAATCATCACATTTTCGCCCAGCGCATTTTTACGTTTGGTAGCGCTGCTCAGTCCTACCGCAATGATGGCGATAGGGATGGCTGCCTCGAAAACCTGTCCCACCTTTAGTCCCAGATAGGCTGCTGCTGCGCTGAAGATAATAGCCATGAGGATGCCCCAGCATACAGACCAAGCATTAACTTCGCGAGGGTTGGTTTCCTTAGGCATCAAGGGTACGTACTCTTCGCCCTCTTTCAGTTCTCTAAAGGCATTCTCTGCCAATGTGTCTTTAATGTTCTCACTCATAGTGTTTGTATGTTTTGAATTATATTTGTACAACGAAAAAAGAGATTTATCCTTTCAGACAAACCTCTTTCCTTTCTTTACCCCTTGTGGAGAATATCGGAATCGAACCGATGACCTCTTGCATGCCATGCAAGCGCTCTAGCCAGCTGAGCTAATCCCCCATTCTTCGTTTTGCGAGTGCAAAATTAGAGTTTTTTTCTGAAACGGACAAATTTGAACCGTCTTTTTTGTCTATTTGTATAAAAAAAGTTGTACTTTTGCCATGAAAAAGATATATGAATGATGTTGAAGAAAAGGAAAATATATACTTTCTCCTTATGCCTGTTGATGGGATTATATGTATGGGCTATTCCTGTTGAGCGAAGAAGATTCATGGCTACGCTTAATGATAGCACTCAGTTGATGATTACCAGTTTCGGCAACGACGAACTCTCTTTCTTCCTGACGGATGACGGTATGGTGGTGGAGCTTACAGACAGCGGTTTTGTGCTTACAGACTATGATCGCGACACGTATGTTTCCCGATTCGAATCCCGCGAGGTTAAAAGGGTCAGAAGAAATGTGGGAAGTATAGAGCAAGCTTTAGTTCCGCTGACAGGACAGCCTCATATAGCTGTGCTGCTGGTACAGTTCAAGAATTTATCTTTTACGGTAGCTCCCGATTCGGCTTCTGTTCACGAGTATTACGACAAATACTGTAATGGTTCCCCTGATTCATCTCCTTATACAGGCCATGGAAGCTCTGGAGCCATTACTGAGTATTTTTCAGACCAGAGCAATGGCCTGTTTCAACCTGTTTTTGATGTTATCGGCCCGCTTACGCTGGATAATGGATATGAATTTTATGGTAAAGACAGCGGTTCGTCAAAGGATATAAGCTACAACACTTTTATTAAAGAAAGTTTACAAAAAGCTTATAAGTCAAATGTTGACTGGCGCCAGATGGATAACAATGCCGACGGAAAGGTGGATATGGCTGTTTTCATCTTTGCCGGAATGGGACAGAATTATACAAACTCATACGGCGATAAAAATACCATTTGGCCCAAGGAGATGGGTTCGCAATATAAAGTGGAAGATGTTACGATTGCAGGTTCCTGTTCTACGTGTGAGTTACGTCCCGCTTCTTCTTCAGGGGGAGTTATCACAGCAACAAGAGCCGATGGTATTGGTGTTTTCTGTCATGAGTTGAGTCATGCTTTGGGATTGCCCGACTTTTATGACTATAATTATAAGATGTTTGGAATGGACTACTGGAGTGTGTTGGACTATGGCCAGTATTCAAATGCTGGACGTACTCCGGTTGGTTATACAGCCTATGAACGCGATTTTGTGCGATGGCAACTGTTAGAGGAACTGAAAGAGCCATGCACCTTGCGTATTCCATGTTATGCCAAGGGCGGTCATGGTTACAAAATAGTAAACAATGCCAATCCTAACGAATACTATGTACTGGAAAACCGTCAGCCTTACGGATGGGATAAGGGTTATGAAACAAAGGGGCATGGACTGATGGTAACCCATGTAGATTACGACAGGAGTGCCTGGACAGGTAACAGGGTGAATTCGAATGAATCCCATCAGCGCATGACGATTATTCCTGCTAATAATACGCTGATAGGGGGTAATAATTTCAAAACCGTAGTAGAATGGACAGAAAGTTTGAAGGGTAACCTTTATCCTGGCACATCAGGTAACCACGAACTGACCAACGAATCAAACCCGGCCAGTGTGGTTTTCGTCGGACAATACATGAGCAAGCCTATTTATGATATAGAAGAAACCGAGGATGAACAAATTGTCCTTAAATACAATCCTTTAGGTACATTACCGCAGCCTCAGGAACTAACCCCTATGGATAAAACGGACAAGGGAGCCACCCTTGTGTGGGAACCTGTTGAAAATGCCGAAGCATATAATATTACAATCACCGATATGTTCGACGAGGTGGTTACGAAGACAGATAGCATTAGCATGCTCAGTTATTCTGTTGAAGACCTGGAACCAATGACAACATATTATTTCTCTGTCCAGGCTATTGCCGATAAGTATCGAAACAGCGACTGGTCGGAACCTGTTCCGTTCAGCACTTCCGAAGATGAGGACGGTCTTTCGAGCCGCTCCCTCGAGGATGCACAATTGGTTCGCGTATATGATACAAACGGCATAATGGTAACAGAATGCAAAGCCAACCAGATAAGCCGGCTCAGAGTACGAAGTGGTATATATATAATAAGGTATGGGAACGGTAGGACCCGCAAGACCCTGATATCAGCGTAGCTATTTCAGGAAAACCTTCTTCCCGTTAATGATGTACATACCTTTGGGCAGGTTGTCTGTTCCTTGCCAAGGTGTACGAACCAAGCGTCCGTCTATCGTGTAAACTCCAGTCGTAGTAGCGATATCGATATTGGCAGGAATATCCTCTATAATATCCTGATAATCCTGGTAGCTCTCGATAATGGCTTTTTGCATACGGGCCGTATTTTCCAATAACGACGTTCCGCTGCACATAGCTCCCATGGATGCATCTTTATCTTCTCCCGTCCACGGCTTAGTCCAGTCGAAGTTACAGAATACAATGGGGTAGCGGTCCCATTTCAGGTTGGCATACAGTGTCTTTGTATTCTTCTGGATATATTCTGCAATAGCCTTGCGATTGGATGTTGGCATTTCTGTATCCAGGACATAGTTAACAGCGTAGGGGATAAGAACAGCCTTGAAGATGCTCTGGTCACCACTGGTCCCCTCATGGCGTAGGATGTTCTGTCCGTTGGTACAACGTCCGCTTGTAAAGGCATAGCTGATATATTGGAAAGCAAGAGTTTTGTACCGGTTTTTAATGGCAGGAGTTTCATCCGTAACGTGGTAGAGAATACGGCATGCTTCGCCAAAGGTGCCTTGTGTATATGTCAATGGCGGTTCCTCTACGCGTCCATCCGACTTTACAATCTTCTTAGCTGTATAGGCATAAAGCTTCTTGGCGTATGTGAGGTACTTTTCCAAATTGGTTTTCTGGTAAAGCTTTGCAGCAATCAGGGTAGCAGGTGACTGAGTACATGCATTTGGCCCGTTGCCGTCACCGTTCGTGTTCCACGGAAGCCACAGACCGCCTGTTTCCTCATCTTCTTTTGCCCGCTTGATGATATAGTTGTCAAAGATACCTCTTGCAGCCGTGTAATATTTTGTTGTACCTGTTGCTTCGTTCATGTGCAGTAAGGTAAGGGTAATCCAGCACATATCATCGGTAAAAGGATTCTCGAACATCTTATAGGTGCCGTCCGAAGTTCCTGCCCCAGCGTAATTGTTGGCCTTGTTGCTGTACCAGAGAGACATATAGTTCTTGTATTTGTTGGCAAGAGCCTTATTGTCATCTTTATGCCGCTCGTAGCAATAGACAATTACATCCATGGCATGCGCCTGAGTCCAATAAGCATTAAAGGCGTACTTCTGATACATATCATTGAAGACGCCTTTGTTCTTAATCATAAACGATTCTATGAAGGCATTGACCATAGAGTCAGCCTTGTTTTCGTAGTTCTCCTTGATGGTTTTATAAAGTGTACTCTCACCTTGAGCAAGCCCTGTTGTTGCAGAAAACAACAACAGGGCTGATATGGTTAAATTCTTTATCATCTAATCTTTTTTAAACGTTAACGTCAACGTCAACGATAACGTCAACTATCAATAAGTGGTCGTTTTCTAACCTGAAACCTTACTTGTTTTTCAGTAAATCACGGATTTCTGTAAGCAACTTCTCTTCTGCACTGGGTTCTGGTTCTGGAGCGGGTTCAGCAGCAGCTTCTTCCTCCTTCTTGCGTGTTAATTTGGCAATGCCCTTAATCATAAGGAAGATACAGAATGCAATAATCAGGAAATCCACAACATCCTGAATAAACTGGCCGTAGTTCAGGGTCACTGCCTCAGACACAACATTCTCTCCTTCTACAACAGCTTCCTTTAGTGTAACCTTCAGGTCTGTAAAATCAACACCACCAGTAAGAACACCTACGGGAGGCATAATAATGTTATTAACAACACTGGTAACAATTTTACCAAAAGCACCGCCGATGATAACACCGACAGCCATGTCCACAACGTTGCCTTTAAGTGCAAAGGCCTTGAAATCTTGAATAAATGACATAATACTTGAAAATTTATTGGTTTTCGGGTGCTAAATTAAAAAGAAAATTGTAATTTTGCACCAAATTTCAAGAAAAAGTAATGAAAAGAGTTATTTACGTATCTATTTTGATGCTTTTGGCCTTTGTAATTGTGGCATGTAAGTCTGCTCATTATTGTAACTGTGGATAATATAAAAAGCGAATTTAGTTTTACTATAATCAATTTTAAAATTAACAGAAAATGACAAAAGTTGCTATTAACGGTTTTGGCCGTATTGGTCGTCTGGCATTCCGTCAGATGTTTGAAGCAGAGGGTTACGAAGTAGTTGCTATCAACGATTTGACAAGCCCCAAGATGTTGGCTCACCTTCTGAAGTATGATACTGCTCAGGGTGGTTTCGCTGGCAAGTTCGGCGAGGGTAAGCACACTGTAGAGGCTACAGAGGATTCTATCATCGTTGACGGTAAGGAGATTAAGATCTCTAAGGAAGCTGATGCTACAAAGTGTCCTTGGGCTGCTAACGACGTAGACGTTGTTTTGGAGTGCACAGGTTTCTATACTTCTAAGGAGAAGGCTTCTGCTCACCTCGTAGCTGGTGCCAAGAAGGTTGTTATCTCTGCTCCTGCAGGTAACGATCTGCCTACTATCGTTTACAACGTAAACCACAAGACTCTGACAGCTGACGATAAGATCATCTCTGCTGCTTCTTGTACAACTAACTGCTTGGCTCCTATGGCTGCTGCCCTTAATGCTTACGCTCCTATCCAGAGCGGTATCATGAGCACTATCCACGCTTACACTGGCGACCAGATGATTCTCGACGGTCCTCAGCGCAAGGGTGACCTCCGTCGTAGCCGTGCCGGTGCTTGCAACATCGTTCCTAACTCAACAGGTGCTGCTAAGGCTATCGGTTTGGTTATTCCCGAGTTGAACGGTAAGCTCATCGGTTCTGCACAGCGCGTTCCCACTCCTACTGGTTCTACCACTATCCTGGTTGCTGTAGTTAAGGGTAAGGATGTTACTAAGGAAGGCATCAACGCTGCTATGAAGGCAGCTCAGACCGAGTCTTACGGTTATACCGAGGACGAGATCGTATCAAGCGATATCATCGGTATGAAGTTCGGTTCTCTGTTCGATGCTACTCAGACAATGGTTAGCAAGATCGACGACGATACATATCAGGTACAGGTTGTTTCTTGGTATGACAACGAGAACAGCTACACTTCTCAGATGGTTCGTACTATCAAGTACTTCTCAGAGATCTAATCTCAGAACGAGTTACAAGATAATAAATTAGAGAGGGCCCATTCCAAGGCCCTCTTTTTTTAGTTGTCCAGCCTTCAGCCCTCAGACATCAGACATCGTGAACCCTTAACCATTTACCCTGAACCAACCAAGGCCTGTCACCTTTGATTCATCGAGATAGGCTGAACGAGCTATTCCCCTTATCTCCACGACTCGTTCAGATAATCCCTTACCCCCCTAAAGGATTATCCGAACAACTCGTTAACCCTATCCGAACAACCCGTTAACCCTATCTCTTTGGTTTATTCCCCAGACATCAGCCCTCATACATCAGCCCTCATACATCATACATCACTTTACCGCAACCTTTTTCCCATTTTGGATGTACAAGCCCTTCTTCCTGAATTGAGAGTTGAAAGTTGAAAATTGAGAATTAACTTTACGCCCAGAGAGGTCATAAGTAGCATCACCATAATCTTCACTTTTCACTCTTTCATTTTTCATTTCACTGATTCCCATTTCCATTTCCACGATATTGAAATCCTTCCATAAATCAGATGCTCTGTATGCCTCTTCGCATCCCTTGGGAACGTATAGTTTGCAATCCTGTTTATCCACGCCATAAAAAACTCCACCAGGACGGTCAATCGCCACCTTATCTATATATCTAGTTGCGGGAGGATTTTGTGCTTTACATATTATCTCTGTCAGGTTTGAACACTTATAAAAAGCATCTTGGCCAAGATGAGCCAAATTCTTTGAAAGGGTAATACTCTTTAAGTTCTTGCATCCTTCAAAAACTCTTTCATGTATTCCTTCTACACCGTCAGGGATTATAATTTTCGTCAGAGAAGTACAGGACATAAAAGCGCCTGTACCTATAAACTTCACACTTTCTGAAAGTGTAACAGAAGATAAGCTGGAACAACCCAAGAATGTATCGCCATTTATTCTCTTAACACCTTCTGGTATATTGATGGAAACAAGAGATTTACAGCCATAGAAGGTCTCAGAATCAAGACTTGTCAGACTCTCAGGCAAATCGATGGAAACCAAATTATCACAAGCGCCAAAGGCTGCTTGCCCAAGACTTTTTACCCCCTCCGGAATAATAATGGACGTCAAACCACTACAACCGCCAAAAGCAAGAAATCCAATTACATTCACACTCTTTGGGATTGTAACGAATACTTTGTCTTTGCAATAAAAAAAAGCTTTACGGCCAATACTTGTTACACGATACTCTTTGTCCATGTATGTTACTGATTCTGGTATAACCACATCACCAGCATAATTGTCTTCGGCATTCTCTGTTTTATATGTTACTTCGGCTTCATCACCAGAAAGATTGTAATATATCCCGTCAATCTCTGCGTCATAAGCCAACATAGAGGTGTTGCCAACCATGATGAAGAATAGGGTTAAAATGAGATGTTTCATAATTTCTTTGGTTCCGTTATATTTCAATACTTCACAATATCTTTCCGTGGCTGATATCAACGACTACTCCGACAGGTGCTGTGAATCCATTTTGGGTTTCTATGATTCCACCATTCAAAATACGTAAGGTTGCTCCTGGCTTAAGTTCAAGATTAACATTCGATAGTTTACCACCATCAATGATTAGCTTTCCTCCGGCTTCTACTAACAAAGGACAAACTCCGCTTGATTCTATATTACCAGTGATTGTCAACTGCCCCGTTTCTGTAATAAGTATGTTGCCATATATATATTCGTTTCTTGTTAATATACAAGGCTTAGACACGTAAAGCGTACCCTCCATACTATCTGTGTCGCCAGTTCCTTGTTCATGCAGGTCAAGCCATGGCTTCAAAGCATTATTTGTGTTATAGTTGTTCCATGATTTACATAATCTCCCAAACCAATCAGGGCCAAAATATAGATTACAATCTGCACAAGATCCATGGAGTTGACCAATAACTTTATGACTAGCATTTAATAAAGGAGCACCTGATGAACCCGCCTGTGTTCCTCCGTTACCATGCACTGTTGACTTCCAACATACTCTCCAATGATCACCATTATTGGGTTCACCATAATCGGAATTGTAACTCGTGGAAATCATCCCGATGTCAGCATCAACGGTAGATATCTTCTTAACATCTAACATGGGATGATGAATACATACCCTGGCCGTATCAGGCTGATAAGAATTGTCCCATCCCAAATAGTATGGTATGTAATTGGATAAATCGTTGGGGTCTTCTTTAAGCCGTAGTAGGGCAAAATCTGCATAAGTATCGTAAGCAGAAACAATATCTGCCCCAGCCGTACAATATAGGGGGGGCTCTATCGTATCTCTTTCGCAACCAGGCATCTCATATTTCCAAAAGAACAATGCATCATCCATAATACTGTCAGTCAATCCATAATTATAAGCTTTTTTATATTCTGGCAAACAATGATAAGCGGTTAAAAAGTATGGCTCACCTCGTGGATTCGATGTTGAAATTAAAGAACCAGTACCAGGTTTAACATAGACTAATGTGGTGTCCTCGCGTTCAACTTCCCTGAGCATAATACGTGCCACGGCTTTTTGTTCACCTCTCCAGTAATACCCTTCGTCACAATTAATGTTGACCAAAGTATTATCTGATTTATTGAAACCAAAGTTGCCGCCACCATATACAACATTGCATATTGATATTATAGCATCTGCGGCAACTCCATTGGGCTGATAGTATTCCAATACGGCATCTTTCCCCCTTATCAATCCTGTTGCAAAGCGGCGGAGGTGAACATTATCTCCTTTGTTATTTCTTGAAGTAAAAGCGCCCAACACCTGCGTGCTATCTACTGAATATAAATATAGTTCACCTTCATCAGGAAGCCAGAATTTGTCATAATAGAGAAGTATATACCTGCCTTCGGGACAGGAAATATTCAACCGCCACAATTTATCTCCATTAGGGAGATTATACCATGTACCAGAATTGTTAAGATTCCAATCAACTTTGATTCCATATCCGGCGACAGTAGGTTCTTCCGGGTCGTTCAATCTTGCTTCAACTCTATTTAGCTGGTTATTAGTCAAGCGAGGTACAGTAACGGTAGGACTATCACTTCTTTGGCTAACACACAATTCTGCTTCCCTCCCAAAGCTAACAGGCTTCTCGTTGGTACTTAACTGTGCCCATATATTAGTAAATGCACAGAACCCAAAGAGGGATAATATGAGTTTAATATATCGCATAACATACAATTTTTTCTTATTTACTTCTCAACAATCATTCTCCTTGTCACAACCACCTTGCCGTCAGACATCTTCCCTCAGCCATCAGACATATCTAACCCTTAACCGTAAGTGCCCTCATACATCAGCCCTCATACATCAGCCCTCATACATCAGCCCTCATACATCAGCCTTCTTACATCTTCACCACCTTTTTCCCATTTTGGATGTACAAGCCCTTCTTCCTGAATTGAGAGTTGAAAGTTGAAAATTGAAAATTAACCTTGCGCCCAGAGAGGTCATAAACTGCATCTTCACATTTTTCATTCCCTCTAAAGGGGGTTAGGGGGTCTTCACTTTTCACTTCACCAATTCCTGTCCCCATTTCTATGATATTGAAGTTCTGCCATTCTTCAGCATTTCTGTAAGCCTCTTCACAGCCTTTAAGAACATATAGCTTGCAGTTTTGCTTGTCAACTCCGTCAAAGCCAAACTGACCGACGGAAGGTGGATTTTTTGCATTACATACTATAGAACTCAGGCCAGTACAGCCAGAGAATCCAAACCATTCAATGTAGATGACACTTTCGGGTATAACCACCGTCTTCAGATTGCTACAACCAGCAAAAGCGGCTTTTTCTATACCCCTAGATCCTTCTGGAATATTGAAAGAGGCCAAAGAACTACATTTAGAGAATGCGTGACTCCCAATACGTGTAACACCTTTCGGAATATTAATGAAACTAAGAGTACTGCAATGAAAGAAGGCATACCCTTCAATAGAAGTCATATTCTCAGGAAGATTGACAGAAACCAAATTAGGACATTCATAGAAAGTGTACTCTTCGATTCTGGTTACGCTCTCAGGAATAGTTATGGATGTCAAACCACTACAACCCCAGAAAGCATCTTCCGAAATCGAAGATATCCCCTCCTTGACAGAGTAATGAGTTCCCTCTGGCATTTCACCTTTGTATTTATAGGCTACTTTTCCAACGTAAACCATACCATCTGGAAGGTTGTCATACCAAGGAGTTCCGATGAAGGCATCTCTGTAAATTCTTTCCACATTTGTCCCCATATTTATTGTATTCAAGCAACTACATCCCCTGAACGCTCCTCCTCCGATGCTTGTTACGCTTTCAGGAATATTGACAGAAATTAGGCCACTGCACCCCCGAAAAGCTTGCATACCTATGCTGGTGACGTTATATGACTTTTCATTATAAACAACAGATTCAGGAATAACAATAGAGCCAGAATATGTTTTACCACCATCAAGAGGCCAAGATATCACCGTGGCTTCATCGCCAGAGAAATTATAATATATCCCGTCAATCTCAGCGTTATAGGCCAAAAGCGTGGTACAGAACACGAGGGGAAATAGGGTTACAATAAGATGTTTCATGATTTTTCTATTATCGTTTCACACTAACTATTTGCAAAAATATAAAATTCCTTTAATTGACAGAAAGAAATTAATTGTATTTTTACAATATCTTTCCGTGACTGATGTCCACTTTCACTCCTACAGATGCTTTGAATCCATTTCGCGTTTCTATGATTCCGTTATTTATTATACGAAGGGTTGACCCAGGCTTAAAATCAAGCTTTGCATTTGTAAGTTTACCACCATCCATGATCAGTTTGCCACCGGCCTCTACACTCACGTTAGAAAGGTTATACCATGTTCCCGAATTAGTTAGATTATAGCTTACGTTATGGACATATCCAAAAAGTGCCAGTTCCGGCCGTTCCTTTCTCGCCGCTTCAATTCTTGCAATCTTAGCATTATCCAGTTGCGGCATAGTCACAGAGGGGTTTGCACTTCTGCGGCTAACGCGCAATTCTGCTTCCCTCCCAAAGCTGACAGGCTTCTCGTATGTACTTAACTGTGCCCATATATTAGTAAATGCACAGAACCCAAAGAGGGATAATATGAGTTTAATATATCGCATAACATACAATTTTACGATTACTTCTCAACAATCATTTTCCTTGTAACAACCACCTTTCCATCAACTACAAGTGTATAAATGTACATGCCTGCACCAAGCTCACTGGCATAGACAGTAATGTTTGTTTCACCACGTTCTGCAACAGGAACATTCTGTATCTGCTTGCCACTGAGGTCATAGATAAAGATATTGGCTTTCTGTGTCTTTTCTGGGATGTTAAGACCAATAACTGTGCTTTCGCTAAACGGGTTTGGCTTATTCTGGTCCATTCTGACCATATCTATATCCGAAACATTATTCTCAATCCCTGTAGTCTCTGATTTAACCCTCTTAGCCTGCTTCTCAACTTCTAACTGCTGCTCCAGCGTTTCTATCTTTGCAGACATCTCGTTCATACCCTTTACCAACAAAGGCACCATCTCTACGTAGTTGATACTGTAGTTTCCCTCTTTGTCTTGCTGCACAAGTTTGGGGAATACAGCTTAAGCTGTTCTGCATCTAATCCGTAATTGACTGAGGCTAGAGGATCGTTTTTTTCTGCAGGGGTGTTCATGCAAATAGAATCAAGTTGATGCAATTCCTTCTTAGTAAGGTCCTGGATATTTCTTCCTTTCAGGAACTCGTCAGCGGGGTTTGTCTGTTTTGTTGCTGTTGCCTGCTCAGTATGTTGTAACTCAAACGAAGAGACATTGCGGAGTTTGTCCGTCACATTTTCTTCCTCACCAATCAAACTAACAGATGTGTTTTCATTGTTGTTTCCCCCTGTTGGATTGGCTGAAGGGGTGTAAAATGCCTGTGCATACATGGGACCCGTGGCACGTACCGTTCCGACAAAATATCCTGCATAAGAGCCTGGATATTGGAAAGTAGGACCGCTTACATTTGTCGTTCCATATATACCCGCATAATTGTTATTTACCATGCTGTCAAATTTTCCTCCAAAGACCCCAATAGAGTTATATCCTCCAGTCACTTCGCCTCTTACTCCAATGGAAAATTTCGGGCTTGTATTAGAATTTGTCATGCCGACACCCACCAATCCCTCGGAATTACCATTATGAACATAGCTAACACCCCATACAGCAGTTCCATTACCTTGCTGATTTGCCCTTTCTGTACAAG
The DNA here is from genome assembly GCA_902801485.1 of uncultured Bacteroidales bacterium. Lineage (GTDB taxonomy): Bacteria > Bacteroidota > Bacteroidia > Bacteroidales > Bacteroidaceae > Physcousia. Next base: position 5,403 of record CADCIP010000007.1, on the reverse strand, counting down.
CAGTTAAAGTATATTGTCTGTCTGAACTTTGGAAATTTGCAATAGCTTCTGGAATTCCGACAGTACAAACAGCAAAAGGGGAATGTATTACACTATCCATTTCATATGCAAAAACGTCTTCTGTCATTCCGACACCAACATATCCTGTAGAATCTACCAGAAGTTGTGAATAAACATTTGTTACACACACGCAAATTGCTAATAAAAACAAATAAACTTTTTTCATAATCTTAGTCATTTAAGCGTTAACAAACTATCAATTTTTCTCGAATTCACCGTAATAAACGGCGAAGAGTTTTACTCCCACTCGAATTTTATCTGGCAATCAGCCTTGAAGACATCTTCTGTGAGTTTTGCTTTAGTGATAGCCTCACCCCTGTATTTTGCTACGGCATAGTCCCTTACATGTTCACGGATCATGGGGAAGGTAACAGTCAGCGTCAAATCATCGTATTTCTCCGTTGGCAGTTCCTTGAATTGAAGATAGTACTTGGATTGCAGCCAAGTCCCTTTAATAAAGAACTTATCCATATCATGGGGAATCTCTTCTCCGAAATTATACAGCATTCTTGGGTTTTCTATGCCTATTGGCAAACAATTAAATCCTGCATTTTCCACGAACATGTCATGTACACCATAATACCTATTCACATTAAAGTACTTATCCAAATTCGTACCTGGCTCTTCTCCAAAAAGCATTTTGTTACAAACTATAGAAACTTCACCATTGACATATGCAGATGCAAAAACCGGCCATTCTATCAGGCGTTTGGTTTCATGCTTCCACTTATCATATTCTTCCACCATGAACTGTGATTTTGTCTTATAGTAGTCTTCCTCATATTTCCCTACCATGCCCATTTCAACAGAATCGTCTGATTGAAAATAAAGGCTAGGATTTATATAGAGTTCCAACTGCAAGTAAAAATCAGAATAATTGTTCAATGTCTTTACCCTGGGATTATACTCATAATGAGGTTCACCAACATGTGAATTGTATTTCTCTATACAATATAAGGAAATAGCAGATATTTGTCCTCCGTTCCCGAGGAGTCCCTTTGCATCTCCTCCCCAATATCTCGCGGGAACAGATTCATCACTTTGACAAGAACACATAATTATGCTAGAAAGAACACACAAGAATGAAGAGTAATAATGCTTCATAATCGTAAATTTTATTTTAGTTGCTATTATTGTCTATTGGGGAAAAACCATATATCATGTTTCTGGATACGTTCCAGTTACATGGAACGCCACCTTCATCCCCGACTATCCAGTCTCCGGTTAAACTAAACCATCCGTTGTTATTATAATATGTATTCATTTCTCCCCAATTAAATCCAATCATACTGATAATGGGAGAAGAATATGAATATTCGATGTACGGGGGAACAGCAGGTACTGGCGTATATGGCGGAGTAAGATTTTCATAAACCCATTCGTAGTGGCGTCTGGTAACGGTACGAGTACGCTTATATCTGTCTGCTATAAACGTATGAGCATAACCTGCAGTCAAAGATCTTGCAGAAAGAATGACAGGCATATCGTTTAACAAGCTTATACGTAATTGCGCAATATTATTACTATAATTACCCGCATAAACACATGATATTCCATATTCTTCGAAAACGTCCTCTACCAACTTATTTGCATGTGCATCTGAACCATCATTTCCATAAACCATATCAACAAGTTTTCCCACATTTGCTATTAATGGGGCTGCTGCTGTGGAACCATAATTATTCATGCTGTTCCAGATAGTAGATGACGGATCGGTTTGATCCCAGGTGTAATAGTTTATATCTCCATTACAATATGCTTGAGAAGGAGCATATTGTGGCACCTGCAGTTTATCATGTAAATAATACAGCATTTGCGCCCCTGCAATCGCAACACAACCGGCAGGGGCATTCAATCCAGAGCCATCGGTTGTAGTAGGACAATAGTAATTATATGGAAATCCTTGATACCAATCTGTCTCAGTCAGTCTTGGTATTGAATCGTAAACTTGTGTATATGAATCAGTAAAGCTATATTCATAATGTCCAGGAATAATGGGCTCTAAAATAGCCAGAGAATCAAACACTCCCCCTCGAGTTGCTGATTCTTTCAGCATCTTCTTTACAAATTCATCAGGCGAAGTGATTGATTCCCAAAATGCTTTGTTGTTCTCAATCTCTCCGCGGGTGAAATTCAACTTGTCATCATCAAGCTGTCTTATAGCCGCCATATCGTCTGCCATTGACTGAATCCACAACTTGGCACCCTCAATCTTCATGAGGTCATCAAAAGACCCTCCGTCGCTTTGTGCAACTATTGCAGGAACGCGTGTGTCGGAAGAATAGACTGTCCAGCCACCTTCCTGTTTCTGGCATACATATAGGAGTGTATCGTTGGTTTTATTACCGGTAATACATTTAATTTCTGCTGTTGCATTAGAAGATGCTCTTGTTGATGTACTTTCGGCTTTTGTTAACGCTGCGACATCAGAATAACTCACAAAATGAGTATCGGTGGTTGGCATTTTCTTTGTTTCTGCCATTTTGATTGTTAAATCATCTTGAAAAGTGTCAGAACACGAGGCCAAAGCAATAACAACGAAGCTTAAGAATAATTTCCTACACATAACAGATTTTTTTTGCAAAGATAATGAATATTGTTAATAACTACCCACCTCCAAATTAATTTTTCTCGAATACACCGTAATAAACGATATCGCCTAAGGTGTAGTAAATGGTGTAAGATCCATCTGCCAGGCTGCTGATGTTGGTGGTAAACTGGGAGTTTGCAGAAACGTTCTCCGCTGTAGAAAGCACCGTATCACCATCTTCATCCTTAATGACTACTGAAACAGTACCAGAATAGGTGTTCGACTCTGTGGTGATAATACCTTCGTCAAGACTGGCTGTAATAGGTACGCCTGAACGTGGGCCCGCAGGATTATCATTGATTTCCGTTAATATAATAACCACATTTTCATCATCCATTGAATAGGATGGAAGTACTGTACCCATGCTCATTAACAGAGCTAATAAAATTACTTTTACTTTCATTTGTTTTTAGTTTTAGTTAGTTGTAGTTTTTTTGTCGCTGCAAAGGTACGGTTATTAATATATTTCTTCCAAATAATTACGGTATTAACAATTTATTAATAGAAAACCGTTTAAAGTCCAGCAAAACACACTGAATTTTAAACGGTTAATTTACACACCTCTATTGAGTTTGGGGTATTAATTTGTATTTACACGTATAATAAGGTGACCTTAATGGGGTTAAAATTGCTTGATATATTGCCTAAGAGATATGGTTTTATCTTCAAGTCCTAACTTGTCTTTCAGGAATAGTTGTCTGGTCTTCACGGATTGCGCAGCAATTGAATATACTTGCTCTAACTCTGGATTACTGAAACCACAGCGTAAAAGCATACAAAGCCGGAAGTCACTATCGGAGATGTCTGGGTATTTTTCTTTGAAACGAGTTACAAAGGAACCTTCACAGACCTCCAGATAAGCCTGTATTTCTGCCCAGGCCTTATCATCCAACTTCAATTCCAAGCGGGCTTCCTCTTTATGGTCATTCTTGCTATTGTAATTGTTTTGTTTATCTTTTTCTTTTTGTTTTTTCTGCTCTGTTCTGTATTGTTCCACCTCTCGAAGAATGCTCACCATACTCTTTACATAGAAACGGGTTCGCTCCATAATCTGCTCTTTCTGCTCTTTTTCCTTGCGAAGCATAGCCTCCTCTGCCAGAAGCCGTGCCTTTTCAGCACGGAAACGTTCCTCTTCTTTCTTATTCAACTCCTCTAAACTTCTGTTTTGAATCTTCTGGTGTTCTATTTCAGCTTTCTTGGCTCGATGGTATTTGATAAAGAGCCATGAAATAAGAATTATCAGGGCAACAGAAAAGAGGAAACATATAACAAATATCGTTCGCTGATATTCTACTCGTTGTCGTTCCAATGCTTCATGCAGGTTTTTGCGATGAAGTTCCAGTTTTTCTTTCAGGGTAGAAAGGTACATATCTGCAGCAACATTGCAGGCAGAATCGAAATACTCCTGAGTAGCGTCAGCATCTCCTGTTTTAGCACAGAGTCTATGCAACATGCCTAACTTCACTAACTGATCTTCTTTGGAAGCGTTTGAGGGCAATGCGTTGATATATTGCTGAGCTACTTCATATTCAGATTTTTGAATGTAGCAGAGTGCCATTAGTTTTAATAGAGACTTGTTGAATGTTTTTTGATAGCTTAGAGATTTATTTGCATAATCTAATGCTGTATCATATTGTTTATAGTGCAAGAAATGAAAGGCTATATTTTGAATAACAGAACCAATAGCTATTGAGTCTCCTGAAAGTGTAGCCTTGTCAAGTGCCTTATTATAATAATATAAGGTAGAATCACTATCTCTACGCCTTCGATAACTTTCACCTATACCAATCAAAAGATAGGATTCATTTGCAGGATTGGTACCCCCATGCTTTACATAGAAATGGTACGCTTCTTTCGCAAGCTTCAAACATAATGCACTATCCGAAACTTCTGCTATCCTGCGCATCCTGTCTGTTGCCAGATAAGCAGTATAATAATCCCTTTCTTCCTCTGAAGTGTTTTTTGCCTTTAACAAACATGCGTAGGCACTATCAGTCTGCGCTGTAAGCCACAGATATTTACCCATATAATACTGGCTGCGGGCATAGAGGGAATCATCCGGGTGCTGGCTGTAGTACTCATGGGCGATGCGGAGCAGGGAATCGTTGGTAACATCCTGTCCGCTCTTGTCCTGCGCTATGGAATAGATAAGGGCATAGCGGGCAAGGGGCTCGCCATGGAGTGAATGACGATTGATGGTTTGCAACACGCGTAACGCGCTGTCCGGCTGCTCCTGCATCAGCATTTCTGCCTGACGGATGGTTTCCAACTTGCGGCTGTCATTGCAAGCACTAAGGACAAGGACAAGCAGCAGGAAAAAAGACGTTTTAACGGTATTAATCATATTTGTATAATCTTTGATGGCAAAATTACAACTTTTCACCCAATCCCACAAGAAAAAAGGAAATGGTTATTGAATAAAGTTTAGAGTTTAGAGTTGATAGTTTAGAGCAGTTCTTTAGTTTAGAGTTGACAGTTTTCGTTTGTTTATCGGTTAGCAGTTAGCGAAGGCTAAAGTCTAAAGCCTAAAGTCTAATTTTCAATTCTCAATTCAATAAAGACCGCTAATCGTGAACCCTTAACCCTGAACCATAAACCCTTAACCAAACACGTCAGGAGTACCTCATGGTTACCTCATGGTTAAGTCATGGTTCAAAAGGGGGAAACAGAAAAAAGGCACCCATACGCATGGATGCCTTTTTCTTGTTAGAGATAAGCAGAGCTTATTTTGTTACTTTGTCAATGTAATAGTC
>CADCIP010000006.1 GCA_902801485.1 uncultured Bacteroidales bacterium | reverse complement strand
ATTAGCTTGTCTGTTTGCAAAAAGTCTTCTTAATGTTCGTTCTGAAATTCTCTAGAGAATTTTCTGCCAGGTAACTTACAAAACAATTGCTATTACACGGGGGAACAACAAAATTCTCTAGAGAATTTCTTTTCTGGTAAGAAGCATTAAACTTGCAAATGCGTTGCTCTAATATTGCTTCCACCCTGTAAACACCCAAAAGCATGTAGGCATCATGTAGGCTTTATGTAGGCTTTATGTAGGCTTTTAGGTAATGAAAACGCGACAGCCATCGCATTTCCCAGCGTTTTTATGTAGGCATGTAGGCTGTTTTTATGATTTTATAAAAAAATAAGGGTATGGTTCTGATAAATTGTTTAGAAAAAGCGAGGAGAATGCATGTCAGTAAAGACAATATCAACAACGTATAGCGTACGGGAACTATACCAATATTTGATTAAGCATTTTTCCATTTGCCAAGCAGTTCCTCTGTTTCTGCAACACTCATAAAGGCATCTTCATTTATTGAATCATAATATGCGACTTCTTCTTTTTCTGTCGCAAAAGATTTGATTGCAGGAGTCTCATGAAGGTAAAATCTATGCGCATTCATCTCTTCATAATCTTCATCATTGACGCAGATTTTACGAGCAAAATTCTCGGCTTGCTCTTTTTTCTCACCTTCATTATCCACCGAAATTGACCAACCCATACCATGAATCAAACGCTTTAACAAGGCAAGGTCACTTGCGGGAAATGATATTTGTGCTGTCTTAATAGCTGCATCCATAATTATAATTGTCACATTCTCACCACAAAAGTACTATATTAGAACGATTTCGCCAAACATTTTTCCTAAAATAGTTATTTGATAGCGAAAACTCTCAATGCTCAACATACTACTTGTTCTCCCTAAATATGATAGTTTAGCATGTGTAAGCATGTATTTTTTTACCTCATTTCCTTGCAAGGTCATGAAAAACTCCGTACCTTTATAGCGAAAAACTAACAAAAAGCCAATATTATGAAAACAAAAATTTTATTTCTCATTCTATTTATGAGCCTCAGCATTTCACTTCCATCCTTTTCTATGGGTGATGAGAATGTGCTGTTTACCTTGAACGGATTGGAGTATTCGTATATTCCCCCAAGTCCTTTTGATATGAATCCTGAGCCAATAGACAGCTCTATTGTAATGGTCTGTGGCTATGAGAAGCCAGACAAATTTGACAGCAAAAAGCCGCTCCGCATTCCTGGATCAGTCATACATAATGGCAAGACATATCGGGTAAAGGAAATCAAAAGAGGTGCCCTTGAGGGTATTCTTTCCGTCAAGGAGATTGTTGTAGAGGACGGCATCGAAAAGATTGGTGATAATGCCTTTCTCAGCTGCTATTATCTGGAATCTCTCTACCTTCCTGCATCGGTAAAGAAAATAGGCAATAATGTTTCACTAAACTGTAATAACCTGAAAAAGGTTGTGGTTGACTCCAAGAATGAGATTTATGATTCTCGCGACAACTGTAATGCCATTATTGACACTAAGCGCAATTCTTTGGAGGAAGTTTGCCCAAGCACAACGATTCCTTCCTCTGTAAAAGAGATAGGGACTTCTGCTTTTGCAGGTTTTACACATCTGGAGAAGTTTGTGGTTCCCGAAGGAATAGAAGTCATTAGGCTTGATGCCTTTGCCTTTTGCAGTAACCTGAAAGAAATAAAACTGCCAGAATCACTCCGGGTTATTGGGGTAGATGCCTTCCGTAACTGCACTTCGTTAGAGTCCGTATTCATTCCCAAGAATGTTTACAAAATAGAGGGAAATCCATTTGCAGGGTGTTATAGCCTTACATCTATTGTTGTTGATAAGGAGAACAAGTACCTGGATTCCCGTTCAGGCTGCAATGCAATTATAGATACAAGGGATAGCAGACTTTTGGCTGCCTGTAAGACAACCCGGATAGTTGAAGGTATAAAGGACCTTTGCAGTGGTTTTGAAGGTGTTACCGTTCACGCTATAAGGATTCCCAAATCAGTAGAACATATTCATGGAGATAATTTATTCAACTGTACAGAAGTTGACACGCTTACCGTAGCTCCGGATAATCCCAAGTATATCTCGCCAGAAGGCTCCAATGCTATTCTTACCAAGGATGGAAAGGAGCTGGTCCTGGGTTGTCGCACCACAAAAATACCAGCAGGTGTTGAGGAAATTGGATTCGACGCATTCAATGGCAGGTGTACTGACATCGTTTTAACCCTGCCCGAAGGCATAAAAACCATAGACAAGGGTGCTTTCGTTAACAACAAATCAATCTGTATGGTAGCCCTTCCGTCAACTGTAACGGAAATAGGCGAAAATGCGTTCAGCAGTTGCGAAAATCTGCAAGCCGTTCAGTTTAAGGCACCAATAGAGGAAATAGCACCTTACGCCTTCTATAACTGCAAGAACCTGACAACTATTAATATACCAGAAGGTGTCAAGAAGATTTGTTCCGGAGCATTTTCATGGTGCACCAAATTAAAGAATATTCACTTGCCATCAACTTTGGAGAAAATAGAGAAGGACGCTTTTAAGGAATGTCCTTTCGAGGAAAGCATTAGAAAGTAACATTACCACATCAGTAGCGAGGCTGTCCTTTGAATAAATTACTTCATAATATCCTTGATTCCTCCTGTACTTTGGAAGAAGGTTACCTTGGTGGTAGCTTGCTTGTCAAAAAGTGTGTTGGCAAGAATCTCTACAACACCGAACTGCCCCATGGGGAGCTCGGTAGTACAGAATTCCTGCTGGCTATTGAAGATACTAACCTTGGTGCGAGCAGGAACATTATAGAATACGCCTTTCTCCATCTTGGCTTTCTTTTTGGCAGTATCCTCGTCCATGACGGTTTTGGGTAGTGACTCCATACATTTTACACTAACATAGACAGGAGCACCGGCTAAATCATCATCTTCCACTACACCCAACTTCTGAGAGAAGCGGAAGAGTATTTCCTTGTCGGTTTCCTGGTTTGGGAGGAAATTGAACGAGGTAACTTCGGTGCTGACCAGTTGTGTGCCCTTGAACATGGATTCCAAAGCAGAAATCTGCTTGTCCAACTGTCCCAGCATAAGTTGTAGCTGTGCTCCGTCCTTAGGCGTATTGTCGGCTTCGCCTTTAATGAGGGCGTTACGACTGTCGCGAAGGTCGTAAATCTCCTCGGCGCAAAGTTCTGCCATCTTAGCTGTACTGCCTGCAGCCAGCATCTCTTGTGTCATGTATGAACGGGGGTCTTCGGGCTTTACTGCTGGAACGGCATCGGGCAAGTCGGGCAGGAATTCCTCTTCGGCCTCGGTGTTGATGCTCAGCAGGATGCCGTCTGAACTCAGTCCTACTAACGGGGCAACGGTCTTGCTCTTTATCTTTATGCTGTATGCCTTCTCCTTATCGGGTACCCCAAAAGGCTCCAGTCTGATGCTCTTGATAGCCCAGGAAACAGACTCCTCGGCCGGCACATTGGGAAGGCGTAGGTAGCGGTTGGCATACTTGTAGAAGTCGCCAGGTTTTGTGACTGTCTTTTCTGATATAATGGTAATGCGGAATGCCGTCTTGGGAAGGAAATAAGAAACTCCCTCGAGCGTACTTCCAGGAACGAAATTTGTTACATCTGTCTGAGCCTGCAGCCCTAAAACGGAAAAGCAGAAAGCAAATCCTAAAATGTTTCTTAGCTTCATAAATCATCTATTTTGAATGCAAAGATAATGTTTTTCAACGAATGTGGAACGGATGTAAGGGTATTTTTTTGCTTCTCGCATATAAATTATGAATTATGGATTATGAATTATGGATTATCTTTCGTACCTTTGTACCCAAATTCCATCAATCAAGGTTTAAGGTAAAACTATAAATAAATAAAAAAAAGAAGATGAAGAATATTATTATCTTTGGTGCTCCAGGTTCTGGTAAAGGAACCTATAGCGATGAAATTGTAGAGAAGTACGGTATGGGCCATATCAGTACAGGTGATGTGTTGCGTGCCGAAATCAAGAACGGCACGGAATTGGGCAAGACTGCTAAGGGTTACATCGACAACGGTCAGCTGATTCCAGATGAGCTGATGATTGACATTCTGGCTAAGGTTTATGACGAGCAGCCTGCCGGTAAGGGTGTTATCTTTGACGGTTTCCCCCGTACGATTGCCCAGGCTGAGGCGTTGAAGAAGATGCTGGCCGAGCGTAAGCATGAGATGGGTGTGATGATTGAACTGATTGTCGATGAAGACACCCTGATGAAGCGTTTGCTGAATCGTGCTATCGAGCAGGGACGTGCTGATGATAACGAGGAGACCATCAAGAAGCGTTTTGCCGTTTATCATAGTCAGACAGAGCCTTTGGCTGCTTGGTTCCAGAAGGAAGGCATCCGCCATACTTTCACATGGGAAGGCAGCAAGGACCAGATGCTGGCCAATATCTTTGCCTTCCTTGATACATTGAAATAATATAAATGGAAAGCAATTTTGTAGATTACGTTAAGATCTGCTGCCGCTCTGGAAAGGGCGGTCGCGGATCTATGCACATGCATCGGGCCAAATATATTCCTAACGGAGGACCGGATGGCGGCGATGGCGGTCGGGGCGGTCACGTGTTCCTGCGTGGCAACCACAACTACTGGACGCTGTTGCACCTGCGTTACGAACGTCACGTCTTTGCCACTCATGGTGGAAACGGAGGCAAAAGCGGAAGCACAGGAGCCGATGGCGAAGACCGTTACATAGATGTTCCGTGTGGCACCGTAGTCTATAATGCTGAAACCGGCGAATATATCTGCGACGTAACAGAGGACGGTCAGATTGTGATGCTGCTGAAGGGCGGCAGAGGCGGCTTGGGCAATAAGCATTTTGCCACCAGCACCAATCAGGCTCCCCGTTTTGCGCAACCTGGTGAGCCCATGCGTGAGCTGACCATCATTCTGGAGCTGAAACTCCTGGCCGATGTGGGATTGGTTGGCTTTCCTAATGCAGGGAAAAGTACTTTGCTAAGTGCCTTGAGCAGTGCCCGTCCCAAGATTGCCGGCTATCCCTTCACTACCTTGGAGCCTTCCTTAGGTATTGTGTCCTACAGAGATGGCCAGTCTTTCGTTATGGCAGACATTCCTGGTATCATAGAAGGTGCTGCAGAAGGTAAGGGCCTGGGCCTTCGATTCCTGCGTCATATAGAACGTAACTCGCTGTTGCTCTTTATGGTGCCGGGTGATACGGATGATATCCGCAAGGAATATGAGATTCTGCTGAACGAGGTGAAAACCTTCAATCCGGAACTGTTGGACAAGCAGCGTGTCTTGGCTATTACCAAGACGGATTTGCTGGATGAGGAATTGCAACAGATGCTGGCAGAAGATTTGCCGGATGATCTGCCGCATGTCTTTATCAGTGCCGTTGCCAACAAGGGGCTTGTGGAACTGAAGGATATCCTTTGGCTGGCTCTCAATAGCGAGAGTAACAAACTGCAGGCTATCACGCAGCAGGAGACTATCGTTCACAGAAACAAAGACCTTGCCTGGTTGCGTTCTGAAATGGAAGACGAAGGCGAGGACGAAGAGATAGAATTCGTTGACGAGGATGAGATAGAGGACCTTGAGGATTTTGAATACGAGGAAGACGAATGATTTACGAAACACCTGCATGGCTATTGGCCTTCTCAGTGGGGAGGGGTGTACATGGTACAGAACCTGGAGTGGATGCCCGCGAAGTAGGCTTGCAAGGTGAAACATTAGAAATAAGGCCAGAACACCTGATGATTCCCCGTCAGACGCACAGTACAAACGTCAGACGGGTGAATACTTTTGGTGAAGTGCCGGATACCGATGCTGTCATCACCTCCGAGAAGGGATTGTGCATAGCCGTAAAGACAGCAGATTGCATACCTATTCTTATATATGATGTACGCAAGTATCTTGTAGCTGCTGTTCATGCAGGATGGCGGGGAACTGTGGGGCGCATCGCAGAAAAGACATTAAGGCAGATGGGGAGTAGGGCAGAAGACTTGCATGCTATCATCGGACCTGGCATTTCGGAAGAAAGTTTTGAGGTGGGCGATGAGGTTTACGAACAATTCCTACAAGCGGGTTTCCCTATGTCGCGTTTGGCCAGAAGGTATCCCTCTTTCGATGGGGAACGATGGCACATCAATCTGAAAGATGCCAACCGATGGATGCTGGAGCAAAATGGAATAAAAGATATTGTAGTCTCCGATGTTGATACCATGACGAATCTGCATTATTACAGCGCAAGACGTGAGACTATTAATACAGGAAGAATTATTAATGGAATAATGATTAAGAGGAATCTGCCTCACCCCTAACCCGAACTACCAACCGTAAAACCTGACAAAAGCCAATAACATGAAAAAAATAATCTTATCACTTTTGCTTTGCCTTCCGCTATGCGTGATGGCAGCTAATAAGAAAACCACTGTTTCAAAAGTTACAGAACCTGTTACTCTGACAGAAGATGTGGACTATCAAATTACGAGTACTACCCCTTTTGCTGATGAAGGATTGGTAAATATAGAGAATACAGACCATGCCGTGATTATCCTTTCGCAGGTTAAACCGTCCGTTGCCATCAGCAAATGGCTTAGTAAGATTCAGATTAATGGCGTAAGGGCCTCCAATAACAACAATTGCCAGGTGAAGCTTTACAATCGCGGCTGCATCATCATGCCTTATGCCAGGAATTTCAAACCGTTAACAGTTTTCGACGAGCAGCATTTCGAAGGTGAGAGTTGCAGCGATTTCGGTACAGAGAATTCGAACGGCTATATGAATACGCTGACTGCCAAGAAACTGAACAACCGTATCCGCTCTTTCAGGTTGAAGAGAGGCTATATGGTTACGTTCTCTACGCTCGCTGCAGGTCGTGGCTATAGCAGGTGTTTTATTGCTGCCAATAAAGATTTAGAGGTAGCTACCCTGCCTGCTGTCCTCGACCGTAAGATTACCTCTTACCGTATCTTCAAGTGGTATGATACGGGCAAGCAGCAATTGGCAGCAAGGGGCGGTGACAATACCATCTGTTCGGCACTGAATGTTACCAGTACCTATACGTGGGGCACAACCAGTGATATGTCGCCGGATGTGGAGAACGTTCCTCATCATATTTACGAGAACTATCCTTCGCCCTCTTCGCTGGGTTTATGTACAACATCACCACACATGAAGACCAACAACGAACCTATGAATACGGCAGATGATCCTAAGGGCAAGACCGAAGATGTGGATGCTGTGTTGGCCAACTGGGAAGACCTGATGGCTACGGGTATGCGCCTCTGCTCACCCTCGTCGTGGGATGGGAGCGATTATACTAACGGAACGGGTTATATAAAACGCTTCATTGACAGTATCGATGCCCGTGGTTGGCGTTGCGATATCATAGACCTGCACTGTTACTGGCCCGAGAGTAATTTCGGCACAATCAAGAACTGGACCAATGCAACGGGACGTCCCGTATGGATTTCAGAATGGGTATGGGGTGCTTCATGGAACAAAAACGGAGCTTTTGCCAGCGGTATCACAGAAGCTCAGAATGCTGAGGCGCTGAAGCGTATCTGTCCTGTGCTGAACAACAACGACTGCATAGAGCGTTATTATTATTGGAACGAGGAGCGCGACCCTTCTAAGCTTTATAAAAACGGTTCTCTGACAGATGCGGGAAAGTACTATGCCGGCATTGTATCTGGGGTCGGCTATAACGGCAAGTATGACTTTGTACCTACTACGCCTCCGCAACATGGTCCGTCGAAGTTCACGCAGAAAGTGTTCTCGGCGGGCAAGACACGTCTTTCGTGGTACGATTCCAACGGAGAGTATAACCAGCTGATGGAGTTGCAGATGAAGGATGAACGAGGCATGTGGGTGGTATTGGACACTATTGCACAGAAAGAGACGGCATCAACTTATACTTACGATATTGACAACGATGACGAAAGTATTCTGTATCGCATTCACCTTATCGACCTTAATGGAAAGGAATACTATACGTATGACGAGTTGGAATTAGGCGATGCCTTTGAAATTGACGGTCAACTCTATTACGCCGGTGGTAATGTATTCCCCAATGGCGGATTCGACCTTGGTTTCACCACTTGGACTAACGGAAACGGTAAACCTTTGGCTGAGCCCCAGTTCCAGGTTGTGGGTGATGGCGGCTTTCATGGCGGTGCTTATTTGCAGTCTCATTTAAATGGAACAGCGGCCAATGTCGCTTCTGTCAAGACGACAGTTACATTGCTGGAAGGACAAAATTATATCTTTCGCATAGCAGCAAAAAATGGCGGTAACTATATCAGGTTATATCTCTCAGCCAATGGTACGAGTATGGGAAAAGAGGTAGCAAAAGCAGTCAACAATAGCGAATGGCATGCAAACACCTTCCTTTTCAATACCGAAACATATACTCATGGCATCCTTTCCTGTTATTCGTTAGCAGCTAAGGCGCAGATAGATGATGTGCAACTGCGTCAGCTTTTTCCAACCCGTGAGGCTGCCATAGCTGATGGAGTGGAGAAGGCACGTCTCAGAGCTGAAGCGCAGCAGGCATATAATACGGAATATCCGGTTCTGAATGATGATTTGACGGAGCGTATGTCTGCTGTTACGGATATACATGAAGCAGAATCAGCACTGGCCGAGCATTTACAAGCTATAGATAAGAAGAAACAGGCTAAAGTCCTGCAAACTACTCTAAGGGCTGTTGAGCAGAAACCGTGCCCATCCTATAATGAGATGCTGGCCCTCCTGGATAAGGCAGATGAGGCTCAGACCTGTGCGGAGGTGATTACATCTGTCAACCAGTTGCAGGAGTTGATGGACAAATACCTCGCTTTCACCCGCTCCGGCAAGCAACCCAGGACGCCTTCGTTTGCCAACGAGAAGTCGGATGGCTGGCAGGTGAAGCAGGGAACCTATAAGGATGGCGACCAGCGCACAGCTACCAAGTTCGGCAAGACCTGTTGGAATGCCTGGTGGAGTACCACCGACAAGGGTGCCACGATGGAAATCAACCAGACACTCACCAACCTGCCCGAAGGTTACTACCAGTTGGAGTGCAAGGCTACCACGGAGCATTTCTGTATTTCCGACCAGCACGCTTATCTCCGTAGCAGTGGGGTAGAGGTGGTTTCGCCCTCACTCAGTAAGGATTTCTTCGATTTGCCCGTTTCTGATGTCTGGGACACCTTGAATACCACTCCTGTCTATGTGGAGGCTGGCGGCTCGCTTACCGTTGGCTTCGTCGGTTCCAAAACGGGGGCCGTCAAAGGCAAATGGCACTCCTTCGGCAACGCCACTGCCACCAGCGACAATCGCGAGGGTTGGTGGTGCGCCACTGACTTTGTGCTGAAATACCATGCCATTGATTCCGAAACTTCTTTAAATGAAGAATTAAGAGTGATGAACGAAGAATCGGCTGATGCCGTTTATGACCTGACAGGCCGTAAAATTAACCCTAAACCCTCAACTCTCAACTCTCAACCAAAAAGGGGTATCTACATCATCAACGGGAAAAAGGTGGTCAGACCTTAACTGAATGTTACTACATCTCCCTTATGTAAGGTTACACGGAAAATATCGTTCGTGTAACCTTTCATCTTCTTCCCGTTTACCTTTATTATTTGTAATCCGTCTGGGATTTTAATTTTGAATTCGCCGTTGCTGGTGGCTTTCAGGCTGGCATTAAGCACTTTCCCTGAAGCCCATTTGGCAGAAACCTCAGCACCTCCACGAACGCAAAGACCCGTGAACTGCCCTTCGTCCCACGCTATTGGAAGGGTGGGCAGGAATTCTATGTATCCGGCATGTGACTGGACCAACATTTCTGCCATACCTGCAGCCCCAGCCATATTTCCGTCTATGGCAAAGATATCCCAGGGAGCTCCAGCAATTCCCTTTGGAGAAACGGTAAACAGGTTTTCGCGTGAAAGTTTTCCTATGAGTTGATTGATGCTGTTATAGGCTTCCTGACTGTGACGGAGTCTGGCAAAATAGCAGATAGCCCATGCACGGCTCCACTCCACATCTTCCCATCCCTGGGCTGTAAGACGGCGTTCTAAGGTATTGTAGGCTGCCTTTGCCAGCTCGGGCGTGTTCTGTGTAGTAATCTGGTAATAGGGATAGAGTGCCAAAAGATGGCTGGTGTGCCTATGGTTTACGTTCACATCGTCGTAGTCCTCTAACCATTCACGCACTCCTCCGTATTTATTTATGCGCAATGGGGGCAGCAGGCTTAATACCTTACGCAGTGAATCTGCGAATGCAGCATCTGTATTTAAAAGTTCTGTGCTCCTGAGACAATCCTGAAATACTTCACGTGCAAGTACCAAATCCACTGTCGGCATCATACTGGCACTGTGGGTTTGGCCCTCATAGCCGAAAGAGTTCTCGGGTGAGATGCTTGGGCCTGTAACAAGATATCCTGTGTTGGGATCTATGCACATATAGCTTAGCAGGAACCGGGCATTTCCCTTCAAGAGAGGGTAGGCTGTATGACGGAGGAAATCCAGGTCCCGGGTGTATTCCCATTGTGTCCATAAGTGAGTAGCCATCCAGCTTCCTGCCGTCGGGAACAGTCCCCATGCTATGCAGTTACAGGGAGCCGTGAAGCCCCAAATGTTTGCTGTCGTGTGTGCAGTCCAACCTTGTGCTCCATACACCGTCCTGGCAGTATTCCGACCTGCTTCTGCAAGTGATGCAATGTATGTAAAGAGCGGTTTGTTGCATTCAGCCAAATTACCCACATTGGTAAGCCAATAGTTCTGCTGGGTATTGATATCCAGATGATAGTCGTTGTTCCACCCCATGTTACAGGCCAGATTGTCATTAAAGAATCCCTGTAAGGCAATAGGCAAAGGTGAGTCCTCCCTAGAGGAAATGATGGTCAGATAACGGCCGTACTGGAAGAATAAAGCTTGCAAGTCGGCATCGTCACGTCCTTGTTTTACCGCCATCCAACGTTTGTCTGTAGGCTCTCTGCTTGTTTCTGGATTAGAGCCGAGTGTGAGGCTTACCCTCTTGAAGAGAGACGCATAATCTGACTGATGTTCATTCTGAATGCTGACGAATGTCCGTTCCGAAGCCTTTTCTGTCGTTTCCTTGCAGACGTTCAGGTAATCAGGTTTCTTGTAGTCGGTTCGCATGTCGGCATATATGGTAACCTCGTTGGCATTGCGGACGGAGAGAATGCTATCCCCAGTTGTTATTTTTCCACCCTTTGCTACTACTTTCAGTCGGACAACAAAAAGAACGCCCTTGTCTGTTCTTCCTGACTGGGAAGCCTTTCCTGTAATGACAAATGTGTTCTGCTCTGTTCGTACGTCAGCTTCAGGGCGCAGCAACTTGGCTTCCAAGTCAAAACTGATGGCATTTTTCCGGCTTGCCGTATAGTGTGCCGCCATTACCTGCTGTGGATGGCTACAAACATACTCTCGCGTGTACTTTATATTATTTATGGAATAGTCCACCCTTACTTGTGCCTTCTGCAAATCCAGTTCGCGTCTGTAATTGGTATATGTTGTGCCCGAAGGATGAAGGAACATTAACTCGATGTCACCCAGTGGAACATGAGAGCCAAAGTCCTGCTCGTTGCCTATCAGATTGTTCCAGGCAATGCTGTTTCCTTCTGCAATTTTATTGGCAAAGAACATCTGTCGCAGGGAATCCAGGCGTTCCCTTCCAAAAGGTATATTCTGGTTGGGATTCACGCTGCCACTCCACATTGAACTCTCGTTTAGGGCAATGGTTTCTGTTGTTACGCCGCCATAAATCATAGCCCCCAATCTGCCGTTTCCTATAGGGAGGGCTTTCATCCATTCATCTGCAGGAGTGTCGTACCACATACGTTGCGAGAAAGAACAGACTGATGTTACAAATGACAATGTAATGAGGAGTATTTTCTGATTCATAATGGGATATGCTTGTTAAACAAGCGCAAAGATAGAGTTTTTGTTGGAATATTTTGTGCGCATGGCTTAAAATAATTATTTTTGCAGCAAATTACACCTAATCAGATATGAAAACAAGATTCTTTATGGCAGTATGCCTGTTCGCGTTTGCATTGTTTGCGAATGCCGAGAATATTATTCGTGTTAGTACCGACCAGACAGACCTGGTCTTCCGTGTGGCAGACAATGGTCGCCTGTATCAGAACTATTTGGGCTGTCATCTTAATCAAGAAAGTGACCTGAAGCATCTTCCTGATGGAACAGAAGCTTATCTGACTCATGGCATGGAAGATTACTTTGAGCCAGCGCTGGATGTCCGTCATACAGATTTCAACCCCAGCACCTTGCTTAAATATGAGCGTCATGAACAGCGTAAAGCCGGTGATGGCGCCACAGAAACCGTTATTTGGCTGAATGACCCTGTTTACGGAACGCAAGTAGCCATGCATTATGTTGCCTACACTAAGGAGAATATCATCAAGGCTTGGACAGAAATTACCAATACGGAAAAGAAATCTGTCTCGCTGGTTAAGTATGCCAGCGCCATGTTGCACCTTACTGGCGGCAAGTATTTCCTGAGTGAGTTCTCTGGCAACTGGGCAGATGAAGCTCATATTACCACCACTCCGCTTAGTTTTGGCAAGAAGGTGATAGACACAAAACTGGGCACACGTGCCAATCTGTTCACACCTCCTATGTTTATACTCTCCCTTGGTGCTCCTGCCACTGAAGATTCCGGACAGGTGTTATTGGGTCAGTTAGGCTGGACCGGCAACTTCCGCTTTACTTTCGAGATGGACGAGAAGGATAACCTGCGCGTTATCTCTGGTATTAACCCTTATTTTTCGGAATATGAGTTGAAAGCAAACGAAACTTTCCGTACACCCGACTTCTTCTTTACGCTTAGTCAGGAAGGGTTGAGTCGTGCCAGTCGTGACTTCCACGATTGGGCTCGCAAGTATCAGTTGAAGGATGGTTCTGAGGACCGTCTGACATTGCTTAACAACTGGGAGGCTACCTATTTCGACTTCAATCAGGATAAACTGGTTGGCCTTATGGACGATGCCGTGAGACTGGGGGTGGATATGTTCTTGCTGGACGATGGCTGGTTTGGAAACAAATATCCCCGTCATAGCGACACTCAAGGCTTGGGTGACTGGGAAGAGACTAAAGATAAATTGCCTGGCAAGGTGAAAGCGCTGGTCGAAGCCGCTCGGCAGAAGGGCATCAAGTTTGGCATTTGGATTGAGCCTGAGATGGTGAATCCAAAGAGTGAACTATACGAGAAACATAAGGACTGGGTCATCACACTACCCAACCGCGACGAGTATTATTTCCGCAATCAGTTGGTACTCGATCTGAGTAATCCCAAGGTACAGGATTTTGTCTATGGCGTTGTAGATAATCTGATGACCCAATATCCGGGTATTGCTTTCTTCAAATGGGATTGTAATTCCCCCATTACTAACATCTATTCGCCTTATCTGAAGGAGAAGCAACAGCACCTGTATGTGGATTATGTTCGTGGTTTGTATAAAGTTCTTGACCGTATCAAGGCCAAATATCCCAACCTTCCCATGATGTTATGTTCCGGCGGCTCTGGCCGAATTGATTACCAGGCTTTGAACTATTTTACAGAATTCTGGGCAAGCGACAATACAGATCCTCTGGAGCGCCTTTATATCCAGTACGCCTATTCTTATTTCTATCCTGCCAAGGCAACATGTTGCCACGTTACCACATGGAACAGCAATGCCAGCGTTAAGTTCCGTACGGATGTAGCCATGATGGGAAAAATGGGCTTTGACATCAAGCTCTCTGATATGAGTGCCGATGACCTGAAGTATTGCCAGCAGGCTGTCAAGAACTTCAAGCGTTTGCGTCCTGCTATCATGGAGGGCGATATGTTCCGCCTGTATTCTCCTTACGAAGGTCCCCATGCCGCCACGCAGTTTGTCAGCAAGGATCGCAAGCAGAGCGTGATGTTTACCTTCAATACCTATCCCCGTTATGCCGAGCGCAATGTGCCCGTTACCCTTCGCGGCTTGGAGTCCAATCAGATGTATCGCGTCAGGGAAATAAATATGATGCCAGGCAAACAAAGCTGGTTAGGATGCAACGATAAGGTATATAGCGGTCAGTTCTTGATGACCGTAGGTTTGGATGTGCTAACCACCCACAAACTCACAAGTCACGTTTTGGAGATTACCGCAGAGTGACTATGCGCCAGCAAGCATTTTCCAGATTTGCTAATTGTTATGGCAGCGTTACTTTTACCATTACGGGGAAGTGGGTGGAGGGCAAGCGCCGCTTGTAGGAGCCGTCGGCCTCGTGGGTAAAATAGCCGTACTGTAACTGTCCGTATGCATTGATGGTGACATTCCTGGTGGTAAAGACAAAGTCGAACCGGTCTGCTGAGTGGTTGGCTTCAAGGTTGAATTTATTTACCGTTCCATATTCAGCACTTACAACAGGTGCTTTCTTGTAACAGTCAATATAGCGGGAACTCATCCTGTTGTAAGTGGTGTTCCTGTCATTAACACCAAGGAAGCCAAGAACAAAGAAAGGCGCATTCTCTGTATTTATTTCTCCAACGGATGCAAAGATTTTTGTGGCTGATGCATTGGCAACGCCGGATTCTGACGAGAAACTTATATTGAAAACATAGAATGCTTTACCGTCTTTCTTTAACTTTGCCCAAGAGCAGGTGCTGCCTTCTGGCATATCGCTAACCTGCCCGTTACTTTCCAGTTCAAGCACCTTATTGTAAAGTATGTTACCCACGGCTTTGTAGGATGTCATGCGCTGGATCATATTGCTAATCTGTGCTTCTGTTACAGATTGTAATCCTAAAACATCGGGTTGTTCGAAGTTGAACATGTCGCAGATAGTGTTTCTGCGGGTTGCCCACTTATCGTTTCCGTCGCCGTAAAGTTTTTCCTCGTCTGTTGTGGTGACGTAGAAACTGCCTATGTAGAGGTTCTGTGCAAAAGCGCAGCACACAATCATAGATATGATGATGAATGATATTGTCTTTTTCATAAGTTGAAAATTGAAAGTTGAAAATTGGAAGTTAGTACAGCACTTTCTTTCCGTTCACTATGTAAACACCCTTGTTTTTGAGTAAAGAATGAAGATTGAAGAATGAAGAATTAATTTTTCTGCCAGTGAGGTCGTAAACCTCCCCTCCATTACGGGAGGGGGTGAGGGTAGGTTTGTCTATGCCATCGGCATCGCTGATGAAGATTGTAATCTCCTCCGGCGTACCATTGGTGGTGAGGGCTGCCTGGAACGCTTCGGTCGCAAGGCTCTCGGTGGTGTGTTGGAAGACATCGCCATTGAGAATGTAGCCTCCGTTGTAGTTGGTCTTCTTGTTAAGGGTTCCCGTCAGAATAAAGTTGCCGCAGGTGATGCCTGTATTGGTCGGTGGAACGTCAATGAGTGCATCATTGCCTTCTGCCTTGCATATATCTCCGGTTTGATGGTACAATCCCGGCATGTAAGCTTGAAGCGTAGCACAGGGAACAATTGTCAGGACATCGGCACTTGGCTGATTGGGTGCAACCTCGTAGAACTGTATATCTTCTGTAGATGTTACGGCAAAGGGCAGATAAACGGTTCCCCACGGATTGATGGACTTAAAGGTGTAGCTGATATGATCGGCAATAAAGACTACAGAAGAGTTGAAGGCATCTATAAGGGTAAGGTCGGGTAGGTGGCCGCCCTCGTTGACGTAGAAGTTATAGTTTGTGGTGTCTGCAGATGACTTCTTTTTCCCGAATGTACCCTGATATACGGCTTTATGTTCTGGCGTTCCACCAAAGACAGGATAGGGGTCGGACAGTTCCCCGTCGTTGATGTTTTGGAAGAAAATCAGGTTGGCTGTACTCATTCCTTTGTTAAGCATGGCCGTCAGTTCTCCGCGTTCCACATCATCCTTTGTCATTGCGGAAGCACTTTTGGCAGATGTCTCATCTGATTCCGTACCGAAGCCCTCCAACTGTTCTTCTTCTATATAATAAATATAGGTAGGCAGGGTAGTCATTTTCTTTACCTGACGTCCTATAAGTTGTCCGGCGAACTCTTTGTTACCGCTTACCTTTCCTACGTTGGCGCAGTAGGACATCTTGAAGGCATCGTGGTTTACATATCCCAGAATACCGCCTGTATTGGTTGTGGTACCATCGGAATAAACAGTACCATAGTTGATGCAATAAGAGATACTGTTGGCAGTCTGGTCGGCGTACCCCACGATACCGCCAACGGTATTCGTACCGGCATCTGTGATGGCACCCCAGTATGAGCATCGGGTGAGAACGGAAGCGTTAAACATCGAACCTACTATTCCTCCAACGTGTTTTGTGTCATCGTTAGCTTTTCCTATGGTGATGTTCAGTGACGAATGAATGTCTCTGATGGTAGAACCGGAGGCATATCCCACTACACCGTGTTCTGTTGTTCCGTCGGCAACGATAAGTGAACCGCTGATACCGAAATTCTTGATAGTCGCACCTGATGTGGCACCAAACAGGCCCGAATAACTTTTCCCTGTATCAAGAAGAATATTCTTAATGGCATGGCCTTGACCATTGAATATACCGGTGAAAGGACTTCCATTTGTGCCAATGGGTTCCCAGTTTGTAATTTCTTCCATGTTTATGTCATTCAGCAATATAGCCTTTGCTGCCGAATTCTGGTCATGAATTGATGTGCCGTTTACAATGCTGGCGAAGGCCTTCAGTTCTCTTGCTGAAGATATTTTGTAGATACCGTTCTCCATGGGTGGCTGTATGGTATCAAGATCAGCTATCTCTGGAATTTTTATGTAGAGTTTTGCCACCACGGGACTATGGTCCGAATAGGCTCTTTCGTGGTAGTCTGCTGTGCCCGAGGTAGAATAGTAACAGGGGTTCAGAACACCGTAGTGATTGACATCGAAGTTCTTTGTTACAAAAATGTGGTCGATACGACGCAACTCTCCGGAAACTGTACTGTAGCTGCCAGCATTGAAACCAGGACAGGTTCCATTGGTCATGAATTTCTGCTTGGCGCGGTGATAACAGTCGTATAGGAATCCTGAGTTGTAGAATAATTTGTATGCATCTCCAGTCTGAACCGCATTATAGTCGCCAGATACAATTATAGGAGCATTCAGGCTTCCTGCAACCTCCTGAATTTTTTTCTTAATCAGATAATAAGATTGTTGTCGGTTAATCTCGTCAAGATCCATGTGTGTGTTAAAGTAATAGATGTACGAGCCTGTAGCTTTGTCGATGAACTTTCCCCACGAGCAGATGCGGTAGTATGTGGTGGAGCCGCCTTTGCTGGGGAAACCCTTGGAGGGAGTGTTGGGGGTGTCGCTCAACCAGAAGTCGCCATGTTCCAACAGCATCATTCTCTCTCTCTTGTAAAAGATACAGGAATGTTCGCCGCTTGATTTTCCGTCATTACGGCCTACACCAATACGGCCATAGGCTTTCAGCCCGTTTTCCAAATCGGTAACCTGACCTTGCGTGGCTTCCTGCACACCAAGCAAATCTGGTTCTTGGAAGTTTACCAGGTTAATGAGGTAGGTCTTTCTCGTAGCCCAACCGTTACCGGCGTTTGTGTCGCCGGAATTGCTGTACCTGACATTGTAGGTGATGACACTGAGTTCTTGGGCGAATACTGAAGAGACGGTCATCAGAATAGTGAAAAACAGAAACGCTTTTAATTTCATATTTCAAAGATTTAAGGGTAACGAGGTGGTTTTATTTGTGTCGGTTTGCTCGCTTTCGGCGGATGTCGGCCTTCATCTTTGCCGAGCCGCTTCCGTGTGCTCCTGTGATATATTGTTTCTTTTTGGCTTTGGTTTTTACCTTGGGGTCTTCTTTCTTCTTTCCCCCCTTAGAACCAGCCTTGAATGTAATGCCATTCATAATAACAGAGGCAATGTCATCGGACCCACCCCTGGCCCCTCCTGTCATGGAGGGAAGTTCTTCATTTCTCTTCACTCTTTTTTAGTTGATAGTTGATTTTTTAGTTGACAAGTTGACAAGTTGATGAGTTTACAAGTTGGTTGTTTTCGTTTTCGTTCCCGTTTTCGTCTTTCGCTTTCGTTTTCAACTCTCAACTCTCAACTCTCAACTCTCAACTCTCAACTTTCCCCTCCCCCCCCCTTAGGGGGTGGGGGGCCTAATGGTGGAACAGACGGACACCGGTGAAGGTCATGGCAATGCCGTATTTGTCGCAAGTATCAATGACATGGTCATCGCGAACACTGCCTCCAGCCTGTGCAATGTACTGAACACCGCTTTTATGGGCACGTTCTACATTGTCACCGAAAGGGAAGAACGCATCGCTTCCAAGGCATACGTTTGTATTCTGTGCAATCCATTCCTTTTTCTCCTCTCGGGTGAGTGGCTCGGGCTTCTCCGTGAAGAACTTCTGCCATTCTCCGTCGGCCAGTACATCCATATAGTCATCGCTTATGTAGATGTCAATGGTGTTGTCGCGGTCGGCACGGCGGATGTTGGGCAAGAAGGGAAGATCCATTACCTTGGGGTTCTGACGTAACCACCAGATGTCGGCCTTGTTTCCTGCCAGTCGTGTACAGTGAATACGACTTTGCTGACCGGCTCCGATACCAATGGCCTGACCGTCCTTTACGTAGCAAACGCTGTTGCTTTGTGTGTACTTTAGGGTGATGAGGGCAATGATAAGGTCGCGTTTAGCATCTGCTGGGAAGTTCTTGTTTTGGGTGGGAACATTCTCAAAGAGAGCAGGGTCGTCTAACTTTACCTCGTTGCGTCCTTGTTCAAAGGTAATTCCGAAAACCTGCTTGCGCTCGATAGGTTCAGGCTTATATGTCGGGTCTATTTTTATAACATTGTAGGTGCCTTTACGCTTCTCGCGCAGAATCTGCAGCGCTTCCTCGGTAAACTCAGGAGCTATAATTCCATCGCTAACCTCTGGCTTGATAAGGAGAGCTGTTGCTTTGTCGCAGCAGTCAGAGAGGGCGATAAAATCGCCATAGCTGCTCATACGGTCAGCTCCACGAGCTCTGGCGTAAGCACATGCCTGAGCACTCAGTTCGCCAATGCTTTCTGGAACGAAGTAGATATGACGCAATGTGTCGGAAAGAGGAAGACCGACAGCGGCTCCGGCAGGACTTACATGCTTGAAACTGGCTGCTGCGGGCAGGCCGGTAGCTGCTTTGAGCTCCTTTACCAACTGCCATGCGTTCAGGGCATCAAGGAAATTGATGTAGCCGGGCCGACCGTTTAATACTTCGATGGGGAGTTCGCCTCCCTCCATATAGATTCTAGAGGGTTTCTGGTTAGGATTGCATCCGTACTTAAGTTGTAATTCTTTCATTCTTGTATATTTTTAGTTTACTGTTTACTGTTTACTGTTTACTGTTTACCGTTTGCTGTTTACCGTTTGCTGTTTACTGTTTACCGTTTACTGTTTACCGTTTACCGTCTGCTGTTGGTAACTCTTATTCTTCGCTTTTCATTTTAAAAGTTGTAGTAAAGGAACGGCGTGATATTGCTGGTGTTAAACTCTATGACCAGTTGGACGGTACAGGCAAATGCCAGCAGTTTCATAAGCCAAGGGGAATAAATGAATTTTATCATCATTCTGTTATAATGTCTTTCCTTAATAAAGAACATCAGTCCGCAGATGGCCATCATCACTAGCCATGTGGAACGCATCGACCAGAATACCGGAATGCTCTTTGGCTGGAAATTAGTAAATATTTGCTTAAAGATGGCAGCAACTGTGTCAATGTCTGGTGAACGGAATATCGCCCAGCTGCATATAATAAAGATTCCCGTGATGAGAATGCAGAATGTTTTGGTGAGCCAGGTATCTGGAATTTTCCGAAGAAAATGTTGCAGGCTTTTGTGGAGTATCAGTGCCGATCCGTGCAGTAGTCCCCATAGGGCAAACATAATGCTGCTTCCGTGCCAAATGCCTACCAGAAGAAAAGTAATGAGGCAATGAATAGCTGTGCGTAATTTCCCCTGTTTGTTCCCTCCTAGAGGGATATATACATAATCTTTGAACCAAGTGGAAAGGGAAATGTGCCATCTGCGCCAAAACTCCGTAACATTCAGGCTCTGGTAGGGGAAACGGAAATTTTCTCGCAACCGGATGCCCATCAAGGCCGCCAAACCTATGCTGATGTCGGTATATCCCGAGAAATCAAGGTATATCTGCATAGAGAATCCTAAAAGCCCCATCAGGTTTTCGAAACCAGAATAGGTGAGGGGAGAGTTGAAAATCCAGTTGTTGTATTGTGCGATATAATCAGCCACAACAGCCTTTTTGAGAATCCCCATGATGATAAGCCAAAGTCCGGAATACATAAGACGTTCGCTCACGGCATATTGACGACGAACCTGTGGGAAGAATGTTTCTGCCCGTGTGATAGGACCGGCAAAAAGAAGAGGGAAAAAAGACAGATAGAAGATGTATTCCAACAAGTCCACATCCAACACAAACTTGTTCTTGTAGTTATCCACCGAGTAGCTGATAGCTTGGAAGGTATAGAACGACAAGCCAACGGGTAGTGCGATATCCACAATCGGAAAGTTTCCGGTTATGAGGTGGCTCAGGCTGGAAATAGCAAAGTTAGCATACTTGAAGTAAGTCAAGGGAGCCAAGTCCAATAGGATAATACCTATAAGGAAGGCTTTCCGCTTTGTGCCTGTGTACTGATTCATGATTTTAGTCAGCGACCACGATATGAGTGCCGTCAGCGGTAGCAACTGCACGAGCCATCCGTTGGTATAGTAGAATAGTCCCAGACTTACGATGGTTACATAAAGCATCATTCCTGTCCGTGTGGAACGGCGCAGCACGGCAAATATCATCAGAAAGATGATAAAGAATGCCCAGAACTGAATGCTTGTAAATATCATGTCTTCTTTACTTTTACGTCAACGTCAACTATTTTAATTCTCTAACCTTTAACCTCTAACCACTAATCACGCCGGTTGCAGCAGATGCAGAGGGTACTTATGTGTAGCCTTCTTACGTGGCTTCTGCATCCGGATGGAGTATCTGTCTTTCATCCATACGGCAATACTGTCCATCCATAAACTGGCGGCGCCAAAAGTAGGATGGATGCGATCAGAGCCACGCTTGAGTGCAAGTCTTCGGCTGTCGAAATATCTGTTTTCTCCCACACATTTCTGTATCAGGTTGTTAAGTCCCGTGTCTTCTTTCCATGACGGAACACCAATCCAGATGTATGGTGTGTTCCCGAAAGTACCAATAATCTTGTGTATGTATTCTTCTCTATCGGAGGGGTCTTTCAGGAATTGCTCATTTCCTCCGATACAGACCATAAAATAGGTGGGCTGGTATTTCTGAATAAAATACTGAAGTGTATCAGAGGACGCCCATAATATGGTGGTGGAGTTGTACCAAATGATACGTGAAAGGTTGTGCCCGTTCTCCTGTGCATAGTCAGCCATTCTGCGCACCAGTCCTTCTGCCATCGAATCTCCTATGAATAGAATTCGTTGGACTGCTGTGTCAGGAAAAGCCTCCCCCATCCCCTCCAAAGGAGGGGTGATTGTACAAGATGCTACAGAGTCTCTCACCTCTCCTTTGGAGGGGTTGGGGGAGGCTTTTAAGTCTAATTTGCTGAGTTTCCATCCTGGTGGAGGAATCTGAATAGGGCATAATGCATAAGCAACCACAAATATCAGTGGCAACGCTAAAATGGCAATTACCTTGGCATACAACTTCATATTGTTCTTAGTTGCTTTTCCCTATTCTCGAAATGAGTGGAGCTGGAGGGGATTGAACCCTCGTCCAAACAGGGACGTCCTGTGCTTTCTACACGCTTATCCCAGCCTTCATTTTTCGAGTACAGACAAGACCTGGGCCACCAATCTGCACCTTATCCTCTAAGTCTCACCCATAATGCGAGGCCATTATGAGCTATCCCCGATTTAGCTGTGCCACTTTGTCTGGATGCTTCGGAGCAACAGCTCCAGAGTGACATCTCGTCTCAGCACCTGGTGCCGAGATAAAGCCAGAAATCTACTGTACTTCGATTAGGCAGCGAGAGCGTAGTTTCTTTCGCCAGATAATTCTTGGTAATCATTGATTATAGAGAGCGGTCACCAACTCTCTGCGTGCTTACACAACACCTCATCCTGCTGTCAAATCCAGTCAGCCCCGGTGTGCTAATGCTTAACAGTTTGCAAAAGTAGATAAAATTATTCCGTTTTTTGTTGGGATTGAGAAAAAAAGTATGTTATTTTGCAATAATTTAACGTAATGTGCAGTTTTTAAATTAAAAAATAATAAAGTTTAGGCTATGGCATCAAAATATGGAATGTTCTCCAAGATTCTTTTTGTGGTTATACTGTTGGCTGTTTCTGTTGAGGGTTACGCTCAGGCAATGACAGACAACCAGGTTATTCAGTTTGTACAGCAAGAGCAGCAGAAAGGTTCCGACCAAAAGACTATTGTAACCAAACTTTTCCAGAAAGGTGTAACGGCTGAACAGCTAAGAAGGATTCGTAAGAAGTACGAAGCCCAGAAGACCCAGTTGGGAGCTGTGGATTTGCAGGAACAGAGTGCGACTCCAAACAATACGGCCAACAGAATGCGTACCAACAAGGAAAAAGCTTTGGAGAAACAGAACCAGAAGAATGGCTTTATGATTCGTTCTCAGCGCGAGGAAATGGAGGAAAAGCTGAAGACGAGAACTGATCGGCAGAATGACCTGAACGACGAGATAGAGTTCATGGACATAGATTCCCTGATATATTATCAGAATTATTTCCGTGATGAGAATCAAGTATTCGGTAGAAACATTTTCAACAACAAGCTTCTCACCTTCGAGCCTAACCAGAATATGGCAACGCCTGCCAACTACTGTCTGGGTGCAGGAGATTTGGTGGTTATTGATGTTTGGGGTGCCAGCCAGCAGACTTTCGAGGGAACCATATCGCCCGACGGAGTTGTGGTTGTCGATGGCGTAGGACCTATTAAACTGGCGGGTCAGACAGTAAAGCAGGCAACTCAGACGGTAAAGAGCCGTTTAAGCAAATACTACTCCGATTGCAGTTTTAGCCTATCAGTGGGTGATACCCGTAGCATTCAGGTTCAGGTGGTAGGCGATGTGGTGATGCCCGGAACCTATACCTTGAGCAGCCTGAGCAGTGCCTTTAATGCTTTGTATGCAGCCGGAGGTATCAATGATGTCGGTACCTTGCGCGACATCAAGGTTTACAGGTCTGGCCGACAAATTGCTACCATTGATGTCTATGACTATCTCTTGAACGGAAATCAAAACGGCGACATCCGTTTGCAGGACAACGATATTGTTCAGGTCGGACCTTACGAATGCCTTGTGGATGTAAGGGGTAAGGTTAAACGCCCAATGTTCTATGAGATGAAAAGGACCGAGACCGTGAAGCAACTTCTCAGTTATGCCGGAGGTCTCTCTGGTGATGCTTACACCAAGAATGTACGGTTAAGTCGAAAATCAGGTCAGGAATATAGTATGTACACCATCGACGAGTTCCAGATGGGCAATTTTAATGTGATGGATGGTGACTCTTTATTCGTAGATAGTGTTATTGCCCGATACAATAATATGGTAGAGGTTCGAGGAGCTGTCAAGCATGCAGGGCAGTATCAGTTGGGAGGCGAGATACAGACCGTCCGAGGTTTGTTACAGGTCGCAGAGGGCTTACGGGAAGATGCTTTCCGTAACCATGCTGTAATGCATAGGGAAAAGGACGATCTTACACTGGAGATGCTTTCCGTGGATATCGATGGCATCCTGGACGGCACCGTTGCAGATATTCCTTTGAGGAAGGGCGATGTGCTTTTTGTTCCCAGCAAAATAGACATGAAAGGAGAGCAGGTACTTAAGATAAGTGGTGAGGTTATCTATCCTGGTACTTATCAGTACGCCGAGAATACTACCGTCGAGGACCTTATCCTACAGGCAGGTGGCTTGACAGAAGCAGCTTCAATGGCTAAAGTGGATGTATTCCGCCGTATCAACGATATCAACTCAACCGAGAATACCGGACAAATGGCAGAGTCGTTCAGTTTTGCCATTGAAGACGGATTCCGTGTTAACGAGGGTGGTTTTAAACTGCTTCCTTACGATGAAGTGGTTGTACGCCGGAGTCCTTCTTACAGCGAGCAGAAAAATGTATCTATTACAGGTTGCGTGAATTTCGAAGGTTCGTATTCCATGACCAGCAAGAATTTCCGACTGAGCGACTTGGTAAAGGCCGCAGGGGGCGTGACCTCTTTGGCTTATACAAAGGGAGCCCGTTTGAATCGTGTTATGACACCCGATGAGCGCTTACAGCGCGAAAGTTCTCTGCGAGCTGCACAGATTCAGTTGTACGAAGAGTCTCTTTCGAGCGATAAGGAGTTTAATAAAGCGAATGCAGATACCCTGTTGCAGATGAAAATGGATTTGGGAACAACCTATCCTGTAGCGGTGAATCTGGAAAAGGCAATGGCAAGTCCCGGTTGTCCCGATGATATTGTGTTGCGTGAGGGCGATCAGGTGACGATACCCCAGTTCAGTAATACCGTCAAGGTAAGTGGTGAAGTTAGTTATCCCATCAGTATGAATTACAAAAAGGGAGAGCGCCTGAGCTATTATATCAAACGTGCCGGCGGATATGGCAATAGAGCCAAGAAGAACGGTGTCTATGCCATTTACATGAATGGTGCAGTACAAAAGATTAACAAAGCGGGCACAAAGAGTATAGAGCCTGGTTGCGAGATTGTTGTGCCTACCAAGAAACAAGGTAAGAAGATGAGTTCTGCCGAGATTGTTGCCCTCACCTCGGGTGCAGCATCCTTGTCCAGCGTAATCATTGCCATTATCAGCTTAATCAAGAAATAGTAAAACGACAGAAGAATGAGCAAGAATAATAATGCAGATATAGATGTACTGAATCAGGCGGTACAGATACTGAAGGCAAAGAAGAAGTCGTTCATAAAGATTCTGGCCGTCACTTTTGTTCTTTCGTGTCTGATAATTTTTCCACAGCCCAGGTATTATACTTCTGAGGTGAAGCTGGCTCCGGAATATGGCTCCAGTTCTCCTGCTGAGGGTATCGGATCACTGGCTGCGTCTTTCGGATTCGATTTGAGCAATATGCAGAACACGGATGCCATTTATCCCCTGCTTTATCCCGAACTCTTTGAGTCTCCGGAATTCCTGGTACCTCTTTTCCGTATTCAGGTGAAGACGGCAGACGGGAAGATTAGTGCCAATTATCACGATTACCTGAAGAAACACCAGAAGAAGAATCCGCTTACCTACCCTTTGCGAATGTGTCTTGGGCTTGTGCAGAAACTTTTTGAGAGCAGTTCAGACACAATCTCTGTCAAAGTGGGTACGGCAATCAATCCTTTTTGGATGAGCAAAAAAGATTTTTCGCTGATGTCTGAAATGGCAGAAAAGGTAACATGTTCTGTTAACAAGAAGAATAATGTTGTCTCGATTATAGTCAAAGACCAGGATGCGCTGGTTTGTGCGACATTGGCAGACAGTGTAAGGGCACACTTGCAAGACTTCATTATTAACTACAGAACCAGCAAGGCGCGTCAGGATGTGGTTTATTATCAGGGTTTGCGAGATAGTGCCCTCATAGAATATGATTATGCCATTGCCAGATATAGCAAGTACTGCGATAAGCACCAGAACGTAATTCTGCAATCGGTTATTTCCGAGCGTGACCAATTAGAGAACGATATGGCACTGAAACTTACCAAATACCAGACTGTAAGCGGTCAGCTCGAGAATGCCAAGGCTAAGGTACAGGAGCAGACCCCTGCCTTTACTGTAATCAAGAGTCCCATCGTTCCTGTCAAGCCTGCGGGGCCCAAGCGTATGATATTTGTGGCCTTTATGCTTATCTTGGCAACATTTTGCACTACCATGTGGTACCTAAGACGTCTTATCTTGTCAGAACTTATCTGATTGCTGAATGGAACTTACCAACCTTGAGCCGCTTCCAATACTGGTTTTTTCGAACTTGTTGATGGTTGCTTTCTTGCTCCTTTTGGGCAGAAAGGGGTTGAGTGAGCCATATACCTTCAGACCTTGGCGCAGATACCTTATGATTCTTGTATCTTTGGTATTCTGCCTTTTTTCTTTTTGGGGAACCGACTGGTTCCATTATGCCGAGATGTACTTCAACATCCTGTATGTCAGCGGTTTCAATACTTCGTTAGAGAGTGTGTACAGCCTCATAGCTGTTATATCGCCTAATTATCTGGTTTTCCGTGCTATTATTTGGGGCGGTGCACTTTTTTTCCTGTGCCTGCTTTTTAAGCATGTCAGCGTAAGCGGTGATTTGCTTCTTGCCATCTTCTGTGCCCTTTGGCTGATAGACTTCGGATATGGACGTGTTGTTTTGGCTTATACGCTGATGTATGTCGGCGGTTCTGTCCTGATGAAGCCTTTGAACGGCAAGATCCTGTTGTCCATAATGTTAGGAGCCGCTTTACTGGCCTTATCGTTATTCTTCCACAAGACAGCCTTTTTCGGTGTTACGTTGATTGTCTTGGCTTTGTTTCCCCGTTTGCTGAACAAGCGTACCTTTATGTTGGTAATGATAATGTATCCCTTTGTCCTGTTGCTGGTACAGTTGCTTTTGATGCAGTTTATGGATACTGCTGTTGATTACAGCGAGCGTAACTCGTCCTCTGCTGCCGGGCAAACATATCTTAACGAGGACACTCGGGAAATTGGCCTTGCCTATCTGCTTCATTTGATTTTGCGACATATACCTTATTACATTGTGGCCTGGATTGCCTATAAAATGAATGTTAATAAGCAAGAAGTTAGAGAAGTTAAAGAAGTTAAAGAAGATGAGGAAGATCAAGAGGTTCAAGAGGTTCCTTCTGAGATACGTTTCTTCTCGCGTTTAACAGTTTACTGTGTGCTTGTTTCCACCATCTTCCTGTTCGATTTGGGTGCCAACACACTAACGCTTTACATTCGTTTCATGATGTACGGTTTTATTCCTGCCTGTGTGGTATTGGCTTGGGCATGGCAACACAGGTACTATCCGCGTTTGGTAAAGCTGACATTCCTGTTCGGGATGGCAGGGACATTCTATGCATTGTTGTACTCTTTTTACATATCCTATCTGGGTGTGGCGGAATAAGATTAAAGAAACAGAAATAATGAGAATCCTGCATATACATCCATCTATGTTGTCCGGCGGAATCGAGGCAATGATTTGCGCCACAGCTGCAGAAATGGCCAGACAAGGGCACGATGTAACTTTCTGTTCTATCTATCAGCCCAAACCCGATGATATCTTTTGGTATCAGTTGCCGGAGTCGGTTCATAAAGAAACGCTGGGTAAGCAGAGTACAGGTTTTTCGTTAAAGGAGGTCTTTTCTGTATATCGTTTTATACGGGATGGGCATTTTGATGTCGTCCAGCTGCATGGTTTCTTCTATTACTTCTTCTTTGCCGTATTGCTGCTTCCGCGTCAGAAATTCTTCTATACTTTTCATTCCGATGCGAGCAAGGAGAATTTCAAGTGGGACACTCGTTTCTTCTGGTTAAAGAAACAGATGTTCCGTTTGGGAAGGGTACGCGCAATTACCATATCTCCTGCCAGTCAGCAGTCTTTTCTGGAATGCTATGGTTGTAAGAGTGCGTTGTGCATGAACGGCATTCCTTTTCCTTCTGTTTCTGCAGACCGTAATGCTGTTGATGAAGCCCGTATCACTCCCCATACCAAGGTTTTTTTGCATCCAGGGCGTATTACAGAAGCTAAGAACCAGTTGGTGTTGGTAAAGGTGTTCGACAGACTTATTAAGGAAGGATGGGATGTGGTATTGCTGATTGCCGGCAACGAAGAAGACGATGATATCCTGCAGCAGATTCGTCCCTATTTCTCAGACCGTATAAAATTCTTGGGTTTGTGTACCAATGTGCCTTCCATGTTGGCGAAAGCCGATGGTATGTGCTTGCCGTCTGTATGGGAAGGGTTGCCCGTAACACTGCTGGAGTGCTTGGCTGTGGGAGGTGTGCCCATATGCAGCCCAGTAGGTGGTATTGTCGATGTGGTGGAGAGCGGCAAGAATGGAATACTCTCCAAGAGTAGCAGCGAAGAAGACTACCGTCAGGCCATGTTGCAGTTCCTTGCACTTACAGCCGACGAGATAGCTCAACTGAAACAACAGTGTGCCGGTTCTTTCCAACAGTACCACATAAGCAATACAGTACAGAAGTATTTACAGGAATACGCACGTTAATATGGAGAATAAAAGAACCAGACAGATAGAAGTAAGTGTAATCATTCCTGTCTATAAGCCGGAGAGTTTTTTGTGGGAATGTCTTTCGACGCTTGACCGTCAAACGCTCGACCATTCCCGTTTCGAGGTTCTTTTAATCCTGAATGGTCCCAGGGAACCTTATATGTCTCAGATAGAGGATTTCCTGAAAGAACATCCCAGCCTCTTATGCAGGCTGATCTATTCGGAGAAAAATGGTGTAAGTCTGGCACGTAACATAGGCATGGACGAGGCAGAAGGCGAATATATCTGCTTCCTTGACGGCGACGACCTTGTAACAGATAACTATCTTCAGGCGTTATTGGCTATTGCCACACCTGATACCATGGCTTTGGCGAATGTCTGTGCTTTTGACGATGGAGAGCACACAGAGCGTCCCATTTATATATCAGAAGATTTCAAAGAGAATCAGAGAAATGTGCCCTGTGTTTTGGCACGCAGGTATTTCTATGTGTGTTGGGGTAAGGCTATTCATAAGGATATTATTGGCTCCCGCCGGTTCGATGTTGCGCTTCGGAACGGAGAAGATTGCCAGTTCATGCTGCTGATTTCCGACCGTGTTCAGCGAGTCAGTTTTACAAGTAGCGATGTAACCTATAAGTACAGGCAGCGTCCCGGCAGTGCCTTCTATGGGAATAAGTCCGCTTGGTACCATCTCTCTAACATGATGGTTCGTCTTTGTAAGGCAACAGGGGTATATTTGTCTGCTCCGTGCAGATACTCTTTCTGCTTTTATGCCAAATACATGCTGGCCACCTTTATGGGCGGCATACGTCAGATTCTTCACAAGAAACAATAAACCAATTCCTTTTTGACATGAAACAGTCACTTTTTTTTCTGCTTTTCTCCTTTCTTCACTTTTGTCTGAATGCCCAGGATGTGCAGGGTGTCATTTCGCGCCTTAAGCGAACAGCTGCAGCCGGAAAGGTGTATATGGGGCATCACGATGATACCTTCTATGGTAGGAATTGGTCGAAGGGAGCGTGCGAGAAAAGCGATTTGGAAGAACTCTGCGGACACAGGCCAATGGTGCTGAGTCTAGATTTCTGTCCGTTAGAATTGCAGAACGGCTACTATATGTCAGGTTCCACTTGGGAGCAGCACCATAGAGCTATAGTAGAGCAACACCGCCGGGGAGGTATCACCACCATATCCTGGCACATGTACAATCCTGCCACAAGTAAGGATGCATGGGATGTGTCCGATTACAAGACGGTTCGCAAGATTCTCAAGAATTCGGCAGCCCGAGAGAGGTTTATCCATTTTCTGGATCTTGCTGCCGATTACATTCTTACATTGAGAGATGATGAAGGACAACTCATACCTCTTATCTTCCGTCCTTTCCACGAGTCGCAGGGCAGTTGGTTCTGGTGGGGGCACGACCTTTGCACTAGTCGCGATTTTATTAAACTTTGGCGTTTTACTCACCAATATCTTAGCCTGAAAGGATGCACCAATCTTCTGTACTGTTTTTCCGTAAGCGGTGTAACCCATTCGACAGTTGATTATCTGGAACGCTTTCCAGGACCCGACTATGTGGATATTCTTGGTACGGAGGTTTATCGCGATAATTCCCTTGCCGGTGGCATAGAAGCAAAACGGACTGACTTTGTCCGTCGTGCCCGCCAGAATCTTTCCGTTGTTCAACAGTTGGGGCAGCGTTGGCAGAAACCCATCTGCGTTGCTGAGAGTGGGGGAGAGAATGCGGAAGATCCGGAATGGTGGACACGTGCAGTCCTTCCTGCCCTTCAGGGATATCCTGTTAGCTACATCAATTTCTGGGCTAATCAGCCTATCTCCTTTGGTGGGGGAAAAGGCAAGGCACATTGTACTTTCCCTGGTGCCGTTGATTCTCAAGACTTCCTGAAAGCGCTGAATACTGGAAAACTGGTGATGTGTAAGTAAAAACGGCTCTGTGCTGCCTCCCGTGTGTTTGGGACAAATCCAGTGAATTCCCGTTTTTGTTGCTCATGGGTTAGACCCATTAGTAACAAAGTAATGGAAGCCTGTTTAAAACAAGGAATATCAACTGTCTAATTCTTTGGAATCTTTACCAAAGCACTGACGATAAAGGTTACCATGCAGCAGAGGCAGACAAAGGAGAAGAACATAAGGAAACCCCAACTGTCAGCCAGATAACCTGCAAACATACCCGGTATCATCATACCTAATGCCTGAAAAGCAGTACAAATGCTAAAGACGGAAGTACTCTTCTCACCCTTGGCAAAATAAACCAAGAATAGGGAGTAGGCTGTAAAGCCAAAGCCATAGCCCAATTGTTCCAAAGCAACGCATGAATTGATAATCAGCATATTGGAAGGTTGTGCATATGCCAAATAGACATAAACAAGATCTGGGAGGGAGATTGCCAGAATCATAGGCCACCACCAACGGCGCAAACCATTACGGCTGACAAGCCATCCTCCAATCAATCCACCTGCAAGGAGTCCGCATACACCGATTGTACCATAGGCAAAGCCCACAGTGGCTGTACCGAGTTCCAGTCCTCCCTCACCTATTGTCCTGAGCATAAAGGGCTGAGCCATCTTAGCCAACTGGGCCTCAGGAAAACGGAAAAACAACATAAACAACAAGGCAAAGACAATGCCAGGCTTTGAGAAAAACACGCGCAGAGTCTCATAGAAAGAGGAAAGGAGGGCCACCACCCCTATCTTCTCGGAGGGGGATGAATTATCTTCCACTTTGGGCAGAATGCGACTATGCCACAGGGCTAAGAGAATCATGATGGCAGCCGTAAGCAACAAGGTGATGCACCAAGCAACAGGAATGGAGAAGGCCGTCTGCAACCAGCCTGCCATAATAACAATTACTCCCTGGCAGAAAATGCTACCTATACGATAGAACGTACTGCGGACACCTACATAGAGTGCCTGGTCACGTTCGGAAAGCCCTAAAATATAGAAACCGTCTGCTGCAATATCATGCGTAGCACTACCAAAAGCCATCAGCCAGAAGAAAGCCAAGGAACCACGCAACCACCATGATGCATCAAGCGTAAGAGCAACTCCAGCTAAGGCTGCTCCAATAAGAATCTGCATAGTAAGAATCCACCAACGTTTGGTCTTGAGGGCATCTACTAGCGGACTCCAAATGGGTTTTATGACCCAAGGAAGATACAACCAAGAAGTATATAGTGCCAACTCGGCATTGGTAAGCCCCATGTTGGTGTACATGATTACAGACAAAGTCATCACAGCCATATAAGGCAATGCTTCAGCGAAATAAAGGGTTGGTACCCATAAAGCTCCTTTGTTGGTTTTCATGGCTTATTTATTTTATTCTTATTACTCTTATTCCTAATACTGAGGGATGTTTCTGAATATATTGGTAGAGCGTCATAGGCTCTAGCACAACTTTCTTGTGTATGCTGCTGGCATTCAGCAGATGAAGTTTTCCGTCTTTTCCCCACTCGGCAAATCCTACATGGCTTACGTCCAGTCCGCTCTTTTGGGTTACTAGGGCAAGAATGTCTCCATCCCTAACGTATTTCAGTTCCTTTTCCGATTCGTTCAGCAGACTGGCGGGAATATACCGAATCTCTGTGCCGGAAACAGCTTTCTCCTGCTGAGCTATTTTCTTGATGTCTTCGGGCTTATCCTTCAGCATAGCGTACTGATCGGGATTTGTACTCATATAATTGAGTTGTAACAACTGGGTGGCAATAAATGGAAATGCTGTTGCTGTCTGTTCTTTTACCAAGCCCAGACGTGTGTTGCTGTCTATCCACTGACTGAAATAATGATTGCGGCTGCAATAACCGTCCAACTTGCCATTATTGTATCTGATTGTTAACAGCCACTCCAGATAATCGTCCCAACCTAATCCATCGTGCTTAAAAGCCAACGTCAGCGCTGTAACGGTCTCGACAAATGTGGTGCAATCCAGTTGTCTGAGGTTCACCACCAACTCTTCTTCCTTATTGACTTCTAGCGTATGGCCTACATACGGAATGCCTAGAAACTGATGGGCAAAATAAAGAACTGTATTCTGGTTTTTGAGGTGCTGTCGGGCCTGCAGAAGCAAATCGGAAACCCGGGTACTGTCTTCCCACTCATAAGTAATAGCTGAGACGTGGAAGCTATGTAACCAAAACGTTAACGAAAACAAAAAAAGAAATCGAAAGTCCTTCATATAGCTTATACACCTGTTTTAGTTGTTGAATATCCTACCAAACGGTCGTAACGGGCTCCCTGACCTCTATAATAGACCAAAACACTATACTCGTTTTCTGTCTGGTAGAAATCACCCTCCGTCCGAGCCGTTGAACCGTCTTCCTGTCTGTACTGATAGCTGTAGTAGCCCTGTTTCAGCAATAAGCCGACGTGATACTGCTTATGGAGCTCGTCATACTCCATCTTACAGTCAGGGTGAAATGATTCGCCTGTCCAAAGTCCGCAGACATAAACATCTCCACCCGGAAGTCTGGGAGTTTGCAGGAAGAAATGCACCACCACATACTCGGCAGTAATGTCATCATCTATATCGTCGGAGCTCCTAAGTACAAATACACCGTTCTGGTCCTTGACAGAGGTGTAATTATGCTGAGGCTGTTCGGCAAAGAGGGTGGCATGGTAATAAGGGTCGAACCATTCTATGCGTTCCACACCCATTGCGGTGCGATGAATATCCAGAATCTCGAACCTGTGGAACTCGCTTCCAGCAGGGAAGATAAGGTTCCGGTTATGTGTAAACTCTATGCCTGCATTGTTACGGATATTGGGAATGAGTTCCGTTACACGGTTGTCCCAGCGTCGGTTCTGGAAGACCACAACCTTTAGCTCACGCTGAGGATCAATCACATTGAGTGTTCCGTAGCCGACGCCAAGTGTCACCTGCTGGTGGTCTTTGTTGAAATCCACATCGGTATTGCTGCTCACCTGTGTCCTGATGTTTGTTACATTCTCGTACATGCAGAACTGGACCTCCAGCACAGGTGTGTCTTCTGATATGTTATCGTCCTCATGGAAAATCTGAAGACGGTAGTTGCCGCTTAGCAAAGGGCGCAGTTGCTGGTTGGGCAGTCGCAGACGGTAGTGTGTGTATATCTGGGTGGTGTTAAAACTCTTCTCGTAATCCTCTACCAGCTGATTGTTGAGTCCCGTCATGAAGTCGCTTTCGAATATCTCGTCCGACGGTTTCCATTCGGCATCGCAATGCTGCAAATGATAGATGTATCGCTGGTAGTTATGACTCATCTCGTCCCATTCGATAGACAGAGAGTGCCTTTTTCTTAACGACAAGATAGGAGGTAGGGTGGGGTCGTCGTCCACAATTACAGTAAGAGTTCTGACA
This sequence comes from uncultured Bacteroidales bacterium, assembly GCA_902801485.1. Taxonomy (GTDB): domain Bacteria; phylum Bacteroidota; class Bacteroidia; order Bacteroidales; family Bacteroidaceae; genus Physcousia. The sequence continues at coordinate 58,088 of CADCIP010000006.1, read as the reverse complement.
TTCTCGTCATAGATACGCTGTACCTGAGCCATTGCCAGGCATGGAAGGAACAGAAATAATAAAAATACTCGTTTCATGGTTGTTTTTTTAGGTTAGGTCTTCTTCGCCCTTCAGTCGGGGCAGAATCCAATGGTATTTAACGGCAAGCACCCTTATGAGTATTACTGTGAGGCTGCTTAGCAGGGCATTCACCTCGAGAGACAATCCCAATTTGATACCTGCAACATAGATTAAACCACCGGCCACACAAGCCAACGCGTATATCTCCTTGCGGAAGATGAGGGGTACCTCGTTGATAAACACATCGCGGATTACACCGCCTGCGGCACCCGTTATGGTTCCCATGGTAATAGCCGTCCAATAAGGAAAGCCCATATTCAGGGTTTTCTCAATACCAATAACATTAAACAGTGCCAGTCCTATGGTGTCGAAAATGAACAGGGTATTCTTCTGGCGAATGAGATACTTACCATAGGACATTACCCATATAACAGCCAAGCCGCAGCAGATGAAATAGATACTGTTAGTCATCCAGAATGGGTTTACACCTAACATCAGGTCTCGCATGGTTCCTCCGCCAATGGCTGTGGACATACCTACAATCCAGGCACCGAAGACATCGAAGTGCTTAGCCGACGCCAAACGGATTCCGGAGAGTGCAAAGGCAAATGTCCCGATGAACTCTATTACGACGAAAGATGTTGGAAGCCGGAGTGTGGTTCCCATCTCCTGCAAAATATCAAGTAACCACTCCATCAGTCGGAAACCAGTCCAAGTCCTTTCCACTTTTCTGCCATCTCACTTGCGTCATTCAGTGCCGTCTGGGCATCAATATCATATTCCTTACGGAGCAAATCTGCCAACTCCTGATAAGTGAAGTCCTTGCCGACAACCGCATTCCACATGTATGCTGCTGAGTCGTTCATGCTGATGACTTTACTGAAATCGATATTCTTGCGACCATAGGCTACAATAACATTCTCGTCACATACCTTGCGGAGTTCGAACCCTTCGTTAATTCTCATATTTGTAATTTACTATTTACGATTTACTATTTACGATTTACTATTTACGATTTACTATTTACGATTTACCATTTACGATTATATGAGCGCTTTGTAGATGAAAAGCAGATAGCGTCTGATGGGACGCAACTTTTGCCAAAGACGGATTTTTTGCTTCAAACATACGTCATCTGCAAAGAGAATCCTGTTGGGACGTATGTATTCGGTAACCACACCTTTGATGTCTGCCGTTGTGCATTGTTCTACACCTCTTACATTTCCATCGCCCTGAAGCGTAACCCTGTCCCCCTCTTTTTTTATAATTCGATGCAACACGTAATGCCCTTTGGCAATCTCGGCCAATACAGCATCACCCACATGAAATGAGGATGCAAAGGCCAGTTTTACCTTGTCTCTGCCAAATTCTAAGAAGGGACGCATGCTGAATCCCTTGACCCATATTACAGCGGTGTGCCCCTCGGCAAGTGTCATGGAAACAAGTTCCAGGAATACATCGTTGGGAAACTCGTGCTTTTTCTCTGATACCACAACACCGTTTTTTCGCTTATTGAAATAGCGGAATGGAGTTAGCAATATTCTTAGCAGAAAACGTATGATGGCCTTTATCGTACTCATTTTACAATTGTATCGTGGCAGAGATGGGCTGCGGCAGCATCAGGAAGGCATCCCAACTCATACATTCCGCATAAACGAATCAATTCGGAAATCCCGTCGCAAACACCCTTGTAAACCCGTTCGTCCCACTTCATATTGCTAATAGCGGGAAGCAAATTACAGAAAGCTTCGATGGTGGAGAGTTTCCGAATGGTATTTTCCGGTCGCTGCTGAATACGAACAATTCCGCCAACCGGAGCTTGGATATTCCTGTAACAGGGTGTTTTCCCACTCCAAGGACTTCCATAGACAATAACTTCACCATTCTCGATTCTGACAACGGGATTGTCGTCGTTCATCAGGTCGCAACCAGGGATATTATCGTACCAAAGTCTTGTATGGGTGCTTTTGCCTGTTCCGCTGGGAGCTGTCATCAGGTAACCTTTGCCCTGGTGACGGATAACAGAGGCATGCATCAGCATGGTATATTGGTCGGCAGCAGCAAAGGCGTAAGTCATCATCAGTGCATTGTTGAGTCCGTAATTACGCTGGTTCCATGTTTTGCCCAGTATAGCAACGGTGCATTCCTTGAAATTAGGAGAAGCCTGCATATAACTGCATAGATTGCCCTGAAGATCAGAAATCTCATACTGATATTCTGTATTATCTGTGCAAAAAACGCCATGATTACAGCCTCCGCAGTCGAACTGCCCAACCTCCAGACCTTTAGGGTTAAAACGAAAGGAGTCGTCAACAGTAAGCGTATAAAGCAGCGGTAAAGCAGGCTCTTCTAACCTGAAACGGGAGAACGACGGTATCAGTGATTCGTCGTTACACTCGTCCTTGAAGAGTACACAGAAAGAATGTCCGCCTACTCGATAGTACAACTTACGTTCCTTCATCAAGCGTTAATATTACTTACTGGATTTCTTGCTGGTTTTGGTAACAGCTTTGCTTTCCTTTTTCTCTTGTGCTATATAACTCTCGGGATGGAAGGAATATGCGACAGTTTTAAGTTTAAAATCTTTTTCATATCTTTGTATTAGTGAAAGCCGTCTTTTCTCCATCTTTTCCTTTTTTTTCCCAAAAAGGATAGATGTTACAGGATGCTTGCAGTTTTCGTTTTTGTCAAGATAATCCTGAAACTCCATAGAATACCCACTCCTGCCTATCAGGAATGTGGTCTTTGTATCAACATAGGCAGAATCAATAAGCTGAATCTCTGTTATGTATGCTATAGAATCTACAAATGACGTGGCAAAACCAAACATATATACGGGCTGTTGCTTTACCTTGGCTTCTGCGTTGTGACAAACCACACTGGTTAAGAAAATCAAAACATAAAACAAGCTTTTCCTCATTCTGATGATTTTTTCTGGATTTAACGCGCAAATGTACAAAGTTTCCCCGAAATGGACAAGATTTCGGGGAAACTTTTCAATTAACTTTGGATGCTCTCGTTATTTCTTATAGCCTTCGTTATTACGTTATTACGTTATATCGTTGTTACGAGACTATTATTTGCGTCCTCTTATTCATTCAAGTCAATCACATAACTTACTTTTCTGCCGCTTGGGGTAAGAGCCTTTATCCATAGGGTGCGATCGGTACTCTGGTTGGCATTCTTGACTGCCTCTTCCCAGTCTTCGACAGTGTTCATCTTCTGGTCGTTCACTTGCAGAATGATGGTACCCTTTCCTGCTCCGGCAGCCTTCAGCTTGCCGTTGCGGATGGCATTGACTGTCAGACCGTAAGTGATGTTCATTGCTTTCTTCTCCTCGTCGGTAACAGGTTTCAGTTGGACGCCCATCTGGTCAAGGTCAACTTCTTCCATTACCTTGGTAGTTCCTTGCGTATTGCGCAACGTTATGGTTTCGCTATGTGCCTTCTTGTTTCTGAGGTACTTAACAATAACCTTATCGCCTGGACGATGCTGCGCTATGGCCTCCTGCAACTCGGACATCTTTCCGACCTTTTTGCCGTCAAATTCTGTTATTACATCGCCTTTCTCCAAACCAGCCTCTTCGGCGGCACTTGCCTCCATAACTTTGTCGATGTAAACACCTGTAACGGTGCCCAGTTCGATTTCGTTACCCTTTGCCTTTTCTTCGTCAATGTAGTTGGATGCATCCTTTCCCTGCACACCAAGAACAGCACGCTGAACGGTACCGTAAACCTTCAGATCGGCCACTACCTTATTCATAATAGAGGTAGGGATGGCAAATCCATAGCCGCTGTAACTTCCTGTCTGACTATACAGCATAGCATTGATGCCGACCAGTTCGCCTTTCTCGTTCACCAATGCGCCTCCACTGTTTCCTGCATTGATGGCAGCATCAGTCTGGATAAAACTCTCTATGCCATTAGCACCAAGGGTACGAGCCTTTGCACTTACAATTCCTGCAGTTACAGTACTGGTAAGATTAAAGGGATTACCTACAGCTAAAACCCACTGACCCAATTTCAAGTCGTCGCTGTTACCGATGGGTATGGTAGGAAGGTCTTTACCATCTACTTTTATCAAAGCTAAGTCTGTGGTAGGGTCACATCCGATGATACGTCCCTTAAACTCGCGGTTGTCGTTAAGTTTCACCTCGATTTGGTCGGCCTCTCCTACCACATGGTTGTTGGTAACAATATATCCGTCTGAGCTGATGATAACTCCACTGCCGGCACCATGTCTGTCTGGAGCCTTATATTCACGCTGCTGGGGACTACGTCCGCCAAAGCCGAAGAAATCGCCGAAGAAATCACTGAATGGATCCTGGACCGTAACTCGTTGCGTCTTACCTGTCTGTGTTACCTTTATATATACTACGGCATTTACAGAAGATTCTGCCGCAGCCGTCAGATCTACCAAACCACCAGGCACAGCACTTGCCATGGGAGAGGGAGCAAATATGGGTGCAGATGTCTCGTTTGTTGTTGTATTCTTAATCACCGCACCAGTTACAGCACTACTTGCAAATGCAAGAACAGTCATTCCGATCCATAATTTAGTTGTCTGTTTCATAATCATATCTGTTTTGTTTGTTAATTCTTTCTTGTTTTTTATCACTAAAACGATGCAAAGATATATCATTATTCTTTAAGTTAGTATTGTTTGGAATGCTTTTTTGCCAATATTTAACAATGGTATATACTTCATTAACGGTTGTTAAATGCTCTGGAGTTAGTTATTTACATTCGTTTACTAATATTACATGCCTTAATATTTTGCATTTCGCTTGATTTACACTATCTTTGTCCCCAGAATAAGGCAGTAAACCGGTTTGTCGCTACTGTCCCCCTCCCTGGAGGAGTGCCTTAGGGAACGGTGGGAAAGGAGAGGAAAGTCCGGGCAACGCAGGGCATCCCGCTTCCTAACGGAAAGAGATTCGCGAGAGTCTGTTGATGCAGAAGAAAACAACCGCCCCTATTTGGGGTAAGGGTGAGAAGGCAGGGTAAGAGCCTACCAGGTTGGTGGTGACATCAATGCTGTGCATTCCGGGAGTTGAAAGTTCATGTAAACCAGCGATCAAAAAGAGAAGGCGGCCCGTCTGAGCTGGAGGGTAGAACGATAGAGGCCTGTGGCAACACAGGTTGCAGATAAATGACAAACGTCTTTTGCCCATAAAAAGGAGAAGGTAACAGAACCCGGCTTACAAGTTTACTGTCTTTTTCTATTTTAACGATCCGAGAATGAGAAACCTGGATTATATCTGGAACATCAATGAACAGAAACTGTCGCCTTTTAAAAGGTGGAAGCTGAGGATGATTAAACGATGCATTATCATATCGGAATGCATCATGAAAAACAACCTCATGAGCTATGCTTCTGCCCTTACGTATAACTGCATGCTGGCTGCCGTTCCTGTTTTGGCCATTATCTTTGCCATAGCCAAGGGATTTGGATTTGATAATTTCCTGGAGGAAAGGCTCAGAAAATCCATCGAAATAAATCCCGAAATTCTCGATACCATTCTGGGTTTTGTGGATTCCTATCTTCAGCATACCAAAAGCGGAGTCTTCTTTGGTGTCGGTCTGGTGTTTTTGTTGTACACTTTGTTCTCACTTACCGCCAACATAGAGACGGCTTTCAACACCATCTGGTTTGTTAATTCGTCTCGCAATATTTATAAGAAGATTACTGATTATATAAGCGTTTTCATTTTGCTGCCTTTCGTTATCATCATCTTGAGCGGTCTGAATATGGCCCTTATGACATTCCGCAGTTTGCTGCCCGACTATTTGTACCTGAGCAACACTGTAGAGATAATCCTTCGCTTGTCGCCTGTTATCCTTATCTGCCTTGCATTCATCTTGCTGTACAAGATGATGCCAAATACACACGTTAAATTAAAAAACGTAGTAGTGCCAGGTGTTGTAGCAGGAGTAGCATTTGCTGTTATTCAGTATTTATATGTACACTATCAGATAAAACTGAGCAGCTATAATGCCATTTACGGATCGTTTGCTGCATTGCCCCTTTTTATGTTGCTGCTACAGATTTCGTGGAGTATCTGTTTGCTGGGCGGCCAGTTGTGTTACGCAAACCAGTGTATGGAGAACTATGCGTTTGAGCGTCAGAGCTATGATTTGAGCCGACGCTACCGCGACACTATCAGTCTGTTTCTCTTGAGTAAGATTTGCAAGAGATTTGCAAATGGAGATACGGCTTATTCGGTACGCACATTGGCAAGGGATACCCAGTTGCCGGAAACGGTAGTCAGAATTCTTCTGAACGAGCTGACCTGCATGCAACTTCTCGTGGAAACACATAACGAGGCAGATTCTGCCTCTCAGTACCTTCCTGCTATCGACATACATCGAATGACCCTGAAAATGGTGGTGAAAGCTATAGATGCCTATGGTTCTGAAGCTACATCGCACACATGGAAAATGAATGCTCCGGAGTGGGAAAGACTTAGGGCACTCAGATATCACGATAGAGACACGTTGCTGATTGATGTTTAATGACAGAAAGTTATTCTTACATATTATGATGATTAAAATTCTCGTTGGCTGGATTATTTTCCTGGTTGTAGTTTACGCTGTAATGTGGTTCGACACCATTTATTATAAGAAGGACCTTCCCGGTGTTTTCCGTAAACTACTTCTTGCTTTTACCGAGGAAGAAGAATAGCCCATAACATTTTGGAGATAGTATGACTATAGCTGTAGATTTCGACGGAACAATTGTCGAACACAAATATCCTGAGATTGGCAGGGAAATTCCCTTTGCCACCGATACGTTGAAGATGCTTATCAGGGAGCGCCATAAACTTATCCTGTGGAGTGTTAGAGAAGGAAAGCTACTGGACGATGCTGTTGAATGGTGCAAAGCCAGAGGCGTTGAGTTCTATGCCATAAACAAAGATTTCCCAGAGGAGGAGGCAGAAAAGAATGTGCATTTCAGCAGAAAACTGAAGGCTGATGTTTGGATTGACGACCGCAATGTGGGTGGATTGCCTGACTGGGGTACTATCTATGAGATGATATCAAAGCATAAGACATACGAACAAGTGCTTATGGAGCAGTTGAACGCCTCGGAGAAACCAAAGAAGAAATGGTGGCAGTTCGGGTAGAGAAACATAAAAGCCTTGGGCACTGCCCAAGGCTTTTCCAATACCTTATTATATATATAGACGTTATTTCGCATAAGAAACAGAACGGGTTTCCCTGATAACAGTAATCTTAACCTGACCGGGATACGTCATCTCGTTCTGGATCTTTGTTGCTATGTCACCACTCAGGAGTTCTGTCTGTTTATCGTCAATCTTGTCTGCACCCACAATTACGCGGAGCTCACGTCCAGCCTGGATAGCGTAAGTCTTTACTACACCAGGATAGCTCATGGCAATGTTTTCCAGATCCTTCAAACGCTTGATATATGCTTCAACAATCTCACGACGGGCACCAGGACGGGCACCACTGATAGCATCGCAGACTTGTACAATAGGAGCGAGGAGTGTTGTCATCTCCATCTCATCATGGTGGGCACCTATGGCGTTGCAGATATCTGCTTTCTCTTTATACTTCTCTGCCAATTTTGCTCCATATAATGCGTGTGGCATCTCTGGTTCTTCATCGGGAACCTTTCCAATATCATGCAATAGGCCTGCACGCTTTGCCTTCTTGGGATTCAGCCCCAATTCGCTAGCCATAACAGCGCAAAGATTGGCTGTTTCGCGGGCATGCTGCAGCAAGTTCTGACCATAGCTGCTACGATATTTCATCTTACCTATGATGCGTATCAGTTCTGGATGTAAGCCATGAACACCAAGGTCGATGGTGGTACGCTTACCAGTTTCGATAATCTCCTCGTCAACCTGTTTTTTCACTTTAGCAACAACCTCCTCAATACGTGCCGGATGAATACGTCCGTCGGCTACCAATTGGTGTAATGCCAGTCGGCAGATTTCACGTCTGACGGGATCGAAGGCGCTGATAACAATAGCCTCGGGTGTATCATCAACGACAATTTCAACTCCTGTTGCAGCTTCTAAGGCACGAATGTTGCGTCCTTCACGACCTATGATGCGTCCTTTCACCTCATCGTTTTCGATGTGGAAGACAGTAACGCTGTTCTCTACCGCTGTTTCTGTAGCTACACGCTGAATGGTCTGTATGATGATGCGCTTAGCTTCCTTGTTGGCTGTCATCTTGGCATCATCCATAATCTCGTTGATGTAAGCTGCAGCGCTGGTCTTTGCTTCATCTTTAAGGGATTCTATCAAGCGCTCGCGAGCCTCGTCAACGCTGAGGCCGGATATTTCTTCCAGCTTGGTACGTTCCTGCTCAATTAAGCGTCCCATACGCTGTTCAACCTCTTCTTCTTTCTTCTGTAGTACAGCCTGCTGGGTTTCCAGGCGCGAACGTAATGTGTCGGCCTCCTGCTTACGACGAGTCAGTTCGTCCTGTCTCTGATTCAGGCTAAGTTCTCTCTGCTTGGCCCTGTTCTCTGCCTGCTGAATCTGTTGGTTACGTTGGCGAACTTCGTTCTCCAGTTCAGCTTTTTTGCTGATAAACTTCTCTTTAACCTCCAGCAGCTTCTTTTGCTTGATGATTTCTGCTTCTTGTTCGGCTTCTTCCGTCATTCTTTTACGCTTGCTGGGTAGTACAACAAAATACCACACGCAAAAGAGGACCACAAAGGATGCAATACCTATGATCAGTCCGTAAATAATATAAGGCGTCATGAATTCTTAATGTTTGTGTTTGGTTTATTAATTGGGGTCATTAACTCTCTGTTTTTTTCTCGAGTGCGGACTCCAACTCAGCAATCAATGGTTTTAGCCTACTGGTTATAGGCTCCATATCCATTGACGTTTCCTGCTGCTTAACTTTAACAGCTATGTCCAGAATTGTCATAACAAGGTACATTTCTGTACTTTGCCCAGGATAGCTGTTGGTATAAAAGTTGAATCTCTCCTTTATGAGTTTTTCTGCCTGCCGATAGACATATTCTTCTTCACGACGAATAGTCATTGGCAATGTCCAACTGCCAAAATGGAGAGTTATTGATAAGGTGTCACTTTGCTCAGCCATAATTCTTATTCTACTTTAAGCATGGAGATACACCGGTCAACGTCACGCACCATCTTTCTGATACGGCCTCTGAGATCTTTTACATCGTCATCGGCCAAATCAATGTATTTTGCCATCTTAAGATGGGTATATTGTTGCTGAAGCTCTTCGTTCTTCTGCTTCAACGACAGAATTTCTGCATCACGTTCTTTTAAACGTGACTGGAGATTCATCTTCTCTTCTTGAGATTTACTGTACTGTATTAAAAGCTGTCGTGTACGTGTCTCAAGACGAATGATAAGTTCTGTCAGTTTTGCATCCATTTTTTATTGAACTCCAACATTTCGAGGACAAAGATAACTTTTTTTTTTACGTTATGCAAAATTATTCCTCACTATTTTTCTTTGGCTCCTTTTTTGCGAGCATAACAAGGGTGTAAACATATTCAGACATCCATGATTCCGTGTAACCAAGGGCTGATTGGTACTTTCTTACAGATACACAAGTACGACGCACACCGTCATCCTTCCAATCTACCTTGGTCATAATCTCATGAATCTGCTTTTCGACCATCTGTCGTAAGGCACTCTTGAAGAAACTGGGCAGACGGAATTTCCATTGCATGAGATTTCCCATCAGCATCATCAGATCCTGGCTAAAGCCTTGGAACGTAACAAGATAGCCTTGGATGTCCTGTATCTTTTTGCAACGTTTCTTTACGCTACTGTCCACTTCGTTGAAAAAACTATCACTGATATGATAAATATCCTGGATAATTTTCCGGCATTGTTTCTTCTCGCCGATGCCTAATTTGTTATTTACCGTCTGAACATGATAGGTTTGCTTGAATATTCTCAGGTCGGGCAGTGAGGCCAGGTTATTGATTCCCAACTGGGCTGCCATTACCGACTGGTAATAAACTCTGATAAGCAGCATAAAGTCCTCCATGCCGCCGATTCGAGTGTCAGAGTCGGTTTTCCGACCAAATAACTTTGATAATATCGACATAATGTTTATTTCTTTATAAATGTTAATCTATTTTGTTTTTGTTTAACATCGCTTTAAACAGTATCTTGATGTCCAGCCATAAAGACCAGTTCTGCATGTACCACACATCGGCATTCTTGCAAAACTGACATTTCACCATATTTGGAACGATAGAGATGTTCCCGGTGAATACATTCAAGAACTGGGGCATTTTTTTTACAGCTGGTTTCTGTAGGATTGATGAGGCTGGAAGGTCTGTTGTCCTAAAAGACAAGCTGTCGATATACTTTCCCTTCCCGTTTTTCTCTTTGGCAAAGGAGAAAACAGGGCCTGCACTTTTGCGCTTGATAATCACGGCTGCAATAATGTAGATGAAGGGGAATATAAATAACAGGAAGATACCGCTGACCAGCAAATTGAAAAGACGTTTCGCCAGCCTGTTCCACCAATGACTCAATGGGTCCTCAAGGGGAGAAAGAAGCGACAAGAACCCCACGTTTCTTACTTCCAGATTCTTCTGAAGAGCACTTAGGCCCGGTGTGCAGAAAAACAGGACGGCTTTCTTTTCCTGGCAGAACTGATACAAGGTTATCAAGTCGTCTTTCTGTATGGCACCGGGAACACAACAGACAGCAGCAACGTTATCCACGTTTTGCAAAGAGTTCAATAACGCATCGGGCAAGATGCTCTGTATCTGTGGGGCTATCCCTTGTCCGTTCAGCTCTGACTGAATTTCTGCCGCTTCTTCATCTGTTCCAACCAATAGAAAACGTTTGGTAGGGTCTTGTACCCCTTTATATAATCTCTTCATGTTTGAATTTTCGCTCGTATTTTTGCAAAGTTACAACATTTTAGGCAATCGGACTAAAGTCTGTGTCAAAAATATCATAAAAATCAAAAAATGTAGCAAAACACTTCATACGTACAAATAAATTATTTAACTTTGCAAGAAATTTTTGTATTCTGAACATACGGGGACTTAAATGAAACATTTTCTGATATTATTATTAACCATTTTACCCTTAACCGTTAAGGCACAAATCAGCCGTTTGGGGCAAGATGTTTTTTATGAAGGCTCTGTCACTGGAGCATTCAGTGGTGGCGATTACGCCCCATTCTGGTTTACAAACAACAGATACGGCCTTAGTTCACATAAGAATAACTACGGCTATCTGCGTGGTACCATCCGCAGGGATGTTATGACTGACAGCCTGCGAAACTGGCGTATTGGCTATGGAGCCGACTTGGCTGTAGCTGTGGGAATGGAAAGCAAGCACTTTATTGTCCAGCAACTCTATGCCGACTTTCAGTGGAAAGCTCTTCGTCTTAGTCTGGGACAGAAGGAACGCCCCCTCGAATTGAAGAACCAAGCCCTCAGCAGTGGCGGTATGACAACGGGTATTAATGCCAGACCGCTTCCGCAGATAAGATTGGAAATACCCGACTTTCTGGCTATTCCTGGAACAAAGAAGTGGTTAGCCTTCAAGGCTCATCTGGCATACGGATGGTACACAGACAATGCCTGGCAACGAGAGTTTAATGGCGATATGCGCTACCTTTATACCACAGGCTCGCTTTATCACTCCAAAGCGCTATTCCTGCGCATCGGAAATAAGGACAAATTTCCCCTCACAGTCACCGGAGGCTTAGAGATGAGCTGTCAGTTTGGCGGCACAGGTCATAATATTCGTCAGAGGCCAGGTTTCCCCGGTCCCGAATACTATGACGAGAGTTTGCTCAATGGATTTAAGAGTTTCTGGAATGCATTAATTCCCGGTGGCAGCGACAGCAACGATGGCGACATCTATTCTAATCGCGAAGGAAACCAATTGGGAAGCTGGCATCTGCGGGCTGACTTTCATGGAAAAGGTTGGAGTGCTGCTGCTTACTTGGAGCATTTCTTCGAAGACCAAAGTCAGATGTTCTGGCAGTACGGATGGAAAGATATGCTTTATGGTGTAGAGATTAATCTGCCCAAGAACCCGTTCCTGAGCAGTGTTGTTTACGAGCATATTGGAACCATGGATCAGAGTGGCGCCATCTATCATGACAAAACAGCCAACATACCGGAACAGATAAGTGGATGTGACCAATACTATAATAACCATATTTACGGAGCATGGCAACACTCGGGATTTGTTATGGGTAATCCCCTCCTTTCCTCACCGATGTATAACGACCGTTTCGGCTTTAGTAACCGCCTCATGGTTTACCATAGCCGTGTAAATGCACATCACGTAGGTCTTAGTGGGCAGCCGACAGAAGAATGGGGCTGGCGTCTGTTATACACTCACGAGAAAAGTTTAGGCTCTTATAATGCGCCTACTCCTAATCCCGAAAAAGCCAATTACCTGCTAGCAGAGGTTAGCTATAAACCGAATTGGCTGAGAGACTTAGGCATCACAGCCAGTTATGGACACAACGATGGCGAGATTCTTGGCAACAGCAATGGTGGCATGTTATCCGTTTCTTACAGCGGGTTGTTCAATAAAACAAAATAACAGATGAAGACACAAAAGCATTTTTTTCTATACTGCATAGTATCGCTCCTCTTTCTGGTGGTATCCGTCAGTTGTGAGAATAAACGAGACAACAGCGGCACTTTAGGTGGCATGTGGCAACTTCTTGAATGGAAAGCTCCTGACGGTTCCATCGCGTATAACAAACCTGATACCACCTTATACTATAAGGTGCGTAGCAATTTGCTTATGCTACAAGAATTGCCTGGCGGGTCAGACAATTACTTCCTGACTTATTACCATCAGGCAGAAGGTTGCATCGTCATTGACCAGCCATATAAAATTGTCAATAATGCAGAGCGTGATACAGTATTGCATCCCATAGAGGATTTAAAGAAGTATGGTGTTCCCAATACCGGGCGTCTGCATATCGATGTGCTGACTTCCGACAGAATGGTACTTTCCGGAGCAGAAGGAACACTTCTGTTTCGCAAGTATTAAAACAATTTATGCATATTCTCTGGAAAACCCTGTATCTTAAACAATAAAAAAAGTCTTACGCACGTTTATAATATATAAACGATTACATGACTGCGCTCTATATTTTCATATCCTTCATTGCTTCGGCACTAACATCCATGCTATTAATGCCATGGATACTTAGTTTGTGCAAACGAAACGGGTATTTCGACAGACCCAACGACCGTAAGGTACACAAGAATAATACGCCCCGTTTGGGAGGTGTTGTCTTTGTCCCAAGTTCCATAGTGGGTATTGCCGTTACATTAGCAATCATCTTTAATTTCAACGGAGAGGGTGAACCCTTGAAATCCAGTACTTTGCTGATTGGATTCGGCATTTTTGCCATATATGTAACAGGCTTGTTGGATGACCTTTTTGGACTGTCAGCCTATTTAAAGTTTTTTTTCCAGTTCATCGCTGCACTATGCTTCCCCTTGGTAGGTCTTACTCTTAATAATCTGTATGGCTTCTGCGGCATATACGAGATTCCTGAAATTGTTAGCTATCCGCTAACTGTTTTCCTTGTCATGCTGGTAGTAAACAGTATAAACCTGATAGACGGAATAGATGGTCTTGCCAGCAGCCTTTCGCTCATCTCCTTCGTGGTCTTTACTTGGGCTTTCTGGGAATGGGGCATGCATATATTCTGTCTTTTTACAGCTGCCATGTCCGGCAGCTTGTTAGTATTCCTTTGGTATAATCTTTTTGGCGATAATGCCAAGGGTACTAAGATCTTTATGGGAGATTCCGGTAGCCTGATGCTGGGCTATGCGCTCAGCTATCTGGCCTTGAAACTTTGTTCCAATAATGAAGTTAAGGCCCCTGAGGAGTACAGTCTGCTGCTTTCCTATACGCTTTTGTTGATTCCCACGTTTGACCTTATACGTGTTGCATGCAGTCGTATCCTCAGAGGCGAGCATCCTTTCCATGCCGATAAGACGCATCTTCATCACAAACTCATGCGAACAGGCCATTATATGCGTATGGCTTTGCTAACCATATTGTCTGCAGATGTTATCTTTGCCCTCTTGAATACCGGATTATTTTTCTTAGGAGTCAATATCACTTGGATTGTTTTAGTGGATGTGATTTTCTTTGTTATTTGGCAGAAACGAATAGACCATTCCATAGCCAAGAATGATGAGCGCCTTGCCATGGAGTCTAACCTGCGAAAGGAACTGGACGAGAATGCTGAGAATGCAAGGAAGATTTGTATTCTTACACCACGTTTTCCTGTTCCTGAGAATGGAGGAGATGTGCTTCGTATCAACAATATAGCCCATCAGCTTCGGAAACAGGGTTACAAACTGATTTTGCTCAGTTTGGAGGAAGACGGACAGCCCCAAATCTTTGAAGCCCAGCGCATATATCACAAGGTATATACTGTTCATCGTCATCAGCTTTCTTCTCTTTTTCATGCAATCGTCTGTTTCCTGCAGGCAAAACCCATGCAATGCGGTTTCTACATGTCCGGATCTTACAGGAGGAAACTTCGTGAAATAATTCAGAAAGAGAATCCCGACCTCTATATCGCCCATCTGCTGCGCATGATGCCGTATCTGGACGAGTTGGGTCTTCACAGTCGTTCTATCATAGAAATGACCGATGCTCTTTCCAAGACTTACGCCATGTCTTCGCAAAGCAAAGGAAACTGGCTCCTAAGGAATGTTTACCGAATGGAACAACGCCTTATTCTAAGGGCTGAGCAGTATAGCTTGCTGCATTTTCCAAAGAATGTGTTGGTTTCCCAGGCAGACATTGACTATTTGAAAACCAAGTCTCTCCATCCCGAAAGTCTGGAGTTGCATTCCAATGGCATTCTTTGCAGTAAGAACATCAAACATAAATACGTTCCCAACAAGATTGTCTTTGTTGGCAATATGCGAACATTGCAGAACCAAGATGCTGTTTTATGCTTTGTTCAGGACATTTTCCCACGCATACTGAAACAGAAGCCTGATACCAAGTTCTATATTGTAGGAGCTCAGCCTCCACAAAGTATTCAGCAACTGGCTTCTGAGAATATTTTTGTTACGGGCTTTGTCGAAGATATCGAAGATACCATCTGTGATGCTTGTCTGGCCATCGCTCCCGTTCGTGTGGCAGCAGGAATTCAGAACAAAGTGCTTGTCGCTATGAGTTGCGGCATTCCCGTTGTTATGACAAGCCTTATCTCAAATGCCATTCCTGAACTCAGGCACGAAGAGAATTGTCTTATCCAGGATGAGCCTGCTACGCTGGCCGATGCATGCTTACGCATCATGAATCATACTGACTTGCGCCAGCAACTCGCCATCAATGGTTACGAAATGGTAAAGCAACATTATTCGTGGAAAGATAAAATATACGGGTACGTCAAATAAAGAAACAAAGGAGAAAACGACATATAATGACAGACTACTCACAGGGTAATAAACGGATTGCGCGGAACAGTGTCTTTATGAGTCTAAGAATGATTTTTGTTCTTAGCTTGACATTATACGCTACCCGTGCTATTTTGGAAATCCTTGGCGAGGTTGACTATGGTGTTTACAATACAGTTTGTGGGTTTGTAAGCCTTTTTTCTTTTCTGAACCTTTCTGTTTCTAACGGCATCCAGCGTTTCTATAATTACGAGTTAGACCGTAACGGAACAAAAGGAGCCTGTAGGGTTTACAACACAGCACTTAGGATTCAGGCTGTAGCAGCCTTTTTACTGCTGTTAGTCATTGAACTTGTTGGCGTCTGGTATATCCGGCACAAATTGGTATGCCCGGCAGACCGATTGGATGCAGCCATGTGGGCATTTCATTTCTCAGCTGTAGGATTTGTCCTAACTATCTTGCAAGCACCTTATTCGGCTGCGATAATGGCGCACGAGAAGATGGATTTCTATGCATTGGTCAGCGTTTTGGATGCCTTCCTGAAGCTTGGTATCGTATTCTTGCTGCCTTATATCAGCTACGACAATATGGCTACTTATGCGGCACTTTTCGCATCCATCAACTTGTTAAATCTGCTTCTGTATGCCTTCTATGCCAAATGGTATTTCCCTGAGATAGTGTACAAGAAACTAATTGAACTGAGGCTCCTTCGTTCTATGGTATGTTTTTCAGGTTGGAACATCTTTGGTTCTTTCTCTGGCATCATGAAAGAACAAGGAATAAATCTGATTATTAACTTCTTTTGTGGTCCTGTTGTAAATGCGGCAAGGGCATTGGCTGCTCAGGTTAATGCCGGCCTGATGGCATTTGTATCAAACATTATCATACCTGTCAGGCCTCAGGTGGTGCAATCCTATGCCGAGAAAAACTACGACCGAACAATACGCCTTACCTATGGTGTCAGCAGAGTCACTTGTTGTGTTATGGCCATAATTACTCTTCCTATTATATTAGATACCCACTTCATTCTACATCTTTGGCTGAGCGATAACATACCTGCCTATACAGAAACTTTTGTTATCATTGTCATATTCATTTCCTTTGTCAACAATCTTAATTCTGCTGTTTCGGGCGTGATTCATGCCAGTGGTCAAATGATGCTTTATCAGACGGTTTCCAGCTCAGTCTCCCTGATGTGCATTCCTACGGCTTACCTGCTGCTTAAATATGGTTTTTCTCCCAACTATGCCCTGTTGATGGTGCTATTGTGGACGACCATTTCTCAGTTTGTTTCGCTCCTGATCATGAAAAGAGTTATCAACTTTACCCTTACTTCATATAGCCAAGAGGTCCTTTGGCCCTTGATAAAGATGATAGTCTTGTCGTCCATCATTCCTTTGGCTATTCGCCTAGGTATGGATGAAGGTTGGCTAAGGTTCTTATTGATAAGTGTCACATGTGTAGTTATGACTACCCTTTGCAGCTTTTTGTTTACTATGCATGTATCAGAAAGAGAGATGATTAAAGAATACATTAGAAAGATTGTAGGCTACAGGTTAAAGAAATAATTACCAATGAATTTTCAATCGCTAATAAAGAAGACATTCCTATATAAACATATATATCATCCTTACAGAGTAAGACGTGAGAAGGCCATTTCCCAGAACAAACATGCCCTGTTTGTTCGGCATGGCGCAGCGGTATTGGTACACTTTGTCAAATGTATGCAAGAGGCAGAGCTGGATTACTGGCTGGAATTCGGAACTTTGTTGGGAGCATACAGAGACGGAGATTTTGTTCCAAACGAGCAGGACCTTGATGTGGGTGCTTATTTACAGGACGCCCCAAGGATTCATCATGTTCTCATCCAGAAAGGTTTTCGCCTTGTGCGTGAGTTCCATGTCATTGGCGATAGCAATATGGAACAGACCTACGAATACAAAGGTGTTACGCTGGATGTTATGTATTTTTGTCAGGAAGCGGATATGATGTGGTGCTATGGTGCCTTCTATGACCCATGGAAATGCAAGTTAGGAAAACCCTTCTACTATCAGGTTACGGCACATTACTTTAAGCCCTTCTCTTTAGACAAGATTACGTTCTTAAATACGCAGATGAGCGTTCCTGTCAATACTGAGGAGCACCTGATAGAAATCTTTGGCCCAGGCTATAAGGTTTACGACCCCAACTTCAAGGGCGACCTTAATAAGGTGTTCTATTCTTGGGAAGAAAAAACGGGTATAGGTTTCATTAACTATTAACCCGTCAACTTTTCTCACCCTGAAGAACGGAAACTGGCAAAAGATTCAATTAGGACGAATGGAAGAATAGATAATACGGCAGGCTTTGAACATTTTTACATTCGAAGTACTGGCATTTCAAAATTTATTCGTAAATTTGCATTCGTTTCACCAAGTTTTTTACTTTATGAAGAAAGTTTTGACGGTTGGAGTGTATGATTTACTACATATAGGTCATGTGAATCTTTTTAGGCGAGCACGCAATTTAGGAGATTCTCTTACTGTTGCTGTTCAGCGTTCTGAAGTCGTGTTGAAGTATAAACCGGATGTAAAATTGGTTTGCTCAACAGAGGAGCGCATGTATATGGTGAAATCTATCCGATATGTTGACGAGGTAATAGAGTATGAGGGGGTTGATGAGATTGTAAAAACCACCGATTTTGATGTTTTTGTAACCGGACCGGACCAAACTCATGCAGGTTTTCAGGCTGCTATTGCCTGGTGTAAGGCAAATGGTAAGGAAACTGTGGTTTTGCCCCGAACAGAAGGCATTTCTTCCTCTTGGCTTAAAGAACAGATTAAAACGATGTAGCTTACCTTGCTACGAGAGAAAGTTTACTCGTGGATTGGCGATAGCCATCCATGATGCTAATGATCAGCTGACCATCATTTTTTACTTCAGGTTATTATTCTTGGCTTCGTAAACCTCCTCTATTGTCATTGGCTTCTTGATATGGCCCAACAGGCGTGCACCAGTGGAGGTTATCAAGTAGTTGAGTTCATTGCGTAGTCCGGTGAAGTTGCGCCAGGCGTCAAGCTTGTCGTAGCAGATGAAATCCTTGAACAGATGTTCGGCACGCCACTTGTCCATTAGTTCGGGAATAAAATAGATGCCTGGCTCCACTGTAAACACGAAGCCCGGCTCCAGCGGACGGGCCAACCGCAATGACTTAAAGCCAAACTGTTTGCTCTTTTCCATCCCATCGGCATAGCCCACATATTGTTCACCCAGGTTCTCCATGTCGTGAACATCAAGTCCCATCATGTGCCCTAGTCCGCAGGGGAAGAACATAGCGTATGCACCTGTCTCTGCTGCTTCGGCCGGGTCGCCTTTCATCAGTCCAAGTTGTTTCATCCCCTCGGCAATTTTCGTGGCAGCAGCAATGTGCGCCTCACGGAAGGGAACGCCGGGCTTTAGCTTGTCAACGGCAGCATAGAAACTTTCCAGATGGATATTATAGACCTCAGCCTGTCTGTCTGTAAAACGTTCGCTGACAGGTATCGATGAAGACAGGTCTCCGGCATAATGCTCCTTGGTCTCCGCCCCGGCATCGAGCAGGAAAATGTCTCCCTCCTTTAGTTGGTGGATAAACCCATGGTTATGAAGTACTTGTCCCTGTACCGTAGCGATAGTGGGGAATGCCAATACATTGCCGTTGCGACAGGCAACCTCCTCAACGGCAGCTGCTACCTGCGATTCATGGACTCCTGGGAGCACCATACGATAGGCAGCCAAATGCATCTTGGTACTTAAATCAACAGATTCCTCAATGGCTTGGATTTCTTCCTCGTCCTTATGGTTGCGTTGTGCAACGATGGCTTTAATCAGCGCCACAGAGGCCATAGCGGTCTGTGCTTTAGGCTCTATGCCAAGTAATTCCCACAGCCACACACTGTGGTCTCCTCTGTAGGGTGGGAGAAAATGAACCGTCTGTCCCTTGGCGAGTGATCTGTTTATATATTTTTTCAAATCACCCAGCGGCAATGTCTTTGATATACCAACGGCAGAAGCTTTCTCGCTGAGCGTAGGCTGTGTACCCGTCCATACAATATCGTCGATGGTCAGTTCGTTACCAAAAACAATCTCTGTGTCGTTATCAATGTCGATAACTGAAGCCAGTCCGGCATAGTCGAGACCGAAGAAATACAGGAAACTGGAATCCTGACGGAAACGATATGTATTATCGGCATAGTTCATACCTACCTCATTATTACCCAGAAAGAGTAGCAGTCCGCTGCCCATTTCCCTCTTCAGTGTCGCCCTGCGGCGGATGTAGGTGTCTTTTTTCATGATAGCATCAATAATTTAAGTTTCTGGAGTTATAAGATGAAGTTAAACAGGGAGTTATGCGCTACGCGCAGGAATTTAAGCCAGCAAACTGGCTGGACGTTTGTTCTGCACGTGTATAACTGTCGTCCTTTTTAACTCCCTTTTTAACTCCCATTTTTAACTCCCATTTTAACTTCCCCTTTAACTTCCCCTTTAACTTCCGAAACTTCAGTCAATAATAATAAATATGTTTTCAGGAACTAGAACCTTATCATGTAGGGATAAAGGACAGATTCTTTACTGTTCCCCTCATACGTCTTGGTGGGACATCCTACTACTACAAGAAACAGCTTCTTTATGTTACCTGGATTGGTATAGGATAGCGTCTTCTTCAACTCGGAGTTGGTGCCCAGATAGGTTGGGTTGTTGAAATTGTCTATGGCAACAAGACCGTAGCGATAACCTATATTGTCATCCTTGGAAAGACCCTGGAATTGCATTTTTACACGCTTGCCCACTTCTGGCAGTGTAATTTCGACAACGTTAAACCCGTATGTCTCGGGCACTTTCACGGGTTTCTTCCAACCGCCAAGGGTATCTGTCATCTGGCTTAGCAATTCGCAGGAATAGCGTTCACTTTCCTTGCGTTTGTCAGGGAAGTCGAATGTGATAAGACGACTATAGCAATCCAGTAGTTCGTCACCCATTTTCTTAAGGTCCACATTATACATTCGCATATATGCCTGTGGAAAATTCTCTTCTCTCCTTACACCACGAAACATATCGGCAATACAAGTGATGCCATGCAGGAAACTCCAGTATTCCAAAACGTAAGGTGCATGATACATGTTTTTAGGATGAAAGAGGCTTAGGTGAATATCCTTCTTGTAGTCCTCCCAATGGTAGTGCTCGTCTGTTGTCCATCTGGGGTTTACCTGCCAGAGCATCCACTGCGCACTTGTCTCGTAGATACTGCCGCCATAACCGCCTCTGCCGTCGCAGGATATCTGGGATTGGAAAGAATGACCTAACTCGTGTGCTATACAGTTAAGCGTCTTGTCCTGAACACGTACAGGAGTAATCCAGAGAGTTCCTATCTGATTGTCATAGGCTCCGCCGTATGCAGTGCCTTCCAGCGAGTATTTCAGCATTACCATCATCCTGTATTCCTCGGCTTTACTGTCTGGAAGCAGAAAACCCATCATGTCGCGATAGACGTAATAGAAGTATTCCAATCTGGACAGAAGGTTGTCCAGGTCAACCGTCATGCGGTGTCCTTCCAGGTCGGGCGCTTTGCTCAAGTCATCGCCAAATCCCTTCTCCCAGAAACATACAAGATTGGGCGTGCAGGCCATTCGGTAGTAGCTCCATTGCGATTCTTTATCTGTAAAATCATTGTTGCGTAACTCTAAGGGGATGTATATCTTCTTTCCTTTCGGGAGCGTGTAACCTGTAGCGGTTTGTGTTTGCTGAGCCAGTGAACACAATATGCTTGCGGCAATTAACAGGGATAGTAAGAGAATATGCTTCATAATGCTTTTTTGTTGGCAAAGTTACGATTAAGTGAGCGGAATACAAAAGAAATGTTTACTTTTCTTTTTATTCCCGAGCGAAAGTATTTTCGACGAAGTCAAAAAAAACCTCGCTTCGCTAAAAACAGCCTAAAGATGTATGATGGAAGAGGGCTGATGTCTGAGGGATGATGGCTGAAGTCTCGCATGCACATAATATAACATTCTGAAATGAGACCTGCAAGAAAATATAATAAAATCAACTGAAAAAATTTTTTTTGAAAATAGCATTTGCGAGACTCACATAAGGTTTTTCACTGGCCACTGGCCGGTGAAATTCCTCTACTGATACTGAAAATGAGTAACCAGCAGATGGGAGCCGATAGGGTGTTTATCAGAAAGAACTGGTGATAGCCCAGCCATACGACAAGGAATCCGCTTGCTATCATAGGCAGGAGCATACATGTTGCTACCAGAGGAACACTGAGCAGGTTGGCACAGTTGCGGTAACGTTCGCCAGAAATCATACTGATGGGAACGCGACAGATGCAGAAACCCAGACCGAAGAGTAGTTGCGAATGGAATGTGGCAACACAAAGTGCCACTAAATTGTTGGGCGCATCAATGGTCATGAAAAAATAGACGGCAGGCGAAAGACCTAAAATGAAGGTCAGTGGCCAAAAGAGTTTCTGAACAGGAATCCAGCGCATCAGGCTCCGACCGATAGTTAGTCCCAATGTAAAAGCAATCACACCTACGGTTCCCTGTGCAAATCCTATCTCCTGAAGGGTGCATCCAAGTCCTCCGTTAGCTACCTTATCAAATAAATAATGTACGCGCGAAAAAAACATCAGGCTCTGAGGTATCATCATCAGGAAAAGACAAAGAACATATTTCCACCAGTTAGGCTGTTCCCTTATGCGTTCTATCACATGTACTTCGGCCATTACCGAAGCCCCCATGCTATGCTTTTGTCTCTGGTTGCCTATTTGCGGTGTGCGAAGGATAAGTATGTGCATCACGGTAAAGAACATAAAAGCACCAGCCGTCATGTAGCAACCCATTGACCACGAGTGCCTGATCTGGCGGAAGAAAACCTCCAGATTGCCTACCAGGATAATCAGTACCCCGTAGGTGAGGATTACTGCCAGTTGGGCCGAGGCTATCTTCAGATTGGTATAGTATTTCTGCTGACGCGGATAGAGCATACGCTCGTAGTACATACGGGCAGCCAACTCGTGCCAGGCCACCAGGAAGCTGGTAAGCATAAGCGCACAGAAAACATACCATATCCCTTGCGTAAAGGCACCGGCAAGGGCAAAAAGCGTGATGCAGAGCAATCCTTCCGTAAGAAGCAGTATCTCCCTAAAATGACCGGCCCTGCGCACCCATGTCCTAAGGAAGGACTTGAGTATGCAGGGCAGGAAAAGTAGGGCGGCTAATGCAGTAGAAAGGGTTATGGATGCTCCTATCTGCAGGAACATCAGTAAAGCCACAAAGGTAACGATGGCAGACGGAATCTCCTCGGCTGCAAAGAGCGTGCTTATCCAGATTCCCGGTCTCATGTGCTTAGTAGCTTCTTGCTATCAGTACGCGAGCCTTAGCAGGTTTGCCGCTTACCATATCCGTGCCGGGAGTCTGCTCTACACCGAAGGGCACGCAACGTATGGTAGCCTGTGTCTCTTCCTTAATCTGAGCCTCTGTCTCGGCTGTGCCGTCCCAGTGACAGAGGAAAAAGCCGCCATCCTTTACACGCTCCTTGAACTCCTCGTAGTTCTCGCACTCGTAGATGTGAGCATCACGGAAAGTCTTTGCCTTCTGGAAGATATTCTGCTGAATCTCGTCAAGCAGGTTTTTGATATACTGCTCAATGCCTTCGATGCTAACATTCTCCTTCTCTAAGGTATCACGACGCATAATCTCTACAAGGCCCTGTTCCAAATCGCGAGCACCCAGTACCAGACGAACGGGAACGCCCTTCAGCTCATAGTCGGCAAACTTAAAGCCAGGACGCTTGTTGTCGGCATTGTCGTACTTAACGCTGATGCCCATAGCCTTCAGATTCTTGACAATCTCAGCAGCCTTGGCATCCAACTGCTCCATCTGTGCAGGCTTGCCAATAGGAATAATGACAACCTGGGTAGGAGCCAACGCTGGAGGAAGTACCAGTCCGTTATCGTCGGAGTGTGTCATGATGAGGGCACCCATCAGACGGGTACTGACACCCCAGCTTGTTGCCCATGCATATTCGGGCTTGTTGTCCTTGTTCAGGAACTGAACATCGAAAGCCTTTCCGAAGTTCTGGCCCAGGAAGTGGCTTGTTCCGCTCTGCAGTGCCTTTCCGTCCTGCATCATAGCCTCGATGGTATATGTGTCGAGGGCACCGGCGAAACGTTCTGTCTCGCTCTTAACACCCTGCACAACGGGTACCGCCATATAGTTCTCGGCAAAGTCGGCATACACCTTCAGCATCTGCTGGGCACGTGCTTCTGCTTCCTCGCGGGTAGCATGAGCCGTATGTCCCTCCTGCCATAAGAATTCGCTGGTACGCAAGAACAGACGGGTACGCATTTCCCAACGCATCACGTTACACCACTGGTTCACCAGCAGAGGCAGATCGCGATAGCTCTGAATCCAATTCTTGAAAGTATTCCATATAATAGTTTCCGAGGTGGGACGGATGATAAGTTCCTCTTCCAGACGGGCAGCAGGATCAACTACCACTCCATCGTGTGTCTCGTTTGTCTTCAAACGGTAGTGGGTTACCACGGCACACTCCTTGGCGAATCCCTCAACATGCTCAGCCTCTTTCGAGAGGAAACTTTTGGGAATAAGCAAGGGGAAATAAGCATTCTGTACACCCGTCTCCTTGAACATGTCGTCCAGCACACGCTGCATCTTTTCCCAGATGGCATAGCCGTATGGCTTGATGACCATACATCCACGTACATCAGACTGTTCTGCCAAGTCGGCTTTTACCACCAATTCGTTATACCATTTGCTATAGTCCTCACTGCGTTTTGTGAGGAATTCCAATTCTTTTGCCATTATATTTCTCCTTTTTTATTTATCTGAAATATGGGTTTTTGCCCTTCCTTTATGTTAAAACCGCTGCAAAAATACTAAAAAAACGTGGATTTTGTATGCTTCTTTTCAAAAATGTGTAACTTTGCGGCGAGATTTTAACAATGAAAATGTTTAACTATTAAAATAAAGAATTATATGAAAGGTATGAAAGGATTTATTGGGGTTCTCTCTGTAGCTCTTTTGGTTTCCGGATGTAACATGAATAACACCACAAAGGGTGGACTTATCGGTGGTGCTGGCGGTGGTGCTTTAGGCGCAGGCCTGGGTGCTGCTATCGGTGCGTTAGCCGGTGGCTCAAGTGGTGCCAAGTTGGGTGCTGCCATTGGTGCCGGTGTTGGTGTGGCCGGAGGTACCACAGCAGGTATCCTGATTGGTAAGAAGATGGATAAGGCTAAGGCTGCTGCTGAGGCAGTAGATAATGCCGAGGTTTCTACTGTTACCGACAAGAATGGTCTGGAAGCCGTTAAGGTAACCTTCGACAATGGCATCCTCTTTAAGGTAGGTAAAAGCGATTTGCAGGCTAAGGCACAAAACTCTCTTCGCCAGTTTGCCAACAATGTGCTGAATGTCTATACCGACTGTGATGTAGCCATCTATGGTTTTGCCAGCAGCGACGGTTCAGACGAAACCAACCTGACATTGAGCCAGAGTCGTGCGAACTCAGTTCGCGGTTTCTTGACAAATAGTTGTGGTGTAAGCGCTTCTCAGATTAAGAGTGCTACTGGCTATGGCGAGGATCCTCAGTATCTTGTTTACGATGCCAACGGCAAGGAGGACAGAAATGCCAGCCGCCGTGTAGAGGTTTATCTGTATGCCAGCGACGCAATGGTAAAGGCTGCTAACGAAGGAACGCTGCAGTAAAAGCTACCTCCAACTCCCTCCTCTAAGGGGAGAACTCTTATGCTCAAGAAAATTCAGAAAATAATGCAATGGATTGTGCTTCTGTTCTTCGGAAGCACAATCCTTGCTGTTGTAGCCTATCGTTGGGTACCTATTTATGTTACCCCCCTGATGGTAATCCGTTGCTGTCAGCAGGTAGCGCATGGTGAGAAGATAAGGCTTCGCCATCATTGGGTGCCACTTGACGAGATGTCTATATACATGCCCGTTGCAGTTATGGCCAGCGAAGACCAGTTGTATCTGAAACATCACGGTTTCGATTTCAAAGCCATCGATGCAGCTATCGAAGAGAGTCGGGCGGGCAAGCGACACAGAGGCGGCAGCACCATTTCCCAACAGACGGCCAAGAACGTTTTCCTTTGGCCTGCCCACAGTTGGGTACGTAAAGGGTTGGAAGTTTATTTCACGTGCCTCATTGAGCTTATTTGGAGCAAGCATAGGATAATGGAGGTTTACCTCAATTCCATCGAGATGGGAGATGGTATTTACGGAGCCGAAGCAGTGGCGCAGCAACACTTCGGACGTTCCTCTTCCGAGCTAACCCGTGCCAACTGTGCCCTTATTGCTGCAACATTGCCTAATCCGCTGAAGTTCAGCAGTAAGACCCCATCGGCTTATATGTTAAAACGTCAGACTGCCATTATGAAACAGATGCGTCATATCGATGTATTCCCTAAAGAATAAAACCTTAACAGCCATGATAGAAATAATAAAGGAGAAATACAGACAGTTCCAGAAATGGCAGCAACAGCCGTATCAGGTTGCTCCCATGTCTGAAGAGACACACCAGTGCGCAACGTGTGGAACCCAATTTCAGGGTAATTTCTGTCCCCGTTGTGGACAGTCGTCCAAGATAGGCCGTTACTCCTTCAAAAATGCATTTCTGCTTTTCCTCGATGTATGGGGTTTAGGCAATCGCGGTATGTTCCGTACCATACGCGATCTCATCCTGCGTCCTGGTTACATGATTCGCGACTACCTGCAAGGTATGCAGATGGCCTATTATCCGCCATTCAAGATGTTCTTCCTGTTTATAGCCCTTTCTCTGCTTGTGGAGACAGGCGTGAACATCAGGATGGAAGATCGCCTACAGGTAGCTCAGGAACAGTTCAGTGAAGGTATGAGTGATAGCCACGCAAAAGAACAAGAAGAAACCTCGGATAAGGATGAAGAAAAAAAAGAATTATTGACAAAGATAGATAATGTGTCAGACAGGGTATATGATTGGACTATGAAGCACTTAGGCTTGGTAAGCATGTTGGGCCTGCTGTTATTTTCGGGACCCCTCTACCTGTTCTTCCGCAAGAGTCCTGCCTATCCTGGAATCCGGTTCTCCGAGTTCTTTGTCGCGATGGTTTATTCCATGAATATGGTAGAATTTTATTCTATTCTCTCCGAATTCTTCTGTTTGAGCATGGTACTCGAGGGTTGTTTCTTAATGCTGATTGTCATTCCCATTAAGCAATTGTCAGGCTACAGTTACTGGCGCACCCTACTGAACTTCTTCCTCGCCATGATAGTCTTTTTCGTGTTTATTCTCGCGGCCATTATCGCCGTTTTTTTCCTTATCTCGCTCTTCTATACCAGTTAAGGCCATACAGCAGCACTGGTATGCACACCCCTATAACCTTATTATTATAAAAAAATGGTCTAAAATGCACTTTTTGTTATGTAGAGTTTGCAATTTGCAAAAAAAAGAGTATCTTTGCACCGAAAAATAATCTATTTCGGGTATGTTAGAGACATTCTTTCGGATTCATCAGTTTCTTGTAGAACATACAGAGGCTCCTGTAAGGAGAGCTTTGATGGATGAAATTGACTGGAAACAACGTTTGATAGGAATTAAGGGTAGTCGGGGCGTAGGAAAGACAACATTCCTGCTTCAGTATGCGAAGGAGCATTTCACACCACGGGATAAAAGGTGTTTGTATATCAATATGAACAACTTCTATTTCCAGGGAAAGACATTGTTCCAGTTCGCGCAGGAGTTTCAGCAGGCAGGCGGACAGGTTTTGCTTATAGACCAGGTATTCAAGCAGCCGGATTGGAGTCATGAGCTACGACTGATTTATAATCGTATTCCTCGCTTGCGTGTCGTGTTTACTGGTAGTAGTGTTATGCGCCTAAAGGAGGAGAATCCTGAACTGAACGGCATCGTGGACAGCTACAACCTGAGGGGGTTCTCTTTCCGCGAGTACCTGAATATGATGACGGGCGAGAATTTTAAGTCTTACAGCATCCGCGAGATTCAGAATCGCCATGAGCGCATCGCTCAGGAGGTTCTGGCAAAGGTGGATCCTCTGGAGCATTTTCGTAATTACCTGCATCACGGATATTATCCCTTCTTCTTGGACAACAGTAATTTCAGTGAGAATTTGCTTAAGACCATGAACATGATGATTGAGGTAGATATTCTCCTCATTAAGCAGATTGACCTGAAGTACCTTACTAAGATTAAGAAGTTGCTGTACCTGTTGGCAACAGGCGGTACCGGTGCTCCCAACGTCAGTCAGTTGGCCAGCGATATGCAGACAAGCCGTGCTACAGTGATGAACTATATCAAGTATCTGAGCGATGCCCGATTGCTGAATATGATATATCGTCATGGTGATGAATTCCCCAAGAAGCCGTCTGGCCTGTATCTGCATAATACGAACTTGATGTATGCGATGTCTCCCGGTAAGATTGAGGAGGAGACACTTATGGAGACTTTCTTCCAGAATGCTCTTTGGGGGCGTCATAAGGTGGAGGCCGGCGACCGTAGCAGTACGTTTATTGTTGACGGTAAGCAGCGCTTCCGCATTTGCCTGGAGCACCCCAAGCGTAAGAATACCGATGTGCTGTATGCACTTTCCGGCATTGCTGAAGGGGCTGAGCAGGAGATTCCTATCTGGGTTTACGGATTCCTGTATTAACCCCCCTCTAACTCCCCCTGTATGGGGAGAATAACCTGAATGAAATAAATCGGAATAAATATAAAAATTAACTGCCCATGACCCTGTTTAGCAGTTCCCTCCCCAAAGAGGGGGAGGGGTAGGGAGAGGGTCTCTGTTTTGTTATGAAAGAAAAGAAATTTATTACCTGTGACGGTAACGAGGCTGCTGCTCACGTGAGCTATATGTTCTCTGAGGTAGCTGCTATCTATCCCATCACTCCCTCTTCGCCAATGGCGGAGCATGTTGACGAGTGGGCTGCCCGCGGTCGTAAGAACCTGTGGGGGCAGAACGTCAGTGTTCAGGAAATGCAGTCAGAGGCTGGTGCTGCCGGTGCCGTTCACGGCTCGCTTCAGGCTGGTGCTCTTACAACCACATTCACAGCATCTCAGGGCTTGCTCCTGATGATTCCTAACATGTACAAGATTGCCGGTGAACTGATTCCTTGTGTATTCGATGTTTCTGCACGTACCCTGGCTTCTCACTCTCTCTGTATCTTCGGTGACCATCAGGATGTGATGGCATGCCGCCAGACAGGCTTCGCTATGTTCTGTTCTGGTTCTGTACAAGAGGTGATGGACCTGACAGCTGTTCCTCATCTGGCTTCTCTGGAGACCTGCGTACCTTTCGTTAATTTCTTCGACGGTTTCCGTACCTCTCACGAGTATCACAAGATTGAGATAATGGATCAGGAGGATATCCGTCCTCTCGTAAAGGATGAGTTCGTTAAGCGTTTCCGTGATCGTGCTATGTCACCTGAGCGTCCTATCACTCGTGGTACAGCCGAGAACCCCGAAACGTTCTTTACACACCGTGAGGCTTGCAACACCTACTACGACAGCGTTCCTGAAGTAGTTGAGAAATACCTGAGTGAGATTTCTAAGATTACTGGTCGTGAGTATCATCTCTTCTCTTATTACGGAGCTAAGGATGCCGACCGCATGATTATCCTCATGGGTTCTGCTACCGATGCAGCTCGCGAGGCTATCGACTATCTGAACGCTAACGGTCAGAAGGTTGGTATGATCTCAGTTCACCTCTATCGTCCATTCTCAGTTAAGCACCTGCTCGCTTCAGTTCCTAAGACTGTTAAGCGTATTGCTGTGCTCGACCGTACCAAGGAGCCCGGAGCAAACGGTGAGCCTCTGTACCTCGACGTGAAGGATGCTTACTACGACGTCGAGAACAAGCCTCTCATCGTTGGTGGTCGCTACGGACTCGGTAGTCGCGACACCACTCCCGCACAGATTATCAGCGTGTTCAACAATCTGGCTATGCCTGAGCCCAAGAACCACTTTACTGTCGGTATAGTCGATGATGTTACCTTTACTTCTCTGCCTGCCGTTGAGGAGATTGCCCTTGGTGGTGCCGGCATGTACCAAGCCAAGTTCTATGGTCTGGGTGCCGACGGTACAGTAGGTGCTAACAAGAACTCAGTAAAGATTATCGGTGACAACACCAATAAATACTGTCAGGCTTACTTCTCTTACGACTCTAAGAAGTCGGGCGGTTTCACTTGCTCTCACCTGCGTTTCGGTGATACACCTATCCGCTCTACCTATCTGGTAACTACGCCTAATTTCGTGGCTTGCCATGTTCAGGCTTACCTGCACATGTACGACGTAACTCGTGGTCTGCAGAAGAACGGTACTTTCCTGCTGAACACTATCTTCGATGATGCTGAGTTGGAGAAGTTCATGCCTAACAAGGTGAAGCGCTATTTCGCACAGAATAATATTACGGTTTATACCATCAACGCTACCAAGATTGCACAGGAAATAGGTCTGGGTAACCGCACCAATACTATTTTGCAGAGTGCTTTCTTCCGTATCACCGAGGTAATCCCCGTTGAACTGGCTGTTGAGAAGATGAAGGCAGCTGCCTTGAAATCTTACGGAGCTAAGGGTCAGGACGTTGTTGATAAGAACTATGCAGCTATCGACCGCGGTGGTGAGTACAAGAAGTTTGAAGTGAAGGCCGAGTGGGCTAACTTGGCAGACGATGCCGAGAAGCAGGACGATGCACCCGCATTCGTTAAGGAGTTGGTTCGTCCTATCAACGCTCAGGCCGGTGACTTGCTGAAAGTTTCAGACTTTGTAAAGCACAACACCGTTGACGGTTCTTGGAATGTTGGTACAGCCGCTTACGAGAAACGCGGTGTTGAGGCTTTCGTTCCCGCTTGGAACAAAGAGAATTGTATCCAGTGTAACCAGTGTGCTTACATCTGTCCTCATGCAGCTATCCGTCCGTTCGTTCTGACCGACGACGAGATGAAGGGTTTCGACGGTCTGGATACCATCGAGATGAAGGCTCCTGCCGCTATGAAGGGCATGCACTTCGTCATCGAGCCTTCTGTGCTCGACTGTCTGGGGTGCGGTAACTGTGCAGATATCTGCCCAGGTAATCCAAAGTTGGGCAAGGCCCTCACGATGGTTCCTTTCAACCCCGATGCAGCCGATATGAAGAAGATGGCTGCCGACTGGGACAAACTGGTGAAGGTTCCCTCTAAGCAGCACCTCGTTGACATCAAGCAGAGTGTTAAGAACAGTCAGTTCGCACAGCCTCTGTTTGAGTTCTCCGGTGCTTGCTCTGGTTGCGGTGAGACTCCTTATGTTAAGCTGCTCTCTCAACTGTTCGGTGATCGTCAGATGATTGCCAACGCTACCGGTTGTTCTTCAATCTATTCTGCTTCTATTCCTTCTACACCTTATACCAAGAACGAGAAGGGTCAGGGTCCTGTATTCAACAATTCTTTGTTCGAGGACTTCTGCGAGTTCGGTCTGGGTATGGCTTTGGGTAACAAGAAGATGAAGGAGCGTGTAGCTAAGCTGCTCACAGAAGCTTCAGAAGGTGCTCCTGCTGAGTTCAAGGCACTTGCCGAAGAGTGGATTGCCAATAAGGAAGATGCTGACAAGACCAAGGAGATTGCTCCGAAGTTGCGCGAGGCTATCGCTGCCGGTGCTGCTGCTGGTTGTGAGTTCTGCAAGGAACTGAAGACGCTCGACCACTATCTGGTTAAGCGCAGCCAGTGGATTATCGGTGGTGACGGTGCTTCTTACGATATTGGTTATGGTGGTCTTGACCACGTCATCGCTTCTGGCGAAGATGTTAATATCCTCGTGCTCGATACTGAGGTTTACTCTAACACCGGTGGTCAGGCTTCTAAGGCTACACCTCTTGGTGCTATCGCTCAGTTCGCTGCTCAGGGTAAGCGCATTCGCAAGAAGGATCTGGGTATGATTGCCACCACTTACGGCTATGTATATGTCGCTCAGATTGCTATGGGTGCTGACCACGCTCAGACCCTGAAGGCTATCCGCGAGGCTGAGGCTTGGCACGGACCTTCTATCGTCATCGCTTACGCTCCCTGTATCAACCACGGTCTGAAGGCCAAGGGCGGTATGGGTAAGAGCCAGGCTGAGGAGAAGAAGGCTGTCGAGTGCGGCTACTGGCACCTGTGGCGTTTCAACCCTGCTCTGGTAGAGGAAGGCAAGAATCCGTTCAGCCTCGACTCTAAGGAGCCTAACTGGGAGAACTTCCACGACTTCCTGATGGGTGAGGTTCGTTACCTGTCAGTGAAGAAGGCTTATCCCGACGAGGCAGAGGAACTCTTTGCTGAGGCCCAGCGCATGGCCCAGCTCCGCTATAAGAGCTACGTTCGCAAGACACAGGAAGACTGGAGTCTGTAATATAACACGACAAAAGAGAAGGGGGGGGTGCTTTGGCACCCCCCCCTTCTCTTTTGTGCTAACGTGGAAATGAATGTTGTGTTTAAAGTTGGGTGGTAAAAAAAATATAGTTATGAGGATGTTTTTTCTTTATTAAGAGGTAGAAAAAAGAGGATTTATTTGGCAGAAGTTTATTATTTTCCTAAATTTGCGGCACCAATGGTAATTTAACATTATTTTTAATTAACATGTCTTTACTTATTGTCTTTAAATTGTTGGGCTCTCTGGCGCTGCTCATGTTCGGTATGAAATCCATGAGCGAGGCTTTACAGAAGTTGGCGGGCCCACAGTTGCGTCATGTTCTTGGTGCAATGACTACAAACCGTTTTACAGGTGTTCTTACAGGTATGCTGGTTACGGTTTCCGTACAGTCCTCCACAGCCACCACCGTTATGACGGTATCATTCGTAAACGCGGGTTTGCTGACACTGGCACAGGCCATATCCGTTATTATGGGTGCCAATATCGGTACGACACTGACAGCATGGATTATGGCCATAGGTACCGCAGGAGGCGGTGAAGCCACAACATTCGACATAGGTTTCGTATCCTACATAGGCTTCTTCATCGGTATCATCCTGATATACATGAAGAAACACCGCTATATCGGTGATTTCCTTTTCGGATTGGGACTCTTACTTCTAGGACTGACTACGTTGAAGGCTACAGGTACATCAATGGATATGGGCAACAATCCATCGGTAACCAACTTCTTTATGTCGTTCGATCCGAATTCATTCTCTACCACCATCATTTTCCTGCTATTAGGTGGTGTTCTCACTTTCTGTGTACAGTCATCAGCAGCTGTAATGGCTCTTACCATGCTACTTTGTTCCACAGGCGCAATGCCAATTTATCAGGGTATTGCTTTGGTGATGGGCGAGAATATCGGTACCACCATCACCTCAAACCTGGCTGCACTATCTGCTAATACACCTGCCCGCCGTGCTGCTCTTTCGCACATGTTCTTCAATTTCTTCGGTGTGTTCTGGATTCTCTTTGTATTCCGTTCATTTGTCGATGCCGTATGTGGATTCGTTGGCTACGACGTGGAAATGACCAAGGAAACGGCAGGAGCTGCAGCTTTCATGGCCAATGCAAGTAAGTTGAACTTCGTCCTTGCAGCCTTCCACACATGTTTCAATGTAGCTAATACGCTTATCCTCATCTGGTTCATCCCTCAAATTGAGAAACTGGTATGCTGGATTATCAAGCCTAAGACTATCGACGAAGAAGAGGACTTCCGCTTGCATTTTATCACTTCTGGTATCATGAAGACTCCCGAGCTCTCTGTGCTTGAGGCCCAGAAAGAGATACAGGCATTCGCAGGCCGTATGCAACGCATGTTTACAATGGTACAAGAATTGCTGACACTGTCGTCAACTTCCGGTGGCAAGAAAAAGAGCAATCAGGAAACAGAGTTTAACACATTGTTCTCTCGTATCGAAAAATACGAGAGCATTTCCGATAACCTGGAACTGGAGATTGCCAATTATCTGGATCAAGTAAGCGATGCACACCTCTCGGATGACACGAAAGCCAAGATACGTGGCATGCTGCGTGAGATTTCCGAACTGGAGAGTATCGGCGACAGTTGCTATAACATGGCCCGTGCAATCAGACGCAAGTACCAAGGGAAGGAAGACCACTTCAACGAGGAGCAGTATAACCACCTGCATCAGATGATGGGGCTTACCGACCAGTCGCTGACACAAATGAACCAGCTGATAAGCGGACGAAAGGACTATTTCGACGTAAACCGTTGTTATAACATCGAGAATGAGATAAACAACTTCCGCGACCAACTGAAATCACAAAATATCATTGATGTCAACAACCACAAATACACCTATGCCGTTGGCACCATATACATGGACCTCATCAATTCTTGCGAAAAGTTGGGAGATTATGTGGTTAATGTTGTGGAGGCCCGTACAGGTACCAGGATGCGTGGTTGATTTTCTTTAGGAACTTATGAAAAAAACTCTATTTTTAGTCTTTCTGCTCACAACGGGATTTGCAAATGCCCGTACGGAGCGAGTGATAATTCAAGGCGACCACGGGGCACTGGTTGCTGATTTGCAGACACCTGACGTGATGCCAAAGAAATGCCCCATAGTTATGTTTTGCCATGGCTTTACAGGCAACAGAAACGGAGGTTTGGAACGAGGAATAGCCCAAGAGTTGGAAGCAAAAGGTATTGCCAGCATACGTTTCGACTTTAACGGTCATGGCGAAAGTGAAGGCGATTTCGTGCAGATGACTGTCCCCAACGAGATAGAGGATGCCCGCCACGTGTACAATTGGCTGAAAGCCGACGGCCGGTTTGGGAAAATCGGTATAGCCGGACATTCACAAGGCGGTGTGGTCACTTCTATGTTAGCAGGTCAGTTAGGAAAGAAAGCTTTTAAGGGCGGCGTGGTTTTATTAGCTCCCGCTGGTGTGATACGTGATGATGCTATTCGTGGGACATTAGCCGGACAACCTGTCGGCCAAGGCGATCCGCTTGATCCACCCGAGTACGTAGAGGTTTGGGGAGGACATCATTTGGGACGTGACTACATCAAGAGTGCTTTCTGGCTTCCCATCTACGAGACAGCAGCCGGCTACAAAGGGCCTGCTTGCATCATACATGGCACAGCCGACCGAACCGTTCCCTATACCTATGGCCTTCGTTTCCATCAGCTATGGAAAAAGAGCGAGTGGCATCTGCTTGACCGCTACGACCATGGTTTAGGCCCGCATCCCGAAGAGGCAGTGAAACTAGCTGTTTCGTTCTTTATGAAACAACTGAAATAAGTCAAAGTGCCGGTAAAGTTACGGGAAAAAGAGGACTGTCCGTATGGTCCTCATAAATCTTCTTAATTAGCTTGCGCACAAGGGCAGGTCGTTCTTGTGACAGGTCGTGGTCTTCATGCGGATCTTTGCGCAGATTATATAATGCCGCTTTACCACGATGGACTACCAGTTTCCAATCACCTTGCCTAATGCCTAACATATCCGTCTCATGAAACTCCCAATAGAGATGGTCATGCTTACGTTGACGGCCTTTTCCCTTTAGGGTAGGAAGAATGCTAAGGCCATCGGTTGAAAGTTGAGAGTTATTTATTCCTGCTATATCGCAGAAGGTGGGAAGGAGGTCGTAGAAGGCAAAGGGGAGATCACTCTCAGTTCCTGCTTTCACCCATCCGGGCCAACGTACAATAAAGGGGATACGTATGCCACCTTCATGAGTACTGCGTTTAAGGCCCCGGAATTTCCCGTCGTGATTAAAATACTCAGGGTCTGCCCCACCCTCCTCGTGCGGGCCGTTATCACTGGTAAAGATTAGCACCGTGTTGTCTGCTAAGCCTTGTTCGTCCAACACCTGCATAATCTCACCTACCTGAGCATCTAACCTTGTTATCATGGCTGCAAACTGGGCATGTGCTTCTGTTGTGGGATTGTAGCGCGACAGATTGTCACCTTTGTACTCACGTTCCGGCAAGAGTTTACCGCGGTAGGATTGCAAAAGGGAATCGTCTGGTTGTCGTAATTCGGCATGTGGCAAGGTATAGGTCAAGATGCCAAAGAAAGGTTTATCCTTCTTTTGCCCGCGCAGCCAAGCTAAGGCCCGCTGGTGTATAAGATCGGAACTGTACTGCAGCCGATTGTTATAGTCTGGGCCATACATAGCGTGCTGAATGTTCTGCTCTAACACCTCGCGCACCACACAGGTATCGCCCATGGATCGGCTATATCGGTTTAGGAAATTCGGGAAATAAAGATGGGCCTGAAACTGGCAGATGTAGCCGTAGAACTCGTCCACACCCCGTTTGTCGGGTGTAGAGATACTGCCTTCATAACCGCCAGCCCACTTGCCGAACATACCCGTATGGTAACCTGCAGCCTTCAGGATTTCCGGAAGGATGGGCACAGCAGGGTCATAAGGTTCCTGTCCCACAACGGCATAGTCAGTGTTCTGGCCGTACTGTACACGTCCGCTCCAATACTCCTTGTTGCCGCGTACATGGGTATGGCCTGAATGCTGCCCTGTCATGAAACAAGCCCGTGAAGGAGCCGAAACGGGACTGCCGGCATAAGCCGATGTCATACGCATACCCTGTGAAGCCAAAAGGTCTATGTTTGGCGTACGGAAGTGCTGCTGGCCATAGCACGACAGATCACCATACCCCAAATCATCACACATTATATATATAATGTTGGGGCAACCATCTTTTGGCTGCGCCATAACAGGAACAGCTAAAAGGGGGAACAGGAAAGTCAAAGGTTTAGAAATAGAATCCAAAACCTATCTTGAGGCCCACTCTTGTACCGTCCGAGAATTTGTTCAGACAGGGCTCAAAGTAAATAGCTGGTTCGATACTGACAAAATGGTTCAGGTAGTAGCAATAGCCAACCTCGATGGGTAACTGAAGATAATCGGCATCTACAGCTGCATGCTTATACTTCAGACCAGCACCCAGAAAAATACCGTTAGACTGGAAATAGTAACGAGCGCCGGCACCCACAGAAACAGCATTGATATCGTTTAGAGGAGCAGGCTGCCACTGGTGATTGTATTCTAATGCTCCTGTTACCATCCAAGAATCAGCAAAGAAATATCCGCCCACGCCCTGAAGTCCAAGGCCAAACTTCTCACCACTACTGTACGAGAGGTTCAGACCCGTAAGAGAAGCACCTACATACTTTGTTCCTTTCTCGAACTGAGCATAAGACCCCATGGAGACTAAAGCAAACAACAGAAGTAAAAAAATCTTTTTCATAACTATTCTAAGACCTCTTTTAACCCTATCGAAAGAGAACTGCTTTAAGGTCTGCGGCAGTTTAAGTTAATTTATTTCTTGTATTCCTTTTATTCCAAATGCAGAAGAGTACAGTGAAGCACGTCATCGTCACAAGACCTGCAATTATACCCCACAGCCAGGGCAAGCTAAATCCCTCAGGAGCGATGATAAAATATGAGGTACATACCACCGTCATAAACATAGCAGGCAGCAGGCAGATAAAATAGAATTTACGCTTACGGGCCAGCCAAACCGTTGCGGCCCAAAGTGTGATACAAGCCAATGTCTGGTTGAACCAGGCAAAGTAACGCCATAGAACATTGAAATCTATAAACATGAGGGCTGTGGCAATAGCAAAGAGGGGTATGCAGAGTACTAACCTCGACAAAACACTCTTCTGGCCCATGTGCAGGAAATCCGCAGCTATCAGTCGGGCACTACGAAAGGCCGTGTCGCCACTTGTTATAGGTGCTGCCACCACGCCAAGAATGGCAAGTACGGCACCGATAGTTCCCATCCAACTGGTACTTACCTTATTTACTACAATGGCAGGGTTACCTAAAGATGCCAGTTTCTCGTAAGCCGTAGCACCAGCCTCACCTGGCAGTGTACTGGCAAACTTAATGGTAGCCGCAGCCCAAATAAGAGCTACAACGCCCTCGGTAATCATAGAGCCATAGAAAACAGGCCTGCCGTACTTCTCGTTGGTCAGACAACGGGACATCAGCGGACTCTGTGTTCCGTGAAAACCGCTGATAGCTCCACAGGCAATAGTAATGCACAGCATAGGAAAGATAGGCAACCCCTTAGGATGGTGGCTTGTAAAGAGCTGGTCGGTCAACTCGGGCATCCATCCGTCTGCCGTATAGATGTTCCATCCTATGCCGATGGCCATTACCAACAGGGCTATTCCGAACAAAGGATATATCTTTCCAATGAGTTTATCTATGGGAAGGAAAGTAGCAATCAGAAAATAGAACAGTATCAGTACTACCCAGAACCAGTTGCTCCATAGCCAGCCGTTATCGGGAATCATATGGTCGAGCAGCGCCGCCGGAGTGGTGATAAAGACAGTTCCTACCAGCACTAGCAGAATCATCGAGCAGAGGCGCATCAGTATTCGCATAAAAAGTCCCAGTTCATCGCCAATCAGTTCAGGAAGGGAAATTCCGCCCTTTCGAACACATATCATGCCGCACATATAGTCGTGTACGGCGCCGGCAAATATGCAACCCAACACTATCCACAGGTAGGCAGCAGGTCCGAACAGAATACCCATGATAGCGCCAAAGATTGGCCCCGTTCCGGCTATGTTCAGAAACTGGATAAGAAAGACACGCCAAGGGGTTAGCGGCATATAGTCCACACCGTCACGTTTGGAGTAGCAGGGCATGGTAGAATTAGGCTTCGGACCGAAAACGTGGTCCACAACAACTCCATAAAACAGGTATCCCAATAACAGGGAAATCAAAGCAAAAGTAAAGGTTATCATATTCTATTTAAAAACATTTTTCAACATTTAGCTATTCAGCTCTCTCATCCGGGGAAGCAGGGGTCCTCCTATTATCATACCATACAAACAGAACAGTAAAAACTGTTGTTATAAGAGCTGTTAAGGCCTCGCTGGTCTGTACCGAAAGCCCGAAACCGTTCTCTTTATCTACCAAGATGAACTCACTGCTTACGCTAAGCATGAACACGGCAGGCAGGAAGGCAATCACCCAACTCCAACGGGGCAAGATACCCTTTCCGTCCACACGATGATGCAGATAATGTGTGATGGTAAAGAAGGTAAAGGTGGCCAGAACCTGATTGAACCAGCTGACGTAAAGCCACAGCACCTTAAAACTGCTGATGTTGAGCATCAAGATAGCTAACAGAAACAGAGGGGTCGTCAATATAATGCGACGTATGACTGTCTTCTGACCAAAGCCGCTAAAATCGGCACAAATCAGTCGGGCTGCCCTGAAAGCTGAGCCACCTGTACTCATGGGCGCAGCCACAATACCCAGCACTGCCAACACAAGGCCGGCACTGCCCAACCAATCGCTGCACATTCGCTCTACCAAAAGGCCCGGATTCATCTTCGTGGTTCCACAGGCTGTCATAGCGTTGTACAATTTCTCGTATGGAGTAGCTCCTGCAATATCCATTGTATCTACAAACTTCATGGCAGCAGCTGCCCAGATAAGCGCTACAACACCCTCCGTTACCATAGCCCCGTAAAAACATCGCAGGCCATATTTCTCATTCTTAATACAACGGGCCATCATGGGACTCTGGGTAGCATGGAAACCACTTACCGCACCGCAGGCTATCGTAATAAACAATCCTGGGAACAACGGAGTATAGGGTACTGGATAATGGTCACTGAAGGCTTCCGTAATGTTTGGGATATTTCCCTCGTGGGTAAAGATACCAGTACCGATGAGAACAGCCATAATGAGCAGAGCGGCACCAAAAACGGGATAAACTGTTCCTATAACCTTATTAATAGAAAAGACAGTGACTGCAAGATAAAAGATGAGTATCACCACCGTCCAAATCAGATTGGTATCTGCCACATTAAACAATCGCATTGTTAACTGGTCCATCAGTCCGGCAGGAATCAGCACAAATGAAGCACCCACGCAAACCATCAATACAAGCGATACAATACGCATCACCAGACGACAGGTACTTCCCAATTCATCACCAATAATCTCTGGTAAAGAAGCACCGTCACGACGGATGCTAATCATACCCGACATGTAGTCATGCATGGCTCCACCCAAAAGACACCCAAAAACAATCCACAAGAATGCAGCCGGACCATATAAGACTCCCATCAAAGCACCAAAGATAGGACCTGTGCCTGCTATATTCAGGAATTGAACAGTATAAACTTCCCAAGTGGGCATGGGAATATAATCGAAGCCGTCACGGCGAGTATAACAAGGCGTCTTACGGTCGGGATCTACGCCAAACACCTTCTCTACGAAAGTACCGTAGATAAAATATCCCAGTACCAGGCAAGCCAATGCAATACAGAATGTAATCATACTTTTTCTTTATTTATGCTAATCCACTGCAAAGATACGATATAATTTACAAATTGACAATTACTATTTACATTTTTATATTTTAACCTTTTTTTTCGTTATCAAGTTGTTATGAATGGCGACCAATTGTGAATTGAGAAAATTTATGAATTATGAATTATGAATTGTGAATAATCTTTCGTATTTTTGCAGCATGAAAAAGTATTTACACATCCTTTTAGCCGTCATTCTACTGGTAATGGCACAGTTTTCCGTAGCACAGGAATTGTTCTCTCCAGCCCATACTGCCCCAAAATACGAGGTACGAGCTGTTTGGCTCACCACCTTAATGGGACTGGATTGGCCCAAGACAAAAGCTACATCCGCCGTCCAACGAGAAAAGCAGAAGCAGGAACTTTGCAAAATCCTGGATCAACTGAGGGCAGCAAAGATAAACACCGTACTCTTGCAGACGCGTATCAGAGGCTCCGTTATCTATCCCAGCAAGATAGAGCCGTGGGATGTTTGCCTTACAGGACAGTTCGATAAGGATCCAGGCTACGATCCGTTGGCTTTTGCCATAGAAGAGACGCACCGCCGAGGTATGGAACTACACGCCTGGGTGGTAACGATTCCCAGTTTTAAGATTAAGGATGCCAGTAAAATGGGACCTAAGTCGCTGCTCAAGACGCATCCGAAACTGCTGAAGAAACACAACGACAGCTATTACCTCGACCCCGGTCTGCCCGGATCCGATGATTATCTGGTCAGCATCTGCAAGGAGATCGTGAGCCGTTATGATGTGGACGGCATTCACTTCGATTACATCCGTTATCCCGAAAACGCCGGTTCCTTCCCAGACGGCCCCACGTATAAGAAGTATGGTGGCAAGCAGGCCAAGGCCGACTGGCGCCGCGACAATATCACCCGCATCGTCAGTAAGGCACATAGCGCCATTAAGGTTCTCAAGCCGTGGGTTCGCCTCAGTTGCTCACCCGTAGGCAAGTTCCAGGATATGCGCCGATTTTCTTCCTACGGCTGGAACGCCTATACAGCTGTGTATCAGGATGCGCAGGGATGGTTGCGCGATGGCATCATGGACCTTCTTTTCCCTATGATGTATTTTCAGGGCAATCATTTCTATCCCTTTGCAGCCGACTGGATGGAGAACTCCTACGGTCGCCCCGTTGTCCCCGGCTTGGGCATTTACTTCCTGTCGCCTAACGAGAAGGACTGGGACTTTGGCATCATCCAGCGCGAGCTCTGCTATCTGCGTGAACAAGGTCTGTTAGGTCAGGCATATTTCCGCAGCCAGTTCCTAACGGATAACACCAAGGGCCTTTATGATTACTTAAAGACCGCCTACTATCCTTACCCCGCTTTGTTACCTCCCATGCCATGGGAGAGTAAGGAGAAACCGGAAGCGCCAGTAGTCAGCGTGGAGCGAACCGGTCCTGCCACGGGATGCCTCCGTTGGGAGCCCGTCAAGGATTGCCGTTACGTTATATATGCCAGCAAGCAGTTTCCGGTAAACACAGCCGACCCTGCGAACATCGTCACGGTAACGCCCCAGTGCGAGTATCATTACAATCTGCTCGTCACCACCCTCTTAGGCATGCACTTCGCCGTTACCGCTTTAGACCGCTACGGCAACGAGAGTGAATAGAACTGCGTGAGTCACCATATATATAATAGGTGGCATTTTTTTGTAACTTCTATCCGGAAATGAAAATAAAAACAGGCTTTTATTTTGTTTTCCGTATAGTTATTTATAATTTTGTCTCCATAAATATCAACCTTAAATTATTTTTTAATGATGAAACGGGTAAAATCTTCTTTACTACTCTTCTTGACAGCAATAATGCTGAACGGAACAAATATCAGCGCTCAAGACCTTATCGAGGGGTACAAGCGTGTTTTTTATGCCGACGACCTACAGGACGGCAAGACGTATTTCCTGATTAGCGACCGCACCAAGTACGCAGGCAACTCTTCGGGCAAACCCAAGGGTATGTCCTACAAACTGGACAGCTACAAAATCAACTGGGATAAGCCGTCGGAAGGCATCTACTTTGTCTATTGGGGAGATTTCGACGCTGACGAGGAAGGTTTCCAATGGATTGCCGAGAAAATGGATGACGGTAAGTGGGCTTTCAAGAACAAGGTGAAGGGTGAGTACATTGGAGTGAAGAACAGCTATGACGATGATGTGCTTTTTTCTGCTACTCCTGTGGGTTACACGCTCACGGACTTAGAAGACGGTGAGGGCCGCTTCTTTATGACCAGCAGCGATGACAATCATTCTCCCCACGTGCAGGGCTATCTGCGTAGCGACCGCCCGAACAACAGTCTGGCCAAACAGAACGTGGGAGATGATGACTACCCAAAAGACGGAGCAGCCAATGGCTACCCTGGACGCTGGCAAATTTACGAGGTGGACAGCTACACGGGAAATCCCTATATTACGGACATAAGCGAGATTAAGGAATTTGAGCAGTATTACATCGTCAGCGACCGTACCAAATTCAACGGCAGCAGCACGACCCTGCCCAAGGCTATGGCCTGCTTGCAGGAGAACTTCAAGATTAAATGGGGTGACCAGTACGTGTATTGGGCCGACCTGGATAAAGAAGCAAACGGCTTTATTTGGTTTGCCGTGAAGGTGGGCGACCAGTGGGCATTCCGAAACAAGGAGAACAACAAATACCTGGGTAACATGAATACCAGTCCCGAAGAGGATGACGTCGTATTCTCTGACGATCCTGTGGGCTATACGCTGACCGACTTGGAAGACGGCGAGGGCCGCTTTTTCATGACCAACAGCGAGTCGGAACACTCGCCCCACGTGCAGGGCTACTTACGTAATGACCGTCCGAATAACAGCCTTGCCAAGCAGAATGTGGGCGATGACGACTATCCTGGCGACGGTGCCACTAATGGCTACCCCGGGCGCTGGAAGCTGATGAAGGTGAATCCCGGCCCTGAGGAACCGTCTGATTACTTCAACGTGTCGAACGGCTACTACAACATCATTTATGCCAACAGTTCGGAGAAGAAATGCTGGACTGACCTGAAAGCCGATGCGCCTGCATACGAACTTGGCGCCAGCCTGATTCTGGATAATATGCATAACGGCGACCCGCGCAGCATCTACCGTATAGAGGCTGTGGACAGGAAGAACGGCCTGTACAATATCCGCAACTATGTGACGGGCAAATACGTCAGCGGCTCAATGATTGACGGTCTTGTGTACATGGCGGACGATGCTGAAGAGCCGCTGCTGTTCACCAGTGTGACAGGTGACCGCAAGAAGTGTCAAATCTATAATTCCGACGGGGAAATGTTCACTCCAGTTAAAGGTACGCCTTACACCCATATCGGTACAGAAGGGGTTTTGGTGGAACAATGGAAGGTACAGAAGGTCGATGCCGCATCGTTGGATAGTCCATCAGCCCAGTTGAAGCTGACTCTTGCCAAGAAGTTGGACGAAGTGGGACACCCCGACTTCACAGACCACAGCAACCTAAGCGAGGAGCAGTTGCAGGCATACCGCAACCAGTG
Organism: uncultured Bacteroidales bacterium; assembly: GCA_902801485.1. Lineage (GTDB taxonomy): Bacteria > Bacteroidota > Bacteroidia > Bacteroidales > Bacteroidaceae > Physcousia. The sequence continues at coordinate 14,812 of CADCIP010000006.1, read as the reverse complement.
GGAAAAGGCCGACAAAGACCTGGCCGAGAGTGCCTATGACATTATCTATGAAAGCGACATCAAGAATTTAGAGGCGGCAGCAAAGGGTGAATACACGGAGCCCATCTATGACAAATACAAGAAAGTGCCATTGCGTGTGATGAGTTACAACGTGAAGCACTGCGCAGGAAACAAGGACGGCCTGAATCTGCCCAGAACGGCTAAGGTCATTGCAGCCCAGAATGCCGATGTGGTGGCTCTGCAGGAAGTGGACAGCGTCTTCTCTTCACGTTCCGACTACAAATATCAGATTAAGGAACTGGCTGAGGCCACAGGTATGTATGGCATATTCTGTAGTGCTCTCACGGGTTACGGCATCGGTATCCTGTGTAAGGAAATACCGCTCAGCATCAAGGCCGTTTCGCTTACAGCCGACGGTGAACCTCGTCGCATGCTGATGGCCGAGTTCGAAAACTATGTCTTTGCCAGCTTGCACGTAGGCCTCTCTGCAAATGCAAGACGCGGGACAGGCCCCATCATCAAGGCGGCAGCTGAACAATGGGCGGAGAAAGGCAAACCCATCATCATTGCCGGTGACTTTAACGACGACGGTACCGATGAGGAGATGCAAGGAGCCCGAGGTGTACTCACCAAGTACCTGCAAGAGAATGGCTTTACTTATCACTCCGACATGAAGACTCCTACATGGAGCGATGGAATCTACGTCATAGACCACATTATCAGCTACGACCCAATAGGCGGCGTGGAGAAATTGAGTTACGAAGTGGTAAACGACAAGGTTACCTCGGACCACATGCCTATCGTAGGCGATTTCATCATCGGTTTTGAAAATCAAGGTCCTGAAGATCCTGTATCCAAGATAGGTAATCGGTTAGTGAACTATAGTTTTGACTGTGACGGTGATGACAGCGGCACATTTGCTGCTGCCCTTAAGGGTTCAGCTTCATTTGTTACCCTTGACGATGGCAACCGTGTTCTATCCACAGGCAACAATAAGGGTTACTTGGACCTTGGTACGCAAATGGCACGCAATGTACTGGGACAACTCAAGGGTGACTATACCATCTCGCTCGACCTTAATGTAGGCATAAATAATTCGTTGGGAAGCTATTGCTGGGCTTGGGCAATGGGCAATGGAACAGGTCAGTACTCAGCCCTTGTCAATCAGGCGGGCAATGCCAATTGGTATTACGAAATAAAGAACTCCACGGCTTATAAGGCAAACTCTTCCAAGGGACTCCGTGAGGAAGAGTGGCACACGGTAACTGTCGTCCAACAGAATAGTACCTGCACCATCTATGTGGATGGTGAGAAAAGAGGGACCTGCAGTACCTCTATACATCCTGCTGATTTTGCCTCCAGCATCACTCAGAATTGGTTGGGACGTTCGCCATACGAGTCCGATGCCTATATGACGAATACCCTGATGGACAACTTCCGCATCTTCGATAAAGCACTCTCTGCAGAAGAGGTGAAGATACTTTTTGATGCGCGACCACAGCAAAAAACAGAGGATGTGACGTTCCCCATTGTTTTCGACTTTTCGACAGTGAACGATGCTCAAGGTCAGTTTACCGGTTCTTTGCAGAATGGAGCACAACTTACAGCTTTCGGATCAACGCCTGTGCTAAATCTGGGCTCATCAGATGGTTACTTCGATTTCGGTGAAGACTTCGCAAAAGCCGTAGGCAAGTTGGATGACACATTCACCATCAGCACCACCCTTTATGTTCCCAAGACTACATCAGTTTCAGGTGCCGGCAACTTTATCTGGTGTTTTGCCAGAAGTTCCAGCCAAGGCTATCTCTTCCTTAGTGCCAAGGATACACGTTATGCCATTTCACCCACTAACTGGAGCGGTGAAGCCAGTGTCAGCGCAGCCATGCCTATCAGTCAGGGTGAATGGGTGAATGTTACTTATATTCAGAATGGTAACTCCGGTTCACTTTATCTCAACGGTCAGAAGAAACAGCAGAATATGAATGTATCGATTCATCCTGCAGATTTGAACAGGCTGGTCATGAACTATCTTGGCCGAAGCTGCTATGATGGAGATGCCTTCCTTAAAGATGCACTCTATGCTGATTTCCGTATATATGATACTGCTATCAGTGCCGAAGAACTGGCATTATTGGCAGCAGATGCTGAAGCTTTGAATCACCTCAGCGACAAGGATGCTATACGTATGGATTTGGAAGCGCTGACACTTCCCAGTAGCATCAATAACCTCTACGAGGGTGTCGCTCTTCCCACTAAGGGGGCTTATGGTACCACTATCGCTTGGGAGTCGGACAATACCGAATTGCTCTCCAATGCGGGTAAGGTTGTGGGAATACCGGAGGATACACGCCAGCACGTGACCCTTACTGCAACCCTGACCAACGGAGAAGAGACGGCAACCAAGACGTTTGATGTCTTTGTCCACCAGAAGGACAGCCCCTACGGCCATTATCTCTTCACGTTCTTCCCCAGTAACACCGACGAGAATATCTATTATGCTGTTTCAAGCGATGGCTACGATTACAAGGTTATTAACAAGAACAAACCTGTGATTGCCGCAAAAGGTATTACCGTCATGGGAGGATTACGTGACCCGCACATCCTTCGTGGCGAGGACGGACGTTTCTACATGGTTGCCACAGATATGCGCTCCGAACTGGGGTGGAGCAGCAATCGTGGAATGGTACTTATGCGGTCGGACGACCTTGTTAACTGGCAGACCAGTACAGTGCATTTCCCGACACGCTTTGTCGGAACATATTTTGCCAATGTTACACGTGTGTGGGCACCGGAAACCATCTATGACCCTGTTGCAAAGAAATACCTTATTTATTTCTCTATTCTGACTAACGATGGCGTTGTGCCTTACGACAAGGTGTTCTATGCCTATGCCAACGAAGACTTTACCGATTTGGAGGGAACGCCCACTTACTTCTACGACCGGGGCGGTGCTACCATCGATATGGATATTGTCTTCAACGAGAACGACAGTCTTTACCATGCCTTCTACAAGAACGAGGGTGCCGGCGGTATTTGTCAGGTCACAGCAACAAGTCTTACTGCTCCGGAGGGACAGGAAGGCAGCCAGTGGAGCGCACCTTCGGGTACCCTGCAACAGACTACCGAGGCAGTGGAGGGAGCCGGCATATTCCGACTTATCAATAGCGATGACTGGATTTTGATGTACGACTGCTACATGAACGGTCACTACCAGTTCTGCTCATCGCCAGACCTCTTTACCTTTACCTTCCGCAAGAATACCACCACACAAGGAGCATTTACACCTCGTCACGGTACGGTTATTCCCATTACAGAAGAAGAGTATCAGACATTGCTGCTGCTTCCTGATGTCACGGGCATTAATAAAGTTGAGAGTGAGGCATCCGCACGCAAGGTGCTTGACCGTTCAAGGGTCATCATTACAGATGGGAAGGGCAATAGCTATGACCTCAATGGTCGCACGGCCTTAAAGCGCTAATTCTTACGCTACGCAGAGCAACAGAATAATAAGCTGGGCAGTAAGGATTCGTAAGAACATACTCAGTGGATAAACGGTGCTGTAGCCTACGGCTGGAGCATCGTTTCCTGCTGTCTGGTTGGCAAAGGCCAATGCAGGAGGGTCTGTTGTGGAACCGGCAATAAGACCCATAAGTGTGCAGTAGTTGATTTTTGCCCACTTGCGTGCTACAAATCCCATAATAAGAATAGGAAGTACAGTTATAAGGAATCCGCACCAGACGTAGGTAAGTCCGTCACCGTCTATTACTGTATCCACAAAGTTGGCTCCAGCCTTGATGCCCACGCTGGCCAGGAAGAGAGCCAAACCTATCTCGCGCAACATCAGGTTGGCACTGGTGGTAGTATAGGCATTCAACTTGAACTTATAACCGTATGCGCCGATGGCGATTGCCACAATTAACGGACCTCCAGCCAAACCCAACTTAACTGGTGTGGGAACTCCGGGAAGGGCAAAAGGTATAGAACCAAAGATAATACCCACCAGAATACCAATGAAGATGGCTGACAGGTTGGGGTGGTCCAGTTTCTTCATACTGTTACCCATCTTGGCTGCTACTCGGTCCACAGCATCCTCAGGACCAACCACTACCACGCGGTCGCCTATTTGCAGGCGAAGGTTTCGCTCTCCGAAAAGGTTCAGGTCGCCTCTGCGGACACGCGTTACATTTACCCCGTAAACACTGCTGAAGTGAATCTCGCCCAGCGTTTTGCCAGCCATTTGGGGTTGTGTCACCAACACGTGTTTGCTTACCATAGGAACATCCTGCTTTTCCCAGACAATACTGTTGTCTTCCGGACCGATAAATGCTTTCACTGCTTCGGTGTCGGCTTCGGCACAGGTGACATAAAGCAGGTCACCGTCACCCAAAATAGTGTTACGGTTAGGGATGCAGACGTGTCCCTGTTGGAGAATTCGGCTGCAAACGAAGTCGTGCCCCAGGAACTCACGAATCTGCATGATGGTTTTACCTAAGATATAGGGGTTCTTGCAGCAAATAGTCATACGGTGAGGCGTGGCATGAGGGTTCGCTGCCTTCTCTTGCTCTAAGGCTTCCTGCTCATCTTTTAACGAGGTGCGTGTAAGGTAACGTACGACAATGGTAGCTAAGATAATTCCAACCACACCAAGAGGGTATGCACAAGCATAGCCGTTTGCAATGGAGGGAGCACTGGAACCGAATATGGTGCTGCATGCTTCTGTGGCAGCACCCAAGCCCGGAGTGTTGGTGATGGCCCCGCAAAGCACACCCACCATCATGGCCAGACTCCGGCTGTTCTCGCCAGCCATACTGCCTCCCTTGTAGAATATCATAAAGAACAGACTGATGCAGCAGATAACGTTCAGCAGCACGATTCCTACGGCAATAAGGTTCATCTTAATGCCTCCCGTCTTGAAGGATTCCATAAAGCCGGGGCCTACCTGAATACCTATACAATAGACAAAGAGTATAAGACCAAAGTCCTGGATGAATGTCAGCACGTTGCCAGGCGCAGCAAAGCCCTCTTCTGATACAAACCCCGCACTTTTGTGCAGATGCCCCATAAGGATTCCCACAAAAAGCACGAATGTCACGCCTAAGGCTATGCCGTTCTTTTTACCGCCTATTTTCACACGTCCCAAAGCAATACCTACTGCTATGACAAATGCGTATAGCATAACAATATGACCTACACCTGATGTGTTGGTCAGAAGACTAAGAAACCATTCCATTCTTATATGACTTTACTTCTAATACTTCCCTTTAACTTAAACAAACTAAAGCCTGTAGGCTGAATTTCGGGTGCAAAGGTAAGGAAAAAAAAGAATAGATTGTTATCCACAGATGGTATTTCTGTTTTTTTGTGTGCATAATTATTCATTTTATCCGCTTTTATTTGTTGTTGTGCCAAAAATGGCGTAACTTTGTGTCCGCTTTTAGCAGATAACATTATTTATTTTAATAATCAATATGGCAGATAGTAAAGAAAGACTCTTCTCTGACTTTACTGCGCCCACACGTCAGGAATGGCGCGATAAGATTGAGGTTGACCTCAAGGGAGCAGACTATCAGAAGAAGATGGTATGGAGAACAAACGAAGGTTTCAGCATGGAGCCCTTCTACCGCAAGGAAGATGTGGAGAACCTGAGCCTTGTTAACGCCCTTCCAGGCGAGTTCCCCTATGTTCGCGGCAACAAGGCCGCAGACAATGAGTGGTATGTCCGTCAGGACATCAAGTGTGAGTGCCCCAAGGCAGCTAACGAGAAGGCTTTGGACATCCTGAATAAGGGTGTTGACAGCCTCGGATTCGTTATCCCCGCCGATAAGTTGAGCGCCGAGTACATTTCAACCTTACTGGACGGTATCTACGTTGAGTGCGTAGAGCTGAACTTCAAGACCTGTCAGCGCCACAGCCTTGAATTGGCTAAATTGCTGGTAGCTTACTTCGAGGAGAAGGGCTGCGACAAGGCTAAGATTGCAGGCAGCATCTGTTTCGATCCCATCGGAAAGATTCTCTGCAGTGGTAAGGACCGTTCCGACCTGATTGCTCAGGCCAAGGAAATGGTGGAGGTGCTGAAGGACTTCCCCAAGTTCCGTGCCGTTGCCGTTAACGCCTTTAAGCTGACCGATGCCGGTGCATACAGCTATCAGGACCTGGGCTACGCCTTGGCTTGGGGTAATGAGTATCTGGCTGCAATGGTTGAGGCTGGTGTAGCACCTGAGTTGGCAGCTCAGAACATCAAGTTCAACCTGGGTATCAACGGTGTTTATTTCATGGAGATTGCCAAGGTTCGTGCTGCACGTATGCTTTGGGCTCAGATTGTCAGTCAATATACCAGCTGCAAGGAGAGTGCCAAGATGCACATCTGTGCTGTTACCACTACTTACAACCAGACCCTGTTCGACAGCTATGTAAACCTGTTGCGTAGTCAGACCGAGGCTATGTCTGCTGCTCTGGGTGGTGTAGAGAGTATGGTAGTTGTTCCTTTCGATACTCCTTACGAGACTCCAACCGATTTCGCAGAGCGTATTGCCCGCAACCAGCAGCTGTTGCTGAAGGAGGAGTGCCACTTTGGCCGTATCGTTGATGTGGCAGGCGGTTCTTATTTCGTCGAGACTTTGACAAAGTCTTTGGCAGAGCAGGCTTGGAAACTCTTCCTCAGTGTTGAGGAGAAGGGCGGCTTCCTGAAAGAGGCTTTGGCAGGTAATATCCAGAATGTTATCAACGAGACCAATGCAACCCGTCATGGCAATGCCGACAAGCGTAAGGAGTTCCTGCTGGGTACCAACCAGTTCCCCAACTTCACAGAGAAGAGCGAGGGCAAGGAACCCGTTGCAGCTTGCTGCTGCTGTGCCGAGAAGGGCGAGATTGCAGCCCTCAAGCCTACACGTCTGGCAAGCGACTTCGAGACATTGCGCCTTGCTACCGAGAAGGCCAAGAAGGTACCTGTTGCCTTTATGCTCACTATTGGTAACCTGGCTATGCGTCAGGCTCGTGCCCAGTTCTCTTGCAACTTCCTGGCTGCTGCCGGTTACAAGGTAATCGACAACTTAGGCTTCGCTACTGTTGAGGAGGGTGTTGACAAGGCTTTGGAGGCAGGTGCCGACATTGTTGTCATCTGCTCAAGCGATGACGAGTACGCAGAGTACGCAATTCCCGCCTTCAAGTATCTGAACGGCCGTGCCCTTTATGTTGTAGCAGGTGCGCCCGCTTGCACAGAGGATCTCAAGGCTGCAGGCATCGAGAATTTCATCCACGTAAGGTCTAACCAGCTTGAGACTCTTAAGGAGTACAATGCAAAACTAAACATAAATTAATTTACGGTTTAGCTATTTACGATTTACGATTTATTTTCAATTTTGCTATTTAGTTATTTATGAATAAGGATGAGCTTCGCGAACGAATGACTGATTTCGCAGTCAGAATTGTCAGGATGGTAGACTCTATGCCCTCAACGGTAGCGGGTCTTGCTATTGCCAGACAGATTGTCCGTTCCGGCACTTCCCCCTCAGCCAATTACCGTGCTGCCTGTCTGGCAAAGTCGGACAAGGATTTCATAAATAAATTGAAGATGGTAGAAGAAGAACTAGACGAGACCTGCCATTGGCTGGATATTATCATACGTAGCCAGATGATGAAGGAATCACGCTTAAAACCGCTTCACCAAGAGTGTTCTGAGTTGTTAAACATCATCGCAAAGTCGGTTGTAACATCGAAGACCCGAATGCACTCTGAGGAAATAGCCAAATCCAAGAAATCGTAAATAAATTGTAAATAGTACATCGTCAAATAGTAAATATTAGTATGCGTAAACAATTTAGCAACATAGATATCTTTGCCGGCATAGAGGCAAAGAATGGCCAGCAATGGCAAAAAGAGGCTGGTATTACTGCCAACTGGAGAACTCCCGAGCAGATAAACATTCAGCCCGTATATACAAAAGAGGATCTCGAAGGTATGGAGCACCTGGACTTCGCAGCCGGTATTCCACCCTTCCTGCGTGGCCCCTATAGTATGATGTATCCCTTCCGTCCCTGGACCATCCGTCAGTATGCAGGTTTCTCTACCGCTGAGGAGAGTAATGCCTTCTACCGCCGTAACCTGGCATCTGGTCAGAAGGGTCTTTCCGTTGCATTCGACCTTCCCACCCATCGTGGTTACGACCCCGACAACCAGCGTGTCGTAGGTGATGTGGGTAAGGCAGGTGTAAGTATCTGTTCTCTGGAGAACATGAAGGTGCTGTTCGACGGAATTCCCTTGAACAAGATGTCTGTCTCCATGACCATGAACGGTGCCGTATTGCCTGTCTTGGCATTCTACATCAATGCCGGTCTGGAGCAGGGCGCTAAGCTCGAAGAGATGGCAGGTACCATCCAGAACGATATTCTTAAGGAGTTCATGGTGCGTAATACCTATATCTACCCGCCAGCATTCTCTATGAAGATTATCGCCGACATCTTCGAATATACCTCTCAGAAGATGCCTAAGTTCAACAGTATCTCCATCTCCGGTTACCACATGCAGGAGGCAGGTGCTACAGCCGATATCGAGTTGGCTTATACCCTGGCCGACGGTATGGACTACCTGCGTGCCGGTATCAATGCCGGTATCGATGTGGATGCCTTCGCTCCCCGTCTCTCATTCTTCTGGGCTATCGGTATGAACCACTTCATGGAGATTGCCAAGATGCGTGCCGGCCGTCTGTTGTGGGCTAAGATTGTTAAGAGCTTCGGTGCCAAGAATCCTAAGTCAATGGCTTTGCGTACCCACTCTCAGACATCCGGTTGGTCTCTGACCGAGCAAGACCCCTTCAACAACGTAGGCCGTACCTGTATAGAGGCTATGGCAGCCGTATTGGGTCACACCCAGTCTCTCCATACCAACGCGTTGGACGAGGCTATCGCTCTGCCTACCGACTTCTCGGCCCGTATCGCACGTAATACCCAGATTTATATCCAGAACGAGACTCAGGTCTGCAAGCACATCGACCCATGGGCAGGTTCTTACTATGTAGAGAAGCTGACTCAGGAGCTGTACACCAAGGCTTGGGAGCACATTCAGGAAATCGAGAAGCTGGGCGGTATGGCAAAGGCTATCGAGACCGGTCTGCCCAAGATGCGTATCGAGGAGGCTGCTGCACGTACACAGGCCCGTATCGACTCAGGCGTTCAGACCATCGTAGGTATCAACAAGTACCGTCTGGATCACGAGGATCCCATCGATATCCTCGAGGTTGACAACACCGCAGTGCGTCTCCAGCAGGAGGCTTCGCTGAAGGAACTGAGGGCCAACCGTGATGAGGCTCAGGTAAAGAAAGACCTGGAGGCAATCACAGAGTGCGTTCGCGAGTTCAACGAAGGCAAGAAGTCAGAGCATAACCTGCTCGACCTGGCTGTTATAGCAGCCGGCCACCGTGCTACTCTGGGTGAGATAAGTGACGCTTGCGAGGCTATCGTAGGCCGATATAAGGCAATAATCAGAACAATTTCAGGCGTGTATAGTTCAGAATCAAAGAACGACAAAGAGTTCGAGGAGGCCAAGCGCCTTACCGACGAGTTCGCGAAGAAGGAAGGTCGCCGTCCCCGTATCTTCGTTGCCAAGATGGGTCAGGACGGTCACGACCGTGGTGCTAAGGTAGTGGCAACAGGTTATGCCGACTGCGGCTTCGACGTGGATATGGGTCCTCTCTTCCAGACTCCCGAGGAAGCTGCCCGTATGGCTGTCGAGAACGACGTACATATCGTAGGTGCTTCGTCTCTGGCAGCTGGACACAAGACCCTTATCCCGCAGCTCATCGAGGAGCTGAAGAAACTGGGTCGCGAGGACATCATGGTAACTGCCGGTGGTGTAATTCCTGCTCAGGACTACGACTTCCTCTATAAGGCTGGCGTAGCTTGCATCTTCGGTCCTGGTACTCCCATCCCGTATTCTGCTATCGAGATGATGAAGATTCTCCTGGATAAGGAATAATCCTCTCACGCGCATGTATATAAAATAAGGTGGAGCCCTCCACCTTATTTTCATCTATGGGACTATCGTGTCAATTCTTACTTGTCGTCGTAATGCCCGTAACTTCTAAGGACAAGGACAAGAACTTCTTCCTCAAAAATGCGATACACCATACGGTGCTTCTTTGTTATTTCGCGGCTCCATCGGCCTTCGGGCTTTCCTTTCAGAGGCTCGGGGTGACCAAGACCCGTCTTGGGATGTTCCTTCAATTCCTCAATGAAGCGCACAGCCTTGGCAAAAACTTTTGGCTCACTCTGTTCCAGTTTCGCCAACCCCTCGAGGGCTTCGGTAGTGAAATCAATATTGTACATCAGAGTCCGCTCCTCCTTAGCATTTCAGATACCGATTCCCCTGGTTGCAATCGTGTGCACTTGCCTTGCCTGTATTCTTCCTCGCCACGTTCGAGACTGGCCAAGAATTCTTCTTTCGAAACCAGCGTTTCATCATCCTTGGTGGCGGCCAGTTTCTTGGCGTACTTCAGGAGTTTCGTCATCAGTCCCTCGTCGCTGGATATCTTGCCCAATGCAAAAAACAACTCTGAGTTTAATTGTAATGATGTCATAACGATATAAATGTTTTGTATTGAACTTCGTTTGAACCCGCTTTCGCTCGGAACAGCTCGATTGTTATTCGGCTTTTCTCTCGCTGACTCGCGGTTTTCTGACTGCAAAGGTACTTACAAGTTTCGGAATAAACAAAGAATAAACTGAAAATATCCGCCGTTTTCTTTTGTATTGTCCTTGCTTCTTTTTAACTTTGCAAGCGAGATAGCGAGAAAAAAGGAGAAAAGTATGCAGGACGGTGTAATGATATTTAACGTTTGCGGAGCGAAAATAATGGCCGGAAAGTTTGGCCGTTCCGATATTTTTGCTACACTCACTCACTCACTCACTCACTCACTCACAATCTCTTAAACATCATTATATTTGCCGAGGCGGTTTGTCCGCCGAGGCCTGGAACCAGGCGTGTCTGCTTCCCCCTTGGGGGAGGCGGACGCGCCTTCTTGCGTAAATAGAATAAATAATAATTACTAACCTAAAACAAACTTACAAGATGAAACAGAAATTACTTTTCCTATTAATGGCCCTGCTTCCGTCGGCAATGGCATGGGCGGCAGTGGGCGATGAGTTCGTCTATAACGGCATGAAGTACACCGTTACCAGCGAGAGCCCTAAGGAGGTGGAGCTGACCGAATATGACGGCGAGATGCCCACGGGCACCCTCACGCTCATCAGCTATGTACAAGGCTATAACGTGACCAGCATCGGAGATCGAGCGTTCGAACACTGCGACGAGGTGGACAAGGTAGTCATCCCGAATGGCGTGAGGAGCATCGGCGCGCGTGCGTTCCAAGCTTGCGCTATATACTCCGTCACCATCCCTTCCACCGTTACGAGTATCGGCGCGTATGCGTTCGCGAACTGCCACCTTTTGACCTCGATTGACCTCCCAGCCGGCATCAAGACCATTGAGCCGGGTACATTCGAGGAATGTGGTGCGCTGACCTCCGTCGACATTCCCGAGGGTGTGACGAGCATCGGAGCGCAAGCATTCTATGATTGCGGAGATCTCGCCTCCGTCGACATTCCTTCTTCCGTTACCACTATAGGGGAGAGGGCATTCTTCAGTTGCTCTGCGCTGCACCTGGTCACCATCCCCGCCGCCGTGACGAGCATCGGCAACGGTGCGTTTGTCTACTGCATGGCCATGACGGACGTTTATATGCGTGCCGACCCTACGCAGCTGGCGTGGGACGCAGAGCCCGTTTGGAGTGATGCAACCTGGCAAGAATACTGCCAGAGGCTTCCCGACTTCAAGCCCGACGGCTCCACGAAGATTCACATTGACAGGGGCACTGACTGGAGCGCCTTTGAGTACAAGGCGAACGGGCAGTTCGTGTACGACGGTCTAGGCGTAGGCGATGAGTTCAACGACAGCAAGCTGCGCTACAAGGTTACCGGCCTTAGCCCTGCTACGGTGGAGGTGCTGGGTCCCGTAGGCACTCCGAGCGGTACCATCACCATCAATGCCACCGTGGGCCAGTTTGCCGTGACCAGCATCGGCGGCGATGCCTTCCTTGGCTGCACCGCCGTCACCGATGTCTATTGCTATGCCAACCCTCAGACCCTGACGTGGGAGGACACGGGCATGAACGACTTCAAACCCGGCAAAGCCACCAGCATGCACGTTCCCAAAAGTTCCAACTGGAGCAGCTTCACCGGCAAGCTGAACGTCACCATCGTCAATGACCTCATCACTGCCGTAGGCGATGGGTTCCAATATAACGGCTTGTGGTACCAGGTTACCAACGTCAAACCCAGGGAAGTGGAGTTGTTCCATGTAGGAGATAATAATCCCACGGGCGACCTGGTGATTCCCGCCTATGCCGACGGATGGGCTGTGACCCGCATCGCCAGCAACACCTTCACCAGTTGCGACGGGCTGACCTCCGTCACCATCCCCGAGACCGTGACATCTATCGGCAGGGATGCCTTCTATCGCTGCACCGGCGTGACGGATGTCTATTGCAACGCCGACCTCAACAGACTGGAGTGGACAGAATCCGGCCGCGACGACTTTAAGGCCGACGGCTCTACGCTGTGCCATGTAACCGACGCAGAGGCTTGGCAGACGAAGTTCGGCGCAACGGTAAACGTGACGTTCGTGGAGAAAGTGGTATCCGTCGCCCTGAACGATGCAACGCCATACACGCAGACTACGCTTACCGATGCCACATACGCCACTTACACAAAGACCATCGGCACCGACCGCGTGGGCAAGCATCAGGCTTGGATGCTGCCGTTCGACTATACCATCACGGAGGACGACGAGGACTACTTCCACTTCTACAGGATAAACATGATAGCCAACGCAGCTGCTCCGGGCGAAGGCGCTGCATCGGGCGACATGTGGGTGTTCCTCTCCAAGATGAACGCTGACGACGTGCTGCATGCCAATATGCCGTACGTTTATAAGCCCAAGACCACGGTGAAGGACTATGCCTTCACCACCGAGAACGCCACCCTGCAACCCAGGAAAACAGACATGCTGGCTAAGTCGGAAACATTGGAGGACATCTACAAGTTCTACGGCACATACGAGGATACAGAGGCAACCGGCGCAGATCCGTTCTACTATGTGAACACCAACGGCGGTCTGAGCTACGGCGACAACGTGACGGTAGGGCCTTTCCGCTGGATTATCCGCAGGGAGAGCAAGTACGGCGATGAGCCAGGCTACGTTAAGGAAATGCACTTCGTGGACGGGGAGGAAGATGACGAGACGGGCATCAGCCTCACCCCAGCCCCCTCTCCGGGGAGAGGGGAGATTTATAACCTCGCTGGACAAATGGTAAATGGTAAATGGGTAAATGGTAAATGGCAAGATGGTAAATGGCAAGATGGTAAATTACCCAAGGGTATCTATATCGTGAGTGGAAAGAAGATTCTTGTGAAATAAAAAGAATGACCCTACAGTTCTCTCAGCCCCCCCTCCTTAGAGGGAGGGGATGGGGGAGGGTCTGAATGATATGAAGAAACGTAAATATATCGAACCGCTGACAGATGCGGTGCAGCTGCGGCATCCGTGCCGTCTCTGCTCGGGCAGCGACTGGGACGTGCTGGAGCCGGACGAGCCGAACCTGCCTGCCGGAACCAGGGAATATGCCGAAGCCGGCCTCTGGGACCAGTAAGTGATAACCGACTTTTAGAAAACAATTAAACAAATAACCTTATTCCCCACCATGGAATGTCCGTGGTGGGGATTTTTTTTCTAAACGCAGTGAATTCAGGCAGAACCGGGTCTCTCGTTTGCTTTTACTTTCAACATAGATTTTGTAGTTGGCCCCCTCCATCTCCCCAAGTTGGTTGTTCGTTCCGCTAACCGCTAACCGCTAACCGCTAACCGCTAACCGCTAACCGTTTATGGCTTATGGATAGAGGCTTCCTTAAACACCTTCTTCTCCTGAATGGGAGTGTACGGTTCAGGACGCATCACAAATTTCTTCACTCCAGGGTTCTTGCCGATTTTAAGCACTCGGCGCTGTGCAATTACTTTAATAGCCATAATTAAGGTTTAGTTTGGGACCCCCTCCAACCTTCCCTCCGTCGCGAATGGGGATTCGCTCCCCTTTGTGGGGGCGTAGCCACATTCAGTGGCTACTCTAAAGTCCCCAGTCGCCCTTTAAGGGGAGAGCCTTAAGAGGCCATAGTTAAAGTTTAGTTTTAATGTTTCACATTGAACGTCGACCATTTTCTGTAGTCTTTGTCCGTTATTTTCTCAGTGTCTCAAGTACTCCCCCAAAGGGGGAGCGGAGAGGGGGCTTATTGCTAGTATTAATGCGCGCAAAAATTAATATTAATGGTAGCAATTGTTTCTCTTAATACCCGGCAAAGGTACAACATTTTTCTTGCAGGTCAAAATTTTTTATACCATAAAAACACTTTTCAAAACCACAAAAAGTGTTTTTTGTGTTTCTTCACATTGTCTTGTACATTGTATCATTATATCATTGTATCATTAGCATTTTCAAAATGTAACTTTAGGTAAGATTAGGTTTATATTATATATATTTAAATATATATAATATAAAATTATACTATAGTATTTTTTCGATGTTACAAACCCTAATGATATAATGATACAATGATATATTATGGTGTGTCATTGTGTCTTTCCTATACTGAATGTGTTTACTCTCCGAACTGAAACAGTTGACGCTTTCCCTAAGAAAGTTGACTGGAGAAAGTCGCAATAGTGTTACAGATGGATAATAAAACTACTTCAGCTCAATAATATCTGACCA
>CADCIP010000005.1 GCA_902801485.1 uncultured Bacteroidales bacterium | reverse complement strand
CCAGGAAATCAGCCTCACCCCTGACCCCTCTCCCGTGGGCGAGGGGGAACAGATTCCCCCAGAGATGCCGAAGAAGTTGCCTCATTTGATTCAGTTATTGGTTAGTAGAACTCCCGACATTTACAAGGCGGCGGTGGCGCATGCTGTGTTTCCTGCGTTGGCGACACACCTGTGGCGAACGCGGTTCCGCTACATCGACAATAAGCTGCACGAGGCTACGCTGATGAACTGCCTGATGGCGGGAACGGGAGCCGGTAAGGATTGTATCTCGGAGCCTATCGACCACATCATGGCTGACATCCGTAAGAGTGATGCGGAGAACATGAAGCGCGAAAAGGAATGGAAGGACGAGATCAACGCGAAGGGTGCCAACAAGGACAAGAAGAAACGCCCCGAGGGTCTTGTCATTCAGGAGATTGACGCGGATATGACGAATCCTGCCTTCGTGATGCGTATGGCAGAGGCGGACGAACATTTCCTGTATGTGAAGCTGAACGAGATTGACCAGTTTGATGCGCTGAAGGGCAACGGAAGCGGCGGTCAGCAGTTCCGCATCATGTGTCTGGCCTTCGACCCCAACAACCGTTACGGTCAGACTCGTATTGGTACGCAGAGCGTAACGGAACGCGTTTGCATCCGCTTCAACTGGAATGCTACGACCACCATTCAGAAGGGACAGAAATACTTCGCTCGTGTGCTGACCGATGGCCCACTGAGCCGTATCAACTTCTGTACCATCCCAGAGCGTGAGATTGGTAGCGAGATTCCCGTCTATGGCGATTACGATGAGAAGTTCGACGAGGAACTGAAGCCTTACATTGAACGCCTGTGTGGTGCTCGTGGGGAGATAGATTGTCCGCAGGCATTTAAACTTGCCAAGAAACTGAATGAGGAATGTGCGGAGTTCTCGCGTCTCAGCCAGAGCCGCACGTATGAGAATTTCACCTTCCGCGCCAATGTAATCGCCTACCTGAAAGCCTGTGTGCTGTTTGTAGCCAACGATTACAAGTGGGACAAGACGTGTGAGGATTTCATCCGCTGGAGTCTGAACTACGACTTGTGGTGCAAGATGCAGTTCTTCGGCGATGCTATCGAGCAGGCCAATAATGCATCAGAGCGCACAGGTACACGCGGGCCACGCAATCTGCTGGAACTATTACCCGACACATTCACGTTGGAGGATGCCAAGAAAGTGCGTCGTCAGCAGGGGATGGGTACAGACAAAACAGCGTCAATGCTAAGAAACTGGGTAAATAGAGGTTATGTTATTCAGTATTCAGTATTCAGTTTCCAAAAAAGAAAAAAAAATTAACCATTATGAACGAACCAAGAGGTATTAGGAATAATAATCCACTGAATATCAGATTATCAAGTGACAAGTGGCAAGGACAAATAAACGGGAAAGGGGACATCGACGGAAACAGCTCCCTCTCCTCGGAGAGGGCGGGGGGAGAGGCTGTCTTTTGTGTGTTCTCGTCGATGGAATATGGTTGGCGAGCTGCCTTTGTGATTCTCTGCCGAACATACTATGGGAAGTATGGGTTGAAGACCATCAGGGACATTGTGTCCCGATGGGCTCCAGCCAAGGAGAACAACACGGAGGCATACATCCGCCACGTTTCGGACTACACGGGAATTGCTCCCAACAAGGTGTTAGGCTCTCCCCAAGAGAATCCCACCCTATGGCTACTGATAGGCTACGCCATGGCAGTAGTGGAGAACGGAAAGGCTCTCCCTGCGGTGGCGATGCTAAAAGGATTTGCTCTGGCAAGTGAAAAGACCCCCTAACCCCCTTAAGGGGGAACGAGTGAAGAATTTATCAACGGTAAACTGTAAACCGTAAACTGTAAACTGAATAAAACCACTAACCACTAACCCAGCAAGGGGGCGTTTGCGAAAGCAGGCGCCCCTTTTTTCAATCTTATCCATCCATTTTTATTCCCTATACCTACATTATATTGCTAATCTGGTGGAGGAATTTCACATTCCATTGCACAAAAACTTTTTCTAAGAAAACTATCACTACCTACTTTTGATGATTTTGGGGGTGTTGTTTGTAGTCTGCTCATCATAAAAGGTGGTTGGTTCATAACTTTTCTGTAACTTTGCAGCAGAAAAACAATAAAGCAATGACAGAGAAATATCACGAACTGGATCCTATGAGCGATGTAATCAGCGATGATTACCGCATGTTGCAGATGCTGGGCCGTTTTGGCATTACCTTGGGTTTCGGAAACCAGACGGTTGGCGAAACCTGTAAGGCTGCGAGTGTGGATGTTACGACCTTCCTTACTGTGGTGAACTATGTGAAGGATGCTGCTCATGCACACATCAACGAGATGGTAGAGCAGATAGACTTGCCCTGCCTGATGCACTATCTGAAGAATTCTCACACGTATTTTGTGGACTTCCGTCTGCCTAATATCCGTCGTAAGTTGCTGGAAGCTATCGACTGCTCTTCCTCTAACCAGATTGCCATGCTGATACTCAAATTCTATGATGAGTATGCTGCAGAGGTAGCCCGTCACATGCAGTACGAGGATTCTCATGTGCATCCCTTCGTGGAAAATCTGTTGAAGGGCAAGGTGGGAAACGAGACTTTCGATATGGTAGTCCGCCAGCATGAGGATAACCACGCATCACTGGAAAAAAGCATTGCGGAACTGAAGAATATTATCATCAAGTATTATCCCAATGACAATGCTGCACAGTTGATGGGCGAAGTCCTGATGGATATCTTTATGACCGAGGAGGACCTGCTTACACATTGCCACATGGAGGATACCTTGTTTGCCGAGTGTGTACGCAGATTGGAATTCAAGGTGCGTCAGGCTGGCGGCGCAGAGTCGGAGGGTGAGGATGATGACGACGGAGAGAAGAATGCTCCTTCTACTAACGACCTGAGCGAACGTGAGAAAGATATTGTGGTGCAAGTAGCCAAAGGGCTTTCCAACAAGGAGATTGCCGATGCGCTCTTTATCTCTGTGAATACTGTTATGACACACAGGCGTAATATCAGTCGTAAACTACAGATTCACAGCCCTGCCGCCCTTACCATTTACGCCCTTGTAAACGGGTTGGTTAATCTCGATGAAATCGCGGTTTAGCCCCTATGCCGCTTAGCGGCAAGAAATCTTTCAGATCTTTATTACAAGAAACAAAAACCGGAAAAACCCTCTGATGCTGTCTGTAGCCTACGGCCCTCATGCTGCCTTCATGGCTTAGCGTTTGAAAGCGAGCTTTCACGCTAGCCCTGACGCCATCATGGCTTTGCACGCAAAGCACAGACAGCATCAGAGAAAAACATCGGCTTTCAGCCTAAAAAACCGCTGAAGATGTATGATGTAAGAGGGAACCTCATAACCAATAACCGATTAAAGCCTTCGTCTTTCGTCTTTCGTCCTTCGTCCTTCGTTAACTAATCTCTCAACTCTAATCTCTAATCTCTAATCTCTCAACTAGAAGAGGGGTTTAAACCCCTCGTTAACGTAGTTTTCCTTGCTTTGGCAGGCGTTGCCGGCAAACTGGCAGGCGATATCGATAAGTTTTTTCCATTGCTTCTCGGATAGGTTGGGGAGCATTTCTTTTGTAATCCCCATCCAAATGAGGGCACAGGAGAAACCGGCATTGAAACTGTCTCCTGCTCCAACTGTGCTTACCACATTTTCTATTAGGGGTGCCTGAAAATGGTAGTTCTTGCTGGGCGTACAAACTTCAATTTTCCCTGCTCCTGCCGTGCAGATAAAGATGGAACAATGGGTTTGAATATGTTTCTGGTAAACCTCTTGTGCATTGCGTGTTCCATACATTATCTCGAAATCATCGGCACTGCCCCTGACTATACTGCTCTGACTGAAATTACTCAGTATGTTTGGCATCAGCGTCTCCAACTCATGGGCATGACTCCGGCGGAAGTTCAGATCGTAATAAACAAAGGCTCCCACCTTGTTGGCTTCTGCTAACAGATGGGTTATCATGGGGCGGGTACCTTTGCAGACAGCATAGTAGGAACTGAGCAACAGTACATCGTTGGCCTGAAGGCTTGGCGCTTTCCAGCCTTCTGGCGTAAAAGGAGGCTGTTTGTAGAAGACATAGTTGGCATCGCCCTTGTCGTTCAGGAAAGCCAGACTTACGGCACTCTTTTCTTTCTCCAGTACCTTGAAATATTCGGTGGATACGCCATTTTTTTGCATAAAGTCGATGGTCTGTTGCCCCACGATATCAGCTCCTGTATAACCGACAAAGGCGCATGGAACACCTGCCCTGCCTACACTGATAATACTGTTAAAACTGCTGCCGCCAGGCACAGCTGCCACCGGCTGATTGTTCTTAAAGAGAACATCCAAAATGGTTTCTCCAATACCTATTACTTTATTCATAGCCCCATCTGTATAATTTAAACTCCAAAACTGACTCTAAACTCTAAACACTCAACTCTACACTTTTAAAATGAAAGAAAATCTTTGATTTTCAACAGCTGTTCCTCAGCTGTTTTCCTTCCCATTTGATAAACCTTCCGCATTTTTTCTTCGTTCAACTCGGTGCGGCCAATGGGAAGGGCATCTTCCGGGTAGATAAGTAGTATGTTGCCTTTCTTTTCCTCTTCTGCCAGATACCGAAGCTGCTCGTTATACATCAAATGTCTTCTGCCCATAGCCTTTATGATGGCCGGGTATTTGCGCATAGTCAAGTGGAAGAGTGGCATCAGCTTGGTGCGTTTCTTGAAGAAGCCCTTCGGTTGGGTCAGCACCACAATGTTACGCTCATAGCCCAACTCCTGGAAATGCTTCAGCGGGATAGAATCGGCAATGCCTCCGTCCAGCAGTTTCCTTCCTTTCAGGGGAACAGGCTTTGATACAATAGGCATCGAGGCTGATGCGCGAACCCATTCAAGTCCCTCGTAATCCATGATATCCAACTGCTTATAGACGGGTTCACCTGTTTCTGCATCCGTACAGACAATATGGAACTCCATAGGGTTCTGGCGGAAGGCTTCGTAGTCGAAGATATCCAGCTCTGTGGGCATGACATGATAGCTGAATTCGGCACCCACTAAATCACCGGTCTTAAAGAACGAACGCCAACTGATATACCTGGGATCATCCTTCAGGGCAATATTGTAACGCAGTGCTCGGCCTATCTGTCCCGATTTGTAGTTGCTGCCAAAGGTGGCTCCGGCAGAGACGCCGATCATTCCGTCGAACGTAATCTGGTTCTCCATCATCACATCGATAACACCTGCGCTGAAAAGCGAGCGCAGGCCACCTCCTTCTAATACCAATCCTTTCTTCATGGATATTCTTCTTTTATATTCGATACAAAATTACAAATAATGTTCAATGTTCAATGCTCAATGTTCAATTTTTTGTAACTTTGCGCCCGAATATGAGTACATTTAACGAATTAGGGCTCAGAACAGAGCTCTTACAAGCTATCGAAGAGCAGGGATACGAACATCCCATGCCAGTTCAGGAGGCGGTGATTCCATTCTTGTTGAACAAGGAGGAAACAGCCGATTTAGTTGCCCTTGCCCAGACAGGAACGGGTAAGACGGCTGCTTACGGTCTGCCATTGTTGCATATCCTCTCAGACAAAAGCCTCCCCATAGAGGGCAATCGCGGAATCGTAGCGATTGGGGAGCTATGCGACGGTGGGCAAAAGGTTCGGAGAAGGTCTCCGTCTGTTGTTATCCTTTCTCCAACACGTGAATTATGCATACAGATTTCCGATGATATGGCCGGTTTTAGCAAATATTTGCCAGACCTCACCATCCTTCCTGTATATGGAGGTGCCAATATAGAACCTCAGATTCGTGCCCTGAAGGCAGGAGTAGATATCATTGTGGCTACCCCTGGCCGCTTGGTGGATTTAATGAAGCGTGGTGCTGCCAGCCTGTCAAAGATTCGGTATGTGGTATTGGATGAGGCAGACGAGATGCTTTCTATGGGTTTCCAGGAAGAGGTGGATGCCATCCTGGAAGGTGTTCCGGAAGAACACCGTACGCTTCTCTTCAGCGCTACCATGAGTCAGGAGATAGAGCGTATTGCCCAGAACTACCTGAAGGAAAAACACGAGATTCAGGTGGGCAGCCGTAACGAAGGTGCTGAGCACGTTAATCACATCTATTACATGGTTCACGCCAAGGATAAGTACTTGGCCTTGAAACGTTTGGTGGATTTCTATCCTCGTATCTATGCTATTGTTTTCTGTCGCACACGTATGGAGACGCAGGAGGTGGCTGATAACCTGATTCGCGACGGCTATAATGCCGATGCTTTGCATGGCGACCTCTCCCAGCAGCAACGCGACCTTACCATGCAGAAGTTCCGTAAGCACAGAACACAGTTGCTGGTGGCTACGGATGTGGCAGCCCGCGGATTGGATGTGGACGACCTGACACACGTTATCAACTATGGAATGCCTGATGATGTGGAGAATTATACGCACAGAAGCGGCAGAACAGGTCGTGCCGGCAAGAAAGGTACCAGCCTCTGTATCATCAACCTGAGGGAGAAGAGTAAAATCCGTCTGGTAGAGAAGGTGATTCAGAAGCAGTTCGAGAAAGGTACATTGCCTGAGCCTCGCGAGATATGCAGCAAGCAACTTTATCATGTGATTGATGATATAGAACGTGTTGAGGTGGACGAGGAGGAGATAGCTCCCTTTATGGAAGAGGTGCAGAAGCGCTGGGCTTGGCTGGATAAGGAAGATCTTATCAAGCGTGTATTGAGTCGTGAGTTCGGTCGTTTCCTCCAATATTACGCCAATGCTCCGGAGATAGAGACCGTTTCCGGCTCTGAAAAGGGCGAAAAGAGTTCTCGCAGGAAAAGCGACCACACTCCCGAGGAGGGTTACACGCGTCTTTTCCTGAATGTGGGCAAGATAGATAAAATGTACGCGCGTGAGATTATGGGCCTGATTAACACCAATGTCAAAGGCGACAAGGTGGAGATAGGCCGTATCGACCTTATGAAGAGCTTTGCCTTTGTGGAGGTGAAGAATGAGGATGCCGACCGCGTCATCAAGGCCATGAAACACGGCGTAACCATCAAGGGACGCAGTGTGGTTGTGGATAGAAGTGAAGCAAAAGCCTCCCCCGGCCCCTCCCAAGGAGGGGAGACGGAAGCGAGACGGAAGAAAGACGGAAGGAAGAAGGAAGAGGTAAGAGGTAAGAAGGAAGAGGTAAGAGGTAAGAAGGAAGAGGTAAGAGGTAAGAAGGAAGAGGGAAGAGGTAAGAAGGAAGGCCGGAAGAAGGGCGCAAAAAAAGAGCGTACTTCCAAAACGACTCAAATCAAGAAATTCGAGAAAGCCGACTGGATGCAGTTCCTCCACCCCGAAGAAGGATGGGCAAGAAGAAGACCGAAAAAGAAATAACTTTAATTATCAATTAGGAATGAAAAATAATTCTCAATTCTCAATTCTCAATTCTCAATTCAAGAAGATTTTGCCAATAATCTTTCTGCTCTTTGCCTTTGTCGAAAAGGCAAAAGCAGATGAAGGTATGTGGATGCTTAACAACATAGACACGAAGACTGCGGAAGCGATGAAGAATCTGGGTCTGGAACTCACGCCACAGGAACTCTATAATCCCGACGGCGTGAGCCTGAAAGATGCAGTTGTCGATTTCGGTGACTTCTGCTCGGGCGTCGTGGTAAGTCCCAATGGTCTGGTTTTCACCAATCACCACTGTGGTTACAGCTCTATCCAAAAGCTCTCAACCCCAGAGGATGACATCCTTAAGAATGGGTTTGTAGCCCGTTCTTATAAACAGGAGCGTCCCGTAGAAGGTCTCTTCGTACGTTTCCTGCAGCGGACAGAGGACTGTAGTGCCCGTGTCTTGTCGGCACTCGACAGTATCTATCGTGCTAACCCTGATCAGGAGGAGCGTGTATTGCGAAACGATCACATAGACAGCATCTGCAACGCAGTAGAGAAAGAATACGAGGTAGCGAATCCCAACCTGAACTGCCAGCTGAAAGCCTTCTATGGCGGCAATGCTTTCTACGTTAGTATATATAAGGTATATAGAGACATCCGACTGGTCTTTACGGCAACGGAAACAATGGGTAAGTTCGGAGGCGATACGGACAACTGGATGTGGCCCCGTCAGACTTGCGACTTCAGTGTGTTCCGTATCTATGCCGATGATAACGGAGAACCGGCAGAGTACAGTCCCAAGAACAAACCCTTGCATCCCAAGCGTTACGCCAAGGTAAGTCATGACGGCTATCAGCCCGGTGACTACTGTATGACCATAGGCTATCCTGGCAGCACCAGCCGTTACCTCAGTTCGTGGGGTATCGACGAGCGTGTGAATGCTAAAAATGTCAGTACCATTCAGGTCCGTGGCAAGAAACAGGAGGTTTGGAAGAAATTCATGGATGCCGACCGTGCTGTGGCTATTAAGTATTCCAGCAAATGGGCCGGCAGCAGCAATTACTGGAAGAATTCCATAGGTATGAACAAGGCAATTGCCGACCTGAATGTAATTGCCCAGAAACAGCAGTTGGAACAGCAGGTCAAGGATTGGTATAACGGTAGAGAGGACCTGAAGGCCCGCTTTGGCAAGATGTTCGAGAGTCTCGAGAAAGCTTATGCCGAGCGCAGGGATAATGTCTATGCCCAGGGTTTCTTTAGCGAGACATTCAATCGTGGCATAGAGATTCTGCGTGTAGCCGATCAGTTGAACCGCATGCCTCAGGATGCCGATTCCGTTCAGGTGGCAGCTACACGCGAGAGCCTGCAGCGTTTCTTCAAGGACTATGATGCCGCTCTCGATGAGGCTACGGCCGCCGTCCTCTTGCAGAACTATCGCGAACAGGTGACAGATAAAAAGTACTGGCCCGAGTTTTACAACTTGATAGATTCTCTATATAACGGCGACTGTGCTGCTGTGGCCCGTGACGTCTTTCGTTATACCATCTGCACAGATATCTCTTGCCTGGACCGCTTGTTGGCCGACAGCACATTGCGAGAAAGAGATCCCTTGTTGCAATATGCCGATAAAGTACAGGACTTTTCGCAGTTCCTGTATGGCAGTCAGCGCGAGAACAGTAACATTATAAAATATAACGAACGTTTGCTGACCCAGGCTCTGCTGGAGATGGAGCAGGAGACACCTCATTATAGCGATGCGAACTTTACCATGCGACTCTCTTATGGTTTTATCCAGGACTATACAGCACAGGGGAAACACTTCCAGTATTATACGGATGCACAAAGCCTGCTCGACAAAGCTGCCAAACAGAATGAGATAGAAGACTACCAGTTGGAAGCTGATATTGTACAATTAATGCAA
The DNA here is from genome assembly GCA_902801485.1 of uncultured Bacteroidales bacterium. Taxonomy (GTDB): domain Bacteria; phylum Bacteroidota; class Bacteroidia; order Bacteroidales; family Bacteroidaceae; genus Physcousia. The sequence continues at coordinate 91,011 of CADCIP010000005.1, read as the reverse complement.
AAAGGCAAGTGGGGCAAGTATGCCGATAAGAATACCGGTGATATGCATTTGTGCTTCATATCAAATAACGATATCACAGGCGGAAACTCGGGCAGTCCAATGTTTAACGGCAAGGGCGAGCTGATAGGTTTGGCCTTCGATGGCAACTGGGAAGCAATGTCGGGCGACATCAGTTTCAACAGTTCTATGCAGCGTTGCATAGGTGTGGACATCCGTTTTGTTCTCTTCATGATAGACAAATGGGGGAAAGGAAGAAACCTTATTAAGGAAATCAGGCCTTTTTGACATTTGACAATCGACTTTTGACACTTGATGTCGGACATTGCACATGCAAACTGGGCTTTTTTGTCAAATTTATGTTAAAAAACGTTTAATAGAGGAAAATTTTGTATATTTTTTGCAAGAAAGTACATAAATATAGTTTATCTTTGCAAAATAATACATAGAACTTAAACTAACTAAAACTAACATAAACAAACTATATTTACAAACCTTAAAACTTTTTTTAGCGATGAGAAAACGTTACTTATTTCTATTGACGTTGTTGCTGACAACAATGTTCAGTCCAAGCAATTTATTTGCAGAGGATCCACCACAGTCTGAGTACGAAGCAGCATTGAAAGAAATTGCTGATGGTGCTTACTATCTCGTTACAGAAGTAGGCGAGACAAAGTGGTATGTAACCCAAAGCGGTTACCTGACAGAGGATAAGGATGGAGCCTATCTGTTTGCCATCTCAAAGGTTGATGCATCTGGTGCTGCTGATAGGCTCTTTAATACTGCTTGGAAAATTGAACCGGGAAACGGATCACATTTTTCCAACACTACCTTGACCGATAACAAGGCACTTTTACACCCCACGGAAACAGGTTATCGTCAGGATGGCGGTAACAACCGTGAGGACTGGGAAAGACAGCTTTTCTACTTGAATCCGGAAACAGGCAAGTATGCTATCCGTTCTTGTAACACTGCTTACGCAGAGGAAAGCTGGAAAGATGCCGGTCGTGCATTCTGGACTTGGGAGGTAGAAGATCCCGAGGCTGAGTATTTAATTCCCAAACCTTGTTATAGCTATGAGGTTGCTTATATCTGGTCACTCGAAGTTCCAGCTGATAAGGACCAGATACATATGGCATTGGAAGGTATCTATAACAGTTATGAGAACCAGATTCTGGATGATGTTGACCAGCCTGAAACTGTAAATATGGGTACTGAGTTTGGCCAGCTTGCCGATTGGGATACATGGCGCAAGTTCAAGGCTGAAGTTGATAAACTGCCTGATCTCCTGGATAAGTTCTTCGATGAGGCTTATGATCCCGCAGAAGATCCCGACTGTCCCGATTTGGATGGAGTTAATGCATGGAAGGCAGAGATAGATTCTATGTGGCAGGTAGTTCTGAATTCCGAGGTTCCTTACAAGATTCCTCAGGACGGTTATTACCGTATTATTACCCGTATGCGTTACTACACCGACAAGGAGATTCGTGACGAAGAGTCTGGTGAGCTGATTGACACAGAACGCACATACGTAACAAAGGCTGCGTTGGCTTCTTACGACAAGAACTTCCCAGGCAATGTTATGTTCGGTACCCTCAGAGAGGATTTGGCTAACTACGTATGGAAACTTACTCAAGTAGGCGACAGTATTCTGATGCAGAATGTCGGTATGGGTACTTATCCCAACAAAGAGAGCTCAAGCCGCTTCTTGCTTACCGATGATCCTACAAAGATCAGTCACGTAATGTTCGACTATGCGGCAAACGATATCGTTGACATTGATGACGAGGATCAGGATTTCAGAGATATCTTCTACATCCGTTTGGCTAGCGATCCCCGTCATGTTGAAAGATACCTTCACCAGAATGGCCACAGCAGAGGTAAGGATTCTCATAAGGATCTGGATATGGGCTTCTGGAGAGGCACCTATGGCATGGGTGGTGAAGCTGGTATCTATGGTAGCGATGAGGGTACCAGTGAGTGGTATCTGGAGCCTGTTTCTGAGGATGAGGTTGCAGAACTTGTTGAGAAGTTCCAGCCTATCTTGCACCACGACATTTTGGTACAGGACAACCAGGAACTTCGCGACGAGGTTGCTGCTGCTATCGAAGATTCTAAGGATATTATCAGAGAGGATATGATTACTGCTGTTTCTCAACTGAGCAGTCCTCATAGCGACTCTGCAGAAGGTCAGAACCTTAACAACCTGATTGATAACGATCCTGCTACATTCTGGCATACCGACTGGCATGGTCAGACAACTCCTATCAGCTTTGCTGAGAAAGACTGTCACTATCTCTTGCTTTCCGGTATGGAGAAGTTAGAGGGTAACTGCGAACTCTATCTCTATCAGAGAAATTCAGGTGACGACCATCCCGAAACAGTTGTTCTTGTTGGTGCCGAGGATCCGGAGGCAGCTGACGAGGAGTGGGTTGAGATGGCAACCATTAAGGTTCCTCATACCGGCTCTGCTGAGGTAAATCATATTCCTTTCACTATCGAGAAGGCATATCCTTATATCCGCTTCATTGTAACCAATACTGTTGGTGCAAGCTACTCATTCCGTATGTTCTGGCATGCTGCTGAAATTCAGTTCAGCACAGTTAAGGATAATCCAAGCTCTCGTTACATTGCTCTTGGTGAGATTGCTACCAACCTCGAGAAGATTCTCAACGAGAACTGCGCTATTGCAGACGAAGATATTCAGTTCTCAGATTATGAGAAGTTGCTTCAGGCTTACGAATTGTTCAAGGGCGGTTTGGTTGATCCTACCGAGTTGCGCAATGCACTGGCTAAGTATGCTAAGGTTACCGAGGGTGTTGTAGAAGGTACAGAACCCGGCCAGTTTGCAAGCACAGATGTTGCTAAGGCTTACGATAAGCTCTATGCCGAGGCTAAGGCTTACGAGGCAAGTGGTAAGTATACTCCCGAGCAGATTCATAAGTATGCTGCTATGTTGAAGGCTATGTCTAAGAGCGTAGCTGAGCAGGTTAACGGTGTTAAGACCGGTACATGGTATCGCATTATGTTCCCGACAGAGGAAATGTATGATAAGTATGGATTCGACAAGTCTCCTGCAGACAAGACTGGCCTTCGCGAGGATCAGGCTACTATGTGGGGTACCTTTGTAGCTACTGCTTATGAGGTAACAGAAGAGGAAGCTGCTCCTACAGAAGAAGATCCTGAGGCAGTTGCTAACGTTACACATCTCGAAACTTACGAGAAAGATGCAGTCAGTGACGCTTCTCGCTTGTTCTTCATGGCAGATGCTGAAATTGAAGATAAGGATCTCAGCGAGTTCCGCTTCATCGAGCGTCCTCAGGAGGAAGCTAATTATGTAGGTCTCTTCAGCGAGGTTATGGAAAACTCTGCTGTGGCTCTCGATCTGAGCACAACCTATACCAGAGGTGATGCCCTGATTACAGATGCTAAGCAGCTCTCAAGTAATGCAAGTGATGAGGCTGAGGGTAAGAACCTTAATGACTTGATCGATGGCAATCCCAGCACATTCTGGCACAGCGACTGGCATCAGAAAGCACGTGTTCAGCCTTATCTGCAGGTTGCACTGAATGAGCCTGTTTCTGGTCTCATCCAGGTAGGTCTTGTACGTCGTGGCAATGACTTCGGTCATATCGTTCGTATGTATGTTCAGGGTAGTAACGATGCCGAGAGCTGGACTAACATCGGTCACTTCACAACTCCTTACACTTCTCCCGGTGAGACAGTATTCAGTCCTGCTATTGATTTGGGCGGTTCCTACAGCTATCTGCGTTTCACTATTACTCGCAGAGCCGGTAATGATGTAGAATTTGATCCATTCCAGGAAATTACTTCAGCAAGTCCTTATGATAAGGATGGTGGTTGGACCTACTTCCACTCAGCTGAATTCCAGCTGTATCCTCTGACTGCCGACAAGGAACCTGTTGCAACAGCTAAGGAACTTCAGAATACTTATAATGATCTTAATAAGGTTGTTAATATCTATAAGAATCCTACAGCAGAGAACTTCACAGCTGCTAAGCAGGCATATAGCGCTTATCAGAACGAGTTCAATACTTCTGTCGGTAAGGCTGTTCTGCCCAGCGGTGCAGAGAAGGCTGCTCCTCAGTATGCTATCCAGAACAAGGCTAACGGTATGTTCATCCATTCAACCGATGGTAACTCTAACGACCTCTTCCTGAAGCTTACTCCAACATTCTTCCGTTACTCATCTCCTGGCTATGAAAGAAGCTTGTTGGCTGGTACTAACCTCAATGGTTCTGCCACCAATAATCTGCATGCCGGAGAGTCTAACCGCAGATTGTGCACATGGACTTCTGCAGAACCCTATTCTAATTCTGCTCTCGTAATCCGCGAGGTTGAGGCTGCTGAGCCTTCAGACTTCAACTTCAACCTGAGCATCAAGACCGGTGAGATTTACAACTTCACTTCTCCCGTTTCTATTACCAATAATGGCGACGGTGTTGCTTACGTAGGTCTTGGTCAGTATGCTGATACAGAAGGTGTAACCTATCTGGCTCTGAAGAAGGTTGAAACCATCGAGGCTGGTCAGCCTGCCTTCTACATCCTTGGCGATACTACTCAGTACGACGCAGAGGAAGATCCCGAGCTTGTTAAGTTCGCTATGCCTGCAGAACCCGAGTTCAAGCTTGTAGGTGATACTATCAATGGTTTCGTTGCTTGCATGGTTAACCAGCCTATTGGTGCTAACGACATCATCTTCGATGCTAACTTCGCTACCAGCCTTGGTAAGACCGGTTACAACCTGGTTGCTCCCGGTGTTCTGGTTAATATGGCTCTCTGTCCTGAGGTTGATGCTACTGCCGAATATGACTTCGCAATTTGCCTGGACGATCCAGATGCTGTTGACGGCATTAAGGATGTAGCTTCCACTATTAAGAAGATCAGCCAGCCTGGTGATGTTTACAGCATTGACGGTAAGCTCTTGAAGACAGGTGCTACTCTCAATAACCTGAAATCTCTGGGTCAGGGTACGTACATCCTCAATGGAGTTAAGATTCTGGTTAAGTAAGGGTAAAGATCTGGTTTACTAATTAAACCCTAATCTATATAAGGGGGAGTCTTTGGTAACAAAGGCTCCCTCTTTTTTAGTTAAAAAATGTTTATTCTGAAGGTCGGTTCCGGCATAAAGATTATCTTTGCAACGCAGAACTATGTTTAAACCAATTATAACTAACTATAAGAACATAAAAAACCTTAAATTTAAAAGCAATGAAGAAACGTTACTTATTCTTAATTATGTTGTTGTTTCCTTTGGCAACAATATTGACGTCGAACAGCGTACATGCACAGACCGACGAAGAGTATGACGCTGCAATGGCTGCTATCACAGATGGTGCCACCTATTACATCGCAACAGATGTGGACGGCGTTAGGTGTTATTTGACGAGTGATGGCTTTCTGGCATACGATAAACTCGATGCAGGAATGTTCACTTTCAAGAAGACTTCAGGCGGAGAGTTCAAGACCTATGGTTGGTATCTTGATGGTGGTACAGGTAATTACTTCAGCAATCCTGCAGCCAGCAATAGCATTGGTGATACTAAGATCAACACCCATAGTATCTCAAGTTGTCGTACTACATGGGAAGCTCAGGTATTCTTCCTGAATGAAAACGGAAAGTTTGCGGTGCGTGCTACCAATGCGGCTCCCACTACCAGTACAAGTGGCTGGAATTGGGTAGGTCAGTCTTTCTGGGCAGTCAATGAAGGTCCTGCTGTGGGTTATTCCTTCGACGTTAATTACATTTGGGAACTGGAATTACCTTCGGATAAGAACCAAATATGGACAGTTCTTAATTCAATCGTTGTAGATTATGATCAACAGGTTTGGGATGACGAGGAAGGCAATTCAATGAATATAGGTACAGAGTTTGGCCAGCGTACAGATGTTGAGACCTGGCAGAAATTCTGGGATCTGCTTCAGAAAGTATATCATGTTGCTCTAAAGCTCATGGATGAAGATTATGACATTGATACAGACCCGGATGCTCCTACTCTGGAATGGGCTAATCAGGTAAGGGCGGATGCCGATTCCATGTATCAGAAGATATTAGACAGCGAGCGTCCGTATATGATACCACAGGATGGTTATTACCGTATTATCTCCAGATTACGTTATTCCAGTACAGCTTCTGAGTCGGGATATGTTGATAAGGCCTTTGCTGCCTCCATCAGTGCAGATCATAAAAACAAGGGTGTTTATGCCACTATCAACAGGGACAGGGCGAACTTCATCTGGAAGCTTACTCAGCACGGCGACAGCATAGAAATCCAGAATGCCGGTATGGGAACCTATATCAGTTTCTCTTCTCCCAAGGAAAACAGGGTTATCATGACAGATTCTGAGAACGACCGTAGCCACATGGTATTCGACTATGCCGGTTCCGACTTTGTGGAAACAGATGAAGATGCCTTCGAGAAAGACATCTTCTACATCCGTCTGGCCGGCAAACCTCGTGGCGGAAGTAACTATTTCCATCAGTTGAGCCACGGCGGAAAGTCAGATATCGCAACGATGTCGGGCAATTCCGGAACAGACACAGGCAAGGAAATGGATTTGAGCTTCTGGGCAGCTACATTTAATAAAGGAACAGACAAGGGTACCAGCGAGTGGTATCTCGAATATGTCCCCGAAGAGGAGGCTCAGGCACTCATAGAAGCTTTTGCTTATATTCGCGACCATGATGTCCTGGTCGAGAAGAACAATGCCTTGCGTGCAAAGGTAAAGGATGCTCTCCTGGTCGCCAAGGATTCTGTCAGGACTACCCTGATAAATGATGCTTCACAGATGTCATCACCTTATAGCCATAACGATATCAACAATGGCAGTCGGGATGGCGGTGACCTCTCTGCAGGAGTCCTCATAGATGGCGACAAGACTACCTATTGGCACAGTTCGTGGGGTGCTTTGGCTAACGAGGGACCTCATTATATCCAACTCTCGGGTATGGAGAATATGGTTGGCAACTGCGAACTTTACCTCTGTCAGAGAACTGCCGACAATGACCATCCTGCCGAGTTTACTCTCTATGGTTCAGATGATCCCGAGGCAGACGATTGGGAGGAGATGATCGTCATAAGGATTCCTAACACAGGTTCCGGACAGGAGAACACCATTCCCTTTGTAATCGAAAAGGCTTACCCCTTTGTCCGTATTGCAGCAACCGACTGTATAGGTAAGAGCTATGGCAACCGTAATTTCTGGCATGCCGCAGAATTGCAGATTTCTACTGTTCAGGCCAACCCCAACTCACAGTTTGTTGCTCTTGGCAAAGTGGCCGAGACACTCGACCGGATTTACAGCGAGAATGCTGCTTTGACAGACGAAGATATCACCCCCGAAGCCTATGAGGCCCTGTTCAATGCTTACGAGGCATTCCTGAAGGCTATGGTTGATCCCACAGAACTGCGCAATGCGTTGGCTACCTATGCGAACCTTACACAGCGTGTTGTCGAGGGTACGGACCCGGGTACCTGGCCGGATAAGGATATTGCCACAGCTTTCGATGTGCTGTACAAGGAGGTAGAGGATTATAACGAGGCAGGCCGCTTCACGGCAGCCCAGAATCATAAGTATGCTATCATGCTCAAGGCGATGGCAAAGAGCGTTATGGAACGTGCGAACGGCATCAAGACAGATAAGTGGTATCATATTACATTCCCCACAGAGGCTATGTACGACGAGTACGGATTCGATAAGTCCGGCGGAGCCAAGTCAGGCCTTATCGATGAACAGGCTTACCAGTGGGGTAACATAGTTGTTGTCGGTAAGGAGGTTAGCGAGGATGTTCCCAACCCCGAGAATGAAGAAGCTACTGTTACCCAGATTCATTTGGAATCTCTCGAGAGTGCCGACATACGCGAGGGTTCGCGCATGTTCTTCATGGCCGACGATGAGATTACCGATAAGGATGTCAGTCTGTTCCGCTTCGTGGAGCGGGAAGCAGATCCCTCTAACTACACAGAACCCTTCTCAGAGGTGAAGGAGAATATGTCGATGGCACTTGATATGAGCACTACTTATAAGAGAGGCGAGCCACTGATTACCGATGCTTCTCAGTTGTCGTCCAATGCTCCCGATGCGAGCGAGGGTCAGCATATCGAATACGCTGTCGATGACAATCCCAATACTTTCTGGCACAGCGATTATCATAAGGAGTTCCTCGAGCCGGCCTATCTGCAGGTTGCTCTTAACGAACCTGTTTCCGGTCTTATCCAAGTGGATGTTACACGTCGCCAGAACAGTGCTTACGGTCATATCGTCCGTATGTACATCCTGGGTAGTAACGATGCTGAGAACTGGACGAAGGTAGGTTATCTGGAGGTTCCTTATACCAATATGAACGAGTCTGTAACCTGTCAGCCCGTTGACCTGGGCGGTACCTACAGCCATCTGCGCTTTATTCTTACCCACAGAGCATACGATGGTGGAGCTGCGGGAATCGAATTCGATCCCTTTGCTGTAATAACCAGTGCAGACCAGTACGACAAGGAGGGTGGATGGACTTACTTCCACGTTGCCGAGTTCCAGATCTATCCTGTAACACCCGAGAAGGAACTGAGCGAAAGCGGCAAAGCCCTTCAGCAGGCTTTCTCAACAGCTAACAAGGTTATCCTGAAGGATGCTACCGCTGAAGACTTTTCTGCGGCAGTACAGGCTTACAGGGCTTATCAGACCGAGTTTAACAATTCTGTCGGCAAGGCCGTTCTACCCAATGGATCCGATAAAGCAACTCCCAGCTATGCTATCCAGAATAAGGCAACGGGTCTGTTCGTTAATGCCAAGCAGAGTAATACCAACGATGTCTTCCTGAAGATTGTTCCGACCTTCTTCACTTATGAAGCTCCGGGATATCAGAGAAGCCTGTTACGTGGCACGAATCTCGATGGCACCGACTGTACCTGGCTGCACAGTGGCAACACTAACCATAGGTTCTGTACATGGAATGCTAACACACCGGGTTCTAACTCTGGCCTCGTGATTCGTGAGGTCGAAGCGGTTCAGCCCGCAGAGTTTACATTCTACAGGGATATCAAGCCTGGTAGGATTTATGCTTGGTGTGCTCCTGTTACGATTATTCCTCAGGACGATTCGGGCTCTGCTGTTGCCTACACACCTCTTGGTCAGTACTCCGTAGAAGATGAGGGCGTTTATCTGGCATTGAAGCAGACCAAGACGCTCGAGGCTGGTCAGCCTGCATTCTATATCTATGGCGACACCACTTCTTATTCCGCAGAAGACGAGACCACAGAGACTATCAAGTTCACTATGAAGGCCGAACCCGATTTTGTGTATGAGGGTGCTACCGTTAACGGTGTTATTGGCAGTCTCGTCAACCATACACTCAAGGAACACGAGATCTATTTCTCCGGCAACCACGCTGTATGTATCGGTTCTACCGGTTATTATCTTTCTGGTCCTTGCGTGGCATTGGGCCTGGATAATTGTCCCAAGGCAGATTCCGAGGGGGATTACGACTTCAGTATCTTCCTTGGTGTTGCGGCGGAGGATGCCGGTGGCATTATCGACGGAATTGAGCCCATTCATAATTCTCAATTCTCAAATTTCAATTCTCAGTTCATTTACGACCTGAGCGGTCGCAAAATAGTAAATGGTAAATGGCTAAATGGTAAATTACCAAAGGGTATTTATATCCATAATGGCAAAAAACTTCTGATTAATAAATAACATCTTTGAATTTTAGGAAGTTAAATTGGAAGTTAAATTGGAAGTTAAAATGGAAGTTAAAATGGAAGTTAAAATGGAAGTTAAAATGGAAGTTAAAATGGAAGTTAAAAAGGACAACGGTTTTACACGTGCAGAACAAACGTCCAGCCAGCTTGCTGGCTTAACTTCCTGCGCGTAGCGCATAACTTCCTATTTAACTCCATCTTATAAATCCGTGATATCCGTGTAATCCGTGTTCAAAAAAATAACTCTTAATTTGAAAAAACCGTAAACCAATTTTCAATTCTCAATTTTCAATTTTCAATTTGAAAAAACCGTAAACTCTAAACTAAATAAACTGACTCTAAACTCTAAACTTTAAACCGTAAACCGTAAACTAAAGTTCAAAATGCGTAAACTGTTCCTAATAGCCTGTTTGATGCCCGCTCTAAGCGGCATGGCCCAGATCGAAGATTATACTCTTCCCGATGGCAAAGTGGTAAAGATAGACCGTAGCGTCTTTCCTAACCTTAAGTACGAGGTAACACCCAAGGCCCAACCTGCAGATTATGTAGCTCGCCGTAAAGCCCGCAGATCTGAGGTGCAGTTGCCCCCGTTTGTCTATAACGGACAGGATAAGTATTTCCCTCCCATCTTCAATCAGGATGGAGGATCCTGTGGGTCAGCAGCTGCTATTGGCTATCAGTTCACGCACGAGATGAACAGCTATCGCGACCTGGACGCTTCTCTCCCCGAGAACCAGTACCCGTCGCATTTCACCTGGTTGTTGGCTTACCAGAACAGCGATACAGAGGGAATGGCCCGTTCCATCGGCATTCCCAATGTTCCCACGTATGGAGGTAGGACTTATAGCAGGCTCTTTGGATCACAGACACACGACGACCCCGACTACGGTTGGATGCAGGGCTATGATAAATGGTACAGTGCCATGTGGAACAAGGTGGCATACGACATATCCTTTGCTCCTACCAATACACCGGAGGGCAGACAGGAGCTAAAGGAATGGCTCTATAACCACAGCGGCGATGATACGATGCACGGGGGTGGTGTGGCCGGTATCGGTGTGGCTGCTTACGGCACTTGGGCTGCTATCCCTAACTCTGCTGCCAACAAAGCGGCTGGGGTTGTGGGCATGAAATACGTAAAGGCGTGGGGTGATACATTCAATCATGCCCTTACGGTCTGCGGATACGACGACCGAATCGAATTCGACCTGGATGGAGATGGCAAGATAGGAGAGGCGGACGAAGACGAGGTGGGAGCCTGGATTATCGCCAATTCGTGGGGCGACGGTTGGGAGAACAAAGGTTTTATCTATTGTCCTTACAAATACAGCTATTCTGTGGGTAATGATACATGGACCTGGTCTCCTGGCGCGCACATTATCCGTCAGGACTACAGACCTTTGCGTACCATAAAGCTGCTGATGGATTACAGCCGCCGTAGCGAGTTATTGCTCTCTGCCGGTGTGTCCGAAAACCTGAATGCTACCAAACCGGAGAAGACCATTGTCTTCGAACATTTCCGCTATGCCGGTAACACCTTAGGTGCTGATCCTGCTCCCGAGGTTCCTATGCTGGGCCGTTGGGCAGATGGTATTCATTCAGAGCCTATGGAGTTCGGTTACGATCTTACAGATCTTACCTTCGCTGTGGATCGTACCAAGCCCCTGAAGTATTTCTTTATTGTGAAGACCAAGACGGGTGCCATCGGTAACGGCCACATCTATAAGGCCTCGATAATAAATTACGAGGTAGAGAACGATGGTGTGGAAATTCCCTTCGGGCAGACGGATGTGGAGATAAAGAACAGAGGGCGTGAGACGCTCATAAGCGTCGTTGTGCCGGGTGAGCAGTTGTATCCGCCTTCCAACCTCTCTGTCGAGGATGGTGTACTGGTATGGTCAGCTCCACAGCCTTCCAGCCTCACGCTCACGGGTTATCATGTTTACGAGGGTTCAAGGCTGGTGGCACAGGTACCGGCAGAAAAGACTTTCTTTACCCCCGCTGCCGATGCAACGGATGCTTTTACCGTTAGGGCGGTATATCAGGCAGGGAAATACGGACAGGAGTCTGCTTCTTCTAATGCTGTTCTTTTGCAAATTCCCCGGCAGGGTGCCAATAGCATTGCGGTACTTACGGAAAGTGGCATCACCATTCCGAATGCTGTTTCCGAGATGTTAGGAAAGGCTACCATCGAGTTCTGGATGCGCAACGACAAGAATGCCAACTATTCCCATCAGGTCGGTCCCGGTTGGGGTAAGTTCCTTTTCCATAACAATAGCAACGGAACTCTTTCTGTGGGGTGGGAGAGTAACAGTACCGACCGCCTGAATGTATCTGGTATCTTTACTGCAAAAAAGTGGAACCACATCGCCATTGTCATAAACGGAAACATCCTTACTTTGTATGTCAATGGCATCAAGAAGGGAACCATTACCTCTAAGACCTACTCCGGTCTGACGGCGTTTGGCGACCTGCAGTTCGGGCATACAGATACTAATAACTGGTGGTTGGGTGGCTTGGATGAAATCAGGGTCTGGAGGACAGCGCGAACGCAGGCTGAGATAAAGAACAATATGCGTGTTCGCATAGCAGCTCCTGCCTTACAGCCGGATTTGTTGGTCTATCTGCCCATGGAAACTGTCGATGTGAACGGAAAGACCCTGTTGCGCGAATGTGTAAGTGGTAAGCATGCTACCTTCCATGTAGGTACCCATCAGGTTGAGGAGTCCGAAGCCCCCTTCACAGGGACAGTCCCCACACCAACCCTTACTATAATGGAGGAGGAAACCACCCACCTGGCAGGCATCCCCTTCCAACTTACAGCCCAAACTGCCCTCAATGCCATCAAATGGGAATGGAAAGTACAGGCTCCCTCCATCTCCTCCTTTGGGGGAGTGAATAACTCTACACTTTCCACTGACCCTAAACTCTACACTCTAAACTCTCAACTAGTTACATTAAATTTCCCGTCCCCGGGAACATACAATGTTACCTGCACTGCAGGTTTCCCCGACGGCACTTCGCTGACGTCAGAAAAGGAGGTGACAGTGCTTCAGGGAGAAAGCCCTGTGGCAGCCTTTGAGGTCCTCAATGATACGCTTCCAGCTGGTGATAGGTTCAGCTTTATCAACAAGACGGAGGGTACAGGCTGCACCTATCTGTGGAGCATGCCCGGTGCCGAGGTAGAAGAGTTGGGAGGTACCAATGCCACAGCTCTTTATCCCACCACGGGAACCTTCCAGGTAACCCTTACAGCAACCAATCCGTACGGCACCAGCAGTGCCACCAAGGAGGTTACGGTGCGTGAGTCGGCTCCTGCAGCACGCTTTGATGTCTCTGCCACAGCTATTATGTTGGGCGAGGGCGTTCAGTTTACCGATAACAGTCGTTATAGTCCTCTCTCTTGGCAGTGGGAGTTGAGCAACGGCAGTAGGGTGCTGACCACTTCTGAGCAGTCACCTTACGTGGTTCCTACTGCTCCGGGTGTGTATGATGTCAGTCTGCATGTTGCCAACACGTTAGGCGAAAACACTTTGTCTATGGGTCGATACCTGATAGTCAGCAACGATGATCCCCTGTCTTGTCTCAACTTTACGGGTGGCGAGCAGTTGCAGCTTCCCTGTCCTTTTGCAGAGGAACAGAAAGCGCTTACCCTCGATTGGTGGATGCGTCCGCAGCAGTATCAGGGCAGTGTTAGCCTCGTTTCTGCGCAGGGCAGCCTCTCCACCTCTGTGGATAGCAAGGGTGTTCTCTCTGTTAAACTGGCTGGCAGGACGGTGCCGTCCGATGAGGGCTATATCCTACCAAACGAGTGGCATCACTATGCTGTGACCTACAATGCCGGAGTCGTGAGGTTCTATCGCGATGCCTTGCTTTATAGTAGCCCGACAGTCAAGTTGCCAACCCGTATGCCCTTGTTGGGAGACATTACTATGGGGGCTGACGGATTCAAGGGCCAGATAGACGAGGTGCGTCTTTGGGGCACGGCATTTACGGAAGATAAGATAAAGGCATACAGCAACCGGCATATCGCAGATGTGCAGGCAGCGCAGACAGAAGACAACCTGTTGCTGTATTACGATTTTAACCAGAACGGTGGTGATGTGTTAGACCGGACTTCTAACACCTGCCATGCAAAACGTGTAGGTTTTGGTCCCGATGGCGATGCATGGAACTCAGCGTTGGGAGTCTTCACCCTCGATACAGAGGCTCTGATGCATGGCGATATTTCTGCCCAATACCTTACTAATTATAAGAACCCTTATATTACCGGTTCGGGAACTGTCAATAGCAACAATAGCAGTCGTTTCCTGCGTTTGGCTATGAAGACTACCCGTTCTCGTTGGCAGGATGCCAATTCTATTGTAAAGAATGGTATTACCACAGGAGCGCATATAGATACGAGCCACCACAACGACATCCAGTTCGAGACGCAATGGAGCGGTTTTGCCACCCCGTTGTTGGATTATCGTCTGTGGCAGGCTGTCACACTCCCTGCCGGTCGTTATCGCTTCAGTATCACACCTGGTGATGTGGACGATATGCAGACCAGCCGGCTGGTAGTTTGCGAGGGCAGCAGGATGGTCAGCGATGCTGAGTGTGAGGAGAAGGCCATTGCCTGGTGCAAACTCACGGCAGGTACCGTCAGCTTTACCCTGACAGAAGAAACCGAGGTTTCCTTGGGCATCATAGTCAATCTGACGGGTCAGTCCAGCTTTGGCATCAATGCCTTCAAGCTGGAGGGTGTCACCATAGAGCCTCTCACTCCCTCAGATCCCACCGGAATAAAAGCCCCAACGTTCAATTCCCAATCATTATATTCCCTCCCTACAAGGGAGGGCCAGGGTGGGTCGCTCAATTCTCAATTCATTTACGACCTGAGTGGCCGCAAAATAGTAAATGGTAAATGGCTAAATGGTAAATTGCCAAAGGGCATTTACATCCAGAACGGCAAGAAAGTGCTATATTAGTTTACTGTTTACTGTTTACCGTTTACTGTTTAAAGATGAGTTAAAATAAATATTTCAACTTTCGGATGTGATAGGTTATAACAAAAACCTCAAAAACCCTTTTTGTGTGGTTAAGGCTGTCGCCTTTTTTTTGCTAATGACATATCCTTTTTCTTGTGAGCAAGCTCACAGACAAAGGCCTATGCCATCATCATCACAGTCCCGATGGGACTTCAACCACACAAAAAGAAAAACCGAAAAAACATTCTGTTTCACAATATTATTGATTAATATTTATGTATACCAAATCCAGTTTTTGATGTTTTTCTTTTCTGGTGTTTAAGCCGCAAGGCTGTTTTCTATTTGGGCGCCAGAGAAGGCAAGTTCACTTGCATACGCTGATGGACAGATTGAAAACATGTGAGTGTAACTCATAAACAACAGAAAAGGGTTTTCTTGGTTTTTTTCATTCACATAATAAACTCTCGAAACATAAATAGATTTCTCCCAGAGGAATTGATTCTTTTCTCTCTTATTCCTTTTTTTTATATAAACAAGGGAATCAGAATAAATGTTGGTATTCTTGTTATTTTAACTTGTAAAATTTGTTTATAAGGAATATAATCTTTACTTTTGCATGGAAAATAGTAATTGCATTACTGCGCCCTTTACAAAGGGCGTTCAGAATATGCAATGGCTATCGTGTAAAAGACAGGAGAATCCAGTCGCCGTACTGAAGGTCTATCTTGCAGACTCACAAGGGATTACGCAATGGCTGGGTTAACCAACGGAAGATAGTAATCGTTCTCTTTGGCATACCGGAGGGGACAAGGGGAGATTGTGACTTCGAGTGAAACGCAAGCTTCAAGCGTAGCGTAAACTCTTTTAAAAGTAGAATTATGGAAAATGAAAAGCGGTGGTGCATTTTGCGTCATTCAGACTCCGACCTGATAGGAGAGATATTCAGTGGCAAGCGGAAGGTGTACAATTCCAACGAGAACGATGTACATCCCCTGCCGCCATTCGAGTATTTCATTCCTTTTGCGGATCTTAAGCAGAAACCCATAGACAAGCATCCTGTTTCCGGCGACGAGTATAAATCCTACGATGCCATACAGGATGATCGTGCGCTGCGCAACGACCTCCACCACTTTATCTTCATCTGTGCCTCTAAGGAACAAGTCCTCTCCATCTTGGATGCTCCTTGGGTGAGGGTGCTCAAGAATCGGCTCTATGCATATCGCGACGAGAAGGGAGTCCCCTTCGAAATCGGGAATGCCGAGTTGGAGCGGTTCAAGACTATTCTCAAACGGTTTGACTTCCAGATTATCAATGGCGAGCCTTCTGGCGAAGTTCATGAGGGAGACGAAGTGCTTGTCACTAATGGTCCCATGGCAGGAAGCGAAGGACTGGTGAAAGAGATTCACGAACGCGACGGACAAATCCTGCTGACCATAGAACTGTCTATGTTCATGAACAAGATGCGAATCGCTGTCCCGGGTATCAGTATTACCGATGTCCGGCTGAAAGAGGAGAAGACACAGCAGTTGCTGCAGGATCCGGTTATTGGCCGGTTCGAGGACGAACTGATAGAACTTCTTTGTCATCTGCATGGCAGGAAAGGTTCCCGCGAGCTGAATAGGGACGACCGGAAACAGCTCACCTTCCTCTACCAGTATTCCGATATTGTCTTCGAGGATAATCCGGCAGCACAGGCTAAGTTCGCAGCCCTCATGCTCATCTGTGTCTATCTGATGAACGACAAAGAAGAAGTGGCACGCCGAACCAAAGAAGTCGAAGACTTGTTGGTTCATGGTTCATGGTTCATGGTTCATGGTTCAGAGAACGAGAAGTCTGAAGTAGGAGGGCTGAAGGCCTTCAACTCTCAACTTTCGACAGACTCTACACTCTACACTCTACACTCTACACTTAATGAGATAGCTGTCTATCTCATTATAGCCTTGTTCATCGTAAAACACGAAGCACAGCTTCGCCAGCAGGTCAAGGCATGGTGTCAGAGCCACCCCGATTGTCCGTTGGTAATACGTCGGTTCCTGTCAATAGCAAAGCAAATTCGTTGCTGAACAACCTTGCTAATACCATATTTTAGTTCGAGTTATTTATTAACCCTTTAACATAAAATATGGTTATGAAAAAGAAATCATTACTTTTTTGCGGCCTTTTGGCCGCATTGTTCACAAGTTGTGAAAACCCTGCCATCTTCGGCAACGAGGAGACAGAGGACCCTCAGGGCAACCTGAAGGTTAGTATCCATCAGATAGAGCAGACTCCCTTCTCGGCTCTTACCCGTGCAGAAGCAGGAATAGCCTGTACGCGATTGAATTTTGTCGTGTACGATGAGTTCGGTGTGCGTGTGGATCAGGAAAACCAGCAATCCACAGATGCCAGTTTCGGAACGGCCTCTTTCCAGCTGCCAGAGGGTGACTATCAGATGGTTGTTTTGGGACATAGCAGTAATGGCAATCCCACACTGACAAACGCCAAGAAGATAACCTTCTCAAATAAAATAGGTTTTTCTGATACTTTTCTCTATAGTAAGAAAATCACTGTTACAGACGAGCCGGAGAATCTGGAAGTAGAACTTAAGCGTATCGTGTCGTTGTGCCGTTTTGTTATAACAGATGATTATCCCGAGGATATAGCAAGAATTAGGTTCTACTATACCGGGGGCAGTGGAGCATTTGATGCAACAACGGGTTTCGGTAGTGTAGCCAGTAAGCAAGAGGTGTTTTTCGATGTTGATTCCGACCAGAAGCAGTTCGACTTATATACTTTCTTGCATGATACAGAGGGAACTGTCCACCTGACGGTAACTGCACTCAATAGCAGTGGTGATGTAATCGTTGACCACGACTTCGATGTGCCAATGAAGCAAAACCAGATAACGTGGATGAGCGGTCCTTTCTTTGTTGGAGGCGGATCAGGTTCCACAGGTGTCACTATCACCATCAATACCGATTGGGCAGGAGAATCCCACGTCACCTTTTAAATCAAGTTGAAAGTTGATAGTTATATTAATCTCCTATGCCCTTGCGGGCAAGAGATCTAACAGATCTAAAAGAATTGCTTGCATTTGAAGCTATGTCTCTCTACAAGGAGCCATTGACATCTTATTTGCGGAATGAGTTTTTAAGAACAAGATCTTACCCCTCATTCCACAATTAACATATCACCCATCTTTGATGGGTTAGCATCAAATACAACCAATTATGATTTTATATAATATTGAATACAGTTCAATGAAAAGAAGATATTCTACCCCTCAATAACCGTAGGACTTTCAATAACATGAATAATGGTGACGACAGTTGTAAACTGCTTGATGCGTATGTAATACGTAGCAAGGGTTATATATGGTTAATGGGTGTGGAAAGCTTGCTTTCAGACACACTTTAATCAGATGTAACTGACACTATTATTCATACCACTAAGGATTATCTGTTGGATCTGAGAGATCTCTCGCCGACAGGCGTAGGAGGATTTGTTCAATGATAAAAACAAAGGTTTAAGTTAAAAAGATGAAAAGATTGTTATATATAGCAGCCGTTGCGCTGCTCACTGCAGCATGCAGTAACGAGAATGAAGAATTAAATACAGAAAAGCTGGTCCCTGTGACCGTTCAAGTCAGCGATTTCTCTATATCGCTCGACGAACCGGAAACGCGAGCTGCCCAGAATATAGCAGACTACGCAGGTATTAAGGTCATCACTTTGGCTTTCTATGATGCCAACGGCACAGAGGTCTATAAGACCACCCGGCAAAAATCTGATAATACAACATATACAACCTTTGGACGGTTCAATCTCAACCTGTACAAAGGTTCCTACAAGATGGTAGTCCTGGGCTACGGACAGAGCGAAGGTGATGTGTTCACACTCACCAGTCCCACAGAGGCAGCTTTTACCGGAGCTCATGCCCGAGAGACTTTCGCTGCAACACAGCCGGTGAGCATCACTGGCACCAATGCCGTGAATCTCAGTGCCACCCTCAACCGTATCGTTTCCAAGCTGATGCTCTATTCTTCAGACTATCGTACGGAAGATGCAACAAATATCCGGGTCACCTTCTCTGCTGGAGGTAAGAGTTTCAACCCCACCACGGGATTGGCTCTTTCTAACGATGGACTCACCAACACGGTGTCCATTTCTTCAGAAGTCGGAACCCCCTCATCTTCAGTCAGCTATCTCTTTCTGGCTTCTGATGAGCAGAGCATAGACGTCACCATCGATGTGTTGAACACCCAGGGCAACTCTATCTCTCATAGGGTTGTGAATAGCGTGCCCTTCAAGCGTAATCGCACAACCAATCTTACCGGTGCAATCTACAGCGCCCCCATCACCTCCACCTTCCAGGTTGATGCCGACTGGCTGCCTCCTTATGAAGTCAGCTTTTGAGGTTCTTCCTCAATTTAGTTGAAATGTGTGAAATTAAAGAAAACCGCCAAAAACAGCCTCTCCCCCCGCCCTCTCCTAAGAGAGAAAGTTGAGAGTTGATAGTTTAAAGTTGAGAGACAGTTTAAACAGTAGATAGTGCCGCCACAGGCGGAGTAAAACAGTACTTCAAACCTGCTACTCTAAAGGGTTAGCGGTTAGCGAACTCTTGACTCCAGCCTCTTGGCTCTTGACTCTTGACTTCCAACTGTAAACGGTAAACTCTAAACTTCAAACACTGACTCTAAACTCTACACTCTAAACTCTCAACTGTTATCGGTTAGCGGTTAGCGAAACCGTAAACCGTAAACTGTAAACCGTAAACAGTAAACCTCACCCCGATAAATACAAACAAACAATAATAAACGAACCAAATGAAAAGAATTCTTTTAGCGTTTCTATGTCTGACGATGCTCTCCAGTCTCGTCATGGCTCAGGGTATGTCCGATCAACAGGTCCTGCAGTTTATAGCCAGCGAGACACGGGCGGGTACCAAGCAGTCACAGATTTTCACCAAGCTGATGCAGAAAGGTGTGACGGCCGATCAGATTCGCCGTCTGCGTAACCAGTACGACAAGCAGATTTCCAGTCGTGGTATGTCAGCTGCAGCCGATGGGGCTGTCAGCATGGCAACAGCCCGTATGCAGGCTAATTCCGATGGCACAACCTCTCAGGAGCTCACCACAGCTCGTGTTGGTACAACCGGTACCATCGAGAATAATGCCTCGGAAGATGTTAACGATGCAGAGCAGGATGTGAAGGCTACACAGGGTACAGCCCCTGATGCACAGGGCAAGCGAGTTTTCGGTCGCGACATCTTCCGTCAGGCCAATCCCAGTTTCCAGCCCAATGCCAACATGCCCGTTCCAGACTCTTATGTCCTGGGTCCGGGCGACCAGGTGGTTGTGGATATCTATGGCGCTTCGCAGCAGACGTTGGTGCATACCATCTCCCCGGAGGGTACCATCACCGTTGCAGGTTATGGTCCCATCCATCTCAGTGGCCTTTCTGTTGCCGCAGCACAGTCTAAATTGCGTTCTACCATTGGCTCCCGTTTCCAGAGCAGCAACCTGGAGGTCAAGGTGGGTAACATGCGTACCATCCAGGTTAACATAATGGGCGAGGTACGTGCTCCGGGTACCTATCACCTGTCCTCCTTTGCCAACATCTTCTATGCGCTTTACAGGGCAGGCGGTCCCAGCAATCTGGGTACATTGCGTAATATCCAGGTCTTCCGTAACGGACGTTTGGTCACTGTGGTTGACCTCTACGAATATATCCTCAACGGACGTCTGGCAGGTAGTATCACCCTGCAGGACAACGATGTTATTCAGGTTCCCACATACGAGTGCCTCGTAGGTATCACAGGTAATGTCAAGCGTCCCATGTTCTACGAGATGCGAAAGACCGAGAATGTGGCTACGCTGATAAAGTATGCAGGTGGCTTTACAGGCGATGCTCACAAGAAGAGCGTTCGTTTGGTACGTCAGACAGGCGAGCGTTATCAGGTGTACAACATCGAGGAGTTCGATATGGCCAACTTCCAGATGGAGGATGGCGATGCCGTTACGGTAGATGGTATGATTAACCGCTACGAAAATATGGTCGAGGTCAAGGGTGCTGTATTCCGTCCGGGCCAGTTCCATCTCGACGCAAACATTTTCAGTGTCAGAAGTCTGATCGATGCTGCAGAAGGTCTTACAGAAGATGCTTATACAGAACATGCTGTGCTGCACCGGCTGAAGGAAGACCGTTCACTGGAGGTGGTACCTGTGGATGTGAAGGGCATCATGGAAGGTACGGTTGCCGATATCCCCCTGAAGAACGAGGACGTATTGTTCATCATGACGCAGGAGGACCTCCGTCAGGAGCGTACCTTCACCATCACCGGTCAGGTAATGAGTCCGGGCACCTACCAGTATGCCGACAATACCACTATCGAGGACCTTATTGTCATGGCAGGTGGCTTGCGGGACCAGGCTTCTTTGATGCGAGTGGAAGTAAGTCGTGTGTTGCGCGACCCGATGGCTACCCAGAAGGTTGACCAGTATGGTAAGAAGTACCATTTCGACCTCAAGAACGGTCTCGTAATAGATAATGAGCGTAAGTTTGTTCTCGAGCCTTACGACCATGTAACCATCTATCCCAGTCCGGTATTTAACCAGACCCACCTGATTACCGTTAGGGGTGAAGTCAATTGGGAAGGTACCGTGGCAATGGAACAGAAAAAGACGCACCTGAGCGATGTCATCGCTATGGCTGGTGGTGCTACACCCCATGCCTACCTGAAGGGTGCAACCCTCTTGCGTCGTATGACCGAAGACGAGCGCAGACGTATGCAGGCAACCTTGTCGGTCGTACGCGATATCCTAACGGAGAAAGGCGACTCTATTTCCTATGCCAAGTTGGATCTGGACAATAATTATCCTGTTTATATCGATTTGGAGAAGGCCATGAGCAATCCCGGTTGCGAGGCAGACATCCTCATGCGCGACAGTGACCAGATTTTTGTGCCGGAGTACGATCCTGTTGTCCGTGTTTCCGGCGATGTCATGTTCCCCAACACGGTTTACTTCGAATCCGGTAAGAATTACAAGTATTATGTGAACGAGTGTGGAGGCTTTGGTCATCGTGCCAAGAAATCCAAGACCTTCATAGTATATCAGAACGGTAAGGCCTCCTTGGTAAAGAAAGGAGCCAAACCCGAAGCCGGTTGCGAGATTGTAGTTGTGAGCAAGAAGAAAAAGAATCCTATGAATATGGCAGCGCTTGGTGGTGCCCTTTCTGGTATTACCAGTCTTGCATCAATGGTGACGGCTATTGGCGTTATGGTAAGGAAGTAAATGTTCAATTCTCAATTTAATAACAATGTCCGCAAATAATAACGATCAGCTTAACGGAAACAGCATTCAGCAGAGTTCCGCTGTCGATTTCGTTAAGATGTACAAGGATTTGCTCAAGCATAGAAAGCTTTATTACATAGTGCTCCCTATTGCTTTTGTATTGGCAGCCGTCTATGCCTTGGCAATACCCAATTTTTATAAGTGTACGGTAAAGCTATCCCCCGAGATGTCCAGTTCCAGGACAAATTCCAGTTTGTTGTCGCTGGCCAGCAATTTTGGTTTTAATATGGGCAAGAGCACAGGCGGAATGGGAACGGAGGCTTTGTTCCCGACCCTGTACCCCGACCTGGTCAACTCCACCGATTTCAAGGTCAGTCTGTTCCCTGTACCGGTAACCATCGAGGGAAACAAGAAGAAAGGCATTCAGGACCGCACCATGTCTTATTACGAGTATCTCGAGAAGGAACAGAAGAGTCCATGGTTTTCTGCCATCCTTGCTGTTCCCGGAAAACTCGTAGGCTGGTTCATCTCATTATTCAGACAGAAGCCTTCCGACCTTGAAGATCAGGAGAAGACGGTCGATCCCTTCCGTCTGACCAAGAAACAGGCCATGATTATCAAGGCGATTAATAGCAAGGTGCTCTGCGATGTCGATAAGAAGACCATGGTCATTACCATCCAGGTTACAGACCAGAACCCCGTCATTGCAGCCACCATGGCAGATACCGTCAAGACACGCCTGCAGAAGTTCATCACAGACTACCGTACCAGCAAGGTGCGTGTGGATCTGGAACATTACAAGAAAATATGCGAAGAGACGAAAGCCCGTTACGAGGTTGCCCGACAGAAGTATTCCGAGTTTGTCGATGCTAACCAGTACATCATACTCCAGACGGTTCGTCAGGAACAGGTTGACTTGGAGAACGAGATGCAGCTCCAGTACAATGCCTATATGCAGGCAGCCCAGCAGCTCGTAAATGCAGAGGCCAAGGTGCAGGAGGAAACTCCGGCCTTCACCACACTCCAGAGCGCTACGGTTCCTGTCAGGAAGGCAGGACCCTCACGTGCTAAGATGTGTCTGATGTTCGTTTTCCTGATGTTCGTTTGTACTTCAGGCTGGATTCTCTACAAAGAGGGCGACCTCATGGCCCTCTTCAACTCAAAGGATGAAGAAGAGCCCGCCCCCTCCTTGGATGCAACCCAGCAGGCAGCCCTCCTTCAAGCCCTCCTCAATCTCAAGTCAAAAGAAGAAAAATAGTTTAAAGTTGATAGTTAATAGATAAAAGATAATAGTTTATAGTTTATAGATAATGGCGAAGCAGAGCATAGTTGGAGAAAGGAGTTTGGCTTTTGGGAAAAGAATAGCCAAGTGTTACCGACATCTGTATGACAAGAAACATGAGGTGGTGATGTCGAATCAACTTCTTCGATCGGGTACCAGTATAGGTGCTAACATTCGAGAAGGTCTCTACGCACAAAGCCGCAAAGACTTCATTAGCAAGCTAAACATAGCTTTGAAGGAAGCTGGTGAGACTGACTATTGGCTCGATTTGATCCACTCAGCAGAGTATTTTACAGATGAGGAATTTGCCTCCCTGAAGGCGGATAATGATGAGTTATTGCGTCTTCTCACATCAATTATCAAAACGACAAAAAGAAATGAAGACAAATAAACCTTGTAAGTTTACATAAACTATTATCTCTTAACTATTATCTCTTAACTATTATCTATTATCTATAAACTACTATCTCTTAACTATTATCTATTATCTATAAACTATAAACTCTTTCTTCTTATGCTCAAAAAAAAGGTATTCGTCTCAGGTTGTTACGACCTACTGCACTCCGGGCATGTAGAGTTCTTCCGTCAGGCAGCGCAGTATGGCGATTTGTATGTGGGCATCGGTAGCGACAAGACCTATCTGGGCTACAAACATAAAAAAACCGTCTATCCCGAGCAAGAGCGCCTGTTCATGGTCAAGAGCATCCGTTATGTCAAGGATGCTTATATCAATGCCGGCAGTGGCGTGATGGACTTTGTCCCCACGTTGGACATTGTAAAGCCCGATGTGTTCGTGGTAAACAGCGACGGAGGCAGCGAAGAGAAACGTCGTGTATGTCAGGAACGGGGGATAGAGTACATCGAGCTGCAGCGCGATCCCCACGAAGGACTCACTGCCCGTAGCAGCACCGACCTCAAGAAGACCGAGAGCCAGATTCCCACCCGTTTGGACTTGGCTGGTACATGGATCGACCAGCCCTATGTCTCGCAGTATGCTCCCGGTTGGGCCATCACCATCAGCTTGGAGCCTACGTTCGAGATACGCGAACGCTGTGGCTTGAGTACCAGCTCCCGCAATATGATCCGTAAGATATGGCCCTATAACCTACCCAATATGGATCCCGAGATGCTGGCCAAACTGGTATTCTGCTTCGAGAACGACCCCGAGCGCAGCGACGGTATCATCTCCGGTGCGCAGGACAGCATAGGTATCTGCATCCCCGGACTCTGCCGTCATTACTATAACAACCGCTTCTGGCCCGAGAAGATAGAAACCTGTAACGACGAATCCGTCCTCTTATGGTTAGAAGGCCATCTCATCATGGTGCCCATGGAACCGCGGAAGCCCGGATGCTCGGTATTGGAAGGTAAGGATATAAACGAGACAAAGGTAAGGGCACTTGCTCAGGCTGCGGACAACTGCTGGCAAGCCATTATGGCGAAAGATCTTCAGGCGTTTGCTCAGGCCTATAAAGACAGCTTCAATGCCCAGACCGCTATGTTCCCTGCCATGATTCAGGGTTGTGTACAGGACTACATCGACGAATATAAAGACAAGGTGCTGGCATGGAAGATGCCCGGTGCCGGAGGCGGCGGTTATCTTGCATGTGTTGTGGAGGATGCCGCTCAGTTCTGTAAAGAACACCCCGAAGCATTTCCGCTCACCATCCGTAGAGCAGGTTTTTGATTGTGATGCGGTTTTTCCGCGATATCCGTGTGAGATATAAGATTTAAGGTAAAAAAGAAACAGGAAATGAAGAAAGCATTAATAACCGGAGTAACCGGGCAGGACGGTTCATATTTGAGCGAGTTCCTTTTGGAGAAGGGCTACGAGGTGCACGGCATCATTCGCCGTAGCAGTGTTGACTTCCGTGAGCGCATAGCACACTTGGAGGGCAAGCCCGGATTCCATTTGCATTATGCCGACCTGGGCGATTCCATGTCTATAGTAAAGGTGGTCGATAAGGTGCAGCCCGACGAGATTTACAATCTGGCAGCCCAGAGCCATGTGCAGGTGTCCTTCGACTCTCCCGAATTCACGGCAGATGTCGATGCTGTCGGTGTGCTCCGTGTGCTGGAAGCTGTGCGTGCCTGCCATCTGGAGAAGACTTGCCGTATTTACCAGGCATCAACATCTGAGCTTTACGGTAAGGTCGAAGAGGTTCCCCAGAACGAGAACACCCCGTTCCATCCTTACAGCCCCTATGCCGTAGCCAAGCTCTACGGATTTTGGATTGTCAAGGAGTACCGCGAGGCATACAACATGTTCTGCTGCTCCGGCATCCTGTTTAACCACGAGTCAGAGCGCCGTGGTGAAACCTTCGTCACCCGCAAGATTACCCTTGCCGCAGCCCGTATCAGTCAGGGTCGGCAGGACTGTCTCTATCTGGGTAATATGGACAGCGTTCGCGATTGGGGCTATGCCAAGGACTATGTAGAGTGTATGTGGCTCATCCTCCAGAACGAACAGCCCGAGGACTTCGTCATTGCCACAGGTGTTCAGCACTCCGTCCGCGAGTTCACCCAGCTGGCATTCCAGTATGCCGGCATCGAACTCGAATTCAAAGGTAAGGGTCTTGACGAAGTTGGCGTATGCGCCAAGGATGTAAGAAGTAAGAAGGTAGAGGGAAGAAGCCTTGAGGGCGAAGTCCTCGTGCGCGTATCTTCCGATTTCTATAGACCAACTGACGTTGTTAACTTATGGGGTGACCCGACGAAAGCCAAAGCGAAGCTTGGCTGGAACCCCAATAAAACCACGTTTGAACAGTTGGTCCAGCTAATGGTAGAAAATGATATGGCCAAAGTTGCAGCGGAGGGTGCTGCACAGAAGGTCCGCACCAACTTGGCCGAGTACCTGGAAAAAGGCATCGTGAAGTAAAGAGACCCACCCAGCCTCCCTAGAGGGAGGAGAACCGACCCACCTCAATCCTCCCTAGAGGGAGGAAGAATATATGGTAGATAGAATGGATTCAGAGTACCCTAAACCCTCCTTTCAAGGAGGGCAGGGTGAATCTGTAAGGAAGGGAGAATCTCCCAGATATATGAATGCAGATCCTATGGAGTATGGGCTTTTGAAAGCCTATGCGAGAGAAAATCGGAAGAACATGACTCAGTCTGAAAGCATTCTATGGAGCCAAATTAGAGGTAAGGCACTTGGGGTTACGTTCTTAAGACAATACATTATTGGTGATTATATTACAGACTTTGCTTGTTTAGAACCTAAGCTTGTTATTGAAGTTGATGGTGGTTATCACTCGGAACCAATACAGGTAGAAGATGATGCTACACGTCAGGACTGGTTGAAGCACCAAGGTTTTAAAGTAATAAGATTCACTAATGCAGAAGTTGAATGTGATATTGATAATACAGTAAACAAAATTAAACAAGCACTAGACCCATCTCAATCCTCCCTGTAGGGAGGAAGCCAGTAGGAGGGTTAGTGTGGATCTGTTCAAGTTCCCTCCTTTTAAGGAGGGTTAGGGAGGATCTATGGATAAATCATCTAAAATCTACATTGCAGGGCATAACGGTTTAGTTGGTTCAGCAATATGGAATAATCTGAAGAGTAGGGGATATAATAACCTCGTTGGCCGCAGCCACAAAGAGCTGGACCTGACAGACCAAGTCGCAGTCAGGAAGTTCTTCGATGAAGAACAGCCCGATGCCGTTGTGCTGGCCGCAGCCTTCGTAGGCGGCATCATGGCCAATATGCTCTATAGGGCAGACTTCATCATGATGAATATGAAGATTCAGTGCAATGTCATCAGCGAAGCATACGCCCATGGCGTAAAGAAACTCCTCTTCCTGGGCAGCACCTGCATCTATCCCAAGAACGCACCGCAGCCCATGAAGGAAGACTGCCTGCTGACCAGTCCGCTGGAATATACCAACGAGGAGTATGCCATTGCCAAGATTGCCGGTCTGAAGATGTGCGAGAGCTACAACCTGCAGTACGGCACCAATTATATAGCCGTGATGCCTACGAACTTGTATGGCCCCAACGACAACTTCCATCTGGAGAACAGCCATGTCATGCCCGCCATGATGCGCAAGGTCTATCTCGCCAAACTCATCCACGATGGTGCCTGGGACAAGATAGCCACCGACCTCAACAAACGCCCCGTTGAAGGCGTCACCGGCGAAGGCCTTACAGAAAACTCTACACTCTCCACTGACTCTCAACTCTCAACTGTCAACTCTCAACGAGAAAACGCTTTGAGCGTTTTAGCCAAATACGGAATCTATGATAACCGGGTTGTCCTCTGGGGCACCGGCACCCCCCTTCGCGAGTTCCTCTGGAGCGAGGATATGGCAGATGCCTCCGTCCATGTGCTCCTGAATGTCAACTTCAGCGACATCATAGGCATAGAGAAATACTCCAGCGTACATTATGGTGCCAGCACCGATGGTGCGGTGGACAGGAACCACAGTGCCGGTCGTGGCGGCTACATCCCCAGTTTGGGAGAGATTCGCAACTGTCACATCAATGTCGGCACAGGCAAGGAACTCACCATCCGTCAGCTCTCCGAGTTGGTTGTCAAGGCAGTAGGCTTTGAAGGCAAAGTGGAGTTTGACGCCAGCAAGCCCGATGGCACCATGCGCAAGCTCATTGATGTAGAGAAACTCCACCGCCTTGGCTGGACCCACAAGATAGAAATCGGAGAAGGAGTCCAACGCCTTTTCGACTGGTACAAAGCCTCTTTGCAGGACTGACATCCCAAGTATCCAGTCTTGAACCAACATCCTACATCATACATCAGACCTCAGCTGACTTCCAATGAGTTACAAGATTTGCGGTCAAAAATTTTGATATCAAATGTGTCTCCTAACAACCGCAAACCCACCAAAGTCTTCACCGAACGTGGGCTATATATGCTCGCTACGGTTCTGAAAGGAGAACGAGCAAGGAATATAACCTTCGCTATCATCGAGACCTTTGCCAAGGTGCGTGAACTTAAGCGCGAGCTTCTTGAACTACATTCTGAAACAGATAAGCAAAAGCAGGCTTCCAAGATGAAACACTTTGGCGAAGTCCTCTCCGACATTGTCATGCCTGACTTGCAAACTCAGGAGACCGAGTCTTCTTTGGAGATAAACTTCTTCATTGGCAAACTAAAGCATACCGTAAAGCGAGTGCGCAAGGAGAATCCAGGCAAGAAATAACTGTCAATTGTCAATTGTCAACTGTCATCTATCCTATATCCTATATTCCCTCACCCGGGAAAAACAAACAACAATGACCGCCAAGGAACTTATAGAGCAACTCTCAAAGGTGGCGCCCGATACGGAGATTGTCGGGGGCATGTTTAACGGGCGGGTAGAGACGTACACGGTGCTGGACGAGTTGCATGTGTTCTTTTATGACGATATATATAACGACTTCTTCGGTACACCCGGGGCCTTCGA
The DNA here is from genome assembly GCA_902801485.1 of uncultured Bacteroidales bacterium. Taxonomy (GTDB): domain Bacteria; phylum Bacteroidota; class Bacteroidia; order Bacteroidales; family Bacteroidaceae; genus Physcousia. The sequence goes on along the minus strand of CADCIP010000005.1, from coordinate 62,367 downwards.
CGATAAACTGATGACAATCAAGTCGGAGAAAGTGGTCTATTTGGGGTCGATGTTCGAGAGTACAAACAAGCGAGTGATGGAAGACCGTCATTTCGTTTGGCAGCTGAGGAAGGTTCTCCGCCAGCATCGCTCCAAGGAATGGAAGAAGGAACAACTCTATAGACTGCTGACCGAGTTTGATGGAAAAGACTTTAAGAAGTGATGGGAAAGAGTCGGTTACAAAACGAAACCAACTGAACTGGTAACAAATTGTCACCAGTTGAAATCACGCCTTAAATAAACAAACAGACAATGACACAACTAACAGATAAAGACCACAAGGCACAGATGGCGGACATGGCGTCGTTCGATATGAAATATGCTGCTGCTGTGCAAGCCATCAAGGAGGCCATCCAGCGCAGTCAGGCGCGGGCACTCCACGTGGTGAACAGCGAGGTTTTGTCGCTCTACTACGGTATTGGTCGCTATATCTCCGAGAATTCCCGAAAGGGCTTTTGGGGAACGGGTGCACTGACGCAGATCAGTGGTCAGCTGCAGAAGGAGATGCCGGGTCTGAAAGGATACAGCGAGACGAGCCTGAAGGATATGCGCACCTTCTACGAGCAGTGGCAGCCGCTGGTAAATCGTCAGCCAATGGCCGACGATTTGCCTGCGCCCGCGGCAACGTCTCAATCACAGAGTGGAATCAAGATAGACGAACGTATGATGTTGAGTGAAATTCGTCAGCCAGTGGCCGACGAATTGGACTGGACTGATTTTCTGCGTGTCCCATTCACTCATCATGTGATGATTCTGCGTAAGGAGAAGACTCTGGAAGGGCGTGCGTTCTATATCCGTCAGTGTGCCTTGCATTGCTGGAACAAATATGTACTTCGAGACAATCTGAAGGCCGACCTCTATAAGGATTGCGGCCATTTGCCCAACAACTTCTCGGAAACTATCCCCAATCAGCGGTTGGCGGTGCAGACGATGAAGGCGTTCAAGGAGGAGTACCTTCTTGACTTCATCAATGCCGAGGACTTGTATGCCGAGGTGGAAGACCGTAACGAGCCCGTCCTCAACCGGAAGATAGTGGACAACATACGCGACTTCATCCTGCGATTTGGTCAGGACTTTATATTTCTGCGTGAACAGTACAGGGTGATAGTTGGCGACGAAGAAAAGTTTATAGATCTGCTCTTTTTCAATCGCCAATTGAATGCTCTAGTGGCGGTTGAGCTGAAAGACACGCGTTTCCAACCCGCGCATCTGGGACAGCTCAGTTTCTACCTTTCTGCGCTGGATCGTCAGGTGCGTAAGCCTCACGAGAACCCGCCTATAGGGCTGGTCTTGTGCCGCGAATTTGACCGTATGGTGGTGGAAGTGGCCATCAGTGATTATACCAAGCCGATGGGTGTGGCCACCTTCCAGCTGGGCAAGAATGCCCCCGAAGACCTGACTCGCGTGCTACCACCGGCAGAAGAGTTGGGAAGATGTATTGGGAACTCAGGCTCGACCGTAGGTCAAACTTAAAACTATTAGGGGCCGATGGGCGAGATAGAATAGAATAAGGTAATTATAAGATAAGGTGGCCGATGGTTCTTCGACTAGCGAAGCGGCAGAGCCGAGCGCGACAAACTCACCATGAATGGCCGATGAGCAACCGCTCCAGGCACATTTACAGTGCAAGTCACGACAACCGACGCCAAACCGAGCGCAATGAAGCTTGCTTCAATTGCCGAGGTGCGAAGGAGGAAAAGCAAAGCTTAAAAGAGCCTTCCGCTAAAGAATGCTATACAGCCCAACCGACGCCAAACCGAGCGTCATTTGAGCTTGCTCAAGGATGGCCGAGGTGCGAAGGAGGAAGACAATATGTCAATGTCGCAAGCTTGCTTCCAGCTGTGAGACTTTTAGAGCGGCAAAGCCGCACGAGTGCGAGTTTAATGAGATAATATACAAAAATGCATGATATGAGTAGAAACAAGCATGGTTATAATATGATTCCTCAGAAGCCAAAACCTGTTGTTAAAACAAAGGTCCCCGCTATTCCTGTCTCAGATTCTTTCCTCGATGTTATGGTTGATGGATATGAATTTGAGAGTCTACTTCATTATCAATATTCAGGGGTAAACGTAGTTGAGGAGATTAGGAGGAGCATAAAAGAGATCTCTGATATACGCAAACGACCTGTTCTTTGTTATATAGCTAATGTGGTAAAGCCTGTTCCTGTTTCTATTTCCATTGACGACTCGGATGATTTGCCGTTTTCCGAATTGATAAACAGAGTACCTCCGGAAGTAAAAGATATTGATATAGTTCTTGTTACGCCTGGTGGCTCAGCTCAACAAGTGGCACGCTTTGTAAACAAGCTGAGACCAAGATTTGATAACATAGGTTTTATACTTCTCAACAAGTGTATGAGTGCTGGTACCATTTTTTCTCTGTCTGGTAACGAGATAATAATGGGGAAAGACGCTTACATAGGGCCAATTGACCCTCAAGCCCCGTCAAAAAGTGGAAACTATGTCCCAGCCCAAGCAATAATGACACTTGTAGAAGACATAAGACAGAGAGGCGAGGAACAGTTGAAAAAAGGCCAACAACCTTCTTGGGCGGATATTACGATTCTAAAAAATATTGATCCAAAGGAATTGGGGAATGCTATAAGTGCAAGTAATTATTCGATAAATCTTGTATCAGATTATTTAGAGCATTTTAAGTTCAGAGATTGGCACTTCCATTCTGATTGTGAAACACCTGTAACACCCGAAGAAAAAACTAATCGTGCTAAACAGATTGCAGAAGACCTCTGCGCTCACTCTAAGTGGAAAAGTCATGGGCATGCAATAAGTAGAGAAGTTGCTTGGGAAGTATGTAGACTAAAAATAGTCCATCCTGAAAGTATTACAGGACTTGATAGGGCAATGAGAAGAATGTGGGCGTTGATCTACTGGTTCTTTGAAAATACTAATGCTGTAAAGTACTTTATATCTGAGAATTACTGTGTAATTAGAAATTTTAATCCTCCCAAATAGTCATGTCGGTTACAAGTATATTATCGAGTTTAGGTTACTCAGAAGAGTTTATACAGATTATAGAGAATTCTGTAATAGATAATCAGCCTTATAACGAGGGCGTTGTTTTTAGTGACCAGGATTTACGAAGCTATGATAGCAACTCTTGTTTTATTGAGGAAAGTAATGCTCCCGTTGCTTATACAGTGTTTTCGAATGCTATAGATTAGATAATGTCCGAGATAAGTGATGCTATACAGGAGAAATGTCTCGCCTTTGGCGACCGCATAATTAAACTCAATGATTTCTTGCTGGCACAGGCTGCAAATAAACATCAGCCCTCAGCCTTCAGACATCGCACATCACGAGTGCCAGTACACTTACAGGCAATCGCTACCCTCTGTAACCAGTTGCTTCGTTCAGGCACCAGCATCGGAGCGAATGATGCAGAAGCATGTAACGCCATAAGCAAAGCAGACTTTAAGAGTAAAAGCTTTATTGCTTTGAAGGAAGCCAGAGAAAGCCTTTATTGGATAGAATTATTAAAACGTAACAATTATATAGACGAAAGGCAGTATCAGAGTATTTATGAGGACTGTGAAGAGTTGGTGAAGATATTAGTAACAAGATGCAAGAAGATAAACGATGAGTCGGACGGAAAGTAACGTCTTCCATCTTACTTCTTCCTTCTTCCATCTTACATCGATTGGAAGAAACTAAAGAGAAGATTGCCAGCCTCCAGTACATCCAGAATGAGCTGAACGGCATTCCAAATCTAGTTTAGTTGAATCCTGAAACTTGAATCTTGAAACTTCAACCGCAGGTTGGTTGCTCCAGGCACAGGCTCCCTACGGTCGCCAGAGCCTTCCGCTAAGGAAGAGAGGTGTCAGCCCGTGGCTCCGTTCCACTCCGCCACCGGCTGGATTATCCAAAGTGCCAAAGGCGTCGCGATCGCTGTGCTAGAGAACTAAACAAATACTGATATGTATAGGAAACACATGACAGAGGCACAATTTGAGAAGATGAAGCGAGAGCAACACCGCCTTCGCTACATGGACACGCGTAGAATTGAAGAGGTGTTCCCTGACATTGTCTCAATAGAAATTCGCTATCAGTTGCATCACGGTTCTGCTTTTGGCAGTCAAGATAAGGAAGGAACGTGGAATGTTAACCTACAGAGTCAGATGTGTTTTGTAATAGATTGTCTCAATCGCGAATGCACCTCTGCTGGTTTTGACTTGAAGAATGAGATATATGCAATGCATCGTGATCATCTGACGGAGAAATCTGGCGAGATGAGATGTGATGGTCAGGAAGCTCCTGACCATCCAGAACAGAGCTGTGACGGACAGTTAAAATACGCTATAAAAATAGTTTTTAAGCAGTCATAGATGGGATTGAATTTGAACGGAACAGCAGATGTTCCCAAACTGGTAGAAAAGATATGGTCAACCATTTGGGGCGTATTTGTTGCTTTCTTGATAGAGATAATTGCTGTTGTTTATTTTAACCACACTATATTAAATTCTTCTTGGGTATATGTCGGATTGTTGCTAATTATGCTGTTGCCCACCACATTCCTGCTGTGGGCGATAGCAACGAAGCGCTGGTTTCAGTGTTCCACTTATTGGACACTTTTGGCCTTTATAGCTGTTTTGGCAACAGGAGTACTATTCTATTCCTTTTTATATCCACTTTGGATTGAAAGAACAAAGTATGATCTACCTTTCGTACAATGGTGGGGAAGTGGTTTAACCATTATCTTGATTGGTATAGTCAGTTACTTGTGTTTTTTTCGATTCGAGTCACATAAAAAGCTATGCATAGTTTTCCTAGTGTCCAACCGCTCCACCCATGAGCATGATATTAAGAAGTCATTAGAGGAAGCACGCCACAGGATAGAGGAGATTGACCCCAATATTCAGATTGTTATACCTCCATTTGGGATTGCTAATGGCATTCATGCGGCAGAACGATACATTAATGGTCATTTCAATCAAGCAGATGCAGTAATCTTTGCTCGAATGACTGACAGCAACGAGGGTAGTGAATTTGGTTATCAATTCACTAAGTTTACCTCTCGATTTAGCAAACGATATATTAAGGAATCAGAGATGATGACAAATGAGGTAGATTACCTCATGGCTCAATCATATAAGTTTCACGAATGGAATACGCTCAATATTGAAAAAGATAACATATCCTGTACACTCGAGGTCGCAGGCAATCTCCAGGATTTGTTTCTGATGTATGTGAGTTGTATTTACCTATATAAAAACAACTATTCCAATGCCATAGCAGTAGCAGACCGGCTTTACGCTTATACTGGAACGGGTAATAATGGGTTTGACAATATGGTCAAGGAACTGATGGCTCACTCCTATGTTATTGCAGAACAATCAGAGGAACATGAGAATCGCGATTTTGCGAGAGCCCACGAAATACTTGATGAGTGTATTGTCAAACTCCCATCAATGAAATACAGCCTGTCATATAAGTTGGCTTTAGCGCGGCTCTATTATTATGAGGGCAACTTGAGAGAATCAAAACGAGTTACGAAAGATGTAAGGAATTCTTTTAAGAACTCTGAGTGGTTTTGGACAATAAATATGGCCTTTTATGCCATATATGAACGAAAGCCCAAAGAGGTTCTTACTCATTATAAACGTTTGACAAAGATAACACCTCCAGGTTTGGAGGAAGTAGAATTCCCACGTAGGTTTCAAGAAAAAGAGCTGAAAGAGACCAGTGACAATCAGTACAAAATGTTTCTGCTGCATGGTATAGCATTTTTAAGTCTGTTTACAGATGAAAAGTTATCTGCACGGCTTCTTAAGGAAGTTGAAAAATATAACTCCTTTGAAGGATACTGCGAACTCAAAAAAGTCCGCGACCTTATAGAATCTCAACAAGGAAAGTTGCTATATAAGCCCAAGAAACAGATAGGGAAGTTAGAGTTGAAGAAATAATAAAATAGCGGGCACTGCCCTTACGCGCAGGTGAATCCGCAGATGGGGGAGAAAGGTCTCTCGCACATTCTTGAAGTCCCTACTATAAGGGACGAATGTGACACTTCAAGACTGTCCCCTGTCATCTATATCAGATAGATATTTGTACTTGAAAAAAGTAGAAACGGAGGTAAAAATATGGCTGGAAATAAAGATAAACTGGTACAAGTGGAAATCAAGGGCTTTAAGTCTGTCTCGACTAAGAAGCCCCTGGTACTTGACTTTTGTGATGTAACCATTCTGCTGGGTGCTAATGGTTCAGGCAAAAGCAACATCATTAGTTTCTTCAAAATGCTGAGCTATATGATGACTGGAGCCCTGCAGAAGTTCGTTGCACAGAGTGGTACAAATCAGAACTTTCTTCATTATGGATCCAGAATTACACCGTCTTTGTCGGGTAAAATTAAGTTTAAGAAAGGTAATGATTTTGAAACCTATTCGTTCGAACTGACACAGGCTTCAGGCGAGAAACTTATTATAACTTCCGAGGAAGTGTCGTGGCAAAAGAAGGGGGAGTTAAAACCATTTACTACCCAAGTGGAATCGGATTATAAGGAATCAGGACTAGTTGACAATGATGGTCAGACTGAAAAAATCATCAAAACACTTCTGTCGAAGTGTAAGGCTTATCAGTTCCATGACTCGTCTTCAACAGGACCGTTGAGACAAGCTTCAAGAATCAATACGGCTCAATACCTGCAGTCAGAGGGTAATAATCTTGCCTCCTTCTTATATTATCTGAAAAATAACTATGAGAAAGAATACAAGCGTATAGTAAGTTATGTGAATATGATTCTTCCGCATTTTGGCGACTTCTATCTGGAGCCAGAGAATGACTATGTAAGACTCAATTGGAAAGATGATTCCGGAAATGACTATGTGTTCTCACCCGACCAGTTTTCTGACGGCTCTATCCGTTTCATTGCCCTGGCAACGCTACTGCTTCAGCCGGAGAAGACTATGCCAAGAATGATTATCATAGACGAACCTGAATTGGGATTGCATCCGTACGCCATTGAGCAGTTGATTCAGATGATAAAAGATGCATCTGTTCACTCACAGGTAATCATTGCCACTCAGTCACCACAGTTGATTGACGGCTTCTCACTTGATTCGATTGTGGTTCTTGAACAAGACGACGAAACAAAATCTACGGTAGCTCATAAGTTGGATAAGGAGCGACTCAAGGAATGGATAGAGGAATATACCGTCAGTGAGCTTTGGCGTAAAAACGTGATAGGAGGCCAGCCACTATGAGAACGGTAAAACTGCATGTCCTATGTGAGGGACAGACAGAGTTGAGGTTTGCTAGTAAAGTCCTAACCACCTATTGGATAGAGAAAGGGATTATAGTATTACCCCAGTTGCTGATAACCAGTAGGAAGAAGAACGCAAGGGGTGGAATTCTCAGCTATCAGCAGGCCAAGCGCGATTTGAACTTCATGATAAGGGGAACGCAGGACAATGAGCAAGAAGTCCACTATTTCACTTCCATGTTCGATCTCTATGCATTGCCTGAGGATTTTCCTGGCTTTGCAGAAGCATCTGCCTTGAAGGATTATAGTCAGGTGGCTAAATTGGAAGAAGCTTTTGGGAAGGATGTAAACTGCTACAAGTTCATCCCCTATATACAGTTGCACGAATTCGAAGCCTTAGTGCTTTGTGACATAGATGGGCTTAAAGATAGTTATCCCAATGCTTCAGAGAAATTGGACAAGCTGAAGGAAGTAATTATATCCAGGTATGGTGATAATATGGAATTGGTTGACAATAGTGTCGAGACGGCTCCGAGTAAACGAATCATCAAAGCCCTTAAAGACAAGTATCATTACGACAAACCCAAGACAGGAACTGAAATAACTGATAAGATAGGTATTGATACCCTTAGAGCCAAATGCCAGCACTTTAACGAATGGCTTACAAAAATAGAAAACACCTGCAAGTAATTAGTTCGTTGAGGAAATAACTGTGAGAATAAAAGCATACAAGACACCCCAATTATACAGAAATCCGTTTAATCCGTGTTCGCTTAAAGAAAATTCTCCAATTCTCTAATTCTAGATATGAGTGAGATTTCCGACGCAATTCAGGAGAAATGCCTAGCATTTGGCGATAGGATAATCAAGCTCAATGATTTCTTGCTGGCACAGGCAGTAGCTGCTCATGAGAATTATAAGAAGTCAAAGATTCAAAAGAAAGGAAAACAAACATCTTCCTTCTTACATCAGACATCAGACATCAGCGTAGCGGCTGTTCCAGTTTATTTGCAGTCAGTCTCAAATCTCTGCAATCAACTTTTAAGAGCAGGAACGAGTATAGGAGCAAACAATGCTGAGGCGTGTAACGCCATAAGCAAAGCAGACTTTAAGAGTAAATCATATATAGCGTTGAAGGAAGCTAGGGAGTCCCTCTATTGGATAGATCTGCTTCACCGAAACAGTTATTTGAACGATACACAGTATAAATCAATTTACGCTGACTGTGAAGAGTTGGTGAAGATATTGGTGACAAGGTGCAAGAAGATAAACGATGAGTCGGACGGAAAGTAACGTCTTCCATCTTACTTCTTCCTTCTTCCTTCATAAAACTCTTCCTTCTTCCCTCTGACATCTTACATCTTACATCGGAATACTCTCGCCCCTTGCCTCTAGGCTCTTGACTCATGGCCTATTAATCTATTAAACTACTAACCAATTAAGCTACTAAGCTAATTAAATTAACTCTGCGGAATCTGCTTCATCTGCGGAATCTGCTTTAAAATTTGGAATATATTTTTTGAACAATGACTAAGAAATATCATCATACAGAAGAAATTACCCCAAAGGTGTCCGAGCCTGTTGTCGCATACAACGCTCGCAACCCTCACAGCTCAACAGAGAAGTTCTCGCCTAATGCCCATAGCACAGATGAGATGCATGCCATTCTATCTGAGCGTATTTGTCGGGCCGAGGCAGGTCTGGAAGAAATAATTCCCAATCAGGTAGTCTTCGATACCATCCGCACTAAGTATGGCTTTTGAAATAGAGTGGCTTACGGGTGCTCAGAATGAGTTGGATGCTGAGATTGCGTTTGTGCTGAACGAATTTGGGTTCAAAGCCGCTCAGAAGGCTTATCTACGAATACAGGATCATATAAACTGCTTGACAACTTTTCCTCAGATTGGAACATTATATCCCGAATTGACTTACAAAGACTTTGAGGTACGTAAACTCGTTATTCGTCAAGTCACAGTGTTCTATTCACCTCAGCCCGACAAAGTGACAATATTAGCAGTGTGGAACAACTATCAGAATCCTGCGAACATCCCGTATCGACTCTCTGATTTGGTATAAACAATGGTTTTCTTCAGCCTTCAGCCCTCAAACTTGTTTTCAATGTTTTTTCTTTTGGTTTGGTTTAAATTCCATTGGAATTGATGAGGTAGGTGTGGGCTTTTATCCGGAAGCTCGCTTACGAGGAAAAGCAGACAGCTACAGCATCAGAGACGTAGTCTCGACCAGAACAAAAGTGTTTTTGAGGTTTTTGTTAAAACAAATCTGTGATATCCGTGTGATCCGTGTTCGCTAAAGAAGATTCGCAAATTCTTGATAAATGAAAAAAAATATACAATAGAAGAAAGTCCCATTAACAAAGTTGCTGATCCCGCTGTTTCTTACAATGTGAGAAATACTCGCAGCACATCGATGAAGCATACCTCAACCAGTGAGCATATAATGTCAACCACCATGTCTGTAGACGACTATTTTGATAAGTTAGTTTCTCTGGTGTGCGAAGATTATACTAAATCACAGCAGTATGGGAGTGTTAATTAGAGTTAATCTGCCGGAATTTAGTTGTAGCTAAACAGTATTATGTCTATATTTGCACTCCAGAATGAATTCCGTAAGTTGAAGAATCTTTATTTGGCATCACTAATGAGAAAAAAATGACGCGAGAAGAATTATTAAAGAGCCCATCTTATTGGACTGCAGGTCTTCAGATGGAACTCTATCGGCAGATAGCTTCCTTTATGGATAGCCGCCATATGAACAAGAGTCAGCTGGCAGAGTATCTCGGTTGCTCAAAAGGATATGTAACACAACTTTTAAATGGAGATTTCGATCATAAACTGAGTAAGTTTGTGGAGTTGTCATTAGCTATCAACAAGATTCCCGAGATTACATTTTCTGATGTAGATGAGTATATCCATTCCGACGAAAAAGAGTATATCCTTCAGGCAAATAGCACTGACAAAGCAGATGCTACATCGGAAATGCCTGATTTATCCTATTTGTTAGCAGCATAATTATGACTATACCATTTCGAATTCGACAAATCAAGACACAACAGTTTGCCATGTTTCCAGACTTGTTGGTTAATGGAAATGACGTTAATATTCAGTCGGAGTTCAATTTTGGCGTTAATAAAGAAATCAATGACATTTTCTGCGTAACGAAGTTATCGTATATTCAGGACGAGAAGCTTCTTCTTACTACAGAAGTCATTTGCTTCTTTGGCATTAAGGAAGAAGGTAGCAGGCAAATTTCTGAACTTGGACGCATAGAAGTCGCTTTCTTGCGCTATCTTGCAACCATTGCTATAGGAACAGTACGTGGTATTATCCATACCAAGACTGAGAATACAGTGTTAAATCCGATAGTATTACCGCCACTCAACCTCGTGGAAGCCATCAAAGACGACTTTGTATTCCGTCAATAATGTCCTTGTGACATTTTAATACCCAAATGCCCCGGCAGGCGCGAACTATGCGGGTAAGCGAGAGGAGAGGGAACTTGCTCACTATCCCGAGCATGAGCAAAGTCAACGAAGCTAAAAGAATCACATCTTCCATCTGACATCTTCCATCTGACATCTTCCATCTGACATCTGACATCTTCCCTCGGAATCCTCTTCCTTCATCCCTCAGCCATCATCTCTCAGCCATCTTCCATCATAAAACTCTTCCATCAGCCATTAGTCGAAGCCATTCGGTATGGCGCACCATTGCGGCAATTATCAAGGCTTACGGGTATCAGTTACGGTGTTATACAACGAATAAATAGTAAAATGAAAGTGGGTCAGTAGAACCGTCCCCCTGATCCCGGTCCTGATCCTGAATCCAAATAAATACAATATAAACCCAATTAAAACAAAATAAGTCAGATGGATATGGTTCGTGGTCGTAGGTGACACAAACCTATTGCCAGACGTCAGAGAAAACGAATGAATATAAACTAATAGTTCCAGTGAATTATTATGAGCGTTGAATTAAAAAATATTTTTGGAAGTAGAATCCAGATAGGCAGCAAATTGCGGTCTATCATGGGCGTGTTTTTTAATCAGGATAGCCAGGAGGTGACTGATTACAAACCGTCGTATCAGCGCAATTACGTATGGGACGATGAAAAGGCGACATATTTCATTGAGAGTATATTTCTGGGCACGGAAATACCGCCACTGGTTTACTTCAAGACCATTACAGACGAGGCTATCAAGAATGAGATTATTGATGGCCGCCAGCGTTACCAAACTATCTTGCGTTTTGTACAAGGTGACCTACGACTAAAAAAGAATGGTTTGCAACGTTTGGGCGAGGTGAAAGAGATTGTAGGAAAGACCTTCGAAGAACTGCCCGACAACTACAAATTGCTGTTCCAAGAGACCCGTATCCGAATCATTGAGATACGTTTCCTTACAGACCATACTCTTGAAGAGGAGGATGCCTTGAAGAAGGAAATTTTCCAGCGTTACAACTCTGGCATTACGCCGCTGAAGAACTTGGACATCTACAAAGCGCAGTACTACTACAATGACCTGAATACCTACCTGAAGCACGAACTGAAGGAAGACTCCAGCTTTGACATCATCCTTTCGCGCGTGCTTCGCTTGGAGAAGAGTAAACCTGAGCAGAAAACGATGAAGATTCGCGAGATGCTGGTGCTGAACCGCATCCCCATTAAGTACTACGCCATACAGAAGCAAAAGGTTATCCGTAAATACTTTGAGTTGCTTTCCGACCAGATTACCGAGGATGAAATCAAGGATGTCTATGATGATTTCAGACGCCGTTTAGGCTTGCTTGATTTCATAGAGTCTGGCTTCATGGATGCAGAAGTACCTTACAACCAGTTAATTGGGGAGTGTCTATATTGGGCTATCTCCATTGTAGAAATGGAAAAAGACTGCCATCTGCAAGAGGATATGTTCATGCGTAACCGTTTAGTGAATTATGTCAAGGAGAATATTGAAAAATATACTACTGTCCGTAGCTCTTTTGCCAACATCCTCTTTGAGCGTTTTAAATGTACGGCAGACTTCTTTTCAGAAGAATACCATTGCGATTTTACACTGTATCTATACAATAACGAAAAATTTAAGATCGAGAACAAGCAGATAGTCCTTACGCAAGAAGCTCCGCAAAAGTTTGATGACTTGCGTATTAACAAGCCCGACCCCACCTCTGTGGAAGTGAGCGAGTTGTTGTTGAACATCAACAGCGATCGCTTCCTTATACGCCCGCCTTACCAGCGCAACGAGGTGGGCAACCGTAAGAAATCCTCTTCCATTATTGAGAGCCTTCTTTTGAACATCACGTTGCCTCCTATCTTTGTTTATAAGCGTGAAGATGGCGTGAGTGAGGTGATTGATGGTCAGCAGCGCATCCTGAGCATCCTTGGCTTTATTGGCAAACCTTATAAGGACGAGCAGGGCAACGAGCAGTACTCTAAGCAGAACAAGTTCTCGCTTGACCTTAAGGACAACGGAATCTTAAAGGACTTGCAGAATCATCGCTTTGAAGATTTATCGGTGAAAGACCGTAACAAGATTATGAGTGCTGACCTATCGGTGATTGACATCAAGGAGAGCCAAAACCCGAACTTTGACCCCGTTGATTTGTTTGTGCGCCTGAACAACAAGCCCTATCCTATAGCCAAGGACAGTTTTGAGATGTGGAATTCATTCGCAGATCGCGAATTGATAGAGACCATCAAGAACGCTGTGAGCCACAACGACAAGTGGTTTTATCTGCGTCAGAAGAACGATCGTATGGACAACGAGAACCTGTTCACCACACTGGCTTACTTCCAATATGCCTACCTAAAGAATGGTAATGCCGAGGGTGAGCTTGTACCAGAGCGCACGCTGGAATTGTTTAAAATAGGTAATCGTATAAACTGTCGTTTCCGTTTGCGGCCCGAAATATCTAAACTAATGGAGCAGGAAGACCATAGCGACTTCATATGTGCCGTCAATAGTCTTGAATTTGGTTTTGTACGTAATGTGAAAACCATCCTTGACCAGGACTTGCTGAGCACAAGTTCCAGCAGCGTAAGCCTCGGTAAACGCTTCGACAATCTACTGAACTTCGAGGGCAGCAAGCGTACCCAGATGATGTTTTACCTATTGTGGATTCTGCTTCACGACCTCTCCAACCGGAAGATTGCTGATGACCGCTTCATGGTGTTTAACCATGTGAAAGAGATTGTAACCATGTTCTCTGATGGTACAGATATAGATGAATTCAAGATAGCAGTGAGCGATTTCCGTAATAAGTATGCCTCCATTGAGCCAGAGGTAGATTTTCATCTTCCGGAAGTTGCAGAGTTATTTGAGTGTAAAGAGAACCGCGAGGAGAAGATTGAAAAGGAATCCCTCGAGGAGGAGAGGCAAAATGTGGATATGGTTCTGGATATGATACAGACACCAATGCGACGCTTCAATGTGCAGCATGTTCAGGGGGAGCTTCCTCTGATGAAACAGCAATTGGGTATAAAAATAGCCCGCAGTGGCGTTGAACCACGCTATGTAGAGAGTGTCCTTAAGAGCCGTTTGTTCTATTACTATTGCACAGCTTTAAAGACCCCACAGATTAAAAAAACAACGGTGTTCAACTTTGACATTCCCTTTGTGCCACCAGCAGTGCAGGCTCAAATGGTAAAGGTCTTACTCTATACGGAGATTGCTACAGGTTTAGAGCGTGATTTCTTTGAGCGCATTCTTGACCTGATGATGTATGAACGCATCGCCACAGACGAGTTCCGTCGTGCCAATATCAGTGTTCTTGACATAGTTAAAGAATTGCCAGACCTTGCTGAGGTAGACGACGAGAACAGAAGGATAATAATCCTGAAAGAAGTATATAGTCGCGAGAGTCAGCCAGATGCTCAGATGGCGCTAATGCTGCTTAAGAGCATTGATTTGGAAATCTCCAGGAAGATGGAAAATTGGTAGAAATGATGCGTAGGATTACAAAAATCACACTTGACAATTTCAGGGCATATGTTTATCCACTTGACATTAAGATGCCTGCAGGTGAGAATTTGCTGGTCTATGGCGAAAACGGAAGTGGAAAGAGTTCCCTATACAAAGCCTTACGCTATTTTTTAGAGAGCAGTGTAGACCCTACCAAGACTTTTGAAATTAATCAGTTTTCTGGTCGCTCAGATGGAAAGGTGGCTGTCACCTATACCGAAGTGGATGCTGCTGGAAATATTCATGCGGGAACGGAGCAGACTTACACAATAAGCACCAATGCCGCACAGACCACTAATGCACAGCCATTCATAATGACAAGTCATCGCGCCAGTGGATTCTTGGACTATTCACAACTATTGCGGGTGTATTTAAATAATGGCAATCGCCCCAATCTGTTTGGACTTATTACAGAATTGCTTGGCAATTATGTAGCCGCAGGTGTCGACACCCGTACTATACGAGATTTTATTGCTGGTATTGAGAAAGAATGTCACGATGCGTATCACCGCACTGACCTTAGCTTTTTGCAAGGCAAGGATGATTTCCGTAAGTTGAAAGATCTCTTTCCTAATCTCATTACAAAATTAAATGCCGAGTTTACTCCAATGATGAGTCGTAATTTTGGTGATATGGGGTTAGAGATAGAACTGGTAGATGCTCAGGTTCAGTTTCACGACCCAGACTATATTCGCAATGTCAAGGTGAAAGGAGAGGTGTATGTGAAGGTAAAGCATCACGGTAAAATCTTGCCTAACTACAACGAAAGTTTAAATGAAGCCCGTCTCTCAGCCATTGCCACATGTCTTTATCTATCCTCCTTGAAATTGATAGCGCAAACCAACGATACTCGAGTTCTTTTCTTGGATGATGTGTTTATCGGACTTGACTTAGGAAATCGCCTTCCTGTGCTTAATATTGTTAAACAGGAGTTTTCTGATTTTCAACGTATCATAACCACTTATGATAAGAGTTGGTATCATCAGGCAAAAGAGATTCTTTCGGATGATGAAGCATGGAAGTTTTATGAAATGTATGAAGGCGAAGTAAGCGACGCTGCTGGTAATAAGAATGTTAGTCCCATCTTGGTGAATCCTGAATCATATTATGGGAAAGCTTGCAGCTATTTTTCCGAAAAAGAACATCCAGATTATCCTGCTTCAGCGAATTATCTGCGTAAATCTTTTGAAGAGTTACTCCAAACAAAAATGTTTGACAAAGCGATACGAGATGAGAATTTTGACCTTATTCCAGCATTTAAACTCACAAAACTTGTAAGTGCATGTAGAGTGTTTGTCTCACAGATGCCAGATTATATTGTTCCGTCATTAATAATTGGTAATCAGTTAGCAGAACTAAGTAGTCTTTTACATCCACTTTTGCATCCATTATCACATTATGTGCCAGATGTCCCCATATACAAGTCAGAATTGAAGAGAGCCATACGAATATACGGCACATTAAGTGATGAATTAGCGCGTGCAGACTATTCGACTCATTGTAGGGTTGTTTGTGAAAAAGATCAAAAGTTCGAGTTCATTGTAAGAGGAATCTCAGGCTGGTGGAATAAATATACGCTTCGTCTAAATGAGAATTTGTATCGTTATGACAACAATAATGGGGGGCAAAGCTTTAGCTTGTGTGAAATACGAACACTAAAGATAGAAGGAATGACTAGTGGAGGTGTAAAGGAATCACAACAAATTAATAACAACAATACATTGGCAAAAGTTATGGTGTATCGTAGTCTCCAGGATTGTCATGATAAGATAATCTATTATATTCGCAATAATGAACATAAAACCGATATTGTAGCAGAAGCAATGGAGGATATGTTTGTGTTCCCAAAAGAAGACGATACAAAACAACCTTTAAAACAGCTCTTGTTAAGTTTAATATAACTTAAGATGATTCCAATTAATCCTGGATTAACCTGTACGGAATGAGGAATTGAATAACAACGGAAAGAGAAAGGATATGAGAATGTTTATTCATAAAAACTGGAAGAAGCTTTTGATGGCGGTTGTTATTGCAGGGGCGGTGGTGTGTATGATACTGTCTTTTGTAGATGAGAAAAATATACAATATATTGTGGGCGTTCTGTCGGGCTTGACAGTTATAGTTCCTGCAGTAATATGGTATTCTGACGGAAAAGATAATGAAGCCAGAGATAAGAAAATAGATGATCACGATAAGAGTTTAACTTGGGAGGAAATATAGATATTTGAGGCTACTGATTCAACAGAACTAACGCTTGGTCCATAAGCGTTGACGATAAAGGTAAGGAATTCGTGGTTATAAAACCATTAACCATGAACCATTAACCGTGAACCATAAATGTCCCACAACTATTCCGCAGCCCGCATCTCTTGATAGCCGGAAGTGTTAGCGCAACTGAATAGACTAAATAAAACAAAAAAACAAACATATTATAAAAACAAACACAATGATTAACGTTGGAATTATTGGATGCGGCTTCGTTGGTGGAGCCCTCAAAGATTGGTTCTAACATTCAACAAACAAAGTAGATTAAACAATTAAACAAAATAATATTATGTCAGTATTTAAGGACAAAGTCCTCCTCATTACGGGAGGTACTGGTAGTTTTGGTAATGCCGTTCTGAATAGATTCCTAAGAACCGATATTGGAGAAATCCGTATTTTTAGCCGCGATGAGAAGAAACAGGATGATATGCGTCACGACTTCCAGGCACGTATGCCGGAAGTCGCTAACAAGATAAAATTCTATATTGGTGATGTTCGCAATAGATCGACGTTACATTATGCTATGCAAGGTGTGGATTATGTGTTCCATGCTGCTGCCTTGAAGCAGGTGCCCAGTTGTGAGTTCTTCCCTATGGAGGCTGTGAAGACCAATGTGATTGGTACTGATAACACCCTGGATGCTGCCATTGAGGCAGGTGTTAAGTGCGTGATTTGCTTGAGCACCGATAAGGCAGCATATCCTATCAATGCTATGGGTATCACCAAGGCTATTGAAGAGAAAATTGCTGTGGCCAAGAGCCGTCTGAGTGGGGATACCAAGATTTGTTGCACTCGTTATGGTAATGTGATGTGCTCACGTGGTTCCGTTATACCTCTTTGGATTGACCAGATTCGCAAGGGTAATCCCATTACATTGACAGAACCTAATATGACCCGCTTCATTATGTCTCTCGAAGAGGCGGTGGATTTGGTACTCTTTGCCTTTGAAAATGGCAAGAATGGTGACATCCTTGTTCAAAAGGCACCTGCCTGCACCATTCAGACCCAGGCAGAAGCTGTGGTAGAACTCTTCAAGCACCAGTATGGTCGTGACCTGAATCCTGAAACCCTGAAACCTGAAACAAAACCCGAAATTCGGGTTATCGGTATCCGTCACGGTGAGAAGATGTACGAGACCCTGCTCACCAAGGAAGAGGCAGCAAAGGCTATTGATATGGGAAATTTCTATGCAGTACCTGCAGACAATCGCGACTTGAACTATGACAAGTACTTCAAAGAGGGTGATGTAAAGCGTGCTACCATTGAAGAGTTTAATAGTAACAATACAAAACGTCTGAATTTGGAGGAAACGAAGGAAAAGATAGCATCACTGGAGTATATCCAGAATGAATTGAATGGCATCCCCAACCTAGTGTAAAACAAGTTTTACTCGCAGATAACGCAGATGGAGCAGATAACGCAGATTTTTAACTATCAGCGAAATCAATATCAATCAGCGAAATCAGCGCAAAATATGAATAAAATGAATATTTTGGTGACTGGCGCCAAAGGTTTTGTTGGTAAGAATCTTTGTGCGGCCCTAAAGAATATTAAGGATGGGAAGGATAGGAGATTCCCTGAGTTGAAAATAGAAGCGGTCTTTGAGTATGATATTGATTCCACACCTGAGGAGTTGGATCAGTATTGCCGTGAGGCCGACTTTGTGTTCAATCTGGCGGGCGTAAACCGTCCTCAGAACCAGGAGGAGTTTATGCAAGGCAACTTTGGCTTTGCCAGCACCTTGCTCGATACCCTCAAGAAGCACCACAACACTTGCCCTGTGATGCTCAGCAGCAGCCAACAGGCATCACTAACAGGCCGTTTTGGTAATAGTGAGTATGGCCGTTCAAAGAAAGCAGGTGAGGATTTGTTCCTTGACTACGAAAGGGACTTTCTCCGTAACGCAGATAACGCAGATGGGGCAGATAACGCAAATCTGCGAGATCAAAATCAATTAGCGCAATCAGCGGGATTAGTACCCCGTGTACTAATCTATCGTTTCCCGAACCTTTTTGGCAAGTGGTGCCGCCCCAACTACAACAGTGCAGTGGCAACATTCTGCAATGCCTTTGCCAACGACCTGCCTTATACGGTGAATGACCCCAGCGTAGAGCTGGAACTGCTTTACATTGACGACCTTGTGGACGAGATGATAGCAGGCTTGCAGGGCAAAGAGCACCGCTGTGAGTTTAATGGTCTGGAGGTGCTTCCAGCACCCGCAGATGACGCAGATGGAGCAGATGACTCAGATCTTTTGAACGCAGATAATCAGCGAAATCAAATAGAATCAGCGAAATCTGCGTGTACGAAGTACCGTTATTGTTACTGCCCCATCACGCACAAGGTAACTTTGGGTGAAATAGTAGAGTTACTGAAGAGTTTTGCAGAGCAACCCAAAACTCTCATGATTCCTGAGATCCCTTCTGGCTCATTTGCAAAAAAGCTGTATAGCACATACCTCAGTTATCTGCCATACGAAAAGACAGCTTTTGATTTGAAAATGAATGTGGATGACAGAGGTTCGTTTACAGAGCTGGTACATACCCTCAATGCGGGACAGGTGAGCATCAATATCTCTAAGCCGGGTATCACTAAAGGCCAGCATTGGCACAACACCAAGTTTGAGCAGTTCATTGTGGTGAAAGGTCACGGACTGATTCAGCAGAGGAATCTGAATGACCCTGAAGGCAAGGTGCTGGAGTGGGAGGTCTCTGGCGACCACATCCAAGCCGTCCACATGCTCCCCGGCTACACTCACAACATCATCAACCTCTCCGACACCGAGGATTTGGTAACAGTGATGTACTGCAACGAGATATTTGACGCTTCGCGTCCTGATACCTTCTTCGACCCAGTGTAGCCACTGGGCGCAGATGACACAGATTAAGCAGATAGCGCAGATTTTTTAACTATCAGCGATATTAATATTAAATCTGCTAAATCAGCGCATGTGAAACATGTATAATCTGCGCAATCAATATCAATCAGCGTAATCAGCGTTACGAAGTGAAATGGAGCAAGAGAACGAGATATCCTATAAGATCCGTGGGGCCATCTTTAATGTGTATAACAATTTAGGCCCTGGCCTCTTGGAATCTGCTTATGAGGTTGCATTGCGTATAGAGTTGGAAAAAGCAGGATGTCAGGTACAAACCCAAGTTTACTTACCGATAGTATATGAAGGTGTGACCATCCCTAATGCGTTTCGCATAGATATGTTGGTTGATGACAAGGTAATCATTGAGTTAAAGGCTGTAGCATCTATGCAAGAGGTTTTCTTTTCACAACTGATGACCTATCTCAAACTTACGGGAAAGAAACTTGGAATATTGGTTAATTTCAAGACAACTGACATCTCAAAATCAATATATAGAAGAGTAAACAGTTTATAAATATTAATCAGCGCAATCCGCTCAATCTGCGTAATCAGCGCTAAATTATTGAATGCAATGAAAGAATTTAGAAATAACGGAAAATTAAGATTATTAATAATTGTTGGTACGCGCCCGGAGATTATTCGTTTGGCGGCGGTTATTAACAAGTGCCGTCAGTACTTTGACTGTCTGCTGGCACATACTGGGCAGAACTATGACTATAACCTCAATGGGGTATTCTTCAAGGATTTGAAGCTGGCAGATCCTGATATCTATATGGAAGCAGTGGGTAACGACCTTGGTGAGACTATGGGTAATATCATAGCAAAGAGCTACCAGCTGATGGTGGAGGTAAAACCGGATGCCGTACTTGTTCTGGGTGATACCAACAGCTGCCTTAGTGTGATTGGTGCCAAGCGCCTGCACATCCCCATCTTCCACATGGAGGCCGGCAACCGCTGCAAGGACGAGTGCTTGCCCGAGGAGACTAACCGCCGTATTGTGGACATCATCAGCGATGTGAACATGGCTTACTCAGAGCACGCCCGCAGGTATTTGGCTGACACCGGTCTGCCAAAGGAAAGAACGTATGTGACTGGTTCGCCTATGGCGGAGGTGCTGCACAACAACCTCAAGGAGATTGAGGCTTCTGATATTCATAAGCGTCTGGGCTTGGAGAAAGGTAAGTACATCTTGCTCTCTGCTCACCGCGAAGAAAACATTGATACAGAAAAGAACTTTATGAGTCTTTTCAATGCTATCAATAAGATGGCAGAGAAATATGACATGCCAATCCTCTACTCATGCCATCCTCGCAGCCGCAAGCGCCTTGAGGCTGCAGCGGTGGCTCCTGAGCCCAGTCGAAGGATCAAGTTAGATCCTCGCGTGATTCAACATGAGCCTCTTGGTTTCCACGACTACAACTGCCTCCAGATGAATGCTTTTGCGGTGGTTTCTGACAGTGGTACACTTCCAGAGGAAAGCTCATTCTTTACGAGCGTTGGTCATCCTTTCCCCGCAGTGTGCATCCGCACCTCAACTGAAAGGCCGGAAGCAATAGATAAAGCATGTTTTATCATTGCCGGTATTGATGAAAATTCATTGCTCCAGGCTGTAGATACGGCAGTGACATTGAACCAGAATGGTGACTACGGCATTCCCGTTCCTGACTATATCGAGGAGAATGTCTCTACCAAGGTAGTCAAGATTATCCAAAGTTACGTGGGTATTGTAAACAAAATGGTCTGGCGCAAGTTTTAACGAACACGAATTGCTCGAATCTAACGAATAGGAGATAGTGAAATTAGTGAGATTCGTGTTCAAAAGAAGGAATATGATAATCCACAAGGAAGAAAGCTATAAAGTAGTAGGAGCGGCTTTCAAGGTGTATAACACCCTTGGCTCTGGCTTTCTTGAGGCGGTTTATCAAGAAGCGTTAGAGATTCAGTTCAAACGTGATGGAATACCTTACGAAAGAGAGAAAGAAATAAAGATACAGTACGACGGCATTGAACTTAAGCAAACCTACAAAGCAGACTTTGTATGCTTTGGGAAGATAATTGTGGAATTGAAGGCGGTAAGCGAGCTTGATGACGCTCACCGGTCTCAAGTTTACAATTACCTTCATGCAACAGGTTTCAAACTGGGGCTGTTGCTTAATTTTGGTCATGCCGACGAACTGGAACACGAGAGGATAGTTATATAACGAACACGAATCTATCAAATCTAACGAATGAAGTAAGGAATTCTTTTTAGATGATGAGTTTGTTTTTGTTTGATGAATCTTAAGAGCTTGCTCTTAGAAGTTCATCCAATAAAATAAAAAACATTTGTCACTACAAAGCAATCATAGCAATATGATTGTCATCTGAAAAGAAAAGATTCGTATAATTCGTGCGATTCGTGTTCGTTAAAGATTAATTCTCTAATTCTTGATATGAGTGAAGATTACGCTTCAATGGATAAGCCCCAACTCATCTCCATGATTCACTTTTTTGAGGAACGTGATGAGGCGAGTAAAAAGTTAGACGAGCAATTGAAGGAGGAGAAAAAATCACATCAGACATCAGACATCCAAATATGGCGGATTTGACTGAAGATAACAAGAAACTACAGCAGCAAATAGATGAGCTGCAGAAACAGATATAAGCAAAACAAATGAATATACTCGTAACAGGTGGAGCTGGATATATAGGTTCTCACACAATCATTGAGCTATACAAGGCTGGTCACACAGCTGTAGTTGTGGATAATCTAAGCAACAGCAATCCGGAAGGATTGCGTCGTGTTGCGGAGATTATAGGAGTGAAGGAAATACCTTTCTACGAAGTTGACATTCGCGACCGTGAAGGACTTGAAAAAGTCTTTGCGGCTCACCAGTTTGATGCTTGCATCCACTTTGCTGGCCTCAAGGCTGTAGGCGAGAGTGTAGAGAAACCCTGGGAGTATTACGAGAATAATATTTCTGGTACACTTGTACTAGTTGATGTAATGAAGAAGCACGACTGCAAAAACATCATCTTCAGCTCTTCTGCTACAGTGTACGGTGACCCTGCAGAGATTCCTATTACGGAGAACTGCCCCAAGGGTCAGTGCACCAATCCATACGGATGGACAAAGTCTATGCTAGAGCAGGTGCTGATGGATATTCAGAAAGCAGATCCAGAATGGAATGTGGTTTTACTTCGCTACTTCAATCCGGTTGGTGCACATCCAGGTGGTAGAATAGGTGAGAATCCTAATGGTATTCCCAATAACTTGATGCCATATATTACCCAAGTTGCTGTGGGAAAACGCAAGGAACTTTGTGTGTTTGGCAATGATTATCCTACACATGATGGTACTGGAGTACGTGATTATATTCATGTATGCGACTTGGCCGCAGGCCATGTGGCCGCCTTGAAGGCTATAGAACGCAAGTGTGGCCTTGGAATCTATAATATGGGTACAGGCCATGGCTATAGCGTTCTGGATATGGTTAATGCCTTCATTAAAGTTAATGGCGTTGATGTGCCGTATAGCATTAAGCCTCGTCGGGCAGGGGATGTAGCTACTTGCTATTGCAATCCCGCTAAGGCCAAAGAAGAATTAGGATGGGAAGCTAAATACGGCATTGAAGAGATGGTGCGGGATAGTTGGAATTGGCAAAAGAATAATCCTGAAGGGTTTGATTAAATATGAATATGTTAAAACCGGCATGTTATAGACTCACGATAGTCTTTTCTTTCTGTTTAATAGTTTTTATTCCCCCTTTATTCAGTAATTGTTGTGAAACAGTTAATGGTTCATCACAAATTTTTAATGGGGACAGTTCAATCTCTCGATGTCCAATATATGTATTAGATAATACAAAAGATATTGAGAGTCAAGTAAATAAACAAAATACGATTTATGAGATACGTGATATTATTGATTTGAAAGGGAAATGTATCTCTATGCCTGAAGGATGTAGTCTTTATTTTAATGGTGGCGGTTTCCTAAATGGAGCTATAAAAGGTTCTTATACAAGGATAGTGGCTCCCTATGGAAAAGTCTTTGGCGATAAATTCTCTCTTTCTGGGTCTTTTTTATCTGATGTTATAAAAGTTTCATGGTGGGCTACATTAGGTGCAAGTGATAATACGAGTGAGGTTCAACGGGCTTTTAATTCTATAGCAGCATTCATTAATAGATGTTTTGTCTTTGATATTCCCGTTCGCATTACGGATGTTTCTTATGCATTAAATTATTTTCCTGGAACGACTTTTTCTGGTGTTAGTAATTCGCATCAGAATAATTGTGCAATAACGGTTTTTGGAAAGAATTCGCAAGGTATTGATATTTCTGGTACCGAGATACTCCAGTTTTATAACTTTTTGATTCAAGGAGATATTAATAATCCTCCAAAAACTTTGATATATGCCTCTCGTTTGGTGGATAATAAACAAACAAATAAACATTGTTTTAGAAATGTTTCATTTCGTGGAGAAGTAACAAAAGCCTTTGTATATAATTACGGAGGGGAGGAATGGACATTAGAAAATTGCGAATTCAATTACTCTGGAAAGAATAGTATTGTTGCTTTATTCTATGCAACTTCGATAAACGACGGAAAGTTAGAATCTAAATTTGCTAAATCAGAAAAGAGAATTACCTCCATAACATATTCTACATTTAATCAGTGTCATTTTGTTAATAGTGCATATGGTCCAATAGTTTATTTCGAGGGTGGTGTTAATAAAATTAACAATATTTTTACAATCGCCTCAATCTACTTTAATCAGTGTTATTTTAATAGTCGAGTAGGTTCTTCTGTGAAGTTTAAGGATGTGAGTGGTGCCATCTCTTTTATCAATAATATTGACGAGAGTGGAGCCGTTAATACGGATAAAAGAAGAAATCCTTTTTATGAGTTTGAGGGTGAGTTGAGAATAGACGGGCTTGTCTTTATTAATAATACATATTATGCTAAGAATGAAACCCCTATTATCTCAGCAACTCCGCTAGTAGAAAATTATTTTGCATCATCAAACAAAGTCGTCAACAATGGCGCGATATGGTCTTTTAATAAAATGAAATGTGGAACCCATTTGGGTCTCTCTAAACTAGAAAGATTTGTTATTAATGACTCGTCCGAGGATGTTGAGGTTCATAATGGCGAAGGAAACAAGTCAAATATTATAATCAATCAATAGAATGGCAAGTAGATCATCAGTAATAGCAAAGAATACTTTATTGTTATACGCGAGAAGCGTTGTTGTAATGCTTATCGCATTATATTCTTCGCGGGTATTACTATCAGCGTTAGGAGTTGATGATTATGGACTTTATAATTTAGTGGGTGGGGTTGTATCCATTTTTAGTTCTTTGAAGGGCATTTTCGCGGCCTCTGTTCAACGATTTTTAAATTATGAAAAGGGGAATGGTAATAATGAGCGGGTCAATGAGATATTCAATACGAGTGTATTGATACATATAGCAATCGCTTTTTTTTTTATTATTGTCGTTGAACTATTTGGATTATGGTATATTAACAATAAGATGGTACTCCCAGAGGGTGCTTTAGCAGATGCGATATTTGTGTTTCAGTGTTCCATTATTACTTTTGGTGTATCGATTATTACAGTTCCTTACGATGCGGTTATAATTGCTAACGAGCGAATGAATTTCTATGCATGGATTTCAATCTGCGAGGCTGTGTCAAAGTTAGGCGCAATTTTCTTGTTACTGGTTTTACCATTTAATAGAGTAAGAACCTATGCTCTATTAATCGTTATAATAGCTGTTGCAATTCGATATGCCTCAATTCGTTATACAAAGCGTTTCCCTGAATGCAAAAGAAAAAAGATCTGGAATAAAGATACAGTTAAAGATTTAACCACATTTGCCGGTTGGAATTTTTTTGGATGTATGGCTTTTTCTTTAATTGAAGAGGGTTCAAATCTGATTATTAATCTTTTTGGAGGGGTTGCGGCCAATGCTGCAAGAGCTGTCGCTTATCAAGTTAAGAGTGCTATATCACAGCTATCAACAAATGTGGTTGTTGCCTCACAGCCCTTGTTGTTCCAGGAAGCAGCTAATGCTGAGAAACAAATTTTTTGGAATCATGCTTTTTTCCAAACCAGAGCGGTATATTACTTCGTTTTGATAACGTCATTGCCATTCTTTGTCTATACTCCGCAACTACTTGATTTGTGGTTGGTAGAAGTGCCAGAACTTTCCGTCTCATTTATTCGTGCTGTTTTAATTTATCAATTAGTCATGACATTCCAGAAAACAATAGATATTGGATTCAAGGCCTACAATAAGATGCAGAAGTATCAGATTCTGGACTCTCTTACGGTGCTGATTTCCTTACCGGTTATTTATTTTGTCTTGAAGAAAGGAGCTCCATTATATACTGCATTCTTAGTTTTGTCGGTTGTCCGAATCGTCGATTATATAGTTTTATTTGTGTTAGCTAGAGAAACGCTAGAGCTTAGTATACGTGCGTTTGCCAAATCAGTCTTGTTGCCATCATTCTTTTCGTTATTAATAGCGTTCGTAATCGGCTTCCTTTTTTATAAATACTGTAATCCTTATGAATGGTATTACATAGTGGCATTATGTGCACTTGTGGTCATTGTTTTTTCTGCAACATTATATGCACTTATATTTTCAAAACAAGAAAAAGATATGATAGTCTCTCTAGTGCATTCAATATTTCATAAAAGATGAAGATACTTTATATTTCCTCTCCAGCATATTGTGATACTGATATCCCTCTGATCAAATCATTGATTGTAGCGGGTAATGAGGTTATGTATTTAATCAGTGTTGGTGATAGAGTCAGATCTACATTAATTAGTCTTGATGAGTATCATAATGATGTGGGGATTTATAAGTGTACGGAATATAGCGAGCTGGGTTTCATATCAAATTATATTGGCACCGAAAATGTTTATATAATCAGAAGAAAAAAAAGAAAATCTTTTTCTGAATGTGCTTATGTGTGCTCATTATTGCAACAAATAGTTAATGATTACAAACCTGATGTTGTCCATCAAATAGATTTACCATATCTCTTCATGCTTCCCTTTTTAATAAAAAATAGGAAGCGTTATATCTTGACGGTACATGATCCAATACCGCATAAGGGAGAGAACAGTTGGAAGTTAAATCTTTCAAGAATGCTTGTCTATCCATTTGTAAAAAAAATAATTCTATTAAATAGTAAATCGCGGGATCTTTTTATCAGTAAGTATCATCAGTCTGCGAAGAAAATATTCGTTTCTAGACTTGGGTTTTTGGAATGGATGAATGCTTTTGCCACATCGAAGAAATCGGACGATTATATTCTGTTTTATGGCAGAATTACTCCATATAAAGGAGTTGAATACTTGTTGCAAGCTATGGAATCCGTTCATGCGTCATTCCCTAATATTAAATTAATTATTGCAGGAAGTGGGAATTATTACTTTGATATATCAAAATATAGGTCCCTTGATTATATTAAGTTTATTAATAGATTTATTGAGTTAACAGAACTGTCCGACTTGATTATAAACTCGCGCTTTGTGGTGTGCCCGTATACAGAAGCTACACAAAGTGGCGTTGTGGCATCCGTATTGGCTTTGGAAACTCCTATCATTGTAACAGAAGTTGGTGCGCTGTCAGATATGGTTGAGAATAATGTTACAGGCCTTATTATTCCTCCAAGTAATGAAATAGCCCTAGTAGATTCTATATGTAGACTTCTTTCTAACGAACAACTCACAAAATCTATGAGGGTGGCAATCGGAGTGCGTAAAACAGAAGGGGAGTATTCATGGCATACTATAGCTGGATTAACTGAAGAAATATACAAAGCTTAAATTAAGATTTTAACATGATTATCACCAAAACTCCTTTCCGTATGTCCTTCTTTGGGGGTGGTACTGATATTCCAGCGTTCTTTAATGAACATGGAGGGGCTGTAATATCGACGACATTCGATAAATATTGTTATGTAAATGTTCGTCATATGCCCCCATTTCATCCATACATATCGGAACTAGTTCATAACCGATTTGAAAGGGTAAACGATATTGAGGACATTGAACATCCATTAATTCGTGAATGTATGCGTTTGCATGACATTCATGAGATTCGTCTGACGTATGAAGGGGATTTACCTGCACGTACAGGACTGGGTACGAGCAGTACCTTTGCCGTAGGAATGCTGAATGCTTTTTGTGCTCTTAAGGGGAAAATGATGAGTAAACGTCAATTAGCCCAAGATGCAATCTATGTTGAGAGAGAGGTTCTTAAAGAACATGGAGGTTGGCAGGATCAAGTTGCCGCTGCATTTGGAGGATTGAATCGTATAGACTTTAGGGATGGAGATTTTGAAGTTCATCCGATAGTTATTTCTCCGGAGCGTAAAAAAGAACTTGACGATAACCTGCTCTTATTCTATACAGGTATTCAACGCTTTTCTTCAGAAATACAGGCTGATACATTTGCAAAGCCAATAGATAAGACACTGCAACTGAAAGATATGTTAGCATTGGTTGATGACGCGGAAAAAGTACTCTGTGACAAGGACGCGTCATTAAATGAATTTGGAAGACTCTTAGATACTACCTGGAAGTTGAAACGTGGAACTGGTGCAAAGGTGAGTAATGGTTCTATAGACGAACTCTATAGCAAAGCAATGAATGCTGGTGCGTTGGGTGGTAAGTTACTTGGTGCAGGTGGAGGAGGCTTCTTGTTGTTCTATTGTGAAAAGGAAAAGCAAGAGTCATTGAAGAAAGCGATGGAAAGATTGATGATTGTTCCATTCAATTTTGAAAATGGCGGTACTCAAGTACTCTATTATGCACCACAAACATATTTCCCACGAAAGGAAATCATTTTGAAATAACCAAAACAATGGAAGAACAATTAAATATCTTGATTGAACGTTATCCCAAACTGGCGGTATGCAAAGAGGATATTAAGAAAGCTTATGGACTGCTTGAAGCTGCCTACAGCAATGGTCGTAAGCTCTTGGTTTGCGGTAATGGTGGCTCTGCTTCCGACTCTGAACACATTGTTGGTGAGTTGATGAAGGAGTTCAAACTCAAGCGTAAGGTATATAGTGACCATGCGGCCGTACTAAAAGAGATTGACCCTGAACTTGGACAAACCTTGGCAGAACATCTGCAAGGGGCATTACCTGCCATATCTCTTACAGGTCACTCATCACTCCAAACGGCATACATGAATGATGCAGTTCCAGAGTTAGTGTTTGCCCAGCAGGTGAACGGCTACGGAAAACCGGGGGACATCTTCCTGGGTATTTCCACTTCGGGCAACAGCAAGAATGTGCTCTATGCGGCTGTGAATGCCAAGGCTAAGGGCCTGAAGGTAATCGGCCTCACCGGTGCCAAGGATAACAAACTGATGAAGTATGCGGATGTATGCATCCGTGTACCTGAAACAGAGACCTATAAGATACAGGAACTACACCTTCCGGTGTATCATTGTTTGTGTTTAATGTTGGAAGAACATTTTTTTGGCAACAAGTGAAGCTGTCAGAGATTAACATAGAGCCATACGATACTCTGTTGCTTGATCGCGACGGAACTATCAACGTGCACTTGATTGGTGATTACGTGAAGAACTGGAATGAATTCGAGTTCATACCTGGTGTTCTTGAGGCTGTGCCCAGATTTGCACAACACTTCAAACATATCTTCATTGTAACCAACCAACGAGGAATAGGGAAGGGGTTCTTTAGCGAGTTAGACCTTGAGGATATTCATTCCCATATGGTTGAAGAGATAAAGAAAGCAGGAGGGCGTATTGACGGCATTTATTACTGCACGGCCTTGTCTGATTACGATACCCGTCGCAAGCCAGGAACAGGCATGTTTGATGAGATAGTTGAGGATTATCCTGATGTAAAGCCAGAACGTACTATTATGGTGGGGGATGGAGATGTAGATGAGAAATTTGCTCGAAATTGTATGATTGCCTTCTGTAGAGTAGATTCGCTGAAGAAAGAGAATGGAGAGTATAAATGGATTAAAGCATAGTAAGCTGCAAACAATTCAGTATGAATTTAATCAAGTTAGAACATATTAGTAAATACCGCCAAGAATTAATGGGCATCGGTATTTTGGGTGTAATGATTGAGCATACAATAAGAATAGGCTCTCTACCTTCCAATTTATTTGTTAGTCTTTTAAGTTTTCTGAGTGGAAGTGTGTATACTATCGGATTTCTGTTACTATCAGGACTGGGGCAGTTTATGTCGCTTAAGAAGAATACTTGTCATGACTATGTAAAAAAGAGATTTTGGAGACTAATCGTACCCTATTGGATAATATCGGTTCCTTTTTTTTGTTTTACTGACCTGTTTTGTGATAATTCGTTTGCTTGCTTTCTTGGGCATTTGACCACTATATCATACTGGACATCTGGCAATTATAGTGGAATGTGGTATATTGCTATAACGGTATTTTTATATATTATTAATTATCCTATTAATACATGGCTGTATTGTAATAAGAAAAATATAAATACTACTACATTGAGGTTTGTTTTATTAATTGTATTACTGATATTTATAAGGTGGGTTCTTTATTCTTTCTACCCGCAGTACTATCAAAAAATAAGTATCGGTTTTGATAAGATACCATCTTTTTTTGTCGGTACATATATTATGAATTGTATTTGTAACAGGAAAGACATCAAATTACTGCACGTTGTTGCGTTATTTCTTTGTTGTTTAAGTTGTTTTGTAATTGCTCATTATGTTCCATTCTTTGATGCTTATTTTTTGATGACTAAAGTGTTTTTGAGTATCATCATTATCTGTTTTCTGTTTTACATACTCGAAAAATCAAAAATAGTCTATTATATCAGATATGTGTTCAGGTGGTTCGGTAAGTATTCTTTAGAGCTTTACATTGTACATCTCCTTATGTTTTTTTTGTTGAGTGACTATTTTAGTACTGGATGTTCTGATAGAATATTAATTATCGTGTCGGTTAGTTCCGCTATTATTCTTGCTCCTATCTACAATAGAATAGTTGACAAAGTACATTGTTTTGTTAATAGTATAAAATAGTATAATATGGAAGTAATTATATTGGCTGGTGGATTAGGAACACGTTTGCGCTCTGTGGTGAGTGAGGTACCTAAATGTATGGCCCCTGTGGCCGGCAAACCTTTTTTGTGGTATCTATTAAAATATCTTTCACGCTATAAAGTTGATCGGGTTATCCTCTCCGTGGGTTACCTACGTGAGGTCATCTTTAAATGGATAGAGGAGATGAAAGAGGTATTCCCGTTTGAAATTGACTATGCTGTGGAAGAGGAACCTTTAGGAACAGGTGGCGGAATAAAGCTGGCGCTAGATAAAGCAACTGATGAACGTGTGCTTGTTCTTAATGGAGATACCTTCTTTGACGTAGATTTAATGCAGCTCTATGATGCTCATATGATTGGTGGCAAGGCAATAACGCTCGCCTTAAAACCGATGAGAAATTTTGATCGGTATGGTAGTGTTAATATGGAACCACATACTGGGACAATCTTGAGTTTTAATGAGAAAAAGTATTGTAAAGAAGGCTTGATTAATGGTGGTGTATATATTATAAGTAAAAGCGCGCCTATTTTTGAGGGCCTTGGCGAAAAGTTCTCTTTCGAGACAGCTGTCCTTGAACCTCAGTGTTCAAAACATGAGTTACTTGGGATTGTACAAAACGGATACTTTATTGATATTGGTATCCCTGAGGATTATCAGAGAGCACAATCACTTTTTTAAATGGATATTTTATGTATTTGTTATTATCTATAATAAGCATTCTGTTGGCTGTACAAGGTGTTTATAGGTCATTTAAAAAAAGGAATATGATAATTTTTATTTGGCTTATTGTTTTCTATTATACTATCACATCGTTAGTAGCCGCATTATTTCCTGGCTCTTTTATTCCGAAAGTAGAATACGTTAGTGAGGAAACGAAGACTGTCTATATGTGGAGCGTGCTTCTCTGTGTTGCTGGGTTTACAATCTCTGATCTGTTGTTTAATAAAAAACAGAAAGATCTTTCTTCTTTGGGAAATCTGAATTGTGACAAAAAGATTATTTCAACAATCGAAATAGTATATTGGGTATCCCTGCTGTTTACTTTTTCAGTATT
The DNA here is from genome assembly GCA_902801485.1 of uncultured Bacteroidales bacterium. Taxonomy (GTDB): domain Bacteria; phylum Bacteroidota; class Bacteroidia; order Bacteroidales; family Bacteroidaceae; genus Physcousia. Next base: position 30,865 of record CADCIP010000005.1, on the reverse strand, counting down.
GAATGATATGGATTATGTTGAATACAATACAAACAATAAAGGTGGAGGTTGGGCACAGTGTTTTTTTCAACTATCTGCTTGTGTAAATTTCGTATTTATCTATAAAAAAGAATATATTAAACTATTAATCTCACTACTTTTAGTTTTGGCTATTGTCGCGTTTATTCATGTAAGGTCTTTTCTATTCTTTCCTTTGATGCCGGTCGTCTTTTATTTCTTGTATAAAGGGATTAATAGTGTTAGGAATTTCAAGAATTTTGCAATAAAGGCCGTCCCTATGGTTATTATTCTATTTTTATTTGCGGCTGTGATGGGGATAATGAGGTTCGGTAGGGTGTCATTGCCTGAAACAGAACTGACAGAAATAGCATTTGCATCTTTAGATGACTGGAGTTTTGGAAAACAATATATAGCTTCCATGGCTCATTATATTTATCGTTTTTTTGGCTTATTCATTAATATTTTATCACACTTAGGTATTAATACGAGCAATCCGTTAGATTTTTATCCTTCCATTCCACGACTGAACGCGATGATTAATTCAAATATTTCTGACGCCTCAATGTTAGAAAATGCATCTCATATGCCAGCAACAATTTTCTTTGATTTGTATATTTCATGGGGATATTATTGCGGTCTTGTTGCAATTGGTGTGTATTGGTTCTTTATTAAGGTATTTGATTTACTTCAGAGGGACTTGTTTACGCTTGTTCTTTTTTCTTCCATTATGGGATGGCATTTTTATATGTTACTGCGTGGAGCAGTGGACGGCTCTTCTGCGGGTATTAATTATGCTTTTTGGATGGCTTTGATTATTATAGTTATACGTAATAGGTCCCCCAAAAAATCCTTGTCAAAGGTTAGAATATGAAAAAAATAATAGTTTTTTCTCCGTCAAATAAAGGAACGATAGCCTTTTGTTCCGCAAATATTATCCGAACTCTTAAAGAAGAAAAAGTGAATGTTCTTCCAATTGTCTTATATAAAGAGGAAGGAGGTTTTGAAGAGTATAATAATTGCAAATATATTGTAGATAAAACTAAGTATTCTGGTGCAAATATTAGTTTTTTTCAGAAACTAAAAAAATATAAAGTCTATAAAAAAGAGTTTGGCCCAGATATTACTATATCTACACTTGTATCAGTGAACACATTGAACGTGCTTAGTGGGGGGAAGGATATCAAAATAGGCATTTTTCATTCGCCTTTGGAACAAACTAAGAATGTTAGTTATTTGAACTATTTGCGTTGTTTGTTAACGTACAAATTCTTATTCAAGAAATTAGATTACTTGTATGCCGTCAGTGTAACAACGCAAAAAGATGCAGAAAGACATATAGGAAGAAAAGTGCAGGTGGTGTATAACATCCATAATTTTAGCGAGATTCATAGATTATCGGAGGTTGAACTCTCAAAAGAGGAGGAATGTATATTTAAAAAGCCAACTGTTCTTTATGTCGGACATTTGTACGACACAAAAGGTGTTCAACGATTGCTTAATGCGTTCTCTAAGATAAAAAAAGAGGCAAATCTTGTTTTAGTTGGTAGCGCTTCTGATGGTACAATTCCGTCAAAGTATATTGACATTGCAAACAACGTGGGTATTGGTGATAAGACTTTTTTTCTAGGTTATCAATCGAACCCTTACAAGTATATGAGAAATTGCACTGTTTTCTGTCTTCCATCGTATAGTGAAGGCCTTCCAGGTGTTATAATAGAAACCCTTTCATTGAATAAAAGAGTTATAACGACTAATTCTTCTATTGGTGTATGGGAAATACTGCAGTGTATTAAGGATTATAATGAAGGTGTAAAGTTGCCTTTTGCTAATGAGCTTGGCATTATAACTTCAAATGATGATTTAAATAACGAGTGTGTGAATCAACTCACCAACGCTATAGATAAGGAATTAGATGTTGACGAGAAAATACTTCAATTTGACAAGTCAAGATTCGAAGGAAGATTTTTGGTAAAATACTTTACATTGGAGAATAATGAAAAATAATGCGATAACAATTTTTGTTGATTCGGTAGTTTGGGACTATGTTGGTACTAACAAAGAGAAGATTAGCGCCACTCCTTTTCTTGACTCTTTGAAGAATGAGGGTTTAGTGGCAAACAAATTATATAGTCATGGCCCCTATACTGATGCGGCTACTCGAAGTCTTTTTACAGGACGTAATTGTCTTGATGATTATGGGTATTATTTCAAATTGAACATGTCGCCTATAAATCATTATAGCCTTTTTCACGATGCTGGATATGAGACATATGATTTCCACTACCCATACTATATCAAAGGTAATGAGATAAACAAGGCTATTGACCACCGAATCTACACAGGAGGATTTGAGTTTGCCAGCGAGTGGGGCGGTTTATATTATTTCTACCATGATATTGTAAAAAAACGGGAACTTTCCGAGCAAGAGTTGCAACTTCTTATAAAACGAATGCAGTTCATGTTTGAGAGTTGGGAGTTATATCTTACGGAAGCCATCAATAGCCCAGAGACGCTCATTATTCATAAGAAGGCATTTAATAATTATGACGCAGAGGCCGCATTAAGAACACTTAAAGCAGAATATGAGAAATTCTGCAATGATAGCAAGGTATATGCTACTGAATTTGTGCGTCAGGGGAATGACCATGTGTTAGCCAAATTGGACGATTCTTCAATTGAGGCATACATGTCACCTCAGTTTATGAAGGATTATATTGAACCAAAATACGGAAAGTTGTTCGACAAGATAGAGTGTAACAATATCAAGGCGAACTGGCGCAATAACCTGCCTTCATTGAAGCGGATATTCTGGTCTCTCCGTAAAGCATTTAAAGTGAAGGATCTTTCCTACCTTTTGTTCTTAGAGAATTATTTTTTCAGTCTTTTTCAAATGAAAGTGATGAAAAAACGCTGGAAGGAGCCCAGATGGCAGTATGGACATTCTGCAAAAATGAATTATGATGCGGCAATCGACATTCTAAAGTCAAGGGATAATAGTAAGAAACCTTTCTATATGTTCTTCCACCTGGGTGAGCCTCATAATAATATTGCTTTCTTTACATATGATATTCAGGATAAACAGATTGTAGATGAGGAACTTGAAATGATAAAGAATTATGTTGATAAAGTTGGTACTGATTTTAGGGGTAATCTTGTCTACCTATTGTCGCTGGTATATACAGACTATACAATCAAGAGGTTTTGCGATTCGTTGAAAGAGTTAGGGTTATGGGAGAATACTTCTATACTGCTGATTTCCGACCATGGCTCATCCTATACGTTTGATCCAATTCATAACTGCCGCGTTAATTGTTTTGACGAGGAATGTTATCATATTCCAATGTTGATTCGTCATCCAGGGATGAAACCTGTTGTGATTAATACATATCAGTATTCAAAGGATGTTTTTCCGACTTTTGCTGATATTTTGGGCATCCCGCAGTCGGAATACTTCAAGGGAAGGTCTATGCTTAAGGAAACAGAACCTAGGCCTTTTATAGTTACAGAGTATATGGGGCCTGGCTGTCCTGATCTATCTTCGAGGAGAATATGGTTTAGTGGCAGAGATAATCAATTTATCGTTGCCTACAAAGTTGGTATCTATGAAGATTTCGAAGCTGGCGAATTGGCCGAGGTGTACGATTTAAATAAAGATCCACAAGGATACTATAATATCAATGACGAAGTAGATCGTTCAAAGATTCAATATTTGTTGGATGCCATAAAAGAACGGTATGAAGAGATAAAACAAGATACGAATAAGTTCTTAGAAGAACTGCCAGCTTAATATTTATGAAATACATTGGTCAAGTTAGTTACAACATTAATTGTAATTTTACGAATTATGGTTCTGCCCTCCAATCGTGGGCATTGAGCCAGATGATTGATAAAATCGGTGCCGAACTAGGTATTCAATCCAAGCTAATAGATTATTGTCCTCGTGTCCTAGAGGATTCTGATTGTCTTAATCCCCAAAAAAAAATGTGGGATACTGATAATGAGACTCGTAGGCAAATTGATTTAATGATGCCCGCTATAAAAGATAATTATCTGAAATTTGAGGACTTTTATACTAACCGTTTCCGCAGGACAAAGAAGAAATACACAGATGACAATTTTAACGATGTCGTCAAAGACGAAGGTATAAATGGCTATGTCTGTGGAAGTGATACAATTTTCTGTATAAACGAGTTTAAGGGTTTTGTTGAGGGCTATTATGCCAACTTCGACTGTATGCGCGGGAAAAGTGTTTCTTATGCGGCAAGTTTTGGCGACCCTACTTTTACGGAGCAGGATTATCTGACGTTGAACGAACGTCTGCAAAATTTCAAGGCACTCGGTATTCGTGAAAATAACATGTTACCATACGTGAGAAAACATGTCAAAGTAAGAGCTGAACGAACGATTGATCCAACCCTCCTTGCAGAAGCCTCACTGTACAACAGCATCATAGCAGAGCCACAGATGCAGGAGAAATATATCTTACTATATTCAAGACGGTACAATAAGGCGATGGAGCAGTATGCTGAACAAATGGCTAGGCAGATGGGTGTAAAACTTGTTGAGATAAGTATCCGAGCAACCAATGCAGAGAAAGGTCACATTATGCGTTACGATGCCGGAGTAGAAGAGTTCCTGTCTTTAGTAAAGCATGCAGAATGTTTGATAACTAATTCCTTCCATGGAGTTATCTTCGCAGTGCAGTTGCGTACACCATTTTACTGTTTCTCCCGTGAGCAAGGTGATACAAAGATAGGAGAAGTCTTGGATTTGTTTGGGTTAAGTGAACGTATTATGATTGACGGAACTGAGAAGATGTCTCCTGAAATCGATTATAACCCAGTACACCAACGTATCTCTGAAGCGAGGAAGCCTGCAGCAGAGTATCTGAAATATGCACTTAGACTATTAGTATAGATTATGAGCATCAATATAACAGATAAAACCCTTTGTTGTGGTTGTGAGGCGTGTGTACAAGTTTGTGCATATAAGGCGATATCAATGAAGGAAGACAACGAAGGGTTTAGATATCCCGAGGTTGACACAAACCTTTGTGTAGAATGTGGTCTTTGTGAGAAAGTCTGTCAGTACAATGAAATGCCTCCAAAACATACAGAAAGGAAGTATGTCTTTGGAGGTTATAATACTAATCCGGAAGTAAGATTTGAGAGTACGTCAGGAGGAGCCTTCTCTGCCATCGTAGAGGCCTTTTGTGATGAAAACTATGTGATCTTCGGTGCAGAGGCGAAAGGTATTGACGTCTTCCACAGTTATATAGAAGACAAAACCGATCTGTCCAAGTTTCGAAAGTCAAAATATTCGCAGAGTGTTATAGGAGATTCATATAAGCAGGCCAAAGCATTTTTGAAGGAAGGCAAGAAAGTTCTATTTTCGGGAACGCCCTGTCAGATTGCCGGTTTACGTAGCTACTTGGGTAAAACAAACCAAGACAATTTGTTGACAGTAGAGGTTATATGTGAAGGTGTACCATCTCCTTTGTATGTTAGGAAATGGGATAAGCATCTGAAAAAGTGTTATGGATGTGGCATTGCTAACATTGATTATAGATATACAGGAAAAGCTTTGTTCCAAGACGGGAAATGGGATTTTGAACAGTACCGTATAGATCTGACGAATGATGATCTGGGGGGGGCAGAATCACAAGTTGGAAACAACAAGGTAAGTGGGATTTTCAGCAAACTAAAATCGTACTTGAAGAGATGAAAAAAACTATAATTAAAGACCGTTGGTTTAATCCCTTCTGGTCGATATGGCTTAATCATTTGATGAGCCGTCCTTCATGTTATAGGTGCCGTTTCACGACGGCTGAACGAGGGGCTGATATTTCTCTTGGAGATCTTTGGGGGGTTCACCTTTACTGTCCGGAGTTGTATGGTAGTAATGGTGGCTCGTCTTTGATTGTATGTAATACGGAGAAAGGTAAAATCGTTGTAGAAAAGGCTCAGAAACTAATGTATGGTCATGAGCTTGCTTTTGATGATGCGTTGAGATATCAAAGCCCAATGAGAAAGTGTATATCTGAAAATCCAGATAGGGAGCGCTTTATGGTAGATCTTCAAAGTGATATGACGTATAAAGAGATTAATAAAAAATGGGGGAAGAAACCTACATTTAAGTTACTCTGGCAGAAATATGTATGGGGTAATCGTCAGAAGGTCTTTTTCTGGGAATTGAAAAACAGAAAGAAATAACTATTTATAAATATGATAAATTTTACAGTAGGCCCAGTACAGTCATCGGAAGCTGTACGGGCTATAGGTGCAGAACAAGTACCATATTTTAGAACAGCAGAGTTTTCTGCTTTGATGCTTGAGAATGAGCAGTTGCTTAAGAAGTTTGCAAATGCTACAGAGGATAGTAAGGCTGTCTTTATGACCTGTTCAGGCTCTGGTGGTATGGAAACAGCCATCATGAATTGTCTGACCAAGGAAGATAAAGCTCTTGTAATTAATGGTGGTAGTTTTGGTGAACGTTTTGTGGAACTATTGACACTTCATGAGATTCCTTTCACAGAGATTAAGCTGGAACATGGCAAAGCATTGAAACCAGAGCACCTAGCTCCATACGAGGGTAAAGGATATACTGCATTCCTGTTGCAAAAGCACGAGACTTCAACGGGCGTCCATTACGACATCAATCTGGTAAGCGACTTCTGCAAACGCAATGGATGCTTTATGATAGTTGACACCATCAGTACTTTCCTGTGTGATTCTTTTGATATGGCAGCACTTGAAGCTGGTGTAATGATTACCGGCAGTCAGAAGGCATTGGCATGCCCTCCAGGTATAGCTCTGATGATATTGGCTCCTTCTGCACTTTCGCGTATTGAAAAGACCAAATGCTGCTGCCAGTATTTGGATTTAAAGTTGGCATTGAAGAACCAGGAACGTGGACAGACTCCTTGGACACCAGCGGTTGGTGTGTTGCGTCAGATTAATGTCCGCTTGAAGGAGATTGATGCTATGGGTGGTGCTGAAGCTGAAATCAGGCGTACTGCAGGGTTGGCAAGTTATTTTCGTAACAAACTCAAAGAGCATAACCTGCCATTTAAGATTATCAGCGAAAGCCTGAGTAATGCTGTAACACCGCTGCATCCCACAACACAGTCTGCTTATGAGATTTTCCTTAAGATTAAGGATGAGTATGGTATGTGGATATGTCCCAATGGTGGAGATATGAGAGATACCGTATTTCGTGTAGGCCATATTGGTTGTTTGACGGAAGCGGACTATGATAAATTGATTGATGCATTCCTTGATTTAAGGGAAAAGAAATTCATCTAAATATGGTTAAGGTAATAACTTACGGTACATATGATTTGTTCCATTATGGACACCGACGACTACTCGAAAGAGCTAAGGCATTGGGCGATTATTTGATTGTTGGAGTGACCTCTGATAGCTTTGATTTAACAAGAGGGAAGATCAACGCTCAGCAATCCTTAATGGAACGTATAGAGTCTGTTAGAGCAACCGGACTGGCTGATGAAATTATTGTCGAAGAATATGAGGGCCAAAAGATAGATGATATCAAACGTTATGGAGTCGATATTTTTACTGTTGGTTCCGACTGGAAGGGTAAGTTCGACTATCTTAATGAGTATTGTAAAGTTGTCTATCTTGATCGAACAGAAGGGGTTTCAAGCTCAGAGTTACGTGCAGAAAAAAGAGAATTACGTATCGGTCTGGTAGGTAATTCTATTCTCTTAAATAAATTTGAGAAGGAAAGCCGTTTTGTGAATGGTGTATCAATAAGTGGTGTGTGTACTACTGATGATTCCGATCTAACTGAGGAATTAAAGGAAAAGTATCTCATTACTGCTAAACTCGAAGAATTGTTGAATGCCTCAGATGCTGTATATATTGTTTCACATCCGAGCAAGCATTATGAGCAGATAAAGCAGGCGCTGTCGGCAAACAAACATGTTTTATGCGAGTCCCCGATTGTTACGAAAAGCAAGGATTATGAGGAATTGCAAGAGATTGCTAAAGAGCATAATCTGTGCTTAATGGATTCAATTAAAACGGCCTATTCTACAGCTTATAACCGTATGCTGGTATTGGCTAAGGGAGGGAAAATAGGTGATATCGTATCAGTTGATTCAATCTGTACAAGCTTATCTGATTTGGAGAAGAAAACAAAACGCGGTACAAGCTTAGAGGAGGTGTGGAATAGTATTTGCGCATGGGGCCCTACAGCTATGCTGCCAATTTTTCAGCTGCTCGGAACAGAATATGTAACAAAACAAATAACATCTCATCTTATAGCCAAGGATTTTGATACTTTTACTAAAGTTGCATTTGTGTATCCACATGCAGTTGCATCATTGAAAGTTGGAAAGGGTGTTAAATCTGAAGGTGAACTGATTATATCTGGAACCAAGGGTTATATATATGTGCCAGCCCCATGGTGGAAAACCGACTATTTTGAGATCCGTTACGAGAATCCTGCTGACAATAAAAGGTACTTCTACCAGTTGGATGGTGAAGGTATTAGGTATGAGATTGTTTCTTTCTTGAAAATGATACAGTCGGGTAAGCCATTATCATACATTAATAGTTTGGTTTCACAAGCTATAGTTCGCGACTTAGAGCACTTTTACAATAAAGTGGCCTTTGTTGAAATATAACATTTATACAATGCCTAAACTCCTTCAGATAAATATAACAGCCAACTGGGGCAGTACTGGCAAAATTGCGGAGTCAATAGGGATAGCCGCTATGAATGCTGGATGGGAAAGCTATATCGCGTACGGTCGTTGGAGCAATCCATCAAAGTCCCATCTCATCAAGATTGGTGGGCGTTTTGACATGTATTTCCACTTTGCAGAGCAACGTATCCGTGATAATGAGGGACTGTGTTCTCGCGGAGCTACACGTAGGCTGATTAGCCAAATTGAGGAAATAAAGCCGGATGTAGTGCAACTTCATAACATCCACGACCACTATCTGAATTACCGTATTCTATTTGAATATCTAAATCAGACAGATATTAAGGTCGTCTGGACTTTCCACGATTGTTGGGCTTTCACAGGGCATTGTTTCCATTTCGTAACGAAAAACTGTATGAGGTGGCAGACTGGATGCTATAATTGCCCCATGAAAAATGTGCTGCCTAAAACAGTTTTGGATAGGTCAGGAGAGCATTATGAGTTGAAAAAACGGCTATTTGTTGGCAACAAAAACCTGACAATAGTTCCATGCTCTGATTGGATGGCGGGTTTTGTAAAACTATCGTTCTTGAAGGGGAAAAAAATTAGTGTAATAAAGAATGGAATAGATTTAAATGTCTTTAAATCAGGTACTCCCCAGGTGGGAAAGAAACGCATTCTTGGTGTTTCTGGAGTTTGGAATAAAGATAAGGGCCTTTATGACTTTCATCGTCTGAGAGATTTGCTTGATCAAGATGAATATGAGATAGTGCTTGTTGGTCTTAGTAAAGAGCAGGCGAAAGAATTGCCCAGTGGAATAACTGGTATAGAACACACGGAGTCGGTTAAGGAATTAGCTGAATTATACGCATCTGCAATGGTGTTTGTTAATCCAACGTATGCGGATACTTTTCCGACTGTTAATCTTGAAGCCTTAGCATGTGGTACTCCTGTAATAACCTACAAGACAGGAGGCTCGCCGGAAGCAATTTCTGACGAAACAGGATGGGTAGTTGAGCAAGGAGATATTGATACTGTCGCTTCAATTATTAGAGCTTTTGAACGGACGGAAGAGATAGAGATTGTTGCTCAACGTACTGCATGCAGAGAACGTGCAGAGAAAAAGTTTGACAAGGAAAAGTGCTTTATAAAGTACTTGCAATTATACAACGATCTAATAGAACATTGATGAATACTTTATGGATTATCTCTGAACTATTCCCCCCAGATGAAACATCAACAGCTTTCATCCTGGGGGAGATAGCCAATGTGATGGCTTCAAAATATGAAGTCAGGGTGATTTGTGGGCCAGAAATATACGATAAACGTAAGAAAACAGATCCAAACAATAAATTTGTACTCAATTCAGAGATTGAAGTCACTCATGTTAAAGGTGTAGATTTAGACAAGAACACCTTCTTTGGTAAGGCCATGCGTTTTGCAGTAATCAGCAGGCAGCTATATCAGTCAGCTAAGAGGAGCATCAAGGAAGGTGATAAGGTTCTATTGGTTACAAATCCGGCTCCAGTGGTTGCATTGATTTCAAGATTGAGGAAGAGACGAGTTTTTGAACTTAATATACTAGTGCATGATGTGTTCCCCGAGAATACAAAGCCTGCAGGCCTGAAATTGCCTTCTTGGGCTTATCAATTCTTGAAGAATCTTTTTGATAAAGCTTATAGTAGGGCAGACCAGTTGATAGCAATAGGAAGGGATATGAAGCAGGTCCTAGAACAAAAGGTTGGACGTTTTGAGCACAAACCAAAAACTATTGTCATTGAGAACTGGGCGGATCTTGATATTGTTTCTCCGATGGAACAGTCAATGAATCCTGACAAAGTCGTACTGGAGTATGCTGGAAACATAGGAAGAGTGCAGGGGCTGCAGTCAATGGTTGAATATATAAAGGCTGTAGGAAATAATGAGCTGGAGTTCCATCTCTGGGGTACTGGTGCAGAGGAGAACAGCTTGAAGGAGTATGTGCAGAGAAATGGAATGAATAATGTTGTGTTCCATGGAGCATATCTTCGTTCCAAACAGAGTGAGGTGATTAATAGTTGCGATTTAGCACTCGTGACGCTTACTGAAGGAATGTTTGGTCTTGGAGTTCCTTCCAAAACGTATAATATCATGGCGGCTGGAAAGGCAATCTTGTTTATAGGGGAACCGAATAGCGAGATTGGACTTCTTGTAAAGGAGAAGAATATTGGCTATGTCTTTGAACCGTCAGATAGGGAAGGAATTATTAAGTTCGTCTCTTCTCTTTCATCTGAGAAATGTGCTGAGTTTAAAGAAATGGGACAGAGAGCCCGCAAGGAGGCTGAGAAGGAGTATGCTAAAGATATCATTTTGAACAAATTTGTAGAAGCTATATAATGGAGAAACTGTTATTTACAGGGGCGTCCGGGTTCTTAGGATACAATATTCGTCCCATACTGGAAAAGACTTACGATGTCCACACCATTGGTTTGACCGATGATGATGACATCAAGATAAATATGGCCAAGGAAGTACCACCAATTAATACACATTATGATGTGGTGCTTCATGCGGCAGGAAAGGCTCACACTGTCCCCAAGACTACAGCAGAGGCGCAGGTGTTTTTTGATGTGAACTATCAAGGAACAGTAAATCTATGTCAGGCTTTGGAGAAAACTGGACTTCCAAAGGCATTAATATTCATCAGTACGGTAGCGGTGTATGGTTGCGAATATGGTGACCTAATCACAGAAGAACATCCTTTGAATGGTGAGACTCCGTATGCTAAGAGTAAGATAATGGCAGAGAAGTATCTGTCTGAATGGTGCTCTAAGAATGGTGTTGTTCTTGGCATTCTTCGTCCTTCACTGCTTGCGGGCAAGAATGCTCCAGGCAATCTTGGTGCTATGGTGAAAGGTATCAAAAAAGGATACTATATGAATATTGCTGGGGGTAAGGTTGTCAAAAGTATTCTGATGGCAGAGGATATTGCTCATCTTGTGCCTTTACTTGAGGAGAAAGGCGGAATATATAATGTTTGCGATACACGACAACCATCTTTTGGGGAGATTTCTATATCTGTTGCCAAACAACTTGGTAAGCATAAGCCCATCAGTATTCCATACTGGGTGGCTTGGTGCATGGCTAAGGCGGGTGATCTGCTTGGTGATAAAGCGCCAATCAATACGTACAAGTTGGAAAAAATGACCAAATCGCTCACATTCAGCAATGAGAAGGCTCGCAATGAACTTGGCTGGGAACCACTGGATGTGCTAACAAATTATAAAATATGATATTCGAACACAGATGATTACGAATACACACAAATCCTTTTTGTTGCTGGTAAGGTTGGGAATTGGTCACACAAAAACCACAGAACTCACAAATAAGGTTGACTGGGATGCTTTGAAGGCTCTTGCTGATTTGCAAGGTCTTTCTGCTATAATACTTGATGGCATAGGATGTTTGCCCGAAAGCATGAAACCTCCAAAAATGGAACTTTTACAATGGATTGGTGAAGTGTTTCAAAACTATGAGCAGCGATATGCACAGTATGAGAAGGCTATCAGTTCTTTAGCAGGATGGTATAATCAACATGGTTATAAAATGATGGTTTTAAAGGGCTATGCCTGTTCGTTGAACTGGCCTAACCCGAAACATAGACCTTGTGGTGATATTGATATTTGGCAATTTGGAAAACAGAAGGAAGCAGATGCGCTTATAGAGAGTTTAGAGTTTAGAGATGAGGGTTTAGAGTCAGTTCATGAAGGCCAGAAGTTTAAAAAGATTAAGATAGATAGGAGCCATCACCATCATACAGTTTTCTACTGGGGAAGCTTCATGGTGGAGAACCACTATGACTTTGTGAATGTGCATCACCATAAGTCAAGTATTAAGATTGAAAGGGTTTTAAAGGAACTGGGTAAAGATGATTCTCACTCGGTTGAAGTAAATGGGGAGAAGGTATATCTGCCAAGTGAAAACTTGCACGCTTTGTTCTTGATGAAGCACCTAGTCAGCCACTTTGCTTCAGAATATGTTACGCTGAGGCAGGTATTGGACTGGGCCTTTTTCGTGGAAAAGCATGGAAAGAACGTGGACTGGCCTTGGCTATTGGACTTGTTGGATGAATTCCACATGAGAGAGTTCTTTAACTGCATCAATGCAATTTGTGTGGAGGAATTAGGTTTTGATTCTATAATGTTTCCAAACATTCTGTCCAACTCCAACATTAAAGATCGGGTTTTGAACGATATTATGCAGCCCGAATTTTCAGGAGAAGAACCTCGCTTAATGATTCCGAGAATTTTATTTAAGTATCGCCGATGGAAGGCAAATGGTTGGAAACATGAATTGTGCTATGACGAAAGCATGTGGAGTGCCTTTTGTAGTGGAGTTTGGAACCATATTCTAAAGCCTGCGTCGATATAATTATTACGGATGTTTTTCTGTATAATTACGATGGGAACGAAATATATAATAACAGTACGGGTGTTGCTGTCAGCAGTGACCATTTTTATTGGAACGAGTGCAGTTGCTTCTAATTGGCTATTTAAAAATGGTAAAAGCCAATACCAGATAGTTGTTGCTACTGATGCCTCGGTTTCGGAACATACGGCGGCGCAAGAGCTTCAGGATTATCTTTTTCAAATAAGCGGAGTACTTCTGCCGATTATTTCAAATGGAGATTCCCCTGGTAAACATATCTTTGTGGGCTATTCATCAAAGGTGGCAAACCTAACTGGAGAGAGCCGTCCTGTAGAAGATGATGAGAGTTTTACATATCGTAGTGTAGGTCATGATTTATTAATATGGGGCGGAAAGCAGAGGGGCACTATGTATGGTGTCTTTTCTTTTTTGGAGCGTGAGTTAGGTGTTCATTGGTTAGCTCCTGATTGTACCGTAGTACCGAAGTGCTTAAAGTGGCGATTCGCAAGACTCTATCATAGTGAAAGTCCTGCTCTCAAATTCCGTTATAATTATTATTTTGTAACGCGTAATCAACCAGTGTGGAGCGCCCATGTCAAGGAAAATATGCGTGGGCCGTTAACCAATGAATATGGAAATATGGATGGCTATTGGGGGTGCCACACTATGGGGCAGTTGATACCCGTCAGCGAGTTTTATCAAAGACACCCTGAATATTTCTGTTTGCGTGATGGAAAGCGACTCTCTAAGAATGAACAGTTATGCCTATCAAATTCCGAAGTACTTGAGATATGTAAGGATCGACTCTTAAATGTGATACGTAAGAATCCAGGATATCGCATATACGACTTATCGCAAAATGATAATAAAAATTTCTGCCAATGTGAAAAGTGCAAGGAGATTGAAAATCAATATGGAGGGCACTCTGGTCTTATCGTGTGGTTTGTAAACCAAGTTGCGGATGCGGTCCGAGAAGAATTTCCAGATAAATATGTTGGGACTTTCGCTTATCAATATTCGAGGAAACCACCCGTGGGTATTGTGCCGCAGGAGAATGTAGTAATACGTTTATGCAGTATTGAATGTTGTTTTGCCCATTCACTAACAGCAGATTGCCCACAAAATGTGGAGTTTATGAATGATTTGCAAGGCTGGGCTTCCACTGCTCCACATTTATTCATTTGGGACTATATAGTGGATTTTAAACAGTTTTTAGCACCTTGGCCTAACTTTCAGGTATTAGCTCCTAATATCCGTACATTTAGTGCCAACAAAGCCATAGGCGTTTTTGAGGAGGCGGCATACCAGTCACTCGGTGGGGAATTTGAAGAAATGAAGTCTTGGACGGTTAATCAGTTGTTGTGGAACCCCAATCAGTGTACGGACTCCTTGGTTAATATATTCATAGACGGTTATTACGGAAAAGCTGCATCACGCGTCTTGGATTACTACCATTTGTGCCAATCATTAGTTATGCCAGAAGTGCATTTTGGCCTTTTCATCCGTGAGAACGATAAGATATATAATGATGATTTTCTGCGTAAAGCTTTCGTACTTCTTGATGAAGCACAGAAGTCGGCAGAAAACGAGGTCATAAGCCAGCGTGTTGAGCGGGTACGTATGCAACCACTCTACCTGTATTGCATGCGCAATAAAGAGCAGTCGCAGCGGGATGGTAAGTGGAAAGAACTTATTGCACTAATGCGTAAGTATAATGCCCGTCCTAACGAAACCCAGACTGTAGAAGATTTGAGTCCCCTTAGCAAGTAATGAAATGGTATTTGATAACAAAAGTGAGAGATGGGATAATTGGTGTTGAAACGTTATAGTTGAATGATGTGTGAAATAACAGTAAAAAGAAATAATACTAGAGAGATATGTGGTTAACATATACAATTATTGCAGTGCTGCTATTTGTTGCAGAACTGGCGTATTTTAAGATTGCGGATAAGTGTAATATTATCGATAAACCGAACGAGAGAAGTAGTCACTCGACCATCGTGCTGAGGGGCGGCGGAGTGATATTTGCCATCTCGATGTTGGTGTGGTTTGGATGGCAAATGTTTCAAGATCCAAGTTTCAGGTTCCAAGAGTATTTGCCGTTCCTGGTTGGACTCATCATGATCAGCACGGTGAGTTTCTGGGATGATGTTCATTCTTTGCCGGACTCATTAAGAATGATAGTCCAAATCTTCAGCATCCTGCTGATGTTTTGGTCAATCATTCTAGTTCAAGGTTCAGGGTTCAAGGTTCAGGGTTGGTATTTGCAAGTACTCATCGTAATTGTGGCGCTGTTCTTCTGTGTGGGTGCTACAAATATTATCAACTTTATGGACGGCATCAACGGCATAACAGCAGGGTATGCGCTGGCAATGCTCGTTCCTATCGCATTGCTGGATTCAAGTTCCAAGTTCCAAGTTTCAGGTTTTATTGAAGAATCGTACCTGATGGTGGCTATCATCGGGGTGCTGGTGTTCAGCATCTTCAATTTCAGACCTAAAGGAAAAGCAAAGTGTTTTGCGGGTGATGTGGGTAGTATTGGTATTGCTTTTATCATTCTGTTTGCGCTGGGCAGGCTGATGTTTGTGACGAAGGACGTAACCTACATCGTATTTTTCCTTATGTATGGTGTTGATGGTAGCTTGACGATATTCCATCGTATTATGCTGCATGAGAATCTGGGACAGGCACATCGTAAGCATGCATTCCAGTTGATGAGTAATGAGCTGAAAATGGGACATGTGACGGTTACGTTTATCTATATGATAACGCAACTTATTATATCACTTGGTTTCATTTATTTGTGTCCCAATACGCTACTTGCACATTGGATCTATCTGATTGGCTCTGGTCTTTTATTGGCTGTTGCATATATTATCTTTATGAAGAAATTCTACCACCTGCATGAGGAGTATCTCGCATCGCTGAAAAGTTGAGAGCTGAAAGTCTGTTTAATGAGTTTACCGTTTACCGTTTACGGTTTACAGTCGAACGCGGATCTCACGGATTTGCACGGATTACTCTTTAATTCCGAAAACATCGAAAAAGACAAAAAAAACTGAAAATATTTAGACAAAAACCACAAGAACCCCTTCCGATAGTATAAGTCTTATCAGACTTTCACAGCAATCCAAACAATTTGTTCTATATAAACAAGCTTATAAGCTCAAATTCTTTTATTACTGCACCTGCCTTACATCAGGTTAATACTATAGGAAGGAAAAACCCACGATTTACTGTTTACAGTCGAACACGGATTTAGCAGATTTACACAGATGTTTTTATATTGATGATAAGTTGAGATTATTTTGAGGTACTTCTGAAAGTGTACTTTCAAGATACCTCCAAACAATATCAACCTTTGTTCATAACAAAGCAATCTTGTCCAAGATTGTCATCAATATAAAAAAACTATCCGTTCTATCTGAGTCATCCGTGGTCAAAGAAGGCTGAAGTATGAGGGCTGATGGATGAAGTTTGAAGGCTGAAGTATGAGGGCTGAGATTCTAACAGATAATAGATAATAGATAAGAGTTTGTAGTGGGGGAGGATAAATAATATATACGGTAGAGAATGGGGGCACAACGATTTGCATACTTGGATGTGTTGAAAGCCATTGCTGTCATTGCAGTAGTGTTGTATCATGTGGGCTTTCTGAAATATGGATATCTGGGAGTGGACATTTTCTTGGTCATTGCGGGATTTCTTACCACAAAGAGTCTGGCAGATGGCAAGAAGGGCTATCTCCCTTTTTTCTTTAGCCGGGTGATTCGGTTGCTGCCGGTTTTGCTTGTGGCAGGGGTGGCTGTGATGCTGTTAGGATGGTTTACAATGCTGCCCGATGATTATGAAAATCTTGCTGAGTCTGTCGTTGCAACGGATGTTTTCGGTAACAATATCTTATCAGCCATCACTACGAAGGACTATTGGAATATCGCCAACGATTATAAACCTCTGATGCATACCTGGTATGTGGGTTTGCTGATGCAGTTCTATATCGTTTATCCTTTGCTCTTTTATATTGCAAAACAGGATAAGACTACTCCGCAAAGGACACTTGTAACGGTAGTAGCGTCATTGGCTGTTTTGTCTTTACTGTGGTATTTCAGTTGCTCAAATGAGGCGAGTCGTTTCTATTATCTTCCTGCCAGATTCTTTGAATTTGCTGCAGGTGGTATTATAGCCTTAGCATACAATCCTTCTCGGAAGGGGCTTTTCCATCCGTCGTTTTCATTCTTGTGCTATGTTTTACTGCTGGCTTTGCTAATAGTTGGGGATGAGTTGATACCTGCTGTTGTGCGTCTGCCGCTTGTTGTGGCGCTTTGTTGCGTACTGATACTTTCTGCTGATTCGTTGAGCAATCTTCTGACTTCTAATGCTGTGCTGGCTAATATTGGTGTGGCAAGTTATAGTATCTATGTATGGCATCAGGTATTGCTCGCGTTCTATCGTTATATAATAGGTGGTCCGTTTACCGTTTGGACTTTCCTTTTGTATATAATGGCTGTGGGTGTTATCTCGTGGGGTTCTTATCGGTTGATAGAGCAAGGGTTATCAAGGATGATCGGGAAACGAGTTGTGGTTGCTACTTTTGTTATTTGGCTGCTCCTTACGGGATTCGCAGGATATGTCTATATGAATGCCGGTGTGGTGCGGGATGTACCTGAGTTGGGCATTTCGGTTCAGAATCGTCACCATCGTATGAATGCGGAATACACGGATTGTGGGTATCAGTATGACCGGCCGTTTGTTCATAAAGACAAGGTGCATTGGCTTGTTTTCGGTGATAGTTTCGGTCGTGATTTCGTGAATATGATTCAAGAGTCGGACATTGCCGATCAGGTGGAAGTGTCTTATACCGATGATTATTCTAAGCCTACGAATCAGGAACGGTTTGAGATGGCTGACAGGATATTTGTTTCGACACGTGGGTTGAGAACGAGGCTTGTGTCTGCTGTAGAGATGCAATGTTGGAATCATGGATTGTCGCCAGATAAGATTGTGGTTGTCGGAGCGAAAAGTTTCGGGGTTAACAATGGTCATATCTATGCCAACAGACGTAAGCCTGACTATTTTGACCAGCGTGTAGAGGCTGAAGGTGGGGCGCGCTTTCTTGACAGGAACAGTCGGCTCCGTGAATTCTATGGTGAACGTTTCCTTGATTTGATGGCAATGGTGACGGATAATACAGGCCATATACGTGTGTTTACCCCGGACCATCATTTTATCTCTGCTGATGGAAAACATCTCACAAGGTATGGTGCGAAGTATTTTGCTGAGCGAATTAATTGGAATAAGTATTTGCTTGCTGAGGGGGAGAATACGGATTTCACAGATTATTCATTAATTCCGTAAACATCGAAAAGAACAAAAACCACGAAAATCCCATATCAGTATTAATGTGCTTTTTAGCACTAACGATATAATCTATCTATTTTTCCTTGTGTGCGAGCACCCAGATAAAAATACCTATCTTATCTCTTAATCCTCTTCCAGAGGCTAATTAATACTGTTATGGAAAAACCCCGGTTACAAGTAACTTGAAAAACAAGATGGAACCACGAATCAAGGGAACTACGGAAATACGGTTCTATGTCCCCAGTGATTTACGAACCTACGGATTCATGGATTTGGTCTTGCTTATTAAAATAAATGGGCAAAAATTTTAATAACTTGGGCTTTTATTGTAATTTTGTGACGTTTTCTTTAATAAGTCGACTGAAGATATTATGAGGAGTTTTCACGCAGGTGACTATATAAGTCAAGGTTGGTATAACAGTTTTCAACCTAATCCAATCAATAGAAATTGGATAATTGATGATATGGAAATCATTAATCTGCTAAGTAAGGCGGATAGGGTTGTGGGGAGGCTTGATATGTTCTCTGAATACGTTCCAAACATTGACTTGTTCATTAGTATGCACGTGTATAAAGAAGCTACAAAGTCTTCAAATATAGAAGGTACACAGACCAAAATGGAGGAGGCTTTGTTGGATGAAGAGGATGTGCCTTTAGATAAGAGAGATGATTGGGCTGAGGTTCAGAACTATATATTGGCAATGAATCAGGCTATAAAGCATCTTCAGACGCTCCCATTATCATCACGTCTCATTAGAGATACTCATAAAGCACTGATGAGTGGCGTAAGAGGAGAGAATAAGTATCCGGGTGAATTCAGACGGTCTCAGAATTGGATCGGTGGGTCTAGCCCTACGGATGCACTTTTTGTTCCGCCTGTATTCGGTGAGATTCCTATTCTTATTTCAGACATTGAGGAGTTTATCCATAATCCTGTATGCGATTTGCCTGACTTGGTGAAGATCGCATTGATTCATTATCAGTTTGAGACAATTCATCCGTTTAATGACGGTAATGGAAGGGTAGGTAGATTGTTAATAACACTTTATCTTGTAAGCAAGGGAATTCTTAAACGACCAATTCTCTATCTTTCGGACTATTTGGAGAGTCACCGCAGAAGTTACTACGACAGGATTATGGGTGTGCGTTTTGGTGATGACGTTGCTAGTTGGGTAAAATTTTTCTTGGAAGGTGTTATAGTGACTGCAGAGAAGGGAACTATGGCTTTAAATGAAATAATGGCTCTCCAGAAAGAATATGAGGAAATAATTAAAGAGATGGGAAGTCGTTCAGCGAATGCTTTGAAACTGATTGATTCAATGTACCAAAATCCTTTTATTGATATCACAAAAACTGCGGGTATTATTGGTCAGTCATTTCCTACAGCGAAGACGTTGATAGAGAACTTAGTAGAGAAAGGTATTCTCTCGGAAATAACTGGTGGCAGACGCGGAAAGAAGTATGTGATGTCAAGGTACATTAATATATTCTTGAAATAATACACAATATTCTTGGTTAAAGTCAACTTATAGTTAATGGTTATGAGAAGAATTAAGTGATAAGATGCGACAGTTAAGGTTTATGGGCATTCACATGGTGTTTTTTTTATGCAATATTCAATTGGAAGATTACAAGTAGGGCGTGTGGAAGGATATGGTTATAACTCTGCAGGTTTGTTGACGTGTAATGTAAAAAGAATAGGTTTGAGAGGTAATGAACATTATGCATCTATATCGCCCACGGGATATTATCTTTAAGTTGGCCTTCGCATATCAGCTTGCCGAATCGGTATCATGCGATAGTGAGGAATCGAATATTAAAAACCCATAAGATGAAATCGATACGAGAAGCTATAGAATCCCTGTATGATACATTAGCTGTAATAAAAGGGGAAGTGGTTGGGTGAATATAAGAAATCGATTACTATCCTCAATCAGAATAAGGGTGTCTTTAAAACAATAACTAAAACACGAATATGATGGCATTAGAAGATTTGGTACATAAAAGGAGAACAGTGGCAGACCTAATAAGGTTTATCGGTAATACCACAGAAGCAGATGACAAAGATGCTATTAAAACGCCTAACTATTCATTACTGCTTGGCGCTGGAGCTTCGGTGACATCTGGTGTTCGTTCTGGTCAAACATTAGTTCAAGAATGGAAGAAAGAGGTCTATGAGGAATTGAACCAAGATGACAATGTTACTCTTGATGAATTCTTTCTTCCTGGAAAGGCTCCTTCATGGTATGAGGAAGTGAATTCCTATGCAGCATTGTTTGAAAACAGATATGATCTTCAGCGTCATCGCAGAATGTTCGTAGAACGGGAAGTGTCAAAGGCAAAGCCATCTATGGGATATGCGTACTTGGTTAAACTGATGGAGAACGGATTCTTTAATACGGTTTTTACAACAAATTTTGATGACTTGCTAAATGAAGCCTTTTACCGTTTTTCAAATAACAGACCAATCGTATGTGCGCATGATTCATCTATATCGGGTGTAACTGTGACATCCACAAGACCTAAAATTATTAAACTGCATGGTGATTATTTGTTTGAGAACATCAAAGCAACTCTGCGTGAAACTGAGTCGCTTGAAACAAATATGAAAATGAAGTTCCAGGAGTTTGCTAAGGATTTTGGTCTAATTGTCATTGGTTATTCGGGACAGGATCGTTCTATTATGGATATCCTGAATTATCTGCTCCAAAAAGAGGACTATTTCAAGAACGGTATTTTCTGGTGTATTAGGAAAGGGGATGACAATATAGGCAGTGAGTTGAAAAAACTTTTGTGGAGAGAGCGGGTCTATTATGTGGAAATAGATGGCTTCGACGAATTATTTGCAGAACTTAATCATAAGTTGAATAAGGGTTTGCTTCCCGTGGATGATTCCTTTCTTAGCAGGAAACATCAAGAGAATATTATAAAGGAACTGACGGATAACCCGCTTATGAATCCTTCTGGTGCATGCGATATACTGATACGGGATTGTAAAAGGCTTAGATTAAATTTTGAGGATAATATGTTGAATGATTATCTTAGCTTCCTCAAAAAACAAAAACAAAGTGATTCAAAGAAAACGGAAACGAAGTCTGTTAAGCGAAAAAATAAACTGAAAGAACCCACACCAGAAGAGAAAAAAGAACTTGATGATTTGATGACGGAGGGGTTTGTGGTTAACCATGCAAACTCCGTGCTTCAAAAACTGAGTAAGATGGAAATACCATCATTGGAAGATGGACAGTATAAGTTGGAACTTATGGAACTTCAGGCAGATTTGACCAGAAACATGAGTGACGAGTCAATAAAGAAGCTCTTTGATGAGTTAATTCGGTTGGATCCTGATAATGAACGATATTATGAAATATCTGCAAATAGAACACGAAATCATTTGCAGGCTATCAAGTATCTGGAGATGGCTGTGAATAAGTTCCCTAATGACGCTTATATAGTCAATAAACTGGTTGATCGTATTCTAGATTATTGCCAAGACGAATGTCCTACTGTGGACGTAGAGCAAAAACTGAAAAGAGTTCAGGAACTGCTGGAAAAGAGTCTTTTGTTGTATCCAAATGCAGACAATGACGCATATACGTATAAGTATCGGTATCTAACCATCAAATATAGAAATAAGCCACAGGATTTTGATAATAATAAGAAGGTTTTACTGGATTCTATCAAATTGGCCAATCCGAATCATCCCAATACGTTGGAGCTTATTCAAAAGATCGATCCTAATAGTATAGATGAAACCTATATTAGAAAAGCCATTGACTATTATAAGAAGGCTGACAATAGCAGAAACGTTGAGCGGTGTTATGCGAAGTTGATTGACCGTGAATGTAAAAATGGCAATATTAATAATGTCCTAAAACTATTTTGTGAATTTGAATTAGACTATGTTGGGTCAGATAACTATAAATATTTGAAAGCTCGCGTGTTGATGGAGAATGAGTATTTTGAAGCAGCATTACGGTTGTTTGATGAGTTGCCCGAGAGTGAAGAAACAACCAGAAGAAGAATGGCTATAATGGTTATTCTTGGTAGAGCAGAAGAAGCAGATAAATTATATGAGGCATCGGAATATAAGGATGATATTAAGCCATATTATCTCTCGATTAAAGACAGTTATGATGAAGAAAGACAATATTACGATGCTCTGCTTAATGAGAAAGGACGCCTTTCAACATCGGATGCAATAAGCTATGCATATGTACTACTACAATGTGAGGATTATTTTGCAGTACAGAAATTGCTAAAGCCTTATTATGACAATCCAATTTTAGCAGAAGGAGCAGTTATCGTAAATTATCTATTTGCGAGGAAGAAACTAAAAGAGGATATTGATAGCAAGCTGAAATCGAAAATGCTGGATAATAGATATCTTGACTATTCGGATTTAGAAAAACTTGGCGCATATTGTGTGTTGAAGGATAAGAATAATGCATACATATATCTCCAAAAGGTAATTAAAGAGGAACCTATGCGGAAATATACCATCTCGAAATGGCCGGTGCTAGCTCCGTTTAGGCATGATGAGAAGTTTGAAAAGTTATTGGCACCCAATCACAAAAAGTTGTCATAGTTGCACATGGACGAAAATAAACGTGATGAATGTGGCAATAGCTTTGAGGTGAAAGATGGGGCGTTTGGGAAGTGATTCTAACGAACACCGATGGTACGGATTGACACGGATTATTCTTTAATTCCGTAAACATCGAAAAACGCGGAAACGCGGAATTTTTTTTGTGGGATTGTAGCTCTTGTCAGAGCTTTATCAATGTTGTGACAAGTGTGCTTGTGTGCGAGCACCCAGACAACCTTTTTCTAACATTGTTTTCCCTTCGGGAAGTACCAATCCCAACAAAAGAAGCAGATCAGGGGATGGTTGACTTTCCCTATCGGCCGTCGAGCTAAACCTTCTCTGATCCACTCTTCGAGGTGTTGTGTTCTAAAAAGGGATATTGGGCCCGAAGTTTTCAATAACTATTGTACAAGAATAGAATACATATAACTTTGCGGAAGGGATGATGATAAGAGTGTGAAGGGTGATAAAGAAATAGGAAGAATTAATTGTAATATATGGAGAAGAAGGCAGAATTTATTTCTAACAAACCTTTAGGTGAGGATTTGTTTGATGGTCAGTCACAAGATAAAGTGGCTATGGCCATAATGCAGCATATTCAGAATGTCGATTCTAAAGCAGAACCGAAAGATGAAGATGAGGCGGAAAATGCTCTGCCTCGTATTATTGGTATTGAGGGGAAGTGGGGTTCCGGTAAATCGAATACTTTACTTCAACTCAAGAAGAAATTAGGCAAGGGTTACTATTTCTTTACATACGACGCATGGGGAAATCAAGAAGACCTACAAAGAAGGTCTATATTGCAATTACTGACGAATAAACTTATTAAGGATGAGAAGTTGGGTGGCGATACTCAAATTAAGATTATTAGTAGCGCAATAGATGTTAGCCCTAAACCACTTACATGTACCTGGCAAGAGAGGGTTGATAACCTAACATCACGAAAGTCATCAACTCACAACATTACGGTTCCTTCGATCTATGATTCAACCAAGTATTTTGTGTTGATGATAGTGATAACAGGAATATTAGTGCCTCTTTTGAATTCAATCAAAGTTCGTACAACACCATGTTGGTACACATACCTGGCTACCTTTTTGGCATTTGTGCCTTTAATTTGGTATTGTTTGCTGATGTGCTCAATGAAAAAGAAGAGAGCAAAGGCGGTTAAATCTGACGAGAAGTCAAAGTATATAGGTTGGTCATGGAATGAGATGTGGCAGATGTATCAGACAACAGGAAGAACCGAAACGTCAACATATACTGTAAGTGACTTGGAGCCATCTGTTACTGAATTTAGAGATTGGATGACAGATTTGTCAAAAGCCTTAGTCGATAACACGAAGCTTGTTATCGTGTTCGACAATATGGACAGACTTCCTATGGAGAAAGTGAGGCAGTTGTGGTCTTCAATTCAGACATTCTTTGCTGATAAAGGATATAGGAGGGTTTGGTGCATTATCCCATTTGACAGGGAACATTTGGCAAATGCTTTTAACGATGCAGATGGAAAAGACGACAAGATTCAACTGGTCAATTACTTTATCGAGAAAACTTTTCCAGTAGTCTATAGGATACCTGACCCTATTATTACTGATTACAAGGTGGTATTTGACAGGTTGTTTGAACAGGCTTTTGGAAAGCGCGAAGACCAGGAACTCATCAACCGTTGCTACCGATTGAAGTATGTCTGTCCCAATATGCGCGAGATTATATCCTTCATTAATAAACTTGTAGCGTTGACCAATCAGTGGAATGATGAGGTGAAACTTTCAAGTATGGCTCTTTTCCTTCTTCATCAAGATGAGATACTCAAATCGTCAGAGAACAGCATTGTCAAACGCGAGTATCTGAAGGGGATGGAGAGCCTCTTTGAGGCTACTGAGGATCTTGATACAGACATCTCTGCATTGACTTATGGCGTCTGCCGCGACGATGCAGCGCAGTTGCCCATGAAGAATCTGATTATTCAGGCTCTGAATAATGAGGCAGAAGCAGAATTCTCTGAGTATGCCAAAAAGAATGCCCACTTCTATAGTATTCTGAAAGAAGTAGTGAATGAATTGGATGCCGCATTATTGAACAATGCCATTAACCACATTGCAAAGCTCTCATTTGAAGGTCTCCCCAAACAAAATAGTGATGATTTAAAAACTGTGTGGGGTAGGTTGTCTGGTCAGTATTTGAAGAGTAAAGAGAAGGAGACCACTTTCAGAAAGGAAGTAAAATCGCTAATGACCTTCTGCATTAATAAAGTGGCAATAGGTAAGTATTTCCTGAAAATGTTTACCAGTAGTGATAATCCCCATAAGGGACCTGAGTGGTATCAAGTATACAAGGAAGTTGCTGTTTTTACTAAAGAGCAAAAGATAACGCTCTCTTTGCCAGAAAAGCAATTGGAGAGTTCTGATTTTGTGGATTATATTAGAACGGCAAAAGAAGAATACAGACATTTTCCGATTAAATGTGATAATGCAGTACTGAATAAGTTCTGTTATGGTCAAATTGTTGAGAACAACGATATGTCCGACATTTTGAGGTTGGCTGAGGGTGATTCTCAGTACGATTTCACTGATTTAAAAATGTCTGTCAGAAAACTGATAGAAGAGCAAGAGGCAACTAGCAGCAACTTTGGATCCACATTAAAGGCTCTGAAATTCTTGTCAAATGAACCTATGCGACTGAATCTTGATGGAACTTATTTGACGGGACTCCAATATGCCGGAGAATTGATTCCTGATTACAGAGTCATGTTAATGTTGGCTGGTAAGGAAGTTGCTGTTCTTGATGATAAAGACTATGAAGCAATGGCGAAGGTGGTTTTTGAATATGAACCGATGCAGACCATCTGGAAGTCTTGTCAGTCAGCCGGCACAAGCGCATATCTTCAACTGACGAATTATATGATAACTCATGGCGTTCACGATGGAAAACCCACAGACACTAGTGATGTGATCAGCGAAATGGTGAATGTAGCAACAAAAACTGGAGTAGAAAGACAAGCTGTCATTAAATACTTAAATGACTGGGGGAGGAAAGGTCTTACCTTGGAAGAAGAGAATCTTGATTTCGCGACAGTATTGGCAGAGGAAGCTTGGATTGATGTGCTAGAGGCTGATAAAAATGAATTTTCGCAAGCTATTCTTAAGAAATACTATACGGATTGCGGATCTCAACTGCTTAGTAAATTTGTCGACTCTTCTAATGCTTGGATTGCGACCAATTATTGGGCTAAGATAATGAAGAGAGTTGCCCTCGATGATGACTTCTGGAAAACTTCTCCAAGCAATGCAGCGGAGATTGTCAATCACTTGATTGATGGTATTTGCATTGGAACTGTCACGGAGAGTACGATGGATGAACAATTACTTGAGAGCCTGTTGAGCCATGTGAAATTCACGGACGTCTCTACAAAGGTAAATGAGGTGATGGATAAGTTCAGCAGCACATACCAGATAACGTTGTTTAAGTTCAAGAAATTACATAATTATTTTGAAAAGGCACAAGGTCATGGCGTGGTGTTCTTAAATAAGATTCTAAGGCCAATTATTGATCAGGAGACTGTACAGGCAATCATACTCGGAAACCTTAAGGTTTATGAATCACTATTGAAAGACAATATGGAGCAGGCCTCAGACCTCAAAGTGGCAATGGTCAGGCAGCATGGTAGTAGCGGAAACCAAGAGTGGGTGGCATTAATTAATAGGCTTGGAATTATCGAAGAAAAAGAAGAAAAGATTAACGAGTGAAAGATTATAGCTATTGAATAAGAGGTGTGGGCGTTTTGCTCTTTTGTTTTTGTGCCGCAGAGGAGGCCATAGGTCGGATCTAAGGAACCACGGAGCTACGAATCAACGGAGAACCCGAAGGGCGGAATTAAGAACATACGGAATTCACGAACTTAGGGATTTACGGAGTGTAGCTGCAGAGCAGCGGAATTACGGAAATACAGAATTACGAATCTAAGGAATTACGAATTTACAAACAATGGAGGAGAATAGAACGAAATCATACAACAGGAAACAGAAGTCCGGAAATCCGAACTACCGTAAATTCGTGGATCCAGAGGTGCGCAAATTCGAAGGTGAATTGCGACCTCTTATGACAGAGGAGGAGAAAAAGGATGCGCAGGTTCTGGAGTTGAGCTATGATTTCAGTTGCCGTATTATCCGGCTTTACAAGTATCTGAATGAAGGGAAGCTGAGTAAGGCGGATAGAGATATTATTGATGCTCTTGGCAGACAACTGGTAAGATCTGCTACAAGTATCAATGCTAATATGAATGAGGCCCAACATCCACAAAGTGATGCTGACTTCCTTTCCAAGGCTACAATAGCCTTGAAGGAGTCACGGGAATCTGAAACATGGTTACACATGCTTTCAGATAACGGATATCTGGATCAACGGATGTCTGAGTCCATACTTCATGACTGTGAGAGGATAAATAAAATTCTTATAACAATCACTGCTAAGGTGAAGAAACGTTTGAACTCGTAGCGCTTAGCGCTGGAATAATGGAACTACGGTAATAGGGAACTACGGAGCGAGCTTAGGGTTCTTCGACGAGCGAAGCGACAAAGTCGATGACATGGTGAAGGGTTAATGGTTCAGGGTATGAAACGCCAAAATGGCATTTCAAAAATGAAATCTATTAATATGGGAGAACAATATTTCAAAGGCGTGTTGGCTGGTTATCTTGGGGCGAACTATATGTGTGGCCCTATAACCGAATGGCAGATAGATATCATCAAAGAAAACATTTCGCATTATTGCGAAGCGACAATAGACCATTCCCAGCTCTCATATCAAGAGAAAGAAGACCAAAAGCGCCAAATGAAACAAAGCCTAGAAGTGTATATCCAAGGCGTGAAGGATGAGGTAATACGAAGGCTGAAGGCTGAGGGCTGATATATGGATCAAGAGACTCGTTGGTTGACAAGATATAATGAGGTAAAGGATTTCATTGAACGTGAGCACAGGAATCCTTCGAAGTTCATACCTGAAGAGCGTGGGCTCAGGAATTGGGTACGTCATCAGCAGAAGTTGGTGAATAAAGGAGAGTTGAAGGAGGAGAGAGTGGAGATGTTTGAGAAAGTGTTAGCTTTGTGCGAGGAGTATAGGAGGGTGAATCAGTATGAATGAGTGCGGAATCATGGAACAAAGGAACTACGGAAATGTTATAAAACACAACAATAACGAGGACAAATCGTTAATTAAAGTGAATAACAAAGGAAGTTTTGGTACTATCTCGACAAAAATTGCTTATTTTGCAATTTAAAACATTTGGAGATTAAATGAGAAGAGAAATGTTTCATACACAAGAAAAGAGAGTGGAAAGGCTGACTCAACCTATTAGGTGCACCCGTCCAGATGCTTGGCTTGGGTATGGATACTACTTCTGGGGCGATCTATATGATGCTATAATTTGGGGTAGACAATCAAAAAAGAACACGGGTGAATATGAGATATACAAAGGGGTTGTAGAAAGTGATAATATCTTAGATACTGTGTTCTCAGAAGAGGGTTATCTGTTCTTTCTTGAAATGATTAATCAAGTGATAGCAGATTGTGAAAAGAAGAGTGGTCGAAGAATTGGAACAAATGATGTCTGTAGATATATCATGAAGAAGGCAAAATGGGACAAATCTTTGGATGGCGTTATGTTTGCAGATACTCCAAACACTGAGATTGAGAAATTCAACTATCGCAAGAGGATCCAGTTGGTCCTGTATAAGTTAGACAGTCTTATGAGTTTTGAGTTCATGAAGGAAGGGCGTTGTTAAAAAGGAAAGATTATGGTTGACTATAAATTATTAAGAGAAATGTTAGAAGAGGCTCTTGCAAAGGAAACAAGCGAGAGCTGGAACCAGTTTCTTAATGACTGCTATACAGACAGTCATTTGATAGACGCTGTGTCAACATTGGATGTTAGTACGTTTCGTGTTGGCGAGCCCATGATATGGAGCCAGGAGAACGTCGTGGTGAAAAACGTTGCTGAGAAAGATGTGGAAAAGAGTCGTGATAATCCATATGCGATAGCCGCATAGTTATAGGAAGGAGGCATTTTTATGAATACTATTCCATTTAAAGTCATAGGATTAAACGTAGAAAAGTTTAAACTGGCTGATATAACTGCAAAAATAGAGGGGAATATTGATGTTAAAACTAATTTCTCTTTTGGAGTGAATACGGCCAGTCAATTGGTGCGTTGTCTCGTAGATTATACTTATGTGTATAAGGGGGACGGTATTCTGAATTTGGTCTACACATGCGTCTTCAAAATCGAAGAAGAGGCTTTCGGAAAGATGTTGCAAGAGAATAAGTTTGTTATAGAACCATTCTTTTCTAGGTATTTAGCAACAATCAATGTGGGTGCTGCCAGAGGTGAGATACATGCCAGATGTGAGGCGGCTAAAAATCCGTTGGCACAAATAGTACTGCCTCCAATTAATTTGGTAGAGGCATTACCTGAAGACATTGTTATAGAATTGAAATAGAACGATTCAAGCGTAACCTTGACCATCCAAGCTTCAGTACCTATACTAATAGCTTTTCTTATTCGCTCGTAGAGAGTATCGAAAGAATCCTTAGGATGCCCAGGCAGTTATATTTCCCAATGATGCTGCTGCCGTCATGGCAACAGAACAACAGAGGGACGCTTCTCTGCAAGCAGAGTGTAGCGTTGTAATGACTTTCACTGCATACGTCGAGCTAGTCCTTCTCTCTTTGAGAGTGTGGCGGTACAATCCACTTATGGTTCAGGATTCACGGCACTTCTGGTTCATGGCTACTTCTGGTTCAAGATTCATGATTAATGGTTCATGGTCACATACGGTTCATGATTCAAGACTATTTTTGGTTCATGGTTAAAGGTTAGAGTGCCAAATGAAACAAAGCCTAGAAGTGTATATCCAGGGGGTGAAGGATGAGGTAATACGAAGGCTGAAGTCTGAAGTTTGATGGCTGATATATGGATCAAGAGACACGTTGGTTGACAAGATATAATGAGGTGAAGGATTTCATTGAACGTGAGCACCGGAATCCGTCAAAATATAGACTGGAAGAGCATGATATGCTGAATTGGATTAAGCATAACAGGAAACTTTACTCAGCTGGATTATTGAAAGAAGAGAGAGTAGAGAGGTTCAAAGAGCTTCTTGTGCTAATGGAGGTGAATAAGCATGTAAATCAATATCAGTGAGTGCGGGAGGCCATCAAGCTAAACCTTCAAGAATTAAATAAAAACAGGTAACACCTCACTTGATGAGTGCTGAACGCCGATGGTTATCGGCTTTAGGCGGTGTTACCTGTTTGTCCAACAGGTAACTAACAGGTAACACAACACCTAACTCCATTAGGCAGCTATGAACTTTTGTTCCTTCGTCGCCTTCAGTGGTACAGTCTTGTAGAAGGGTACATTGCTACGATTGGTAAACTCGTATCCCAACTCCTTCAGCGCAAAGCCTAAATGAACTTTTAGACTGTGGCTGATCTTCAGATTGGGATACTCGGTCTGAATAACTTTCAGCATCTGATTGCAGTTCATAGCTTCTCCTTCTTCGCCTTCCTTTGGCTTACGGAAACAGATTGCCACCATTTCTGCCAGATCCTTCTGTTCGGCAAAGTCTATGTTCAGTTCCTGAATCCTGGCTACTTCCTCGTTGTTGAACCAGTAGGGAGCCTTCAGCTCCCGCAGTTCATAAACCACCTGGGCATATAGCTGACCGTAGTCGATTTCCCCCACATTATCTATATACTGGCCCTGGGGAATCTGGATGCAGATATAACGGCGGCTTCCCGTGGCATCCGTAAGGGGATGGGGATTGTTGGTCGTTGCCACG